>NZ_JBFAGS010000002.1:48648-607968 GCF_040653835.1 Micromonospora sp. NPDC050980 | reverse complement strand
TCGGGCACGTCCCGCCCGCCGAACACGAGGCCCTACACGCGATGACCCACCCGGTCACCGCACCCCTGAAAACCAGCTAACCAACTCTCCACCAAACCCGGGGCTTGACAGCCGGGACAACGGCAACGGCACCATGGAGGCCATCTACTTCGGCAACATCAAGGTCTGGGGCTACGGCACCGGCAACGGCCCCTGGATCATGGCCGACCTGGAGAACGGCCTGTTCTCCGGCGTCAACCCGGGCTACAACGCCAACGACCCGTCGGTCAGCCACCGGTTCCTGACCGCCATCGTCAAGGGCGAGCCCAACCACTGGGCCATCCGCGGCGGCAACGCCCAGTCCGGCGGCCTGTCCACCTTCTACGACGGCAAGCGGCCGAACGCCTCCGGCTACAACCCGATGAAGAAGGAAGGCGCGATCATCCTCGGCATCGGCGGCGACAACAGCCACGGCTCCGCCGGCACCTTCTACGAGGGCGTGATGACCTCCGGCTACCCGTCGAACGCCACCGAGGACGCCGTCCAGGCCAACATCACCGCCGCCGGCTACGCGGCGAGCACCGGTGGCACCCGGCAGAACGTCGAGATCGTGGGCGGCCAGTCCGGGCGCTGCGTCGACGTGCCGGACGGGAGCACCACCAACGGCACCCAGACGCAGCTCTGGGACTGCTGGGGCGGCACCATGCAGCGCTGGACGCAGACCGCGGCCCGCCAGCTCCAGGTGTACGGCAACAAGTGCCTGGACGCCAACGGCCAGGGCACCAGCCCGGGCACCACCGTGATCATCTGGGACTGCAACGGCCAGGCCAACCAGCAGTGGAACGTCAACGCCAACGGCACCATCACCGGCCAGCAGTCCGGGCTCTGCCTCGACGCCAACGGCGCCGGCACCGCCAACGGCACCAAACTCATCCTCTGGACCTGCAACGGCCAGGCCAATCAGCAGTGGAGCCTGCGCAACTGACCCCACGGGCCGGGCGGACCGCGGTCCGCCCGGCCGCCCGGCCCACCCGTCCGCCCCCGAAAGGCCGCTCATGCCCGCTCCTGGAATGAACCGCCGGATGCTCCTGCGCGCCACCGGCGCGACCGCCGTCGCGACCGCGGCCGGCGCCGCCGTCGGCTCCCTCGCCGCAGGCGGCGTGGCCGACGCCGCCCTGGCCCCGGCCCGCCCCGACATCGGCGTCTCCGCCTACGCGTTCGACCCCGGCCAGGTGCGGCTGACCGCCAGTCGCTGGTTGGACAACCAGAACCGGACGCTGAACTACCTCCGTTTCGTCGACGTCAACCGGCTGCTCTACAACTTCCGGGCCAATCACCGGCTCTCCACCGCCGGGGCCGCCGCCAACGGCGGCTGGGACGCGCCGAACTTCCCGTTCCGCACCCACATGCAGGGCCACTTCCTGACCGCCTGGGCGCAGGCCTGGGCGGTGGCCGGCGACACCACCTGCCGGGACAAGGCGCTGACCATGGTCGCCGAACTGGCGAAGTGCCAGGCCAACAACGGCGCGGCCGGCTTCAACGCCGGTTACCTCTCCGGGTTCCCGGAGTCCGACTTCAGCGCGCTGGAGGCCCGGACGCTGAGCAACGGCAACGTGCCCTACTACTGCGTGCACAAGACGCTCGCCGGTCTGCTCGACGTGTGGCGCCTGATCGGCAGCACCCAGGCGCGCGACGTGCTGCTGGCGCTCGCCGGCTGGGTCGACTGGCGCACCGGCCGGCTCAGCTCGGCACAGATGCAGGCCATGCTGGGCACCGAGTTCGGCGGCATGAACGCGGTGCTGACCGACATCTACCAGCAGACCGGCGACGCCCGGTGGCTGACCACCGCCCAGCGCTTCGACCACGCGGCCGTGTTCAACCCGCTCGCGTCGAACTCCGACCAGCTCAACGGGCTGCACGCCAACACCCAGGTGCCCAAGTGGATCGGCGCGGCCCGGGAGTACAAGGCCACCGGCACCACCCGCTACCGCGACATCGCCACCAACGCCTGGAACATCACGGTCGGCGCGCACACGTACGCCATCGGCGGCAACAGCCAGGCCGAGCACTTCCGCGCGCCCAACGCGATCGCCGGCTACCTGCGCAACGACACCTGCGAGGCGTGCAACACCTACAACATGCTCAAGCTGACCCGGGAGCTGTGGCAGCTCGACCCCGACCGGGTCGCGTACGTCGACTTCTACGAGCGGGCGCTGCTCAACCACATGATCGGCCAGCAGAACCCGGCCGACAGCCATGGCCACGTCACCTACTTCACCCCGCTCAACCCGGGCGGACGGCGCGGCGTCGGCCCGGCGTGGGGCGGCGGCACCTGGAGCACCGACTACAACTCCTTCTGGTGCTGCCAGGGCACCGGGCTGGAGACGAACACCAACCTGGCCGACGGCATCTACTACCACAACGGCACCACGCTGACCGTGAACCAGTTCCTGCCCTCGGTGCTCACCTGGAGCCAGCGCGGCATCACGGTCACCCAGAGCACCTCGTACCCGGTCTCCGACACCACGACCCTGACCGTCACCGGCTCGGTGGGTGGGTCGTGGACGATGCGGATCCGGATCCCGTCGTGGACGAGCGGGGCGACGGTCAGCGTCAACGGCACGGCGCAGGGCATCACCACCACGCCGGGCAGCTACGCCGTGCTGACCCGTGACTGGGCCTCCGGGGACGTGGTCACGGTCCGGCTGCCGATGCGGGTGGCCACCGTCGCCGCCAACGACGACGCGGCGGTCCAGGCGGTCACGTACGGGCCGGTGGTGCTCTCCGGCAACTACGGCAACAGCACGTTGAGCGCCCTGCCGACGCTGGACGTCGCGTCGGTCACCCGGACCGGGAGCGGCTCGCTGGCGTTCACCGCCACGGCCAACGGCGCCACCGTCAACCTCGGCCCCTTCTACGACGCGCACGGGTTCAACTACACGGTCTACTGGCGTGCCGGCACGGGCGGCGGCGGTGGCGGCGAGGCGAGCTTCCGGCTGGCCAACGCGGCCAGCGGCCTCGTGCTCGGGATCCAGAACATGTCCACCGCCGACGGCGGGCTCGCCCTTCAGTGGGGCGATTCCGGCACCGCCGACCACGACTGGCAGCTCGTGGTCGACGGTTCGGCGCTGAAGCTGCGCAACGTCAACAGCGGCAAGGTGCTCGGTGTGGAGAACATGTCCACGGCGGACAACGCCCGGATCCTCCAGTGGGCCGACAACGGCACCGCCGACCACCTGTGGACCGTGGTCGACGTCGGCGACGGCACCCACAAGCTGCGCAACTCGCACACCGGCAAGCTGCTCGGCATCTCCGGTGGCTCGACCGGGCAGGGTGCGATGGCCGTGCAGGACCCGGACAACGGCAGCCCGGACAACCAGTGGCGGTTCCTGCCGAACGGGGCCCGCCGGTTGCAGAACCTGGGCAGCGGGCTCGTGCTCGGCGTGCAGAACATGTCCACCGCGGACGGCGGGCTCGTCATCCAGTGGGGCGACAACGGCACCGCCGACCACCTGTGGACCGCGCTCGTCGACACCGGTGGCTACCTGCGGCTGCGCGCCTCGCACAGCGGCAAGGTGCTGGGCGTCGAGGGCGGCTCCTCCGCCGCCGGCGCCCGGATCGTCCAGTGGACCGACAATGGCACCGTCGACCACCGGTGGCGGCTGCGCCACAGCGGCAACGGCTACTTCCGGCTCCAGTGCGCCAACGGCGGAAGGGTGCTGGGCCTCAGCGGCGGCTCCGGCAGCCAGGGCGCGCAGGCCGTCCTCGGCGACGACACCGGCGCGGCGCATCAGCGCTGGCGGTTCGTCTGAGGCGTGGGGTGCGCGGGCCGTTCGGTCCGCATACCCCCGGTGACGCCGCCGCCGTCGGGCCGGGCGACCCGACGGCGGCGGCTCAGCGCCGCGGCGATTCGATCAGCACGCCCGGACGGGTCGGCCCCGACGCGCGTGGCCGCTGCCGGAGCAACAGTGCTCGGGTCGCCTTTGGAGCTGACGTCACGAACGACTCAGACGGCGCCGACCCGCCCGCCCGTGACGAACGCGGTCATGGGGGCGACCCGCCGGTGACCTCACCGGTCCTCCGCGAGCCGCGCCCGCCGGGGGGGGGGTGACGAGGGTCTGAGTCGTTCCTGCTATCAGCTCCAAAGGCACCGGCGGAGAACGGGCCGCGCTCTGCCAACGGCAGCGCGATCCGCCTCCGCGAGCGAACCGCGGTGGGCGACGCCGGCACGGGCGGGCACCCAGCAGCGTCCGGACATCCAGTGCCGCGTGGGCGCCCCGGGGGCCGTCGGGACATCAGAACCGCATGGGCGCCCGGGGGGCCGGCCGGGGACTCGGCACCGCCGGAAAACTGAGCGCCGTGACGGGGTGCCGCGAACCTCGGACGGACGGTAGGACCGCCGCACAGCGCGGCGGCGGGTGAGGGCCGCGCGGCGGGTCAGCGCTGGGGCGGCGGGCCGACGCTGCGGCGGGGAACGAGTGTCGGCGCGATGGTCTGACGCAGCGGCCCGACCCCGGTGGACTCGATCTGCGCCAGCAGCAGCCCGAGACTGGCCCGGGCCACCGCCGCGAAGTCGGGCCGGACGGTGGTCAGCGGCGGGATGAAGTAGGCCGCCTCGGGCACGTCGTCGAACCCGACCACGCTGATGTCGTCCGGCACCCGCCGGCCGTGCTCGTGCAACGCCCGCAGCACACCCAGCGCCAGGTGGTCGTTGGCGGTGAAGACGGCGGTGACCTCGGGCATCCGGGCCAGCATCTGCCCGCACCGGTAGCCCGCCGCCGAGGACCAGTCCGCCGGCACCAGCGGCGGGATCTCGGCCCCGGCCAGCCGCAGCGCCTCGCGCCAACCCTCGATCCGACCGGCGCTGTCGAACCAGTCGGACGGGCCGGAGACGTGCCAGACCGTCCGGTGCCCGGCGTCCAGGAGGTGCTGGGTGGCGGCCCGGGCGCCGGCGACCTGGTCGACCGTCACCAGCGGGATCGGCCGGCGCGGGTCGCCGTCCACGGTCACCAGCGGCACGTCGTGCGGCAGCCGTTCCAGCGCCGCCCCGGCCGACTCGACCGGCGCGATCACCACGATGCCGGCCACCCGGTGCGCCAGGTGCCGCTCCACCGCCGCCGAGATGGACCGGTGGTCGAGGTCGCTGACGCTGCCGACGCTGACCGCGAAGCCGGCCTCGGCGGCGGTCTGCTCCAGCGCGGCCAGCAGGGAGGCCGGACCGTAGAGGGTGGTGTTCTGCGCGACCACACCGATCACCTGGGACCGGCCGGTGACCAGCGCGCGGGCCGCGCGGTTGGGCCGGTAGCCGAGTTCGGTGATGGCCGCCTGGACCCGCAGCCGGGTCTGCTCGCGCACGTTGGGGTGCCCGTTGAGGACCCGGGAGACCGTCTGGTGGGAGACACCGGCGAGGCGGGCCACGTCCGTCATCGCAGGACCGCGCACGGCCACCTCACTTTCGCACATGCCCACGTGGCCGCACCATGTCGACGTCGACCGGACCGGCCGGGGTGGCGACAGTCTACGCCAGTTCTCCCACCGGTCACGGGCCCGGCCGATCAACGAATCGAGTGTCGTGGCGGATTGTCGGAGAAAGGCCGACAGCATCCATTCCTTTCGCGCACCAATGGGACGAAGTGGCAGCTCCGGCTGCCCGGGGCAGGGCATTCCCGACGGTTGTCGGACCCCCACCCCGGGCAATTTCCGAGCTCGTCAAGCACCAGAAATGGTGACCCGCGTCACGGCGTTGTCACCGAGAACTGGCGTGCCGTCACCGCCCCGCCCAGCGATTGGGTGGCGTAGTTGAAGATGGCGAACCGATATCCCATGAAGAACTGCCACGCGTTGTTGAGCGTCAGCGCGTTGCCCAGCGGGACGAAGGTGACCCCGTCGGTGCTGTAGGAGAAGCGCGCCTGCCGACCCGAGCCGGGCCGGATGTCGGCGTTGACCCGCAACCAGATCCGCCCGCCGGAGACCGCCGCACTGGCGACCTCACTCCCGATGGAGGTGGTGTTCCAGGCGCCGCTGGCCATGGTCAGACCGTTGGTCATGACCACCCGGGTCGCGCCGTTGTCCCGCCGCACGCCGATCCAGGCCGAGCTGTCACGCAGCATGGCCAGCCCGGACCGGTCCCCGTCGCGCATGGCCGAGTAGTCCAGCTCGACGGTGGCGGTGGAGGTCGGACCCTGGATCCGGTGGGTCAGCGTGTTACGGGCCTGGTACAGATCGTTGGTCACACTGGCGGTCTGCAGGCGCAGGCCGTTGTTCACCGACCACCGGCTGTTGTCCGGGTTGTGGTTCCACTCGTACTGCGGGCCGAGCGTGGTGCCGGCGAACGTGTCGGTGCCGGTGAGCGGCTTCACCGGGTGCAGCGGCAGCGGGTTGGGATAGCTGGCGCCCCACGTCCCGTTCACGGTCTGCACCTGCGGCCAGCCGTCGGCGGTCCAGGTGATCGGCGCCAGCGTCGGCATCCGCCCGCCCGGGTACGCGTCGGTGAAGGCCATGTAGTACCAGGAGCCGTTCTGCGTCTGCACCAGGCCGCCCTGGTGCGGCACGCCGCCGCCGGAGATCGGGCCGGGCAGGTTCAACAGCACCTGGCGCTGCTCGTACGGGCCGAACGGGCCGTTTGTGGACTTGAGCACGTACTGGCCGTTCGCCGGCCGGGTCAGCCAGATGTAGTAGGCGCCGTTGCGCTTGTAGAAGCGCGCCCCCTCCAGCGTGCCGATGCTCGACGGCGTCTGGTAGACCTGCTGGGCCCGCACCTGGCTGCGCCCGTCCGCGGACAGTTGAGCCACGCTGATCGTGCCGTTGCCGTACGCGACGTACATGGTGTCGTTGTCGTCGATCAGCATGCCGGCGTCGTAGTAGCAGTTGGGGATCGTGGTGAGCCGGCTCCACGTGCTGTCGACGGCCGAGGCGGTGTAGATGTGGGTCTGGGCGAAGTCGACGCACCCGGCCCAGTAGTAGGTCTTGTTGCTCGGCCGGTAGTTCAACGTCGAGGCCCAGATGCCGTCCACGTACGCCTGGCTGCCCGGGGGCAGGTCGTACTTGGTGCCAAAGTCCAGCCGGGGCACCGAGTGCCCGGCGAACTCCCAGTTCACCAGGTCCCAGGAGCGCAGCACCGGCGCGCCGGGCGAGTAGTGCATGGTCGAGGCGGACATGTAGTAGATGTCGCCGACGCGGATGATGTCGACGTCGGCGAAGTCCTGCCAGACCGCCGGGTTGGTGAAGGTGCCGCCGGGCGGCGGGTCGGTCGGGGTGCCGCCGCCGTCGACGCGGACGAGCTGCCACTGCTGGTTCGCGCCGTTCCAGTCGTCGTACTGCACGATGTTGCCGCCGTCGGCGGTGGAGGCGTTCTGCACCTCCATCACCTTGTTGGAGTTGCGGTTGATCAGCCGGACGTAGCCGCCGTCCGAGTCCGCCAGCCGGAACTGTTGGTTGGTCCCGCCGTGGTCGCTCCACTGCACCACGGCAGTGCCGTTGGCGGTGGACGCGCCGGTCACGTCCAGCACCTTGCCGGAGCGCCGCGAGCGCACCCGGTAGTAGCCGCCGCCGGAGTCCACGAACTGCCACTGCTGCCAGGCCCCGTTGTTGCGCGCCCACTGGGTGATCCGCGCCCCGTCGTTCGTGGCCAGGTTGTAGACGTCCAACGCCTTGCCGCTGTTGCGGTTCAGCAGCACGTACCAGGCGTTGGTGTCCACCGTCGCCGCCGAGGCCGGCGTCGGGGCCAACCCCACCAGCACGCCGCCGACCACCATCGCCACCAACCCCGCCAGGAGCCGGGACAGCCGAGCTGTCGCCACCATGACCCTCCTCATGTGATCGTTAACAGTCGTCTCTGCCCAAGGGGAATCGGATGCCGAGCGGCAGCCCCGGTGTGGGGCCCGGCCCGGAGCGGCCCACGCAGGCTGCCGGCGATCCGACACATCGACTGTGAGCGATAACAAGACGTTCGTCAAGGCGTAACACCGCGGACACCGGCGGGTGGCGCGCCCCCGACGCGGACCCGGGGGTACGCCACCCGTGGCGGGTGTGCCCGCCCGGTCAGAACCCGCGCGCGAGCCGGTGGTACGCCTGGTTCCACCGCAGCTCGTCGGCGAACCGGTGCGGCACGGTGTCGCCGTCGATGACCGCCAGCTCGGTGCGCGTCATCGCGGCCAGGTCACGCAGCTCCTCCACGCCGACGGCCTGGGACAGCACGGTGTGGTGCGGGGCGCCCGCGGTGATCCACGCCTCGGCAGAGGCGGCGAGGTCGGGTCGGGGCCGCCAGACCGCGCGGGCCACCGGCAGCCGGCGCAGCGGCTGCGGCGGCGGCACCACGTCGACCACGTTGGCCACCAGCCGGAACCGCTCCCCCAGGTCCGACATGCCCAGCACCACCGCCGGCCCCGGCGCCGCGTCGAAGACCAGCCGGACCGGATCCTCCCGCCCGCCGATGCCCAGCGGGTGCACCTCCGCCGTCGGCACGTCCGCGGTGATGCTCGGGCACACCTCCAGCATGTGCGCGCCGAGGACCAGCTCACGCCCGAACGTCAGGTCGTAGGTGTAGTCCTCCATGAAGGACGTGCCGCCCTCGACGCCGGCCGCCATCGCCTTCAGCGTCCGCACCAGGACCGAGGTCTTCCAGTCCCCCTCGCCGCCGAAGCCGTACCCGTCGGCCATCAGCCGCTGCACCGCGATGCCGGGCAACTGGCGCAGCCCGCCCAGATCCTCGAAGTTGGTGGTGAACGCGCGGAAGCCACCGTCGTCCAGGAACGCGCGCAGACCCAACTCCTGCCGCGCGGCGTAGCGCAGCGAGTCGTGCCGGTCGCCACCGGCGCGCAGCGCGGCGTCCAGCCGGTAGGTGTCGTCGTACTCCTTCACCAGGTCGTCCACCTGCGCCTCGGCGACCTGGTCGACGACCGCGACCAGGTCGTTCACGCCGTAGGTGTTGACCGAGACGCCGAAGCGCAGCTCCGCCTCGACCTTGTCCCCCTCGGTGACGGCGACGTCGCGCATGTTGTCGCCGAAGCGGGCCAGCCGCAGCGTCCGCACCGACGACCAGCCGATCGCCGCGCGGGCCCAGGCCGCCACCCGGGAGACCACCCGCGGGTCGGTGACGTGGCCGGCGACGGTCTTGCGGGCCACCCCCAGGCGGGTCTGGATGTACCCGAACTCGCGGTCGCCGTGCGCGGCCTGGTTCAGGTTCATGAAGTCCATGTCGATGATGTCCCACGGCAACGCCACGTTCGCCTGGGTGTGCAGGTGCAGCAACGGCGTCTGCAGGGCGTCCAGCCCGGCGATCCACATCTTCGCCGGTGAGAACGTGTGCATCCAGGCGATCACCCCGACCGCGCCCTGCACGGCCGCGTCCCGGCAGACCGCCAGGATGTCCGTGCTGGAGGTCAGGACCGGCTTCCAGACCACCCGTACGGGGATGTCCGACGACTCGTCCAGCCGGGCGGCGATCTGCCGGGACTGGTCGGCGACCTGCCGCAGGGTGTCCTCGCCGTAGAGGCCCTGGCTCCCGGTGAGGAACCAGACCTCGGGCTGGGCGTGAGTAGCCATGTTGTTGCCTTCCGCGCTAGGAGCCGTCACTTGAACCGGATGCCGATGAGGCGCTGGAGGAGGATGAACGCGAACAGCAGCCCGCCGATCACGATCTTGGTCCACCAGGAGTTGAGGCTGCCGTCGAACGTGATCAGGGTCTGGATCACGCCCAGCACCAGCACGCCGAGCACGGTGCCGAAGACGTAGCCCGACCCGCCGGTGAGCACCGTGCCGCCGATGACCACCGCGGCGATCACGTCCAGTTCCATTCCGACGGCGATCAGCGGCGCGCCGGACAGCGTGTAGAACGACAGCAGGATGCCGCCGACGGCCGAGCACAACCCGCTGATCGTGTAGACGGCGATCCGGGTGCGACCCACCGGCAGGCCCATCAGCAGCGCCGACTGCGCGTTGCCGCCGACCGCGTACACGTTGCGGCCGAACCGGGTGTACGCCAGCACGTACGCGGCGACGACGACCACCGCGAACGCGATCAGCACGCTTATCGACACGAAGTTGCCCGCCGGGTTCCCGATGCGCGCCTGGGACATGCCGGTCCAGAAGCCGTCCGTGATGGAGATCGAGGCGTCGCTGATGAACGTGCACATGCCGCGCGCGAAGAACATCCCGGCGAGTGTGACGATGAACGGCTGGATCTCGAAGAAGTGGATCGCGCAGCCCATCAGGAACCCGAGCGTCGGGCCGATCAGCAGCGCGACGACGAGCACCAGGGCCGCCGGCAGGCCGTCGCGGAGCAGGGCCGCCGACACCATCGCGGTCATCGCGACCACCGAGCCGACGGAGAGGTCGATGCCGCCGGTGAGGATCACGAACGTCATGCCGACCGCGACCACGAGCAGGAAGCCGTTGTCGATGAAGACGTTGAAGACGACCTGGACGTTGGAGAACGCGCGGTACTGCGACACCCCGATGCCGTACATGACCAGCAGCAGGGCGAGCGTCGCCAGGACCGGGACGTGCCGCCGGGGCAGGCTGGGCCGCCAGGACCGGACGGCGGACAACGACGTGCTGCTCATGCCGGGACCTGCTCCTTCTCCCGCTGCGGCGCCGTCGGACCGGGTTCCACGTCGCGCCGGCGACGTCGGAGGCGGGCCCGGAACGCCGGGGCCTGGATCAGGCAGACGGCGATGACGACGACGGCCTTGAACAGCAGCGACGTCTGTGGCGAGATGTTCATGGCGTACACCGTGGTGGTCAGGGTCTGGATGATCAACGCGCCCAGCACGGTGCCGCCGAGGGAGAACCGGCCGCCGGCCAGCGAGGTGCCGCCGATCACCACCGCGAGGATCGCGTCGAGTTCGATCCACAGTCCGGCGGCGTTGCCGTCCGCGCTGGACACGTTCGCGGTGACCATGAAGCCGGCCACCGCGGCGCAGGCGGCGCTGACCACGTAGACGAGCAGGACGACGCGACGCGACCGGATGCCGGCGAGCCGGCTGGCCTCGGCGTTGCCGCCGACCGACTCGACGATCAGGCCGAGCGCGGTGCGCCGGGTGAACGCGGCCACCAGCAGCGCCGCGGCCAGCGCGATGAGGATGGCCAGCGGCAGGGTCAGGAAGTGCCCGAGCCCGATCGCCCGGTACGGTCCGGAGTTGATCGTGATGATCTGCCCCTCGGTCACCAGCTGGGCGATCCCCCGGCCGGCCACCATGAGGATCAGCGTGGCGATGATGGGCTGGATGCCGATGACGGCGACCAGCACCCCGTTCCACGCGCCGAGCACGAGCGCGGTTCCGAAGGCCAGGGCCAGCGCGGTGAACACGGTGGACGGGCTGTTCTGGTCGGCCGCGCCGCTGATGTGCAGGCAGGCGATCGCGCCGCTGATGGCGCAGAGCGAGCCGACGGACAGGTCGATGCCGCCGGTGGCGATGACCAGGGTCATGCCGAGGGCGACGAGGATCAGCGGCGCGCTCAACCGGAGGATGTCGACAGGCGTGCCGTACAGGTGGCCGTTCTTGACCTCGACGGCGAGGAAGCCCGGACGGTAGACGGTGTTCGCGGCGAGCATCACCACGAGCACCAGGGCCGGCCAGAACAGCCGGTGCCCGGTCAGCGGGCGGAGGCGGTCGGCGACGGTGTTCATCGGTTCACCTCCTCCCGGGGGGTTCCGCTGGCGATGGTGCGCATGACGCGGTCGGCGTCGAGCGTGTCGTCGTTGTCGAGCTGGGCGACCATCTCGCGGTCGCGCATGACCGCCACCCGGTGGCTCAGCCGCAGCACCTCCTCCAGCTCGGCGGAGATGAACAGCACCGCCATGCCGCCGTCGGAGAGCTGCACCACCAGCTTCTGGATCTCGGCCTTGGCGCCGACGTCGATGCCGCGGGTGGGCTCGTCGAGGATGAGCAGGCGCGGCTCGGTGATCAGCCAGCGGGCCAGCAGCACCTTCTGCTGGTTGCCGCCGGAGAGGTTGCGCACCGGAAGTTCCGGGTTCGCCGGCCGGATGCTCAGCGCCTCGACGTACTTCTGCACCAGCTCGTCCTGGCGCCGGCGCGGGATCGGGCGCAGCCAGCCGCGCGCGGCCTGCATCGCCAGGATCATGTTCTCCCGGACCGACAGCTCACCGACGATGCCCTCCGCCCGCCGGTTCTCCGAGCAGAAGCCGATGCCGTGGTCGATGGCCTGGATCGGGGTACGCAGCGGCGAGCGGGCGCCGTCGATCCGGACCTGACCGTGGTCGGCGCGGTCGGCGCCGAAGATCAGCCGGGCCACCTCGGTGCGGCCGGAGCCGAGCAGGCCGGCCAGGCCGACCACCTCCCCGGCGTGGATGCGCAGGCTGAACGGGGCGACCGCGCCCCGACGGCCCACCTGGTCGGCATCCACCAGCGGGGCCTGCCCGTCGCGGGCGACGGCGTCCCGTCCCTGCGGCCCGTCCAGCCGGCCCAGCACGTCCAGCTCCTGGCCGATCATCTTCTCCACGAGGCTGAACTGGGGCAACTCCTCGGTGCGGTACTCCCCCACCAGGGTGCCGTTGCGCAACACCGTGATGCGGTCGGCGATGCCGTAGACCTGGTCGAGGAAGTGGGTGACGAACAGGATCGCGATGCCCTCGTCGCGCAACTGGCGCATGATCCGGAAGAGCTGGGCCACCTCGCCCGCGTCCAGGCTGGACGTCGGCTCGTCCAGGATGAGCACCCGGGCCCGCACGTCGATGGCCCGGGCGATCGCGACCATCTGCTGCACGGCCAGCGAGTAGGTGCCGAGCTGTGCGCTCACGTCGAGGTCGAGGTCGAGCCGGGCCAGCAGCCCGCGCGCCCGCCGGCGCATCTCGCCCCAGCGCACCGCGCCCAGGCGGCGCGGCTCCCGGCCGATGAAGATGTTCTCCGCCACCGACAGGTTGGTGCAGAGGTTGACCTCCTGGTAGACGGTGCTCACGCCGGCCGCGGCGGCCTGCATCGGCCCGGTGAAGGACACCTGGTCGCCGTCGAGCGTGACGGTGCCGGCGTCGGTGCCGTAGACGCCGGTCAACACCTTGATCAGCGTCGACTTGCCGGCGCCGTTCTCGCCCATCAGGGCGTGGACCTCGCCCGGGAACAACCGGAAGTCGACGTCGTGCAGCGCGCGGACCCCGGGGAAGGTCTTGCTGATTCCGGTCATGGTCAGGACCGGACGGTCACCCGTCATCCCATCGGACCTCTTCTTGAGCGGTGGTGGCACGGGGGCCGCCGTCGGCGCGACGGCGACCCCCGGTGTGGGTCAGTACTTGCGGTTGGGCAGTGCCTCCTTGGCCGACTCCTGCGTGAAGGTGGTCTCCTCGGTCTCGATCCGGGCCGGCACCTCCTCGCCCGCGTCGACCTTCTTCGCGAGTTCCATCAGCTGCGGGCCGAGCAGCGGGCTGCACTCCGCGATGAAGTTGAACTTGCCGTCCGCGAGGGCCTGCATGCCGTCCTTCACCGCGTCGACGGTGATGATGGTGATGTCCTTGCCCGGCACCTTGCCGGCCGCGGTGATCGCCTCGAGCGCGCCCAGACCCATGTCGTCGTTGTGCGCGAACAGCACGTCGATCTTCGGGTTGGCCTTCAGGAACTGCTCCATCACCTGCTTGCCGCCGGCGCGGGTGAAGTCACCGGACTGCGACGCGATGATCTTCAGGTTGGGGTCGGCCGCGATCGCCTCGGCGAAGCCCGCCTTGCGGTCGTTCGCCGGCGCCGAGCCGGTCGTGCCCTGCAGCTCGACGATGTTCACCGGGCCGGTGGCGCCCTTCTTCTGCTCCACCAGCCACTCGCCGGCGAGCCGGCCCTCCTTCTTGAAGTCCGAGCCGAGGAACGTCTTGTAGAGCGACTTGTCGGCCGAGTCGACCGCCCGGTCGGTCAGGATCACCGGGATCTTGGCGTCCTTGGCCTCCTTGAGCACGGTGTCCCAGCCGGACTCCACCACCGGCGAGAAGGCGATCACGTCGACCTTCTGCTGGATGAAGTTCCGGATCGCCTTGATCTGGTTCTCCTGCTTCTGCTGCGCGTCGTCGAACTTGAGCTCGATGCCCGCCTCGCTCGCCGCCTCCTTGATCGAGGTGGTGTTGGCGGTCCGCCAGCCGCTCTCCGCACCGACCTGGGAGAAGCCCAGGACGAGCTTGTCGTCGCCGCCGGAACCGCCGCCGGTGTCGCTGTTGCCGCACGCGGCCATGCTGCCGGCGAGCAGCACACCGGCCAGGGCCGCGATGACCGTACGTGCCGTGCTCCTGGTTCTCATCGAATCTCCTCGGGGTGGGGTGATCCGGACGCGCGGCCGGTGGGGCCGGGGCGACCGGTTGTGGTGGGATGAGGTGGTGCTGGTCTGGGTCAGCCGCTCGACGGGCGCTGGCCGTACACGTTCTGGTAGCGGTCGTGCAGCGCGTCGATGTCGGCCGGCGCGATCGGCAGCGGTGGCCCGAGCGCGCGGGCCAGGTGCGCGGTGCGCGCGACGTCCTCGCACATCACCGCGGCCTTGACCGCCGCGCGGGCGGTGCGGCCGATGGTGAACACGCCGTGGTTGCGCATGAGCACCGCCGGCGAGCGGTGCCCGGACAGCGTGCCGACGATGCCCTTGCCGATGTCGTCGCCGCCGATCAGGGCGAACGGCCCGATCGGGATCTCCCCGCCGAACTCGTCGGCCTGGGCGGTCAGCCAGCACGGGATCGCCTCGCCCCGGGCCGCCCAGGCGGTGGCGTAGCCGCTGTGCGTGTGCACCACGCCGCCGACCTCGGGCATCGCGCGGTAGACGTAGGCGTGCGCGGCGGTGTCGCTGGACGGGGAACCGCCGTCGACGACCGTGCCGTCGAGGTCGCAGACCACCATGGTGTCGGCGGTCAGGTCGTCGTAGTCGACGCCGCTGGGCTTGATGACCATGAGGTCCTGCCCCGGGACCCGCGCCGAGACGTTGCCGGCGGTCCAGGCCACCAGGTTGTTGCGGGTCAACTCGCGGTGCAGGCCGGCGACGGTCTCGCGCAGCGCGGCGATCTCGGGGTTCATCCGACAACCTCCAGGGCCGGGTCGGGCTGCGCCGCGGGTTCGACCGCCGCGTTGCGGATCGCCCGCAGGCGGAGCATGACGTCGTTCGCGCCGCGACCGAAGTGGTCGTGCAGCGCGCGGTATTCCGCGTAGAGCGCGTCGTAGGCGCGCACGTTCTCCGGGATCGGCCGGTAGACGCCCTCGTCCACCCGGCCCATGGCCGCCGACGCCTCGTGGACCGTCGGGTAGGACCCGGCGGCGACCGCCGCGTGGATGGCGGAGCCGAGCGCCGGGCCCTGCGCCGAGCCGATGATGCCCAGCGGGCGGTTGGTGACGTCGGCGTAGATCTGCATCAGCAGCCGGTTGGAGGTGAGCCCGCCGGCCACCACCAGGTCGTCGACCGGCACGCCCGCCTCGGCGAACGCCTCGACGATCATCCGGGTGCCGTACGCGGTGGCCTCCAGCAGCGCGCGGTAGACGTCCGCCGGCCGGGTGGCCAGCGTCAGCCCGACCACGAGTCCGCTGAGGTCGTGGTTGACCAGCAGGGACCGGTTGCCGTTCCACCAGTCCAGCGCCACCAGGCCGTGCGCGCCGACCGGCTGGGCGGCGGCCAGCTCGGTGAGCCGCTCGTGCGAGTCGACGCCGGCCGGCGCGGCGTGCCGGACGAACCAGCCGAAGATGTCCCCGACGCCGCTCTGCCCGGCCTCGTAACCCCAGGCGCCGGGACTGATGCCGCCGTCGACCACGCCGCACATGCCGGGCACCTCGGCGGGGTGGGTGCCGTTGAGCACGTGGCAGGTGGAGGTGCCCATGATCGCCACCAGCCGACCCGGGCGCAGCGCCTGGGCGGAGGCCGCGGTGACGTGCGCGTCGACGTTGCCGACCGCGACCGCGATGCCCTCGGGCAACCCGGTCCAGGCCGCGGCGCGGGCGCTGAGCGTGCCGGCCCGGGCGCCCAGCGGCAGCAGCGGGCCGTCCAGCTTGGTCACGAAGTCGGTGAAGCCGGGGTCGAGCGCGGCCAGGTAGTCGGCCGACGGATAGCGGCCGTCCTGCCGGATGCCCTTGTAGCCCGCGGTGCAGGCGTTGCGCGTCTCGGCGCCGCACAGCTCCCAGACGATCCAGTCGGCGGCCTCGACGAAGCGCTCGGCCCGCCGGTAGACCTCGGGGTCCTCGGTGAGCATCTGCAGCCCCTTGGCGAACTGCCACTCGGCGGATATCTTGCCGCCGTAGCGGCCGATCCACGGTTCGCCGCGCTCGTGCGCCAGTGCGTTGATCCGGTCGGCCTGGGGCTGGGCGGCGTGGTGCTTCCACAGCTTGACCCAGGCGTGCGGCCGGTGACGCAGGTCCGGGATCTCGCACAGCGGGGTGCCGTCGGCGAGCGTGGGCAGCACGGTGCAGGCGGTGAAGTCGGTGCCGATCCCGATCACCCGGGCCGGGTCCACCCCGGCCGCGGCGAGCGCGGCGGGCACCGCCTCGCGCAGCACGTCGCGGTAGTCGTCGGGGTCCTGCAACGCCCAGTCCGGGGGCAGCGACGGACCGCCGTCGGGCAGCGCCGCCTCGATCACCCCGTGCCGGTACTCGTGCACCGCGGTGCCGACCTCGGCGCCGTCGCGGACCCGCACCACGAGCGCGCGCCCGGACAACGTGCCGAAATCGACCCCGACCACGTAGCGGTCGGGCCCGTCCACCTCGCTCATTTGCACCTCTCCCGTGTCACCGAGTTAGTGTTAGCGCTCACATATACATCCGTCAAGACACCTGTTCGCAACGGCTGCGTAACGAGAGCCGGGCCGGCGCGGCCACCGTCGGCGTCGACGCCGGGACCGGCCCGACCGCCCGCCGCCGAAGGTCCTCGCGCGGCGGACACCGGCCGGCCCGATCAGCTCCGACGACGCCATGTTAACGACAACAATCGATGTGGTATCGAGATCCGCCTCCGTCCCGCCCCGGACAGCCCTGACGGAAGCCCGGGCTGGCCGGCGCGAGGCCGCCAGATGGCCTCTCAACGGCTTGTTCTCGCTCGGCGAGGTCGCCTCGCGGGCACCGTGCGGGCCTCCGAGCGAGGTGACAAACTATTTACACCTTCTGATGTCAGCGATAACATCCGCGGCATCGTTGTGTCGGCTGTGCAGTCCCCGGGCGGACGCATCCGGCGCGGCAGCGAGGCGACGGCCGGCGGCGTCCCCGGCCATCGCCGACCCACCACCTGAGAGCGGCCGACCCACCGGTTCCCTCGACGCCACGACCTTCCCGGCGATCCACCGGTCGGCGTGGTCCGGGCCGCCGCGAACGACCGCTCCCGCCGGGCGCCTCGGCGCCCGTCAACCGAGGAGGACCTGTGCGTAGAAGAACACGACGGCTGCTGGCCGCCATGGGTGCCGCGGCGGTCGCGCTGACCGCCACCGTCATCGGCGGGGCCGCCGCCCCGCAGCCGGCGCGGGCACTCGACAACGGCGCGGCCCGCACGCCGCCGATGGGCTGGAACAGTTGGAACACGTTCGGCTGCAACATCAACGAGACGCTCATCCGGCAGATGACCGACGCGATGGTCAGCTCCGGCATGCGGGACGCCGGCTACCAGTACGTCGTCGTCGACGACTGCTGGATGAACCCGAACCGCGACTCCGCGGGAAACCTGCAGGGCGACCCGAGCCGCTTCCCGTCGGGCATGAAGGCGCTCGGTGACTACATCCACGCCCGGGGGCTGAAGTTCGGCATCTACCAGGGTCCGCTGACCGAGACGTGTGCCCAGTACTTCAACAGCTACCCCGGCGCGACCGGGGCGCAGGGCCACGAGGCGCAGGACGCCCGCCAGTTCGCGGCCTGGGGCGTGGACTACCTGAAGTACGACTGGTGCTCGCCCAGCGGTTCGATCGACGAGCAGGTGCGCGTCTTCAACATCATGCGCGACGCGCTCGCCGCCACCGGTCGACCGATCGTCTACAGCATCAACTCGAACAGCGTCCACTCCAAGACCGGCCCGCAGCGCGACTGGGGCGACGTGGCGAACATGTGGCGCACCACCGAGGACATCACCAACACCTGGAACAGCGGGCAGACCAACGGCTACCCGATGGGCATCCAGAACATCGTCGACGTCACCGTGCCGCTGGCCGGTCGAGCGAAGCCCGGCGCGTTCAACGACATGGACATGTTGGAGGTCGGCCGCGGCGGCATGACCGACACCGAGATGCGCAGCCACTTCGCGCTGTGGGCGGTCCTGGCTTCGCCGCTCATCGCCGGCAACGACCTGCGCAACATGAACGCGGCCACGCAGACGATCCTGAAGAACGCCAACCTCATCGGCATCAGCCAGGATCCGCTCGCCCGGCAGGCGGCTCAGGTGTCCTTCGACGGCACCCGCCGGGTGCTGGCAAAGCCGTTGGCCAACGGCGACGTGGCGGTCGCCCTGTTCAACCAGGGCAGCGCCACCACGACGATCTCCACCACCGCGGCGGCGGTGGGCAAGAGCGGCACCTCGTTCACGCTGCGCGAGGCGTGGACCGACGCCACCTCGACCAGCACCGGGACGATCTCCGCCAGCGTGCCCGGGCACGGCACGGTGGTCTACCGGGTCAGCGGGGGCGGCACCACCACCCCGCCGCCCACCCCGACCACGTTCCGGCTGCGCAGCGAGTCGGCCGGGCGCTGCCTCGACGTCGGCAACGGCGGCACGGCCAACGGCACCGGCACGTTGATCTGGGACTGTCACGGCAACCCCAACCAGCAGTTCAGCGTCGACGGCCAGACGCTGCGGGTGCTGGGCAAGTGCCTGGACGTGCCGACCAACGCGACCGCCGGCACCCGGGTGCAGATCTGGGACTGCAACGGCGGCACCAACCAGCAGTGGACGTTCAACGGCAACGGCACGGTGAGCAACGGCCGCTTCCCGTCGCTGTGTTTGGACGTCGACGGCGCCGCCACCGCCAACGGCACCCGGGTGATCCTCTGGACCTGCCACGGCAACAGCAACCAGCGGTGGAGCCGGGTGTGACCGTCGGCGACCGCTGAGCGTGCGGCCGGCCGGACGGCGCACCCGCCGTCCGGCCGGCCCTCACCGGCTGCCCGCTGCCCGACGCTTGTTCCAGATGTCGAACGCCACCGCGGCGAGGAGCACCAGCCCCTTCACCACCGACTGGATGGACTGATCGATGCCCATGAGCTGCATGCCGTTGCTCATCACCGCCATGATCAGGCCGCCCACCATCGCGCCGACGACGGTGCCGACACCGCCGGTGACCGCCGCGCCGCCGATGAAGGCCGCCGCGATGGCGTCCAGCTCGAACATGTTGCCCGCCGCCGGCTGGGCGCCGTTGGACCGGGAGGAGTAGATCACCCCGGCCACCGCGGAGAGGAAGCCCATGTTGACGAAGACCCAGAAGTTGACGGTCTTCACCCGGACGCCGGACAGCGTCGCCGCCGGCAGGTTGCCGCCGATCGCGTAGACCTGACGGCCGAAGACGGTACGGCGGGTGAGCAGGCCGTAGACGAGCACCAGCACGGCCAGCACGATCAGGACGATCGGCAGGCCGCGTGCGTGGGCGAGCTGCCAGGCGAACCACATGACGACGGCGCCGACCACCACCACCCGCAGCACGAACAGTGGGAACGACTCCACCGGCTGCTCGTGGCGGACCCGGGCCAGCCGGGTCCGGTAGACGCTCGCGGCGTACCCGAGGACCGCGAAGACGCCGATGAACACCGTGAAGGCGTCGAAGCCCTGCCCACCGAGGAGCCCGTTGAGGAAACCGGCCGCGACCCGCTGGTACTCGGCCGGGAACGGCGACAGCGAGATGTTGTCCAGCACCCGCAGGGTCAGGCCACGGAACAGCAGCATCCCGGCCAGGGTGACGATGAACGCCGGTATCCCGGCGTAGGCGACCCAGAGCCCGTGCCAGGCGCCCACCGCGACGCCCACGGCGAGCGCGGCCAGGATACCTACCCACCAGGGCATCCCTTCCCGGATGACGAGCACCGCGGAGACCGCGCCGGTCAGCGCCACCACCGACCCCACGGACAGGTCGATGTGCCCGCCGATGATCACGATGACCATGCCGATCGCGAGCACCAGGATGTAGGAGTACTGGAGCACGATGTTGGTGATGTTGCCCGGGCTGAGCGACACGCCGTCGGTGAGGACCGCGAACAGCGCCACGATCACCACCAGGGCGATGTAGATGCCGCTCTGCCGCAGGTTGCCGAGGATCAGCGTCCGCGGGTCGCTGGTGCCGGTGTGCCGGGCGGCGCCCGCGCCGGTGTCGGGGGCGGCGGCCTTCGGTGCGGTGGCGGGTTTCGTGCTGGTCATCGGACGAGATCCCTGTCCTTGGTCATGAGTTCCATCAGGTTCTCCTGGGTGGCCTCGCCCACCGGCAGCTCCCCGGTGATCCGGCCGGCGGCCAGGGTGTAGATGCGGTCGCACATGCCGAGCAGCTCGGGCAGCTCGGACGAGATGATGACGACGGCCTTGCCGTCCGCCACCAGGCGGTTGACGATCGTGTAGATCTCGAACTTGGCCCCGACGTCGATGCCCCGCGTCGGCTCGTCGAGGATCAGCACATCCGGATCGGTGAACAGCCACTTCGCCAGCACGACCTTCTGCTGGTTGCCGCCGGAGAGCTTGCCCACCACCGACATGACCGTCGGCGCCTTGATGTTCATGTCGCGCCGGCCCCGCTCGGCGACCTTGATCTCCTCGTTGCCGTCGATCCAGCCGTGCCGAGCGAGCTTGCCGAGCGCGGCGGCCGAGATGTTGCCCCGCACGTCGTCGATCAGGTTGAGACCGTAGTGCTTGCGGTCCTCCGTGGCGTACGCGATGCCGTTGGCGATCGCCTCGGCCACGGTCCGGGTCCGCACCTGGCGCCCGTTGACGAAGACCCGGCCGGAGACGTCGCGCCCGTAGGCCCGCCCGAACACGCTCATCGCCAGCTCGGTGCGGCCGGCGCCCATCAGCCCGGCGATGCCGACGACCTCGCCGGCGCGCACCCGCAGCGAGGCCCGGTCGACCACCAGCCGGTCCTGGGTCGGGTGGCGCACGGTCCAGTCCTCGATCCGCAGCACCTCGGCGCCGGGCGTCGACGCGCGGGTCGGGTAGAACGCGGCGAGGTCGCGGCCGACCATGCCCCGGATGATCCGCTCCTGGGTCGCCGTGCCGTCGCTCATGTCGAGCGTCTCGACCGTCCGGCCGTCCCGGATCACCGTGGTCGAGTCCGCGACCGCGGTGATCTCACCGAGCTTGTGGGAGATCATGATGCAGGTGATGCCCTGGTCCCGCAGCCGGCGCAGCAGGTCCAGCAGGTGCGCCGAGTCGACCTCGTTCAGCGCCGCGGTCGGCTCGTCCAGGATCAGCAGCCGCACCTTCTTGGACAGCGCCTTGGCGATCTCCACCAACTGCTGCTTGCCCACGCCGAGCTGGATGACCGGGGTCAGCGGGTTCTCGTCCAGCCCGACCGAGCGCAGCAGCGCCGCGGCCTCCGCGTTGGTCCGGTGCCAGTCGATCAGCCCGCTGCGCCCGCGGCGCTCGTTGCCGAGGAAGATGTTCTCCGCGATCGACAGGTACGGCACCAGCGCCAACTCCTGGTGGATGATGACGACGCCCCGGGACTCGCTGTCGCGGATGCCCCGGAACCCGACCGGCCCGCCGTCGAGCACGATCTGCCCGTCGTAGCTGCCGGTCGGGTAGACCCCGGAGAGCACCTTCATCAGGGTCGACTTGCCCGCGCCGTTCTCGCCGCAGATCGCGTGGATCTCGCCTCGCCGCACGACTAGCGAGACGTCCTGGAGCGCGGCCACTCCGGGAAAGGTCTTGGTGATGTTCCGCATTTCGAGGATGTGATCGCTCATGGAAACCGTCCTGCTCGTGGCCGTCGCCTCCGGACGCCGGCGGACCCGGCGGCGCGGTACGCCCCCGGGTCCGCCGCGCGCTCAGCCGGCCCGTCCGGCCGCGACCTCCTCGGCGGTCAGGTAGCCGGAGTCGATCAGCACCGACTTGATGTCGTCCTTGTAGACGGTCTGCACGGGCAGCAGGAACGCGGGCACGACCTTGACGCCGTTGTCGTACGCCTTGGTGTCGTTCGCCTTCGGCTGCTCCTCGCGCAGGAACGCCTCGGCGGCGACCACGGCCTGCTCGGCCAGCAGGCGGGTGTCCTTGAAGACGGTCGAGCTCTGCACGCCGTCGTTGATCAGCTTGACCGAGGCGACCTCGGCGTCCTGGCCGGTGATCACCGGCATCTTCTTGGCCCCGCCGCGGTAGCCGGCGTTCTGCACGGCGGTGATGATGCCCCGGGACAGGCCGTCGAACGGCGACAACACGCCGTCGACCGTGCTGCCGTCGTGGTAGCTGGAGGTCAGCAGATCCTCCATCCGCTTCTGCGCGGTCTCCTGCTGCCAGCGCAGGATGGCCACCTGCTCGATCTTCGTCTGGCCCGACTTCACCTTCAGCGTGCCGGCGTCGAAGTACGGCTTGAGCGTGTCCATCGCGCCGCTGAAGAAGAAGTGGGCGTTGTTGTCGTCAAGTGAGCCGGCGAACAACTCCACGTTGAACGGACCGGTGGCGCTGCCCTTCGAGCCGTCCTTGTTCTGCAACCCGAGGCCGACCAGCAGCGCGTTGGCCTGCGCCACGCCCACCTTGTAGTTGTCGAAGCTGACGTAGAAGTCGACGTTCGGGCTGTTGCGGATGAGCCGGTCGTAGGAGATGACCGGGATCTTCGCCGCCGCGGCGGCCTGCAGCTGGCCGCTGAGCGCGGTGCCGTCGATCGGGGCGATCACCAGCACGTCCGCGCCCTGGGTGATCATCTGGTCGATCTGCTGGGACTGGGTGGGGATCTCGTCCCCGGCGTACTGCAGGTCGACCTGGTAGCCCTTGGCCTGCAGCTTCTCCTTCACCGAGTTGCCGTCGGCGATCCATCGCTCCGAGGTCTGGGTCGGCATCGAGACGCCGATCGTCAGGTCGCCGGGCTTGGCCGAGCCGGTGTCGCCACCGCCTCCCGCACCCTCACCGCTGCACGCGGCCAGGCTGACGGCGATCGCGACGCCGCCGAGCGCGGCCAGAAATCGTCTGCGCACGAGCCTTCCTCTCCCCTACGTCCGTTGGAATCGCACCGGTAATCCTCTCGGGAGTGTTAACGCTCACAAGTTGCACCGTCAACCGATCGGGCGAAACGCGCATGTCTCGGTCTCGTAACAGGAGCGTCGGTCGAAGGGGACGGAAGGACTCGGGGCGGCGCGACGGCGGACCGTCGCGCCACCCGTCGGTGACCCGGCTCAGGAGGCCGCGCAGGTGGGCGTCAGGCCGGACGCGCTGCCGGTGCCCTGGAACCCGAACTCGGCGCTCTGACCGGCGGAGAGCCGGCCGTTGTAGTCCACGTTGGCGAACCGCACCGTGCCGGTGCTGCCGCTGGCCGTCGCGCTCCAGGTGTTGGTGACACTCGCCCCACCGGGCAGCGTCAGGCCGACCGTCCAACCCTGGGCGCCGCCGGAGCCCGCGGTCACCTTCACGTTGACCACGAAACCACCGGGCCACGAGTTCACCGACACCGACGCCGAACAACCACCCGGCCCGGGCGGCGGCGTCGTCGGGCTCGGCGGCGGCGTCGTCGGAGTCGGCGGCGGAGTCGTCGGGCTCGGCGGCGGAGTCGTCGGAGTCGGCGGCGGAGTCGTCGGACTCGGCGGCGGCGTGGTCGCGCCGGTGCCGTCGAAGCCGAGGAACCGCACCGCCTGGGCGGCGTCGAACGGGATCGAGTGACCGTAGCCCTGGAAGCTGATCGCCTCCACCGGCGGCATGCCACCGGTGCCGCCGTAGCGGGTGCGGGTGGCGCTGGCCTGCGGGTAGTCGGTCATGCTCGGGGTCTGCGAGACGCCCAGCACGTTCGTCCACTGCTTGATCTGCTCGCCGAAGTTGACGTAGCTCAGCGTGGTGTCGGTGGTGCCGTGCCAGATCTGCATCCGGGGACGCCGGCCGGTGTAGCCCGGGTAGGCGTTGCGGACCAGGTCACCCCACTGCTGCGGGGTCCTGGTGATCCGCCCGCCGGAGCAGTCGCTGTTCCACTCCGAGCCGTTGGTGGTGGCGAAGCAGCCGAACGGCACGCCCGACGAACTGACCCCGGCGTGGAACACGTCCGGGTAGACCCCGGCCATCACGTTCGTCATCATGGCCCCGGACGAGAAGCCGGCGACCCCGATGCGATCCGGGTCGACCGGATAGCGGCCCGTCACATAGTCGATCATCGACTTGAGGCCGACCGGGTCACTGCCCCCGCCGCGCCGCAGCGCCTGCGGCGACGAGACGTCCCAGCACTTGCTGCTGCGGGTCACCGACGGGTAGATCACGATGAAGCCGTAGCGGTCGGCCTGGGCGCTGAACCCGGAGCCGGTGTGCATCGCCGGGCCGCTGCCGGTGCAGTAATGCAGGGCCAGCAGCAGGGCCGGCCGGGACGGCAACCGGTCCGGCACGTACAGGTGCATCTGCAGGTTGCTCGGGTTGGCGCCGAAGTTGGTCACCTGGGTGAGCGCGGCGGCGGACGCCGGGCCGGCGGCGGTGACGACGGCGGTCGCCGTCGTCACCGCCGTCGCCAGCACGGCCGCGAGCAGCGCGACTTTCGCTCTCATCGACGGTTCCTCCACGAGGGGTACGAACGGAGGCCGCCGGTCCGGCCCACGACCACGCGGGCCGGACCGGCGCGGAACCTAGCTGGCGGAGCAGGTGGGCGTCAGGCCGGACGCGCTGCCGGTGCCCTGGAACCCGAACTCGGCGCTCTGACCGGCGGAGAGCCGGCCGTTGTAGTCCACGTTGGCGAACCGCACCGTGCCGGTGCTGCCGCTGGCCGTCGCGCTCCAGGTGTTGGTGACACTCGCCCCACCGGGCAGCGTCAGGCCGACCGTCCAACCCTGGGCGCCGCCGGAGCCCGCGGTCACCTTCACGTTGACCACGAAACCACCGGGCCACGAGTTCACCGACACCGACGCCGAACAACCACCCGGCCCGGGCGGCGGCGTCGTCGGGCTCGGCGGCGGCGTCGTCGGAGTCGGCGGCGGAGTCGTCGGGCTCGGCGGCGGGGTGCTGGTCCCGCCGGCGTTCAGCGCGTTGAGCACCGAGGTGTAGGCGGGCTTCTTGTTGCCACCGCAGTCGAAGAGCAGCGCGTTGTCCGAGCCGCGCCACGAGTCGCAGTCCCGCACGCCCCACACCGTGATGCCGGCGCAGCGCGACACCGCCAGGCAGGACCGGGTGACCGTGCCGAAGATGTTGGCCTGGTTGCCGCCGGTCATCACGTCCAGCTCGGTGATCTGCACCTCCACGCCGAGATCGGCGAAGCGCTGGAGGTTCGCCTGGTAGTCACCCGGGATCGTGGTGCCCAGGTGCGACTGGAAGCCGACGCAGTCGATCGGCACGCCGCGGGACTTGAAGTCCCGCACCATGTTGTAGACGCCCGTCGACTTCGCGTTGATCCCGTCGGTGTTGTAGTCGTTGTAGCAGAGCTTCGCGCCCGGGTCGGCGGCCCGCGCGGCCCGGAAGGCCGCCTCGATCCAGTCGTTGCCGGTGCGCTGGAGGTTGGAGTCGCGGCGCCCGCCGCTGCCACCGTCGGCGAACGCCTCGTTCACCACGTCCCAGGCGTAGATCTGGCCGCGGAAGTGGGTCGCCACCTGGGTGACGTGGTTGATCGCCGCGTTGCGCAGCGCGCTGCCGGACAGGCCCTGCGCCCACCCCGGCTGCTGCTGGTGCCAGAGCAGGGCGTGACCGCGCACGCTCATCCCGTTGGCCCGGGCGTGGCTGACCAGCCGGTCGCCGCCGGAGTAGTTGAACCGCCCCTGCTGGGGCTCGGTGGCGTCCCACTTCATCTCGTTCTCGGCCACCACCGAGTTGAACTCGCGGTTCAGCACCGTCACGTACGTGTTGTCGGACAGCTTGTTGGTGGCGACGGCGGCGCCGAAGTAGCGGCCCTTCTCGGCCGCGGAGGCGCGCAGGGTGGTGCCGGCGCTGGCGGTGGGCGCCAATGCCACCGCCATGCCGGCGGCGAGCGCCCCGGCCAACAGGCCGGTGGACAGCAAGGCTCTCGTGCGTTTCATGCGGAATCCTCTTCCGGGTTGCAGCGGTGGTGATGCGACCAGCGCGGCTCGCCCGGAGAGCCGGTGCTGCGGATGCCCTGACATCGACTGTGAGCGATAACATGCCCGCACGTCAAGTTCGGCGCCGGCTAGCGGTACAGGTCTTCGTGCGCCTTGCGGTAGTCCACCAGCTCCGCCACCCGGCCGTTCGCCGCGTGCGTCACCCAGGCCGGATTGCCGAGCAGGGCGCGGCCCAACGCGACCAGGTCGAACTCCCCGTCGGCCAGCCGGCGGGTCAGCCCGGCCACCGACTCCGGCCCGCCCGGGCGCAGGAACTCGCGGGTCAGGCCGACCGAACCCACGGTGATCGACGGCAGCCCGGTGAGGTGTTTGGCCCAGCCGGCCAGGTTGAGCGGCGAACCGGCGAACGCCGGCTGCCAGAAGCGGCGCTGCGACGCGTGCAGCACCTCCGCACCGGCCTCGGCGAACGCGGTGAGGATCACGGCCAGCTCGGCCGGGGTGTTCGCGATGCGCGCGTCGAACGCGCGCTCCTTGAACTGCGAGAAACGGACGACCACCGGGCGGCCCACCGGCAGGTTCGCGCGGACCACCCGGACCACCTCGGCCGGGAACGCCGCCCGCCGCGCCGGGGAGCCGCCGAACGCGTCGTGGCGGCGGTTCGTGTGCGGCCAGAGGAACTCGTCCAGCAGGTACCCGTGCGCGGCGTGGATCTCCACCGCGTCGAACCCGACCCGACCCGCCACCCGTGCCGCGGCGGCGTACGACGCCAACAGCTCGTCGGTCTCGGCCAGCGTCATCGCGTGCCCGGCCGACCGCCCCGGCTCCGCCACCCCGGACGGCGTCCACGCCGGACGGCCGTCGACCGGCTCGCGCCGGCTGCCCAGGTGCCACAGCTGCACGGCGATCCGGCCGCCCGCACCATGCACCGCCTCGACCACCCGCCGCCAGCCCGCCTCGGCCGGCCCCGGCGTCAGCCGTGGCACGGTGTCCTCGTGCCCGGCGCTAGGGTGGTCCACCAGGACGCCCTCGGTGACGACCAGCCCGACGCCCTGCTCGGCACGCCGCCGGTAGTAGTCGGCGACCTCCGGCGTCGGCACGCCGCCGGGCGCGCGGTTGCGGGTCATCGGCGCCATGACGAAGCGGGTACGCAACGGCATCCCGGCGACGGTGACGGGTTCGATCAGCGGCGCCACCGGCGATCCGGCGGCAAGGGTGCGGGTCATGCCTCGACGGTAGGAGCTGACACCGGTGTCAGGGGCAAGCCCGTTCCGGCCGCGACCGTGGGGCATCGTCGGCGACGGTCATGTCGTCGACGACCGCGTCGAGCACCGCGACGGCGTGGGCGAGCTGCGCCATCTCGGCCGTCATCCGCCGCCGCTCCTCGCGCAGCCGGTCGGTGAGCCACCGGGTGCGGATCTCGGGGTTGGTCACGCAGGGCAGCAGCTCGACCATCCGCCGGCTGCTCAGGCCGGCGGAGAACAGGCGCTGGATGAGCCGCACCCGCTCGACCGCCGACTCGGTGAACACCCGCTGGCCGCTGGCCGTGCGCACGGCCGCGAGCAGGCCCTGCTGCTCGTAGTAGCGGATCGACCGGGCGCTCACCCCGGTCCGCGCCGACAACTCGCCGATCCGCATCGCCCCTCCCGGCCGGATCCGTCGTCCGTCGTCCGTCGTCCGTCGTCCGTCGTCCGTCGTCCAGCATGCCAGGCGGGCCGGGCCGGCGGGGTCCGGTTCGGTGGCGCCGCGAACGCCGCCACGCAGGACTCCTTCTGCGCCGACACCACCTGCGTCATCACCTGGATCTACGACCAGACCACCCGGGGCAACAACCTCGGCTACCAGGGAGCCGGCGGCATCGGGGGCGCGGCCCAACCCGCCGTGGCGAACCGTGAGGCGATCACGGTCGGTCGTGCCGCACGCGGAGGCGACACGGGTCGGCCAGGGCGCCTGCGCACCGTCAGCGCAGCAGCTCGACGTACCCGCCCGAGCCGTGGACCCGGATCCGCTGCCCGTCCCGGATCAGCCGGGTGGCCCCGGGCACGTTCACCACGGCCGGCAGGCCGTACTCCCGGGCGATCACCGCGCCGTGGGTCATCTGGCCGCCCACCTCCGTCACCAGGGCGGCGGCGGCCACGAACAGCGGCGTCCAGCTCGGATCCGTGTGCGCGGTGACGAGGATGTCGCCCGGTTCCAGGTCGGCCCGGGCCAGGTCCCGCACGACCCGGGCCCGCCCCTCGACGGTCCCGTTCGAGACCGGCAGCCCGACCAGGGCGCCGCTCGGCACGTCGTCGCGCCGGTACGCCCCGGCGAGCGCCTCGCCGTCGGAGGTGAGCACGCGCGGTGGCGTCAACGTCCGGTGCCACCGGAACGCGTCCCGGCGTTCGCGGACGAGCCGCCCGTCCACCCGGCGGGTACGCACCGCCTCACGCAGCTCGTCGAACGTCAGGAAGTCGGCGTCCTCCCGGTCGGCGAGCACGCCGTCACGGACGAGCTCGTCGACCTCCGCCGTCAACGCCTGCTTGTAGACGAAGTAGCGGCTGACGATGTCGTACTTCGGGTACTCGCGGTAGCCGATGAAGGTCCGCACCCGGTCGATCATGCGCCGGGTCTCGTCGGCCCTGCGGTCCCCGTCCGGCAGCGCCCGCAGGCGGGCCAGCACCTCCTCGGCCTTGCGCTGCGCCGCCTGCCGACCCTGCTCGAACCGCCGCCGGGCCTCGCCCGGGGCGAAGGTGCGGACGTGGTCGAGGATCAGCGGCACCAGGGTGGCCGGCCGCTCGCTCCACCGTGGCCTGGTGATGTCGATCTCGCCGACGCACCGCATGCCGTACCGGTCGAGGTAGCCCTCGACGGCCGCGCGCGCCTCGCTCCCGCCGGGAAGCTTCGGCAGCTCGTCGAGGACGTCGCCGTCCCCGGCGTCGCGCAGGAACGCCACCACCTCCGGATGCCCACGGATCACGTCGGCGACGTCGAGCAGCGCCAGCCCCATCTCCGAGGTGACGTTGCCGGGGGCGGACAGGGTGAGCGTGTCGGCGGCGTTCGGCTCGCCCAACCACTCGCCCAGCCTGTCGTTGAGCCACCAGGTGGCCTCCATCCCCGCCATGACCGCCTGGATGCCCACCGGGTCGGCGAGGACCCGCTTGTGCTCCTCGAACGCCTCCGTCAGGAAGTCGAACAGCGCCGGCCCGGACCGGCCGCGGATGCCGCGTCGCAGCGCGGCGATGCTGGCCCGGCTGCGCTCGACGAGCGCCGTGACCACGGCCGGGTCCGTCGCGATCGACGCCGGCGGCAGTCCGGTCGGTGGACCGGCGGGGCCCGGGTCCGGCGGCGCGGGCACGACGTCACCGCGGTCCAGCACGGTCTGCAGCGCGTCCCGGGTCAGCGGGTCGGACCTCGCCATCAGGTCCAGGAAGGCGGCGCGACCGGCTGCCGTGGCCAGGTGCCGAGTGGCGTCGACGAAGAGCCGGCCGCCGGCGGCGTGCATCGGCGCCATCGCGGTCCGCCGCCACATCGACAACCCGAGCGGCTTCATCGCGTCGGTCATCATCTGCTGGTGACCGACGGAGAGATAGACGTGCTTCGCCCCGTCGTCGACCACCGGGACCGGGAACAGCGTGGTGATCGGCCGGCTCTGGAGGACCTGGAAGTTGCCGTCGACAAGCGCCCACTCGACGTCCTGCGGGTGCCCGAACCGGGCCTCGATCCGCCGGCCGAGCCGGACCAGCCGCAGCACCTGCGCGTCCGTCAGCGTCGGCCGCTCCCGGCGGGCCGGATCGATTTGCACCACCCGCGTCCCACCGCCCGGCACGGCGAGCACCGCCGCCCGCTTGTCCGCGATGGCCCGGGTGACGACCTCGTCGTCGCGCACCGTGAACACATCGGGGTTCACCAGGCCGGCGACCAGCGCCTCACCGAGCCCGAAGCCGGCGTCCACCGAGGCGACCCGCCGGTTGCCGGTGACCGGGTCGGCGGTGAACAGGATCCCGGCCGCGTCCGGGAACACCATCCGCTGCACCACCACGGCCATCCGCACGGCACGATGGTCGACGCCGTTGCGGATGCGGTAGGTCACCGCGCGCTCGGTGAACAGCGACGCCCAGCACCGGCGGAGGTGGCCGAGGATCGCGTCCGGGCCCACCACGTTGAGGTAGGTGTCCTGCTGGCCGGCGAACGAGGCCGTCGGCAGGTCCTCGGCGGTGGCGCTGGAGCGCACGGCGTAGGCGCCGTGGTCGCCCAGGCCGGCCAGCGCGCGGGTGATCGCCGCCGCGACGTCGCCGGGCACGCCCGTCCGCTCGACGGCCTCCCGGATCTCCGCGCTGACCGCCCGGATCGCCCCCCGGTCGTCGGGCCGCAGGCCGGCGAGCCGGTCGAGTAGCCCGTCGAGCCTGGGCACGCCGGCGACGGCCTGCCGGAAGGCATCGGTGGTCACGCAGAAGCCGGCCGGCACGCGTATCCCGTCGGTGCGCGACAGCGCCCCCAGGTGGGCGCCCTTGCCGCCGACGACCGCGACCTGCCGCTCGTCGGCCTCGGCGAACCCCACCACGTACCGTCCGGCCATCGCGTGCTCCCCGTTTTCCCAGCTCGAACCCCATCCGGCCGACGATTCTGCGGCACCGCCCGGGTCTTGCCGCAAGGCCCCGGGTGCGATATACGTTAGAAGTGGCGGGAATTTCTCCCCGCCATTTCTGTTGCCACGGCCGGCAACCGGCGCGCCCCGTGGCCGCCGCCCGGCGAAGATTGTGGCGCTCCCTACCCCGGCCCGAGGCATGGCCGGGACGCATCGGGGGCAAGACCAACCCGGAGCCACGCGGGGAGGGCCGGTTCGGGCAGCGGAGAGCCGCTCGTGTCCGCCCCTGCCGTCCCGAGGGTGGCGCCGCCGACCTGGATGAGCGGGACCCGTAGCGGTGAGGGAGACTCGGGCGATGACCGGCGCTGGCACCGACCCGTGGACACGTGCCGACGTGTTCGCCGTCGACGGTGAGATCGGCCCGGATCTGGCCCGGATCGACTGGTCCGCCCATCCGCTCGGCCCGCCCGACGGCTGGCCGCAGAGCCTGCGGACCGCGGTGCGCATCCTGCTCTCCTCCCGCTTCCCGATGTGGTTGGCCTGGGGCCCGGAGTTGACCTTCTTCTGCAACGCCGCCTATCGGCGCGACACCCTGGGTCGCAAGTACCCGTGGGCGCTCGGCCGGCCGGCGCACGAGGTGTGGACGGAGATCTGGGACGACATCGGCCCCCGCATCGGCACCGTGCTGCGCACCGGCGAGGCGACCTGGGACGAGGGGCTGCTGCTGTTCCTGGAGCGCTCCGACTACCGGGAGGAGACTTACCACACGTTCTCCTACAGCCCCCTGCGCGACGACGACGGCGCGCTGGTCGGGATGCTCTGCGTGGTCAGCGAGGAGACCGATCGGGTCATCGGCGAACGACGGATGGCCACGCTGCGCGACCTCGGCTCGGACCCGAGCGTGATCCGCACCGAGCAGGAGACGCTCGCGTTCGCCGGCCGCCAGCTCGGCCGCAACCCCTGGGACCTGCCGTTCACGCTGACGTACCTGTTCGGCGACGACGGTGTGGCGCGACTGGCGGAGGCGACAGGCGTCGCCGCCGGCCACCCGGCGGCCCCGGCGACGCTGTCGCCCGACGACGCCGGCGCCCGCTGGCCGGTGCGGGCACTGGCCGAGGGCGAGTCGCTCCTGGTGCCGCTCGACGGCGACGACGTCGCCGGCCTGCCGGCGGGTGGCTGGCCGGACCCGCCGACGCAGGCGCTGGTGGTGCCGCTGCGCCAGCAGGGCGGCGTGCCGTACGGTTTCCTGGTCGCCGGGCTCAACCGCTACCGCGAGTTCGACGACGGCTATCGGGGGTTCGTGGAGCTCACCGCCGGGCACGTGGCGACCGGGATCGCCAGCGCCCGCAGCTACCAGGCCCAGCAGCGGCGGGCCGAGGAGCTGGCCGAGTTGGACCGGGCAAAGACCGCGTTCTTCTCCAACATCAGTCACGAGTTCCGCACCCCGCTGACGCTGATCGTGGGGCCGGTGGACGAGCTACGCGGCCGGCTGCGGGACGCCGACGAGCAGATCCGCGAGGAGCTCGAGGTCATCCGCCGCAACGGGCTGCGTCTGGGCAAGCTGGTCAACAGCCTGCTCGACTTCTCCCGCATCGAGGCCGGCCGGATGCAGGCCCGCTACCAGCCGGTGGACCTGGCCGCGGTCACCGCCGACCTGGCCAGCGTCTTCCGCTCCGCGATCGAACGCGCCGGCCTGGCCTTCGAGGTCGACTGCCGGCCCCTGCCGCGACCGGTGCACGTCGACCCGGCCATGTGGGAGAAGGTGGTGCTCAACCTGCTCAGCAACGCGTTGAAGTTCACCTTCGACGGCACCGTCTCGGTGACGCTGCGCGCCGAGGGCGGGCAGGCCGTGCTGCGGGTGGTCGACACCGGCATCGGCGTCACCGAGGACGAGATGCCCCGGCTGTTCGAGCGGTTCCACCGGATCGAGAACGCCCGGGCCCGCTCCGACGAGGGCAGCGGGATCGGCCTGGCGCTGGTCAAGGAGCTGGTCGGGCTGCACGGCGGCACCATCGGCGCGGCCAGCACGCCCGGTCGGGGCACCGAGTTCACGGTTCGGCTGCCGTTCGGCGCCGCCCACCTGCCGGCCGACGCCCTCGCCCCGGCCGGGTCGGACCGCGCCCCGGTCTCCGCCGAGCCGTTCGTGCAGGAGGCGCTGCGCTGGCTGCCGACCGATCCGGACGCCGAGCCGGTCCCGGACGACCCCGCGCCGGTCGACGTCCCGGCGCCGACCCGGCCGGGGCAGGTCGCGGCCCGGGTGCTGGTGGCCGACGACAACGCGGACATGCGCGAATACCTGGCCCGCCTGCTGCGCTCCGCCGGGCACCGGGTGCAGACCGTCGCGGACGGGCAGGCGGCGCTGGAGGCCGCCCGCGCGCTCCCGCCCGACCTGGTGGTCAGCGACGTGATGATGCCGCGGCTCGACGGGCTGCAACTGGTGGCGGCGCTGCGCGCGGACCCGCGTACCGCCGGCACGCCGGTGCTGCTGTTGTCCGCCCGGGCCGGGCAGGACGCCTCGATCGAGGGGCTGGAGGCCGGCGCCGACGACTACCTGGTCAAGCCGTTCCCGGCCGCCGAGCTGCTGGCCCGGGTGCGGGCGAACGTGGAGCTGGCCCGGCTGCGCAACCACCATGCCCGCTGGCGCACCGCGCTCATCGACTCGTTGCAGGAGGCGTTCTTCGTCTGCGACTCCGACGGCGCGGTCGTCGAGATCAACGCGGCGTTCACCGACATCCTCGGCTACGGGCCCGAGGGTCTTCCCTACCGGTCGACGCAGCAGCCGTGGTGGCCGGACCCGGAGGCCGAACCCGACGCGCGCCGGCAGGTGTCGGCCGCGTTCTCCGTGCTGCTCGGCCAGGCCCGGGGTGCCTTCACCGTGCCGGTGACCCACCGCAACGGGCACCGGCTCTGGATCGCGGCGGCGTTCAACCAGGTCGACGACCCGGACACGGGCCGTCGGATGCTCGTCGGCACGTTCCGCGACGTGACCGCCGAGCATTACGCGGTGCAGCGCGAGAGCGCCTTGGCCGGGCTCAGCGTGCGCCTGTCCCGGGCCGACGACCTCACCGACGCGCTGCACGGGGTGCTGGACGAGATGCGCCGGCTGTGGCGGGCCACCGGCGTGCTCACCGCCGTCTTCGGTGACTCCCCCACCCCCGACGTCACCGGGACCGATCCCCTGCTGCGCTGGGACTCGCTGCCCGACGAGCGCCGTCAGGCGCTGGTCGCGCTGCGGGACACGCCGCCGCTGACGCCGGTGGCGACCCGGTCGCACGGCGCCGGCATCACGGTGGAGCACCCGCACGGCACCATGGCCCTCTGGATCGACCTGGGCGAGAAGCGGCCCTTCACGGAGCAGGACCAGACCCTGCTGGCGTTGCTCGCCGGGCACGTCGGTCAGGGGCTGCACCGGGTGCACCAGATCGACCAGCAGCGCGAGACCGCCCTGGCCCTGCAACGGGCCATCCTCGGCCCGGCCCGGCTGCCCGCCGGTTTCGCCGTGCGCTACGCCCCCGCAACGCTTCCGCTGAAGGTCGGCGGCGACTGGTACGACACCGTGGGGTTGCCCGACGGACGGATCGGCATCGTGGTCGGCGACTGTGTCGGCCACGGCCTGCGGGCCGCCACCGTGATGGGACAACTGCGCAGCGCCTGCCGGGCGCTGCTGCTCCAGGACGCCAGCCCGGCGCAGACGCTGATGGCCCTGGACCGGTTCGCGGCGCTGCTTCCGGGCGCGCCGTGCGCCACCGTCTTCTGCGGCGTGCTCGACCCGGCCACCGGCCGGTTGCGTTACGCCAGCGCCGGGCACCCGCCGGCCATCGTGGTGCACCCCGACGGCACGCCCACGCTCCTCGACCAGGGCCGCTCCCGGCCGCTCGCGGTCCACGCCGGCCGGCCGCGCCCGGAGGCCGAGGCCACCGTGCCGGCCCGAGCCACGCTCATGCTCTACACCGACGGCCTCGTCGAGCGCCGCCGTCAGCCGCTGACCGCCGGCATCGGCCGGGCCACCGCAACGCTCCAGGAGGGCCGGTCCGTCCCGGTCGACGCCCTGGCCAGCGACGTGATGGACCGGCTCACGCCCGACGGCGGCTACGACGACGACGTGGCCCTGCTCCTCTACCGCCACCCGGGGCCGCTGGAGCTGGACTTTCCCGCCGAGTCGTCGCGCCTGGCCGAGGTCCGCACCGCGTTGCGCGGCTGGCTGGACCGGTGCGGCCTGGCCCCGGCCTACTCCTACAACGTCCTGGTGGCCGCCGGTGAGGCGTGCGCCAACGCCATCGAGCACGGCCATCGGGACACGCCCGGCGGCCGGATCCGGCTGCGCGCCGCCGCCACCGCCGACGCGCTGCGGGTGAGCGTCACCGACAGCGGGCGCTGGCGGGACCAGAACCGCCCGGCGGACCCGAGCCGGGGTCGAGGGCTGGCGTTGATGCGTGCTCTCATGGACAGCATCACCGTGACGCCGGGCGCCACCGGCACCACCGTCGACATGCAGGCAAGGATCATCCGATGAGCACGGCCCTGACGCTCACCACCAGCGGCGACCCCGACGGCAGCCGGGTGCTGACCGTGGTCGGCGAGATCGACATGAGCAACGCGGCCACCTTCGGCGCCGCGCTGGACGAGGCGGTACGCCCCGACGGCGAGCCGCTCGTGGTGGACCTGACCAAGGTGGAATATCTGGACAGCGCCGGTCTGGCCGTGCTGTTCCCGCACGCCGAACGCATCGCGCTGGTCGCCAGCCCGCTGCTGGAACCGCTGCTCACCATCTCCGGGCTGGCCGAGCTGACCACGGTGCGCAGCGGCTGAGCGGGCCTCCCCGCGCAGGACCGCACGGGAAAACATAGACGTCGCACGATCGAGCGACCTAACGTCTGACGTCCAGGCGGGGGCGGCGTCGGCGCGCCCACCGGCCTCCTGGGGGCCCTGGTGGTCTCCCACGTCACCGGCGGCACGGCACAGACCTGAGATCGTCCGATCCCGAGGAGACCCGGTGAGCGAACGCATCACGTCCGTAGAAGCCCTCGACGTACGGTTCCCGCACCGCGACGGGTCGGACCCGGTGGACCCGTTCCCCGCCTACGCCGCCGCGTACGTGGTCCTGCGCACGTCGGCCGGCGCCGAGGGGCACGGTCTGGTGTTCGCCGTCGGGCGGGACGCCGAACTCCAGGTCGCGGCGCTGCGCTCGCTGGCGCCCATGGTGCTCGGCGAGCCGGTCGACCGGCTGGTCGACGACCCCGGCGCGCTCGCCCGCCGGCTCGTCGGCGACAGCCAGCTCCGTTGGCAGGGCCCGGAGCGGGGTGTGGTGCACATGGCCGCCGGCGGGCTGGTCAACGCGGTGTGGGACCTCGCCGCGCGCCGGGCCGGGCAGCCGCTGTGGCGGCTGCTCGCCGGCCTCTCCCCGGAGCAACTCGTGGCCCAGGTCGACTTCCGCTACCTGCGTGACGTCCTCACCGAGGACGAGGCGGTGGGGCTGCTCCGCGACGCCCGGGGCGGGCGTGCCGGCCGGGAGCGCCGCCTGCTGTCGCAGGGCTACCCGGCCTACACCACCGCGCCGGGCTGGCTGGGCTACGACGACGACACGTTGGCCCGGCTCTGCACCGAGGCGGTCGACGTGGGTTTCCGCCTGATCACGCTCAAGGTCGGCGTGGACCTGGGCGAGGACGTCCGCCGGCTAAGCGTCGCCCGGCAGGCGGTCGGGCCGGACGTGCGCATCGCGGTCGACGCCAACCAGGTGTGGGGCGTGCCCGAGGCGATCCGGTGGATGCGGGCGCTGGCGCCCTTCGACCCCTACTGGATCGAGGAGCCGACCTCCCCGGACGACGTGCTGGGGCACGCCGCGGTACGCGCGGCGCTGGCGCCGGTGAAGGTCGCCACCGGCGAGCACGTGCACAACGCGGTCATGTTCAAGCAGTTGTTGCAGGCCGACGCGGTGGACGTGGTGCAGATCGACGCGTGCCGGGTCGCCGGCGTCAACGAGAACCTGGCGATCCTGCTGCTCGCGGCGAAGTTCGGGGTGCCGGTCTGCCCACACGGCGGCGGGGTGGGGCTGTGCGAGCTGGTGCAGCACCTGGCCATGTTCGACTTCGTCGCGCTCAGCGGCAGCACCGAGGACCGGGCCATCGAGTACGTCGACCACCTGCACGAGCACTTCGTCGACCCGGTGGTCGTCCGCGACGGCCGCTACCGCGCGCCGAGCGCCCCGGGGATGAGCGCGGAGATCGTCGCCGCCTCACGGGCCGCCTACCGGTTCCCGGACGGCACGCGCTGGACGACGGTCGGCGCGGGCCGGGCATGATCGTGGACGCGCTCCCGGTCGACGGCGGCCGGCCGGCGCGCTGAGCCCGCCGGCCGCGTCACGTCGGGACCGGCGACCACGCCCTCGACGGCGTCCCGGCCCACCGGCGGCGGCGTTCGGCTCGCCCGGGAGGCGGCGATGCCCCGGCGACGGGGGACGCCCCGGCGGGGAGCCCTCCCGATGCCGCCGCACACCGGCCCCTACCGGTGGCCGTGCGACGCTACCGTGTCGCGAGTGGACGGGGGCTACGGATGACGCAGCGACGGGTGTCGCGGTCCGGCCGGGGCCGGGGGTGGGCCGTCGGCGGCGCGGCGGTGCTGGTGGCCGCGGCGCTGACCGGTTGCGGCGAGCATCGCGGCGAGGTGCTGGCGGCGCAGGCGGCAACGGTGGAGGCGAAGCGCCTCAACGAGGCGCTCGGACATCGCGCCCGGCCCCGGGACGCCGCGTCGATCGCCGCCGACGAGGTTCTGCGGGACGCCGACACGCCCGCGGCGCAGGACGACACGACCGTACGGCGGGAGGCGCTGGCCTGGTCGGGCCGCGTCTTCGGCGACGAGCGCGCGACGATCGACGTCCGGTTCGTCGTCTCCGTGCCGAAACGGTCGGCGGCCGGGTTCGGCGACAGTGGCCACACCGCCGGCACAGCCGCGCGCTGCTACCGCTATGAGCTGAGGCTCTACCGGTACACCGACTATCGGGAGATCGACTGCCCGTCCGGGGCCGCTCCCCCGCCGCCCACGGCCTCCCCGGTGCCGAAGCTGCCGGACGACGGTCGCCAGCGGCTCACCGCGGTGCTGCGTACGGCCACGCCGCAGACGCTGGCGGGCGCGGTGCGGGCGGCGTTTCCGCAGGAGTGGATCACCGTCGACACGGTGACCCACGAGGGCGCGCTGGTCGCCGCCGTCGGTGTGCCGGCGGAACGGGACTGCCTGCTGCTGGTGCGCACGCCGGCCGGGCGGATCGAGACGCCCGGGTACGACCGGGAATGGCTGGAGCCGGGCGAGACCGGATGCAAGACCGGCCTGTACGTCACGCCTCCGCGCTGATCTGTCAATGTAGCGTTGACAGGTGACCTCGGAACCGGCGTGCCTGTCCGAGATCGGCGCCGCCCGGGCCCGCCTGGACGACCGGGAGCTGGAGCTGATCGACCGGGCCCGGCAGGACGGCGCGAGTTGGGCGCAGATCGCCGACACCCTGGGGCTGGGCAGCCGGCAGGCCGCCGAGCAACGCCGGCAACGACTGGTGGCGGCCCGCCGCGCGCGGTTGGGGCGCCTCGACCGGGCCTGCGCGGCGGAGGTCGTGGCGCTGCGGGCGGCCGTCGCCGACCTCGATCGCTGGATCGGCACGGACCGGGCGTGGGACAGCCGGTTCCGCCGGGCGGCGCTGGTGCGCAGCACGTCCGCGTCGGCCCTCGACGCCGCGCCGGGGGCGCTGTTCGCGCTGGCCGCGTACCTCGTCGGCGACCTGGCCGAGGTCGGACCGCGACTGCCGGCGCCGGCCCGGGAGGCCGCGCGGCGGATCGCGGTCGCGCTGTCAACAAGGCATTGACACAATCCGTCAGCATTGCGCCGATCCGGCTCAGAGATCGAGGATGTGAGTCTTCCCCGCTCACCTTCGGAGGGCTCATGCGCCGCAACACCGTGCTGTTCGTGGCCATCTCGCTGCTGTCCGGGCTGGGCGGCAGCGCCATGGGGCTGGTCGCCGGCATCTGGGTGCTCGACCTCACCGGTTCCACCGGGCTGGCCGCGCTCGCCGGGCTGTGCGTCTACGCCCCGGTGCTGGCCGGCCCCTGGCTGGGCGGGCTGCTGGACCGGGTGCCGCGGCGGCCCCTGGTGGTCGGCGTCAACCTGGCGCTGGCCGCCGTCCTGCTCACCCTGCTCGCGGTGCGCGGGCCGGACCAGGCGTGGCTGATTCTCGCGGCCTCGCTCGCCTACGGCGTCGGCTACGTGCTGATCGACGCCGGTGAGACGGCGCTGCTGCCGGCGGCGCTGCCCCCGGCGCGGCTCGCCGACGTCAACGGCTGGCGCTCCAGCGCGCAGGAGGGCATGAAGCTGGTGGCGCCGCTGGCCGGGGCGGGTCTCTACGCGTGGCGGGGCGGGCATCCGGTGGTCGTGCTCAGCGCCGTCGTGCCGGTGCTCGTCGCCGCCGGATACGGCGCGCTGCGGCTGCGGACCACCGACGCGACGCCGGCCGACCGGCCGGCGGAGGCCGGACCGGCCGCGGCGCGCCCGTCCGGCCTGCGGGCCGGGCTCGCGGTGCTCCTGCGTCGGCGCGCGGTACGCGTGCCGGTCACGCTCGCGGCGGTGTCGATCGCGATGTCCGGCTTCACCACCGCCGCGCTCTACGCCGTCGTGGTCGAGGAACTGGCCCTGCCGTCGACGTTCCTCGGCGTGCTGGCCAGCGCGCAGGGCGCCGGCTCGGTGTTCGCCGGGCTGGTCGTCGGCCGGCTGGTCGGCCGCCGGGGCGCGACCGCCGTCGGCGTCGCCGGGGCGCTGCTGTTCGCCACCGGCTGCCTGGGCCGCTGCCTGCCCTGGTGGCCGGCCACGGTGGCCGCCTCGGCGGTGATCGGCGTGGGACTGCCGTGGACGCTCGTCGCCGCCCTCACCGCGGTGCAGACGCACACGCCGCCGGCGCTGCTCGGACGGGTGTCCGGCACCGCGAACACCGCGATGTTCGGGCCGATAACGCTGGCCATCCCGCTCGGCTCGGTGGCCGTGCAGGCGGGCGGCCGGCCACCGCTCGTCGCCGCCGCCGCGGCGTGCCTGGCCGCCGCGCTGGCCGCGGTCGCCACGACCGGCCGGCGCCCTCGGCCCGGGTCGGACGCCGGCCCGGCTGCGTCGCGCCCACCCCTGCACGCCGGCCCGGCGGCCCGTCCCCGCTTCGGAACGGGCCGCGCGAGGATCGGTCAGCGCCAGGTGTCGGTGACGGCGCGGGTGCCGCCGGCCGGCGTGGTGAAGCTCCGGTTCGCGCCGGACTCCCAGGTCACCGAGCCGTCCGGGTTCTTCTTCACGTACTTGTACTCGACCGCTGTGCTCGGCGGCAGGTCGACGGTGGCCCGCCACACCGGGTAGGCGGCCGGGGAGAGCGCGACCCCGTCGGCCGGGTTCCACCCGCCCAGCGCCGCGATGTTGCCGACCACGAACACGTTCTGGCCGTAGAGCGTGGTCGCGGTGACCGCGAACGAGGCGGCCACCGCCGTCGAGACGGTGTCGCCGCGGAACGTCCCGGTCACCGCGTACGTCCCGGCGGCCGGCGTGGTGAGGCTCCGGTTCGCGCCGGACTCCCAGGTGACCGCCCCGGCCCCGGTCAGCTTGACGAGCTTGTACTCCACCGTTGTCGACCGGGGCAGGTCGACGGTGGCGCGGTAGGCGCCGCCGCCCTGCGCGGCGAGCTTGACGCCGTTGGCCGGCGTCCACGAGCCCAGCTCGGGGACGTTGCCGACGACGTAGACGTCCTGGCCGGCGGTCGGGGTGGCGTTCACGGTGAAGGTGGTGGCGACCCGGTCGGTGGGGTTGCCGGTCGGGCCGGCGGTCGGCGACGCGGTCGGCGTCGGACCGGTGCCGGGCCGGGCGTTGACGTGGATCGCGACGGCGTTGTCGGCCGGGATGGTCACGGTGGCCCGGCCACCGGAGACGGTGATCGTGCCGCCGGTGCAGCCACCGGCGGTGGCGTTGCCGGAGATGACGTCGCAGTATTGGCCGTCCGCCAGGCCGGTGACGAAGGTGGCGGTGGCGGCGGAGCCGGAGTCGTTGATGCCGATCCAGGCCCGGTCGCCGCGGTGGAAGCCGATCACGTTGCTGTTCACGGTGGTGAAGTCCGATACCGTCTTCACCGGCCGGGCGGTGTTGGCCCAGCCGACCATGCCCTTGATGCCGGCGCTGCGGGTCAGGCAGTTCCAGGCGGCGCCGCAGACCGTGTCGGTGACCCGCCCGGTGCCGTCGCTCGGCGGCGACTGGTTGCGGTTCGACCAGGTGAAGCTGTCGTAGACCGACGGCTTGCCGTGCGGGTAGGCCAGCGCGAAGTAGTTGGCGAGCACGTAGTCGCTGCCGTTCTGGTAGGACAGCACCACCCCGTCGCGCTCCAGGTCGTGGTTGGTGACCATGGCGAAGACGTTGGCGCTCGGCGCGTCGAGGTTCCAGTTCGGCACGTTGGACAGCGTGGAGATGGAGCCGAGGAACGCCGAGCGGATGCCCTTGGCGTACCCGAAGTCGAGCACGTCTCCGTTGCCGACGTACGCCCGGGCCTGCAACGCCGGGTTGCTGGAGCCGTCGAAGATCTCCTGGGCGACGTACGGACGCCGGCCCTCGGCGACGGTGTCGTTCAGCTTGCCGAGGATCGCCGCGAAGTCGTCCTTGCGCACGTGCTTGACCGCGTCCACCCGGAAGCCGTCGACCCCGAGGCCGATCAGGTCGTTCAGGTAGCCGGCGATCTTGGTGCGGACGGACTCCTTCTCGGTGTAGAGGTCGGCCAGGGACAGCAGCTCACAGCTGGTCACCTGGGCCTCGTTGTTCCAGTCGGAGATGCCGCCGCCGGTCGGGCAGTTGTCACCCGGTCGGTGGAAGTCCCCGCTGCCGTAGGGCACCGCCGGGTAGCTGTAGCCGGAGAACTCGGTGCCGGCGTACCCGCGGGTGCCGGCCGGGTTGTTGGTGCCGGTCATGTGGTTGACCACCGCGTCGACGTAGACCCGCACGCCGGCGGCGTGGCACGCGGTGACCATGGCGGCGAACTGCTGCCGGGAACCGAACCGGCTGTCTAGCTTGTACGACACCGGCTGGTACACCTCGAACCAGGGGTGCACGCCGTCGGGACTGTTCGGCAGGCTCACCGACTCCTGCGGCGGGGCCACCTGCACCGCGCCGTAGCCGGCCGGTCCGAGGTGGTCGGTGCAGGCGGCGGCGACCGACTGCCAGTTCCATTCCCAGAGGTTGGCGGTCACCTCGCTGTCGTTGAGCACGACGGCGGCGCGGGCGGGGGTGGCGGTGGCGGTGGTGGCGACGACGGCCGTCCCGCCGGCCGCGACGAGCGCGGCGGCGAGCAACAGGCGACCGGCGCGGCCACGGGGGTGTGGCCTGACGGATTCCATGACAGGGGGACCTCTTCCGGTGCTCGAAAGGGCTCGCAGGGGGAAGGACGGCCGTCCAGGTGCGACCACGATGCGACATCCATGAAAGCCTTTGCAATACCTTGCGGCAAACTTTTAGAAACTTGCAGGCAACACCCGCCCCTCCCTCCCACCCCCTCCCCCTTGCGCGCAGATTCACGGAAAGAGTGGCTGTCCGGCGGCGGATGGCCACTCTTTCCGTGAGTCTGTGCCACGCCCGCGCCTGGCACGCCGGACGAGCTGCCGGGAGGCCCGGTGGGCGCAATTCGGTCAGGTGACGGTGGCGTGGGTCAGGAAGAACGTCACGGCGTAGGTGAACCGGCGCGCTTCGACGGCCCGGTCGAACTGGTCTTCGAACGCACGGGCGTCGGCCGGGTCGAGTGCTCCGCGTCGCGCGGCGGTAGCGGCCCAACTGCGAAGGCCGAGCACGTTGTCGACGGCGGTCGGGTTCCGCACCAGCAGCGCTCGGGGCTCCACGGCGACGTCGACCAGACCGTGTCCGGCCAGCAGGCCGGCATGCTGATGAGCCAGGGTGCCGTTGCGCAGGAGGACATCGGCCCGGAACCTCAGCACCCGCCGCGCCAGCTGCTGGTCGGCGATGTCGAGCACCTGGGTGTCGTAGTCCGGGTCGGCGAGGACGACACGGCCACCCGGCCGGACGACCCGGACGAGTTCCCCGATTGCGCCGTGGGGATCGGCGAGGTGTTGCAGCGTGCGGTCGGCCCATGCCCCGTCGAAGGAGTCATCGGGAAACGGCAGGTGGTGGGCGTCGGCGACGGCGCACCGGGTCAGGCCGCGCGCCCGCATGGCGGCGGCCATGGTCAGCGCGTGGTCGACGGTCACGACGCTGACGTCGTGTTCGTCCGTCAGGGCGGCCGCGCCGGCCCCGGTGCCGGCGCCGACGTCGAGGTAGCGACCGCCGGGCACCGGGTGGAGCAGCTCACGGACCCGCCGCTGGTACGACCGGTAGAACGGTTCCTCGCCGAGACGGTCGAGCACCCCGACCCAGGCGTGCGGGGTCGGCTGGCGGTCGACGTCGGTGAACCCGTGCACGAGCTAAAGCCTATTGCTGCCCGACGCGCTTCCCGCATGATCGACTCGTGGACACCTAGCTGGAGACCGAGCGCCCCTCCCCCGGACGCGGAGATGATCGAGGGCGCCGAGCACAGAGAGGTGCGGTACGAGATCACCAGGGAGCGGTGGGAGCGGTGGCAGCCACGCGAGCCCCGGTCGGTCCGTGACGGATCGACCGGGGCTCGTCGGCTGGAACAGGTGGATCAGGACCTGTCGAACCGGTCCAGCTCCATCACCTTGGTCCAGGCGGCGACGAAGTCGGTCACGAACTTCTCCCGCGCGTCGTCGCTGGCGTAGACCTCGGCGAGCGCCCGCAGCTGCGAGTTCGAGCCGAAGATCAGGTCGACCGCGGTGGCGGTCCAGCGCACCTGGTCGGAGGCCAGGTCGCGGATCTCGTAGACGTGCTCCTCGGACTCCGACGCCTTCCACCGGGTGCCCGGGGAGAGCAGGTTGGCGAAGAAGTCGTTGGTCAGCACGCCGGGCCGGTCGGTGAGCACGCCGTGCGACGTGCCGCCGACATTGTTGCCGAGGGCGCGCAGGCCGCCGACGAGGACGGTCATCTCCGGCGCGGTCAGGCCGAGCATGTACGCGCGGTCGACGAGCAGCACCTCCGGCTCGGTCTTCTCGCCCGGCCGCAGGTAGTTGCGGAACCCGTCGGCGCGCGGCTCCATCACCCGGAACGACTCGACGTCGGTCTGCTCCTGGCTGGCGTCGGTGCGACCCGGCCGGAACGGCACGGTCACCTCGACGCCGGCGTCCCGCGCCGCCTTCTCGACCGCGGCCGAGCCGGCCAGCACGATCAGGTCGGCGAGCGAGATGCGGGCGCCACCGGCGGAGTTGAACTCCTGCTGGATGCCCTCCAGGGTGGCCAGCACCGCGGCGAGCTGCTCGGGCTGGTTGACCTCCCAGTCGCGCTGCGGCTCCAGCCGGATCCGGGCGCCGTTCGCGCCACCGCGCTTGTCGGTGGAGCGGTAGCTGGCGGCCGAGGCCCAGGCGGTGGAGACGAGCTGGGCGACGGTGAGGCCGGAGTCGAGGATCTTCGTCTTGAGCGCGGCGATCTCGGCGTCACCGACCAGCTCGTGGTCGGCGGCCGGCACCGGGTCCTGCCACAGCTGGGCCTCGGGGACCCACGGGCCGAGGAAGCGGCTGACCGGGCCCATGTCGCGGTGCAGCAGCTTGTACCAGGCCTTGGCGAACGCCAGCGCGAACTCGTCCGGGTGCTCCAGGAAGCGGCGGGAGATCTTCTCGTACGCCGGGTCGACGCGCAGCGACAGGTCGGTCGTCAGCATCGTCGGCCGGTGCTTCTTCGACGGGTCGTGGGCGTCCGGGATGATCGCCTCGGCGTCCTTGGCGACCCACTGCTTGGCTCCACCCGGGCTGGTGGTCAGTTCCCACTCGTAGCCGAAGAGGATCTCGAAGAAGCGGTTGCTCCACTCGATCGGCCGGTCGGTCCAGGTCACCTCCAGCCCGCTGGTGATCGTGTCACCGCCCTTGCCGCTGCCGTGGGTGCTCAGCCAGCCGAGGCCCTGCGCCTCCAGCGGGGCGCCCTCGGGCTCCGGGCCGACGTGGTCGTCGGCGACGCCGGCGCCGTGGGTCTTGCCGAACGTGTGGCCGCCGGCGATGAGGGCGACGGTCTCCTCGTCGTTCATCGCCATCCGGCGGAAGGTCTCGCGGATGAAGTGCGCCGCCGCGGCCGGGTCCGCGTTGCCTCGGGGGCCCTCCGGGTTGACGTAGATGAGGCCCATCTCGGTCGCGCCGACCCCGGGCGTCATCTCCTTCTCGGAGGCGTAGCGCTCGTCACCGAGCCAGGTGTCCTCCGGGCCCCAGAAGATCTCCTCGGGCTCCCAGACGTCCTCCCGGCCGAAGCCGAAGCCGAAGGTCTTGAAGCCCATCGACTCCAGGGCCACGTTGCCGGCGAGCACCAGCAGGTCGGCCCAGGAGATCTTCTGGCCGTACTTCTGCTTGACCGGCCAGAGCAGCCGGCGGGCCTTGTCCAGGTTGGCGTTGTCCGGCCAGCTGTTCAGCGGGGCGAAGCGCTGGCCGCCGTCGCCGGCGCCGCCACGGCCGTCCTCGATCCGGTAGGTGCCGGCGGCGTGCCAGCTCATCCGGATCATCAGGCCGCCGTAGTGGCCGAAGTCGGCCGGCCACCACTCTTGGGAAGTGGTGAGCACCTGGGTGATGTCCCGCTTGAGCGCCTCGACGTCGAGCTTGGCGAACTCCCGGGCGTAGCTGAAGTCGGCGCCCAGCGGGTTGCCCTTGGACGAGTGGGCGTGCAGCACCGACAGGTCGAGCTGGTTGGGCCACCAGTCGCGGTTGGTGCGCAGACGACCGCCGGTCTTCGGCGTCGGCGAGTCGATCGCCGGGTTCTCGCTCTCGCTGCCGTGCGCGGTCACGGAGTCGTGCGCGACCGGGCAGCCGGCCGCCTCCTTGGCGTCCACGCCCTGGGCGCTGACGGGCCCGTTGTCCTGGGTGTCGCTCATCTGTTTCCTTCCGAACTGGCGGATCACTGGCCGAACTGGCGGATCAGTGGGCGGTGCGGTCGGTCGCGCAGTCGGGGCAGGTGCCCCAGTAGACGACCTCCGCCTCGTCGACCACGTAGCCGTGGTCGTCCGAGGCGGTGAGGCAGGGGGCGTGACCGACGGCGCACTCCACGTCGGCGATCGCGCCGCACGAGCGGCAGACGATGTGGTGGTGGTTGTCCCCCACCCGTGACTCGTAGCAGGCGACCGCGCCGGCCGGCTGGATGCGGCGCACCAGGCCGGCGTCGGTGAGCGCCCGGAGCACGTCGTAGACCGCCTGGTGCGAGACGGTCGGCTGGTCCGCCCGGACCAGCGCGATCACGGTGTCGGTGTCGACGTGCGGATGGTCCCGCAAAGCGGCGAGCACCGCCAGGCGGGGCCGGGTCACGCGCAACGAGACCGCTCGCAGCTGGGTCTCGAAGTCGGACGTCATGCCACGACACTAGTCCAGTCTTCTGGAATGAATCAAGTTTCCGCCCGGGTGTTTCGGCCCGCACACGCGAAAGGTGGAGGCGCCGCCCACCGCGACGCCTCCACCCGCCAGAGGGCTCGACTCAGCCGGCCGAGCAACTCGCCGTCGGCGTGTTGCTGTTGCCGTTCTTGTAGAGCGTGATGCCGAAGTTGTTGCCGTTGCCGTTGGGACGCGCGGTGAGCGTGCCGCTGGTGCCGCTGATCGACGCGTTCCAACTGTTCTGCAGGCTCTGGCCGCCCTGGGTCTGGATGTTGACCACCCAGTTGCTGCTGCCGCTGACCGAGAACGTCACGTTGAAGCGGTCACCCCACTCCTCGGCCCGGCTGACGCTCACCGTGCAGCCGCCGTTGTTCGGCGGCGGGGTGGGGTTGGTGCCACCGGAGCCACCGATCGTGATGTTGGAGTTCCCGCTGCTCTGGTAGCCCTCGGTGGCCAGGATCTGGTAGTCGTGGTTGCCCAGGTTCATGCCGACGCGGGCCCACGCGTCGAAGTGGTTGCCGGCGGTGATCGTGCCACCGACCCGCTTCGACTGCCGCACGCTCCAGTACTGGTAGAACGTGCGGGTGCCCTCGATCGAGGGCGCGTTGACGCGCTGGGTCCGGTAGATGTCGTAGGTGCCGCCGTCGGAGCTCACGCTGCCCATGTAGCCGCTGCCCGGCGGGCGCCAACTGCCCCAGCTGTCGACGATGTAGTACTCGACCAGCGGGTTGCGGGTCCATCCGTAGAGGGTGAGGTAGGCGTTGCCGGACGGGTTGAAGCTGCCGGAGTAGCTGACCGTCCGACGCCCACCGGGGTTCCACCCCTTGCCGGCCACGAAGTTGTTGTTGTTGCTCCACTGGGTGCTGTACTGACCGCCGTTCCCCATGGTCATGGAGACGTTGCCACTGTCCTTCCAGAAGGAATAGAAGTAGCCGTTGTGGTTGCCGGTCGAGTTCGACGTGACGGTCTGGTCGGCGTAGGCGGGACTCGACAGGACGGCGGTCGTGCCGGCGGCGGCGAGCGCCACGGCGCAGGCGCCGCCGAGGAGCGTCCTGAGGCGTCCGCGCCTGCGGCTGCCCGAGCGGACGGGGGCGTCGTTCATGGGCGTGTTCCTCCCTGTGGTGGCTGGCACACGGCCGAATCTCATTGAGACGGGTCGATGGCCAGTATCGAAGGCGCCGTTCATCGTGTCAACAAGTTCCGGAAACATCATGGAAACCATGAGGGCCAGCGGGAAGCCTCGACTTCGACATAGACGCTGGTGGCCCACAGGGAGAAGCGCTTCGACGCGCGGCATTCCACGGATCGATCCGCCGCGCGCCGCGCTGTCGAGGATCCGGACCACCGAAACTTTCGGAGCCTTTCCGGATCAATGAACAGGTCGTCGACACTCGGCGTGTCGTTGTTGAACCCGGCGAGATGGTTGTCCTAAAGTGAACCATGTGGTTCAGCAAGAGACGCTCAACCGGGTGTTCGCCAGCCTGGCCGATCCCACGCGGCGCGACATCCTCATCCGGCTCGGCGCGGGCCCGGCCACCATCAGCGAACTCGCCGCGCCCACCGGGATGAGCCTCACCGGCATGAAGAAGCACGTCCGGTCGCTTGAGGACGCCGGGCTGGTGGTGACGCGCAAGGTCGGCCGGTCCCGGCAGTGCCGCCTCGCCGACGCCCCACTGGACGACGCGATGGCCTGGATCGGCTTCTACCAGCGGCTGTGGGCCCGTCGCCTGGACGGCCTCGACGCCTACCTGACGCTCCGCACCGACCCGAAGGAGTGACACGCATGACCATCGACATGAAAGTGACCCGACACCTCCCGGCGCTGCCGGAGGAGGTCTTCGACGCCTACACCGACGCCGACAAACAGAAGATCTGGTTCAGCATCCTGGACACCGAGCCCGGCATCGTCGAGATCGACGTGGACCTGCGCGTCGGCGGCCAGCAGACTGCGGTCTGGGGGCCCTCGCCCGACATGCTGTTCCGCGAGACGCAGACGTTCCTGGAGATCGACCGGCCGCACCGGCTCGTCACCGAGTCGACCGGCAGCGGCCCCGACGGCGCCACGATGACCACCCGCATCGAGATCACCTTCGAGGAGCAGGACGGCGGCACCCTGATGACCGTGGTGCAGAGCGGTTTCCCTACGCCGGAGCTGCGCGACTTCTTCGCCGGCGAGGCATGGACCGGGGCGATGGACCGCATCGAGACCTATCTGGTCCGGGAGCACGGACGGGAGCCGTCACATGGCTGACCGGTCCCGCGCCACCATCATCGCGCTGGCCACCGTGGGCGCGGTGGTCGTCAATCTGATCGTCTACGCGATCGGCCGGGCTGCCGGCGGCACGTTCCGCCTCACCACGGCGGGCGGGACGGCCGAGGTGAACGCCGTGACGGTCGCGGCCTTCAGCGCCCTGCCGCTGCTGGTCGGGCTCACCGCCGTCGCGCTGCTGGCGCCCCGGTTCGGCTGGGTCGTCCGGGTCGCGTCGATCGTCGGCCCGGCGCTGGCGGTGCTCACCATCGCCACGATGACACTCCCCACCGACCTGGACGCCACCAGCAAGACCACGCTGGCCCTGTGCCACCTGACGCTCGTGCCGATCATCCTGGTCGCGGTGGCCGCCCTCGGCCGGCGTTCCCGGGTGGCCCCGGACGCGGTGGCGGCCTGAGCGAGGCATCACCCGTGCGGCGTGCCGCGCCCGTCCGGACGCACGCCGGCGAGCATGTCGGCGGTGGTGTGCGCCCGAACGTCGGGCGGTGGCGCGGCGCCCGCGTGCCGCGCGACGACCGCCCGGACGTGACGCTCGGCGGTCTCGGCGAGCCCGTCGTAGACGGCCGTGAACACCTCGTGCGCCCCCTGCCGGGGCCAGCCGGCCGGAAGCAGGTCCAGCGGCAACCGGGGGTCGAGCGTGGGGAACCGCCGGTAGGTGTCCATCACCTCGGTGCGCGCCCGCACCGCGGCCGGCCCGTCGACGGTGTCCGTCCGGGACGCCAGCGGAGTCCACCGGCGCAGGAACTCCTCGTACTGCCGGCCGATGCCGGCGATGTCCCACGCCTCGACCGGCGCGCGCTGCCCGACCACGTCCAGCGCGGCGTGCCGGCCCCGGATGACCGTGACGGCCCCGGGGGCGAGGCCGGACACCAGCGACCGGCCCGGCGGGGTCAGCTCGTGGGGCGAGACCCACAACCCGTCGTAGAGCGGCGCGAAGCCGAGCCAGCGGAGCTGGCCGCGCAGGGCACGTCGCTGCGCGGCCAGCTCCTGCGGCAGCGAGAACGCGACGAGGGTCCAGCACCCGTCCCATGCCGGCGGCGCGGTGGTGGAGGTGAGGATCCAGTTCCCCCCGGCGGAGAGGTCGGCGGCGGCGCCGCGACTGAGCCGGTAGGAGCTGTTGCGGCCCTGCCGGCTGCGCTCCAGCACGCCCCGGCGGGCCAGCCGGCTGATCGCGGTCCGGGCGCCGGCGCTGGTCACCCCGGCCTCGGCGAGCAGCGCCACGATGGCGGCGGACGGCAGCGCGGCCCGGGTACGCAGGGTGTAGTCCGTCAGGAGCGTCACCGTCATGCCCTGCGGCGCGGGGCCGGCCTGGCGTCGGGGCAGACGTATCGAGGTCTCCCCGTCGTCGGGATAGATCTCCTCGATGTCGAACGCGCTGGCCACGGGCACTCCGGACTCGGCTCGGGGGACGGCGTCTCGACTGTAGACGGAGATCGTTCCCGGCACCCATCGTGATGCATCGATTGACACTTCCGAGACCGGCGGGAACACTATCTGCTACCCGACACGGAGCCGGGCAGGGCGCACCACCCCGCACGTCAACCTGCACAGGTGATCGAAGGAGTCTCCGTGAGAATCAGAGGCAAGATCCTGCTCGCCGTGGCCGGCACGCTGGCGGCGGCCGGCCTGGTGGTCCCCGCGACGCAACCCGCCTACGCGGCGTCGCTGACCGAGGTGACCAGCTTCGGCGACAACCCGGGGCGGATGCGCATGCACGTCTACGTCCCGGACAACCGGCCGGCCCGGCCGGCAACCGTGGTGGCCATGCACGGCTGCGGCGGATCCGGCCCCGGCTTCTACTCCGGCAGCGAGTTCGCCTCCCTGGCCGACCGGTACGGGTTCATCGTGATCTACCCGAGCGCGACCCAGCAGGCCGGCTTCGGCAACTGCTTCGACACGTGGTCCGACACCGCCAAACGCCGCGGCGGCGGCAGCGACCCGGTCTCGATCATCTCGATGATCCGTTACGTGCAACAGCAGTACGCCGCCGACCCTGCCCGGGTCTACGCCACCGGCAGCTCGTCCGGCGGCATGATGACCAACCACATGCTGGCGCTCTACCCCGACGTGTTCTCCGCCGGCGCGGCGTTCATGGGCGTGCCGTTCAACTGCTTCGCGAACGCCGCCGACTACCCGCCCGGCAGCAGCCAGTGCACCGGCGGCAACATGAACCGGACGCCGCAGCAGTGGGGTGACGCGGTCCGCCAGGCGTACCCCGGCTACCCCGGCCCCCGCCCCCGGGTGCAGCTCTGGCACGGCACGGCCGACACGCTCGTGCCGTACTCGCTGCTCCAGGAGACCATCGAGCAGTGGACCAACGTGTTCGGGCTCAGCCAGACGCCCACCTCCACGGACACGCCGCAGGCCAACTGGAACCGGCGCCGCTGGGCCGACGGCACCGGCACCGTCCAGCTCGAGGCGTACAGCATCCAGGGCGCCGGGCACACCCTGCCGGCCGGCGGCATGGCGGCGGCGGCGATCGCGTTCTTCGGCCTGACCAGCACGCCGAGCCCGACGACGTCGCCCAGCCCCACCACGTCGCCGACCACGTCGCCGAGCCCGACCACGTCGCCCACGCCCGCACCGACCACTCCCCCGCCGGGCACCGGAGCCTGCCGGGTCAGCGTCGACCTCAACGCCTGGAACACCGGGCTGACGCAGAACATCACCATCACCAACACCGGGTCCGCCACGGTGAACGGCTGGTCGCTGGCGTTCACGCTGCCCGGCGGCCAGACCATCACCTCAGGCTGGAACGCCTCCTACTCACCCAGCTCCGGCCAGGTGACGGCCCGCAACCTCGCCTACAACGCCACGATTCCGGCCAACGGCTCGACAAGCATCGGATTCCAGGCCACCCACACCGGCAACACCGCCAAGCCCACCTCCTTCACCCTCAACGGCACCCCCTGCACCCTCGCCTAACCCCCCACCCACCCCCGCGCCCCGCACCGCGCGCCTGATTCACGGAAAGAGTGGTCATCCGGGCCAGGATGACCACTCTTTCCGTGAATCAGGGGGCGGAATCCGGGGGTGGGGTCATGGGAGGGGGGTGCGGCGGGCGGTGACCCAGAGGTCGTACCACTCCTGGCGGGTCAGGTCCGGCTCCCGGCGGACCGCGTCCCGGCAGGATCGGATGCGGCCCGGGTTGGCGGTGCCGATCACCGGCGCCACCCGCGCCGGGTGCCGCTGGATCCACCACAGCACGATCGCCTCCGGCGTGGTGCCCTTGGCCTCGGCCAGCGCGGCGACCCGCTCGGCCGTCTCCCGGTCGCCCGGGGTCTGCCCCGCGCCGGTGAAGCGCCCACGCGCCAGCGGCCCCCAGGACTGGAGGCTGATCCGGTGCGCCCGGCAGTGCTCAAGCGTGCCGAGCGGGAACCCGGTCCCGGTCGACTCCGCGGTGTTGACCAGCACACCCGCCTCGACCCAGTCGCGGCGGGCCAGGCTGATCTCCAACTGGTTGGCGACCAACGGCAGGTCGAGCGACGCCTGCAGGTGGGCGATCTGCGCCGCCGCCATGTTCGACACGCCGAACTGCCGCACCAGGCCCTGCCGGTGCAGCGTGGTCAGCGCCTCGGCCACCTCGTCCGGGTCGGCCAGCGGGTCCGGCCGGTGCAGCAGCAGCACGTCGAGCACGTCGGTGCGCAGCCGGGTCAGGCTGCGCTCGACGCTGCGCACGATGTGCTCCCCGCGCAGGTCGTACCGGGCCGGCCCGTCGTCGCCGGCTAGGCGGATGCCGCACTTCGTCTGGAGCACCACCTGGGCGCGCAGCTCGGGCGCGCGGGCGAGGACCTCGCCGAACACCGCCTCCGACTTGCCGCTGCGGTAGATGTCCGCGTGGTCGAACGCGGTGACGCCGATCTCCAGGGCGGCCTGCACCGCCGCCTCGGCCGCCGCGATCTCCGGCGCGCCGTACGGCTCGGCGTCCCACCCGCCGCCCAGCCCCATGCAGCCGTAGATCAGGCGGTGGTCGCGGATGTCGGCGCTCGTCGGGGAAACGTGCTGGTCGTCGGCCATGACACGTGGATAGCACAGACCGCGAGCGACCATACTTTCGGCCGGTTCGTCAGGCCCCGGACTTTCCTAGCCTGGTGGCATGACCGAGACGCGCCGACCGGCCAGCCTCCTGATCGACGTCGGCCTCGCCGTGGCGTTCGCCCTCGGCCTGGCGGTCACCGCCGTCATGATCGCGAACAGTTGGGGCCCCGGTCACGCCGTACCCGACGGGCTGTTCGGGGTGATCGTCTGCGGCCTCGCCCTGCTGCGCCGCCGCGACCCGGTCCGGGCGGCGGTGGCCGGGCTCGGCGTGGCGGCGGTGGCCGTCGGAGTCTCCTTCGTCGCGGACCTGCCGCAGGAACCCGGACCGATCACCGGGCTGGCGCTGGCCGTGCTGGTCGGCTCCGCGGTCCGGACCCGGCCCGCGCGCCCGGCCACCGTCGTCGCCGGCGCGGGCCTGCTGGTGATCGCCGCCAGCATGCTCACGTCGCTGGACAACCAGCACGGCCGCACCGCGGTCACGGTGCTCGACACGCTGTGCTGGCTGGCCGCCGTCGCGGTCGGCCTCGCGCTGCGCCGGGCCGACGCCCGCGCCCGCGCCGCCATTGAGGAGGTACGCCGCGCCGAGCGGCTGGAGCTGGCCCGGGAGCTGCACGACGCGGTCACGCACCACGTCGCCGGCATCGTGGTGCAGGCCCAGGCCGCACAGTTGGTCGGCGCGAGGCAACCGGCGAAGCTGCCGCAGATGCTGGCCGGAATCGAGCTGGCCGGCGCCGACGCGCTGGCCGCCATGCGCCAGGTGGTCGGGTTGCTGCGCGACACCGACGACGCGGCACCCGCCTCGCCCGGCCCGGAGCGGCTCACCGACCTGATCGCCCGCTTCGGCCGGCACGGCCCGCCGGTGCGCCTGCGGCTGCCCGACGGCGAGCCGGGGTGGCCGCCGGAGGTGACCGCCACGGTCCACCGGATCGTGCAGGAGGCGCTGACCAACGTGTCCCGTCACGCCGCGCACGCCGGGTCGGTCACCGTCACCGTCGACGAGGACCCGGACGCGGTCCGCGTCGAGGTGGCGGACGACGCGCCGCCGGCCCCGGCCGGCGCCGCCCACCGGGCCGGCTACGGACTGGTCGGGATGCGCGAGCGCGTCCGCGCGCTCGGGGGCGCGCTGCGGGTCGGCCCCCGCGACGGGCCGGGCTGGTCGGTGCGGGCCACCCTCCCGCTGCCGGGTCGGACGCCGCGATGAGCATCCGGGTGCTGATCGCCGACGACCAGGCCATGGTCCGGGGCGGGCTGCGACTCATCCTGGAGGACCAGCCCGACATCACGGTGGTGGGCGAGGCGTCCGACGGCGTCGAGGCGGTCGCCGAGGCCCGCCGGCTGCGCCCCGACGTCTGCCTGGTCGACATCCGGATGCCCCGCATCGACGGCATCGAGGTGACCCGGTCCCTGGCCGGACCGGGCACGCCGAGCCCGCTGCGGGTCGTCGTGGTGACCACGTTCGACCTGGACGAGTACGTCTACGGCGCGCTGCGCAACGGCGCGGTCGGCTTCCTGCTCAAGGACGCCGGGCCGGCGCTGCTCGTCGAAGCGATCCGCGCCGCGCACCACGGCGACGCGCTGGTCTCGCCGTCGGTGACATTGCGGCTGCTCAAGCACGTCACCGCCGCGACCCGGCCGTCGTCGGCGCGGCACCTCCCCCGGCTCTCGGCGCGCGAGGTGGAGGTGGTCCGGGCAATCGCGCGGGGGCGCACCAACCGGGAGATCGCGGCCGAGCTGTTCATCTCGCTGAGCACGGTGAAGAGTCACCTCTCCGGGATCCAGACCAAGCTGGGCGCCCGCAACCGGGTCGAGGTCGCCGCCTGGGCGTGGGAGAACCGGGTGGTCGAGGACGCCTGACCGGCTCACTCGACCGGCTCGACGATCGGGCGGCGGAACGGGCTCCAGCCGAGGAAGCGCTGGTACATCTGCTGCGGGCTCGGGCCGTCGTGCGGGTTCAGGTGGTAGAAGTCGCGCATCGCCTCGTAGAGCAGGCCGGCCAGGTAGATGGTCATCGCGGCCAGGTTGCGGTCGTACTCGGCCTTGAGCGCGAGCCGGGCGTGCGGGCAGGGCCACGGCGCGCCGTCGGCCCGGCACGCCCACGACGGTCGTACGGGCGTGTGCGGCACGGCCGTCGGGTGGCCGCGCGGGCGGTCGGGCTCCGGGCCGGGGCCGGGCATCGGCAGTCTCGTCGTGATCACGGAACCTCCTCCGTCGGGTGGCGTGGACCGGTTTCCACGGTGGTGACAGTCTGGTGAGGACTCCACTACTGTCGACAGATGCTCGGCGGTTCCGCGCAGCTCAGGCGGGCGGTTGGGCAACCGTGGGCGGGTCCGCGACGGCTGTTGGGCGAAGGTTGGGGAGACGATGGGAAGCGCGACGACCTACGTGCTCGGCGAGCTGCGCCTGTTCCGGGCGTCGGTGGAGTTGAGCCAGGAGGAGTTCGGCCGGCGGATCGGCTACTCGGGGTCGCACGTCAGCTCGGTGGAGACCGGCGGGCGCGCGCCGACCCGGGAGTACACGAAGGCGGTCGACGAGCGGTTCGCGACCGGCGGGCGGTTCGAGCGGATGGTCTGCGCGCTGGCGTCCCTCGACGCGGACCCGGTGTGGTTGCGGGAGTGGATCGAGGTGGAGCGGGAGGCGGTGACGCTGCGCTGGTTCGAGCTGGCCTACCTGCCCGGCCTGCTCCAGACCGAGCGCTACGCCCGCGCGACGCTGGCCGGCGGCCGGTTCACCCCGGAGGAGTCCGACCGCATCGTGGCGGGTCGGATGGACCGCCAGGCGGTTCTGCACCGGCAGCGCCCGCCGCAGCTCATCGCCGTCGTCGACGAGTCGGTGCTCCGCCGGCCGGTGCTCGACGCGCCCGGCCTGATGGCCGAGCAGTTCGACCGCCTGGTGGAGCTGGCCATGCTGGAACACGTCCAGGTGCACGTGGTGCCGGTCGACGCCGGCATGTACCTCGGCCTGGCCGGGCAGTTCATCATCGCCGAACTGCCCGACGGCAGCCGGGTCGCCTACGCTGACAACCAGCTCAATGCGCAGATCGTCGACGCACCGGCCGACGTTGCTAGGCTCGCCCGGACGTGGGAGATCGTGCGCAACGAGGCGCTCCCCCGCCGGCAGTCCCTCAAGCTGATCAAGGAAGTGGCGAAGTCATGGAACTGACCACCCCCGCGTGGCGGAAGTCGACCCGGTCCGGCGGCAACGGCGGTGCCTGCGTGGAGGTCGCCGACAACCTGCCGGGCGTCGTGCTGGTCCGCGACACCAAGGACCGCGACGGCGGCACCCTGCACGTCGACGCCGCGGCCTGGCGGTCCTTCGTGGACCTGGCCAAGCGGCTCGGCCCCACCGGCTGACCACCGCGACCGGGTCAGGCGGACGACCCCGCCGGGGCCCGCTCGCCGAGCCACTGCTCCGCGCCCCACGCCTCGAACCGCTCCACCTCGGTGAACCCCAGCTTCGCCGCGAGGCGCATCGAGGAGGCGTTGGCGGACTGGGTGACGAGCACCGCCGGCTCGCCCGGCAGGACGCGGTCGAACCAGTCGAGCACCGCCACGCACGCCTCGGTCGCGTACCCGAAACCCCACGCGCCCGGCAGGAACAGGTAACCCAGGTCGGCCTTGCCCACCGCCGGACGACGGTGCTCGACGGCCCGCCGGAGCAGGACCCGGCCGATCATCCAAGCAAACCCCGCCGGCGTCACGTCACCCCGAACGACGCCGGATCCGGTGGAACGCCACCGCGGCCAGCAGCCCGGCGAGCGACAGGTAGCACCCCGACTCCAGCCACTGGAACGACCAGTACCGGCCGACCGGCTGGTAGCTGACGTCGACGTGCAGGTCCTGGCCGGCCAGGCAGGTAGCGGTGTCGCCGAACGGGCCCTCCGCCGCGCCGGTACGCGGCGGGTCCGTGACGCACCTGTCGAAGACCGTCGGGTCGAGCGACTCGCCGGTGCGGGTGCGCAGCTCGCTGACGTCGGTGACCCAGGCGTCCGGGACGGCCAGTCCCCGCACCACGGGCGCGCCGGTGATGCTGCCCAGGGCGCGCGCCTGGTTGAGCGCCGACGCGGTCATCGCCAGCGTGACGTGCTCCGGCGGCAGCAGGTGCGGCCGGAGGAGGTTGGGCACCAGGAACTGGACGACCACGAAGACCAGCGCGGTCACCGCCATGGCCGGCACGGTACGGCGCACCAGCAGGCCGACCAGCACCCCGAGCACGACCGCGAACGCCGCGTACGCCACCGGAGCGACATCGCGGGCGCCGAACAGGACCGTGCTGAATCGGTTGTCCGCGACCCGGTCGACCGGGCGCATCGCCCAGGTCACCAGCGCGGCGGCGACCCCGGTCACGGCCATGGCGGCCAGGCCGACCACGGCCAGCTTGACGGCGAGCCAGCGGCGTCGGGTCACGCTCTGGTTCCAGACCAGGCGCTGGGTGCCGGCCTCCAGTTCCCGGGCCACCAGCGGCGCGCCCCAGAACATGCCGAGCAGGCCGGGCACCGGCCCGAGCAGCGCCGCCAGATACAGCGAGGTGTTCTCGTAGTCCACCGCGAGCTGGCGCAGCCGGGGGCAGTCGGGCGCGCCCGCGCACTGGGCGCGGTAGCCGTCGTAGGCGTCCCGGACGTCCAGGCCGAGGTGCACGACGTAGGCGGCGACCAGCGCCAGCGCCACCACCCCGACCAGGGCCGGCACCCGGAACTGCCGCCAGGTGGTCCAGATCATCGGTCGCCCTCCCCGGCCGCCCGGGTCAGGTAGCTCAGCACCAGCTCCTCCAGCCCGACCGGCTCCACGCGCCACGGCGCAGGCGGCAGCGGGCCGTCGACGCGCACCACGGCGTGCGTGTGCCCCTCGGTGTGCCGCGTCCGGACCACCTCGACCCCGGGCGGTAGCCGATCCGGCCCGCCACGCGGTGTCACCAGCCGGTGGTGCCGGGCCAACAGGTCGGCCACGTCCCCGGCGACCTGCACCCGGGACGCGCCCAGCACGACGAGGTGGTCGCAGGCACGCGCCACGTCGCCGAGCAGGTGCGAGGAGAGGATCGCGGTGGCCCCCAACTCGGCGACCACCTCCGTCAGGTCGCGCAGGAAGCCGTCGCGGGCCAGCGGGTCCAGCGCCGCCGCCGGCTCGTCGAGGATCAGCAGTTCGGGGCGCTTGGCCACGGCGACGGTCAACGCCAACTGGGCCCGCTGGCCGCCGGAGAGCCGGCCCGCCCGCTGCCCCGGGTCCAGCCCCACCCGGGCGATCCGCCGCTGCGCCAGCGCCTGGTCCCAGGCCGGGTTCAGCCGCGCGCCCATCCGCAGGTGGTCGGCGACCGAGAAGGTGGCGTAAACCGGGGTGTCCTGGGCGACGAACCCGACCCGGGCCAGGTGCGCGGCGTCCGCCGCGGGCGGGGCGCCGAGCACCCGTAGCGTGCCGGCGGTCGGCCTGCTCAGCCCGCAGGCGAGAGTCAGCAGGGTGGACTTGCCGGCGCCGTTCGGGCCGACCAGGCCGACCACCCGCCCCCGGGGCAGGTCGAGGTCGCAGTCGGACAGGGCGGTCCGGCGGCCGTACCGTTTGGTCAGGCCCCGGGCCGCAAGCGCGAGAGTCGTTTCTGGCATGGACCCGATCCTGCGGATCGGAGCCCGCGCCGGCATCGGCCCGACGACGGGTCGCCGCGCGCCGGGCACCATCCGTTCGGCCGGTTCTTCCGCCGCTGCCCGTCGCCGCGCCGCCGAGGGTCGTGGCCGGTTCGCGGCACCGGCCGCTCCGGCGCCGTCAGGGGGAGGTGGCGGCCGTGGTCACCAGCGACACGAACCCGCAGCAGAGCGGCACGATGACCGCCAGCGCGACAAGCGCGATGCTGTAGTTCGACCACAGGCCGAACCGGGTCACGTCGGCGCCGCGACCGTCGTGCACCCGGTTGCGCCAGCCGCCGAAGCGGAACGCCAGCTGGTGCGCGGCGCCCGGCTGGGCCATCACCGACGTGGTGACGATCGGCATGCCCACGAAGTCGGTGTACCGGACGTCGTGCGGGCCGGCCGGGACCGCGATGTGCCAGGTGCCCTCGCCGGGGATCGGCACCGGCCGCCGGTCGATCTTGAAGCGGCTGGTGGTCGGCACGGGCACCACGTACGGCCCGCGGTTCACCGAGACGACGAGCACCGCGCAGCCCGGCGGCGGCGCGATCGGATGCGGGTACGCGACGAGCGGCGTGACCCCGCCGGGCGTCGGCGACGGGTACGACGGCGAGGGAAGGTAGGACACGGCTCACGATTCTGGCATGGTCGTGCACGCCGCCGGCCCGGGAGCCGGTCAGGGCGCTCCGGCTCCGGCCAGCAGCCGCTGGCGCATCAGGAACTTGCGGACCTTGCCGGTCGGGCCCATCACCACGCCGTCGTCCGGAACGGTCACCACCCGGCGCAGCGTCGCGGCCACCGCCGGACCCAGCGCCGTCCGGACCCCGTCGGTGCGGTCCAGCGTGTCGTCGGCGTCGTCGGCCAGCAGGAGCAGCACCTCGGTGACGGTCGCGCCGTCCTCCCCGGCGGCCGCGACGACGGTGCAGTCCCGCACGTCCGGGCAGTGTTTGAGGATGCGCTCCTCGGACAGCGCGGTGTAGAGCCAGGTGCCGTCGCCCAGGTCGACCGCGTCGCTGGCCCGGTCGACGTGGTGGTAGTCGCCCGCCGGGTCGCGGTACATCAGGTCGCCGGTCAGGTACCAGCCGTCGAGCCGGGTGCGCCAGGTGGTGACCGAGTCGTTCCAGTAGCCGATCGCCAGCGTCGGCGACTTCAGCCCGACGTGGCCCACCTGACCGTCCGGGACCTCCGCGCCGGTGGTCACGTCGAGCAGGGCGACCCGGGCGAACGGATACGGCTTGCCGACGCACCTGTCGTAGCGGTCGCTGCCGAGACGATGGGTGATCCGGAACGCGCCGTGCCCCATCTCGGTGGAGCCGAGCATGTCGACGAACTTCGATCCCGGGACGTCCACCGGGCCGTCCGGGGTCCAGGTGGGATGGCTGCCGACGGCCACCAGCCGGCGTACGTGCGACTCGTGGGCGCAGTCGCCGGTGTTGAACCAGTTGCGCACCGAGCTGAGGTCGCGCGTGCTCAGGTCGACGCGGGCCAGTTCCGACCAGGTGACGGCGAAGCCGAACACCCCGGTCGGGCGCCACCGCTCGATGGCGTCGAGGATCGTCTCGGCGCTGCGCGCGAACGGGCCGCCCTGCGCCGACAGGCAGAGCAGTTGGTAGCCGTTGCAGAGCGCCTGGTTGAGCGTGATGACGCCGGCGGCGTGCGCGGCCGGCAACGCGGACAACTCCCGCACCTCCCCGGACGGCCGGGACTCGGTCAGCCGGACCGCGCGGATCGCGGCGAAGAGGCCGTGGTGCGAGTGCACGATCGCCGCCGGCACCCGGGTGGTGCCCGACGAGTGGGTGATGACCACCGGGTCCTCGGGGTGGTGCCGGTGGTGCGGCGGCGCCTGCGCGGGGTCACCGGCGCCGGTCTGCGCGGCGTCGCCGAGGACCGGCGTGCCGAGGTCGTGCGCGCGCAGCGCGGCGTGGTCGGCGTCGAGCACCACGCCGACGCCGCGCAGCCGCCGGACGAACTCGGCGGCCAACTCGATCGGCATGTTGCCGTTCATCAGCGCCGGGATCGCGCCGAGCCAGGTGAGGGCCAGGAAGTTGAGGAACACGTCCGGCGCGGAGGTGACGTAGACCGCGACCGGGTCGCGCCGGCCGACGCCGCGCGCGGCGAACCAGGCCGCGCGGGCGGCGACCCGGGTGGTCAGCGTGGCCAGCGACAGCGGGGTCCAGGCGGGAATGTCGTCGACGTCGACGTCGAACGTCACCCGGGGCAGATCCATGTCGGCGCCGTGCGCGGCGAGCCTGGGCAGCACGTTGCCGGCGCCCAGTTCCTGATCCGCCGCCAGGGTCGCCCGGAAGTTGTCGGCACCCAACGCCCCGCCTCCTCACGTGACACGCGCGCCAGGACACGATCAGGCTAGAGCGCCGGCCACGGCGTGACAATGGTCGATGTACTGACGGTCAGGAGACCTCGCGGTTGAACAGGTGCGACGACCAGAGAAGACTCGCGGCGGCCAACCCGATCATGATGAGCGCGCCCTGCCAGACCACGGTCTGGAAGATCTCACCGGCGAACAGCGCTCGCATGCCGTCGGTGGCCCAGGCGAACGGGTTCCACAGCGCGACCCGCTGGATCCACATCGGCGCGAGCACCAGCGGGATCAGCACGCCGGCGAGCAGCGAGATCGGCTGACCCACGGTGTTCACCAGCACCCCGAGGCTGTTCTCGTTGCGCACCAGCAGCGCGATGTCGTACGAGATGGACGTGCTCAGCAGCACCATCACGCCCAGCAGCGCATACGAGACGAGCAGGTTGGCCAGGTGCACGCGCAGGCCGAAGGGCAACGCCACGAGCGTGACCACGACCGCCTGCACCACGTTAAGGCACACGTGCATCAGGGCCCGGCCGAGCAGCAGCGCGGTGCGGCTGACCGGGGTCACCCGGCACCTGTCGATGATGCCCGCGCGCAGCGCGCCGAGCAGCCCGTAGCCGGCGAACAGGCCACCGAACAGGCCCATCGCCACGAACAGGCCGGGCACGTAGATGCGGTAGGCGTCCGCGTACGTGGAGGCGCCCCGGTCGACCATCACCACCTTGAGGAACGGGGCGAAGAGAATGAGATAGGTGATCGGTTGGGCCAGGCTGAACGCGACCATCACCGGGTTGCGCACCATCAGGCCGGCCTCCTGCTGGAAGATCAGCCAACTGTCCCGGACGAGTTTCACGTCACTCCTCCAGCGATCGGCCGGTCTTGGCCAGGAACACGTCGTCGAGGCTCGGCCGGCGGGTCTCGATCGCGGCGGGCTCGATGCCCCGGTCGTAGAGCGCCCGCATGATCTGCGGGACGGCGGTGGCGGCGCTGTCGACGTAGAGCCGCAGGACCCCGTCGACCGGCTCTGCCGCGCGCACGTAGGGCGCCTCGGCCAGCAGCTTCGTCGCCGCCGGCAGGTCACCGCCGGCCGGGTCGGCGAGCGCGGGCGCGGCCAGGTCGACCGAGACCACGTCGCCGGAGATCTCGCGCTTGAGGTCCGACGGGGTGCCCTCGGCGACGATGAGGCCGGCGTCGATGATCGAGACCCGGTCGCAGAGACTGTCGGCCTCGTCCAGGTAGTGCGTGGTGAGGAAGATCGTCATGCCCTCGTCGCGCAGCCGCCGGACCTCCTGCCACATCCGGGCCCGGCTGGGCGGGTCGAGCCCGGCGGTGGGCTCGTCCAGGAACATGACCCGCGGCGAGTGGATCACGCCGAGCGCGACGTCGAGCCGCCGGCGCTGACCGCCGGAGTATGTCCTGATCTTCCGGTCGGCGAAGTCGTCGAGCTGGAAAGCGCGGATCGCCGCCACCGCCAGCTCCTGCGCCACGCTCTTCGCCAGGCCGTGCAGACGGGCCTGGAGCACCAGGTCCCGGCGGGCCGTCGAGTCGTCGTAGGTGCCGCTGGCCTGCGCCACGAACCCGATCCGCCGGCGCACCTCGGCGGGTGAGCGTCGCAGGTCGACGCCCGCGATCGTCGCCTCGCCACCGCTGGGGCGCAGCAGGGTGGCGAGCATCCGCAGGGTGGTGGACTTGCCCGCGCCGTTGGGTCCGAGAAAGCCGACGATCTCGCCGCGCCGCACCGCGAAGTCGACGCCGCGTACCGCCTCGACCGTGCCGGCGCCGCGACCACGGCCCACCCGGAACGACTTGCGCAGGCCGGTGGCCTCGATCATCGAGCCTCCTCGGGTGACGGCGACAGCGACGGCGACGGCGACGGCGCGCCGGCCAGCGCGGCGAGGTGGTCGGCGGCGGCCCGCGCGCCGCCGGCCGCGGCGAACGACCCGGCCACCCGGCGCGCGCCGTCGCGGTAGGCCGGGTCGTCGAGGACCGCGGTCAGCGCCGAGGTCAGCTCCGCCGGGGTGGCGGATCGGAAGGAGACCGTGCGGCCGGCCCCGGCGCGGCTCACCTGCCGCGCCACGGTCGGGTGGTCGTGCCGGATCGGCGCGACCACCACCGGCACGCCGTGGGCCAGCGCCTCGGAGATCGTGCCCAGCCCGCCGTGCGAGACGACCGCGTCCAGCCGGGGCATCAGTTCCAGCACCGGCACCCGGGGGGCGACCAGGACGTGCGGCGGCGGGTCGGGCACCAGGCCCGGCGGCGCGGTGAGGATCACCTGGACCCGGTCGGCCAGCGGCGTCGTGGCGACCGTGATCCGGTGGTAGAAGTCGCGGGCCAGGTGCTCGGCCATCGTGCCGACGGTGACCAGCACGTGCCGGCGGGCCGAATCCCAGGCGTCCCAGGCGAACGCGGGCGCGTTCGGCCGCCGACCCAGGGCCGGGCCGGTCAGCACGCACCGCGCCGGCAGCGCCGCCGGGCCGGTCAGCGCCGCCGTGGTCAGGCCGATCACGAGGTACGGCGAGAAGCGCAGGTCGAGCGCCGGGTCGACGGGCAGGTCCGTCATCGCCCACACTCGGGCGAGCTGGGCGCGCACGTAGTCGTCGAACTCGGGCATCTCGTCGGTCGGCGGCGTCAACTCCAGCACGCCCACGCAGAGCGTCGCCCACGGCACGCCGTGGCGGTGCGCGGCCAGCGCGCCGGCCAGCGCGTACTGGTCGGCGACCACCACGTCGGGCCGGTGCTCCGCGACGGCCCGGTCGGCGGCGTCGCGGATGAACCGGTTGGCCGGCAGCACGTGCCCGGCCCAGAGGCTGCGCACCGAGTCCATCCCGGACGCGGCGTCGGGCCGGTAGTGGCGCTTGCCGGTCGGGTAGAGCGTGGCGTCCGGCCCGATCAGCGGGCGCAGGTCGCTGCGGGGCCCGCACCAGGCCACCTCGTGCCCGGCCGCCTCCAGCGCCTGCCCGATGGCCAGCGGCGCGGACAGGTGCGACACCACCGGCAGCACCACGAAGAGGAACCGAGCCACGTCGATATGATGCCATGCGCGTTGACATCCACCGGTGTCGTTGGTGTGATCCATCCGTGACGGTGTGCGGATGACGGCTATCGAGGCCGTCTCGGTGTTCCTGCCGAGCCACCGGGTGCCGATCGAGGCGCTGGCCGCGCCGCTGCGCCTGACCGAGATGCAGATCCGGCTGTTCCGCCGGTTCCACGGCCTGGCCGAGGTGCGCCGCGCCCCCTCCCGGTCCCTGCCCGACCTGCTGCTGCACGCCGCCGCGGGCCTCACCGCGCTGCGCGGCGCGGAGAACCGGGTGCGGTTCGTGCTGTACGGCCGCGCGTTCCCGGTGGTGGCGCCCTATCCCGCCAACCCGCTGCACGACGTGTGCCGGGAGCTGGGGCTGGCGCACGCGACCGCGTTCACGCTGACCCAGCAGTCCTGCGCCAGCGCGCTCACCGCGATCGACGTGGCCGGCCGGCTGTTGGCCGCCGAGCCGCCCGGGCCGGACGGCGAACCGCTCGCCCTGGTGCTCACCGGGGAGAAGGCGTTCACCCGCGACGCCCAGTTCATCCCGGAGACCTCCGTGTTCAGCGAGGGCGCGTCGGCCTGCCTGGTCAGCGCGCACGGCGGCCGGGACCGGATGCTCTCCTCCGTGTGCGCGCAGCGCGGCGAGTTCGACGTGGCCGGCGGCGGTTCCCCGGCCCGGTTCCAGCGCGAGTACCGCCCGGCGCTGGCCGAGGTCATCCACCGGGCCCTCACCGAGGCCGGGACCACGCTGGCGGAGCTGCGGTTGGTGCTGCCGCACAACGTCAACCTGATGACCTGGAAGCGGCTGTGCAAGCTGCTCGGGCTGCCGCTGGAAAAGGTGCTGCTGGACAACGTGACCGCCACCGGGCACGTGTTCTGCGCCGACGCGTTCGTCAACTACCGCACCGCCCGCGAGCGCGACCTGCTGCGTCCGGGCGACCGCTACCTCGTCGCGGCGGTGGGCGCGGGCGACGGAGCGACGTTCGCCGCCATGGTGTTCGAGCACTGACCGGGGAGGCATCCTGCTGCACCTGATCCGGGCCGCGCGCCGGGAGTTCACCGGCCCGGCCGCGCTGCTCGCCGATCCCGACCTGCGGAGCCGGGCCGTCGAATACCTGACCGACCTGACCCGCCCGGCCGGCCTGCGGGTCGACCCGGCGGCGCGGGGCCAGACGTACGGCGAGATGGCCGCCGAGCTGATCCGGGCGCTCGTGCCCGACGACGATCCGGTGGACCTGCTGGTGCTGGCGTTCGCGGTGCACGACGCGCTGCCCGGCCGGGCCACCGCCACCTACCTCAGCCACGTCTGCCCGGGCACGCCGACGTCGTTCGCGCTCTGCGACCAGGGTTCGGCGGCGGCCTTCACCGGGTTGCGCGTCGTCAGCGCGGCGGCGTACCACCGGGCCCTGCTGATCGTCGTCGAGCAGTCCGTCCTGCCGTACGACCCGGGGGTTGCCGTGCCGCAGCGGCACCGGGCGGTGGCGCTGCTGCTCGGCGGCGGCCCGGCCGACGGCGCGCGGCTGACCGCGGTGCGGCAGCACGCGGACGTCGGGCCGGACGACGTCGCCGGCCGGGCGGCTGCCGAGCTGAACGCGCTCGGTGCGGGTGGCCCGGACGTGGCGGTGGTGCTGGGCGCGGGCCTGGCCGCGATTCCCGGGGTCGATGTGGGTGCCGGCGTGGGCCGTGCGGCCCATCGGCCGCAGGCCGGCGGGGGCACGGTGACGGTGGTGCCGCCGGGGCAGCCGGCCACCGGCGTGTGGTGGACGCTGCTGGACCGGATCGGCACCGACCCGGACCGGCCCGAGGAGGTGCTGGTCGCCGACTACGACCCCGACCTGCGCTATCTGTGCCTGGTCACAGTCACGAGATCGCCCACCGAACGACGGGATCACTCTGGGTGATCTCGTCTCGGACAGTACAGCGAAAAGATGGATATACCTCGGAGTCATGATTATGACCGAGCGGTATATCGCTCCGAAGGAGTTCCTTCCCCAACCGCGACACGCCGTCCTCGACGGTCAGCACGGCTGGACGGCCGGGGGATTGCTCGGCGACTCGTGGCCCACCATGATCGGCCGGTGCCGGACAGGACTTTCCCTTGGTAGCCACGGGGCGCGACGGTGGCCCGCCGGTCAAGCCCGCGAGCCTGCGCATACCGTGGCTGGTGCTGAACGTCGTGTTCGGTCTGGCCGGTGTCGCGGCGGTTCCTACCGGCGCCGGTGGTCGTCGCGCTGGCGCTCGCACTCGTCGTCGAGGGCGTCCCGTTGCAGGCCCGATGGGCGGTGAGCCGCGGCGCGTTCGAGAAGGTGGTCGCCACCCTGCCGACCACCAGCCCGGCGGACGTCGAGTGGTCCAGCGTTCCGGTGCCGCGGCGGATCGGCGCGTACCGCATCACGGCGGCTGGGCTGGTTCAGCCCGTCGCGACTCAGGCCATCGGACGCCGGCTCGATCTGATCGCGGCGCTGCTCGCTCGGCCCGCGACGTACCGGCACGGCTGGCCCCGGCCGGTGCGACGCGGCGTCGGGCTTGCTGCGTACGGTCGGACCATGGTGACCGTAGCCGACGTCCGCGCGCTGGCGCGGACGCTGCCGCGCAGCAGCGAGCACCTGATCCGGGACCGCGTGAAGTTCCGGGTCGGCGCCTCTTCCTCCCCAGCGCCGCCGACCAGCGCTTCAACTGGGTGTGCTGCCACGTCGCCGGGCTCGACCGCGGGCACATGACCGAGCTGGTGACGGAGGCATGGCGCATGGTCGTGCCCAAGTTCCTCGCCCGGCAACGACTCGGCGGTTGACCGGAGCGGCGCTTGCCCAACAGCGGCATCCATCTCGACGAGGCCGAGCGTGCTCAGATCCGCCAGCGGGAGGCAGCCGGGGTGCAGCTACGCAACGTCGTACACACGACGGGTCGGCTCGGCGCCTGTGAACTGAGCCATGAGCACCACGTCCTCCGCAACCCACCGCCGGCACATCGAGCGAGGCGCGTGAGGGCGGACTGCGCGGCCAGCGCGGGTCCACGCCGCTGCCTCCCGGCGCGTCGTGCGGAAGCCTCCGCCTCTCGGCCGTTCCACGAACGACCCGGCCCGGATGCGACGCCATCCCGGGAAAGAGTTCAGAGCCCTTCGGCGAGCGCCGACCGGACGAACCCGAGGAGCCGGTCGTTCGCCTCGTCCGAGCCGACCGTGATCCGCACCCCCGCGCCGGGCAGCGCCATCACCAGGATCCCGGCCGCCCGGGCCCGCTCCGCGAACGACGCCGCCCGCTGGCCCAGCGGCAGCCAGACGAAGTTCGCCTCGCTGGGCGCCACGGTGACCCCCAGCGCACGCAGCGCCCCGATCAGCCGGGTCCGCGACGCCACCAGATCCGTGCACCGCCGGGTCAGCTCCGCCGTCACGTCCGGCGCCAGGCTCGCCACGGCCGCCGCCTGCGCCAGCGCGTTCGGGAAGAACACCGCGCCGGTCAGCGCCGCCGCCCGGGTCAGCCGCGGCGGCACGACGGCGTAGCCGATCCGCAGCGCCGCCAGGCCGTACGCCTTGGAGAAGGTGCGCAGCACGCAGACGTTGTCGTACGCCCGGTACAGCTCCATTCCGTCCGCCGCCTGCGGGTCGGTGACGAACTCCCGGTACGCCTCGTCCACGATGACCGGCACGTCGGCCGGGATCCGGTCCAGGAACGCCTCGACCCGGTCGCGGCGCAGCGCCGCCCCGGTCGGGTTGTTCGGGCTGCACAGCAGCACGCACCGGGTCCGCTCGGTGACCGCGTCGGCCATCACGGGCAGGTCGTGGTCGTACCCGTCCATCGGCACCGGCACCGCGCGGGCGCCCGCGTTGCCGACGATCAGCGGGTAGCCCTCGAACGACAGCGCCGCGTGCACGACCTCCGGGCGGGGGCCCAGCGACTGCACCAGGTGCTGGCACAGCCCGGCCGAGCCGGGGCCGACCACAATCGCCTCCGGTCCCACCCCGAGTCGCGCCGACAGCGCGGACACCAGCGTCGACGCGGTGCGGTCCGGATACCGCTGGAGGGCAGCGGCCCCGTCGGCGACGATCCGCCGGATGCCGGGCAGCGGCGGGTACGGCGTCTCGTTCATCGACAGGTCGGCCGGCGGGTGGCTGCCGACGGCGGTGGCAGGGGTCATGGTCGCTCGCTTCTCGACGGGGCCGGCGTGGACGGGGTGCGGGCGTGCCGGTCGGCGAGCAGCCCGAGCTGGTGCAGCCGGTCGACGAGCGACAACGGCCGGACGTCGGTGCCGGAGAGGTTGCCGGCGGTGAGCCCGAGCAGCCGAGGGTTGGCGGCGGTGCGGCGCATCATCCGCCCGCCGAGCGCCCTGGGCAGCCCGGAAACGCTGGTGATCATGCGGGAGGCGTTGTGGCTGACGGTGGCGACGTGGTCGAGACGGGGCCGGCGCGCGACCTCGAAAGCCCGCAGCGCCCGGTCCACCGCGCCGGGCTCCGGTGTGCCGCCCTCGGCCGCCAGCGTGGCGGCGAGCGCCTCGGCGTCACCGAGGGAGCTGTTGACGCCCTGCGCCGCCATCGGGTGCACCGCGTGGGCCGCCTCGCCGACCAACGCGAGGCCCGGCAGGGATAGCCGGGCGGTGCGCAGCCGGTAGACGGCGAGGAGTTGGCGGCGGTGCAGGCTGGCCCGGACCGCCGACCCGAGCGGCCGGACCGCCGGCACGTCGGCGAGCAGCCGGTCACACCAACCGCCCAGGTCGGTCCGGCCCCGGAACTCGTCCGGCGTCACCTGTACGTAGAGGCGGCACCGGCCGCCCGGCAACGGATAGACCAGGCACAGGCCCCGGCCGGTGCGGTAGGCCGTCACCTCGTCGGCCACCTCGGCGCCGGCCACGTCGAACGCGACCAGACCGTGCGGGTACTCCCGGCGCTCGACCGCCACCCCGGCCGCCCGGCGCAGCGGGGAGGACATGCCGTCGGCGGCCACCACCAGCGCGGCCCGGACCTCCTCGTCGCCCCGCTCGCCGGTGACCCGGACGCCGGTGACCCGGCCGCCGTCGTCGCGCAGCAGACCGGTCACCCGCCGGCCCCACCGGAGGTCGACGGTGGCGGGCAGCCCGTCGGCGAGCACGCCGCGCAGGTCGCCGTAGTCGGCGCAGAGGATCTCCCGGTACGCGCCGGGCAGGCCGGCGTAGTCCAGGCAGAGCAGCGGCTCGCCGTACCGGTCGCGGATGGCAAGCCGCCCGACCGGACGCGCGCCGGTGGCCCGCAGCGCGGGCAGCGCGCCCCAGGTGTCGAGGATGCGGACCGTCTCGGGTTGCAGGATCTCGCCCTTGGCGATCGACGCGGGAGCGCGTTGCCGGTCGAGCACGAGCACCCGCAGCCCCAGCGCCCCGAGCGCGCGGGCGCTGGCCAGTCCGCCGGCCCCGGCGCCCACCACCACCACGTCGGCGTTCATCGGGCCACCGCCCCGGGCGCGCCGTCCGGCCGGCCGGCGGCGGCCCGGCGGTGCTCGCCGAGCGCGCGCAGCGCGAGCGCCTGGGTGATCACCGCGTTGGGGTAGCGCATGTGGTGGCGGATGTAGTTGCACACCCGGGCCGCCGGCCACCCGCCGTCCGGCCCGGCGGCGGCCACCAGCCAGGCCACGCCCCGGTCGGCGGCCTGGCCGTCCTGCGGATCGCCGGTGGCCAGCAGGCCCTGGACGGCCCAGGCGGTCTCCTCGACCGAGCCGGCGGTGCCGTCACCCGGCCCCCACGAGCCGTCCGCGAGCTGGGTGTCACGCAGCCACCGGGCCGCCCGGCGGACCACCTCGTGCCGGGCGTGGCCGACGCGCGACAGCGCCGTCACCACCACGGCCGTGCCGGAGGTGTGGTCGCGGTACCAGAGGTTCTCGAACGTGCCGTCGGGCGCGGCCCGGGTCAGCAGCCAGGCCGCCGCCCGCGCGAGCGCCGGATGGTCGTCGGGGTGGCCGGCGTCGTGCAGGGCGAGGATCGCCTGGCCGGTGATGGCCGGGCACGGGCCGTCGTTGGCGAGCTGGGTGTCGCGCACCCACAGGCTCCACGAGCCGCGGCTGTCCTGCCGGCCGATCAGCCAGTTCAGGCCGCTGCGCAGCACCTCGTCCGTGTCCGCGTCGGGACAGCCGGCGAGCGCCGACAGGATCTCGGCCGACTCCAGCGTCACCGGCCAGCCGCCCACGTTGGAGTAGCTCCAGCCGCCCGGCGGCACGCCCAGCACCTCGAACGCAGCCGGCTGCTGGGTGGCGTGGAAGAAGTCGCGGGTGGCGCGCAGCCGCGGGTCGGCCGCGTAGCCGGCCGCGTTCAGGCCGGTCATCGCGTAGGCGGAGCGGGTCAGGTCGAGGTTCGTCACCGCGTCCCAGGACCCGTCGGGGCGGACCGCCCGCCGCAACCAACCGACCACCGCCTCGGCGATGTCCGGCGCCTGGCCGCTGCGGGCCAGGCCGAGCAGCACCAGGGCGGCGGGCCACGGGTCCTCGCTCAGTGCGCCGGTGCGTCCCTCGTGGTCGTAGATGGAGCGCAGCAGCCGCACCGCCACCGGCCGGGCCCGGCCCAGCGTGGCGCGGCGCAGGCGGCCGGCGGGCAGCAGGTCCGCCTGCATCAGGGCGAGGCCGATGAACGGCGCGGTGCGGAAGGACAGGCGCCGGCGGCGGACCCGGTCGACCAGCACGATCTCCAGCGGCAGCCGGCGCAGCCGGCCGGCCTCGGCGGTCAGCCCGGCCATGGTCAGGAGTTGGCGGCACAGCAGCGAGATGGCCCGGTCGGTGATCGTGTCGACGCCGCCGACGGCGGCCAGCCGGACCCGCCCGGCCGCCACCGCCTCCGCGCCGCGCACGGGCGCGCTCAGCGCGAGCGCCGCGATCGCGACGGCGGTGGGCACGACCTCGCTCGGCGCGCCCGCCACGCCGCCCCAGCCGCCGTCGTCGTGCTGCTGCCGCAGCAGCCACCCGACGCCGGCGTCGACCAGATCCGCGCTGCCCACCGGGTCGGCGGCGTGCAACGCCGCCACCGCGCCCGCGGTGCCCAGCACCGAGGCCGGCGGGTCGTCGCCGAAGACCCCGTCGGCGCGCCGGCGGCGCAGCAGCGCCTCGGCGCCGGCGGTGATCGCCCTCCCGACGGCCTCGCCGGTCACAGCGGTCATGGCGCGTCCTCCCAGGACACTCGACGGTGGGTGGCCAGGGCCAGGCCGGCGGTGGCCGGGCCGAGTTCGTGGCGGGCGCGCATCTCGCGCTGCGCCCACCAGGTCAGCGCGACCATCGGCAGCGCGAGCAGGAGCTGCCCGGCAAGGCCGAGGCCGAGCCCGACCACGGCCGAGGCCAGCACCACCCGCTCGACGACCAGGACGGAATGGGCGCGCAACGCCACCGCGACCGGCAGACCGGCGCGGCGCGTCACGAGCGGCGCGAGGGCGGCGACGCCCGCGACCGCGACGACGAGCAACGTCGCCAGGTAGGCGGCGCGGGCGCCGGGTTCGGCCAGCAGCCCGGCGGTGAGGGCGGCGCCGACCGTGACGGCGTACAACGCCACCACGGTCCGGACCGCGAAGGGTACGCCGCGGCGCACCGGCAGCGTCTCGTATCCGCCCGCGCGGTCACCGTCGATGTCGCGCAGCGCGCCGACCAGGTTGGACATCGCGTCGTGCGCCCAGAACGCGACGGTCAGCGCCAGCAGAAGCGCCCACGCCGACGACGGGCCCGGGGGAATCCCGACGGCGAGCGCGCCGTAGAGCAGCGCGACCGCGCCCAGCGCGCCACGGACCAGGTTGCCGGCGATCCCGCGGGCCTTGAGCCAGCGGCTGTAGGCGACGATGCCGAAGCCGGCCAGCAGCGCCGCCGCCGTGGTGCCCCAGCCGCCCGCCACCGCCAGGACCGCGAGCACCGCATAGCAGGCGCAGCCGCACGCCACCGCCGTGCGCGCCCGTAACCGGTCGGACGGGATCGGCCGGTGCGGTTTGCTGCCGGCGTCCAGCTCACGGTCGAACCAGTCACCGAGGTAGTGGCCGCCGAGCCAGCCGGCGGTGGGCGCGGCCCAGGCCGACAGGAGCCGCCACGGATGGTGCGGTCCGGCGGCCACCGCGGCGCCACCGAGACCGACCAGCCCCACGTACCACAGGGTGTAGGGCCGCCAGGTCTCCAGATGCGCCCGCAGTGCCCGCGCGGCACTCACGCCATCTCGCTCGTCATCCAGCGTGCGATGCCGGCCAGCACGTCCGCGCTCGCGGACGGGGCGAGCACGGCCAGCTCAGCCCGGGCCCGCTCGGCGTGCTCGACCATCCGCCGGTGGGCTCCGCCGACCGCGTCGACGTCGCGGATCAGGGCGGTCACCCACTCGACGTCGCCGGGGCCCGCGCCGCGGCGGTGCAGCACCGCCATCAGCTCGACCCGGTCGGTGTCGGTGGCCGCGTCGTAGGCCAGCAGCAGCGGCAGCGTCGGCCGGCCGTTGTTGAGGTCGCTGGTCGCCGGCTTCCCGGTCTGCTCCGGGGTGGCGACGTAGGACAGCAGGTCGTCGCGGATCTGGAAGGCGACGCCGACGTGCTCGCCGTAGCTGGCGAGCGCGGACGCCACGGCCGGTTCCGCGCCGCCGAGCAGGGCGCCGATGTGGCACACCGCGCGGAACAGCGAGCCGGTCTTGAGCCGGATCATCTCCGGGTACCACCGGGCGCCCGCGTCCAGGTCGCCGACGAGCCCCGCCTCGATCGACTGGCCCCGGCACAGGTCCTGCCCCGCCTCGGCGAGCGCGGTGACCGCGGCCACCACGTGGCCCGGTGGCACCGCGGCGCCGCCGTCCACGATGGCCCGGAACGCGGTGAAGATGAGGTGGTCACCGGCGACGATGGCGCCCGGGATGCCGAACGCCACCGGAACCGCCGGCCGGCCGCGGCGCAGCGTGTCGGCGTCGATGATGTCGTCGTGCACGAGCGTCGCGACGTGCAGGTATTCGGTCCCGAGCGCGGCGGCGAGGACGTCGCGGGGAGACCCGCCCACCGCCTCCGCCGCGTGCAGCGTCATCATCGGGCGGAGCAGCTTGCCGGCCGGAAGCAGCGCGTACCGGGCGATCGCGGCGAGCGGGTCGGTGGTCTCCGGCCAGCGGCGGCCCAGTTCGGCGCGCAGCAGCCGTCCCGATTCGCTTCGGGCGAGGTCGTCGATGAAGGGCGGATATCGCGTGAAGCCAGCAACCGTCATGACGCGTCGACCCTTTCGCGAAGGCTCGGCTAGTCGGCAGGCGAGACGTTACCGGCCGGAACTCCCGCGAACAACCATTGATAAATGCAGCAACTCATGGGTGGCGACCAATGCGATGACGAAGTTCTTCGGCAAATTGGACGATGCGCAGCCAAATGCGGCAATGGGCAGGCGCACCGGTGGGTAAGGGACGCACCGGCCCGGTCAGGCGGCGGCGAACTCCATCAGCGTGAGCCCGTCGGCGCCGTGGAAGGTCCGCCGGGGCGCCAGCCCCGCCGCGGCGGCCAGCGCGGTGTGCTCCGCCACGCTCCGCTCGCGACCGCCGACCAGCACCAGCATCCGCAGGTCGTACGCGGACAGGTGCGGCACGTGCGGCACCGTCGGCAACACCTCGACGACGAGCACCCGCCCCGAGCCACCGGCCGCCTCGGCGCAGCGCCGCAGGATCGCCGTCGCGTGGGTGTCGCTCCAGTCGGTCAACGCGCGGGACACCACGTACACGTCGCCGCCGGTCGGCAGCGGGGCGAAGAAGTCGCCGACCACGGTCCCGGCCCGGGCGGCAAGGTCGCGCTCGGCGAACGTCCGGGCGGCGGTCGCCACCGGTTCGCCGCGGTCGACGAGGGTGCCGCGCAGGTGGGGGTGCGCGGCCAGCAACTCGGCCAGCAGCCCGCCGGCGCCGCCGCCCACGTCGACCACGTGCGCCACCTCCGACCAGGGATAGAGCGCGGCCACCTCCGGCGCGGTGAACCGCTGCTGGCTGAGCATCAGCGCGTCGAAGTAGGCGCGGTGCTCCGGGTGGGCGTCCAGATCGGCCCAGAAGTCGCGCCCGTGCACCGAGCCGTAACCGGGCTCACCGGTGCGGATCGCGTGCGGCAGCCCGGCCCAGGCCAGGTCCATCCGCGCGCCGAGACCGCCGAGGTCGAGGTCGGCGCCGTGCCCGCCGCCGTCGCGGTCGCAGAGCAGCTCGCCGACGTCGGTCAGGGCGAACACGTCCGGCGAGGGCTCGACGAACACGCCCCGGTGGGCCAGGTAGCGCAGCAGCCGGCCCAGCGCGGCGGGGTCGACGGCGCACGCCGCCGCCAGCTCGCCCAGGCCGGTGACACCGGCCGCGATGCGGTCCGGCACCCGCAGCGTCACGGCGGTGCGCACCGCGAACGGGGTCGCCAGGTCGGTGAGCCGGTCGAGCCGCGCCGCCGCGTCGGCCCCCGTCACCGCATCGATCGCCACCGGTGCCCCCTCCCCCGCGGGACGGCCGCCCGCCGGCGCAGCGAATGATCCCAAGCCGTCGGCGGCCGCGTCAACGAGGACGCTGGTAAGGACATTCACGATCGTGGAAGAATGCGCCGACGGGGCGCCGCGCGCAGACCGGGAGGACCATCGATGACCACTTCCACCGCCGCCGACGTCCGGCTCGTCGCGGGCGCCCTGGGCGCCCAGGTCCACGGCATCGACCTCAACACGCTCACCGACGCCGGCTTCGCGCTGATCCACGAGCTGCTGCTCACCCGCCAGGTGGTGTTCGTCGCCGGCCAGACCGGGCTGACGCCCGAGGCGCACGTGGCGTTCGGCCGCCGGTTCGGCGAGGTCGAGCTGCACCCCTATCTGCCCCGCCTGCCGGAGCATCCGGAGATCGTGGTCATCGACTCGACCGACGGCGGAAAGGTCGACGTCTGGCACACCGACATGACGTTCCACCAGAGCCCGCCGATCGCGTCCATCCTGCACCTGACCGAGTTGCCGGAGGTCGGCGGCGACACCATGTGGACCAACCAGTGCCGGGTCTACGAGGCGCTCTCCGCGCCGATGCGCGACCTGCTCGACGGGCTGACCGCCATCCACGTGATCCGGATCGGCACCGAGTTCACCAGCCGCGCCGAACACCCGGTGGTGCGCGTGCACCCGGAGACCGGCCGCCGCTCGCTCTACGTCAACCGGCTGTTCACCTCGCACATCCCGCAACTGACCCGCACCGAGAGCGACGCGCTGCTGGAACACCTGTTCCGGTTCTCGGAGAGCCCCCAGTTCACCTGCCGCTACCGCTGGCGGGTGGGCGACGTCGCGGTGTGGGACAACCGGGTCACCCAGCACTACGCGATAAACGACTACGACGGGGTGCGGCGCGGGCAGCGCATCACCGTGCTCGGCGACCACCCGACCGGGAACCCGCCCCGCTGGGAGCACTACGTCCCGGCGCCGGGCGAGCGCTACTGGCCGGACCGGGTCAACGCGGTGGAGAGCTACTGACCGGCGGTCACCAGGTGACCGGGAACGACGCGATGCCGCCGTTCATCCGGTCGTGCCGCCACGGGATCTCCTCGATCGGCACGGCCGGCGCGAGGCCCGGCATCCGGGTCAGCAACGCCCCGAGGGAGAGTTCCACCTGCATCCGGCCCAGCGCGGTGCCGAGGCAGAAGTGCGGACCGAAGCCGAACGTCAGGTGCGGCACCGTCGGCACCCGGTCGATGTCGAAGACGTTGGGCTCGGGAAAGTGCCGGGGATCGCGGTTGCCGGCCCACGGGATCGCCATCACGCAGTCACCGGCCCGCATCGCCACACCACCCAGCGTCAGGTCCTCCCGCACCACCTGGACCCGGAACATGGCACTCACCGACGTGTAGCGCAGGATCTCCTCGGTGGCCGGGCCGAGCTTCCCCGGCGTCGCCCGCAGCTTCGCCAACTGCTGCGGGTGCTGGAACAACGCGCGCAGGCCCGCGCTCGTGGAGTTGATCTCCAGCCCGCCGAGCAGCACCCCCATGGCCAGCTCGACCAGCTCGGCGTCGACGAGTTCGTGCGCGTCCTGACCGACGACCCACGCCGAGAGCAGGTCGTCGCCGGGCTCCGCCCGCTTGCGCGCCAACTGCCCGGCCAGATAGGTCCGCAGCTGCGCCTGCGCGTCCGCGGCACCGGCGGAGCCGTACGCGGTGACCGAGTTGAGGCCGGAGATCCAGTCGTAGAAGCGGGGGCGGTCGCCGGCCGGGACGCCGAGCACGTCGCAGACCACGAACACCGGCAGCGGCGCCACCAGCCCGGCCACCAGGTCGGCCGGGCGGGGGCCGGCCGTCATGGCGTCGACGAGGTCGTCCACCAGCCGCCGCACCCGGGGGCGGAACGTCTCGATGCGGCGCGCGGTGAACGCGCGGCTGGCCACCCGCCGCACGGCCGCGTGCGCCGCACCGTCCATGTTCAACTCGCGCGGACCGCCGCCGCCCGGCGTCGCGGTCGCGCCCGGGGGAAGCCGGGAGAACCGGGGGTCGGCCAGGACGGTGCAGCAGTGCTCGTAGTTGAGCACCAGCCAGGCCGGACGCCCGTCAGGCAACCGCACCCGGCTGACCGGTTCGGTGACGACCATGTCGAGCAGTTCGGCGGGCAGGTCGCCGGTGAACGGTTCGAACGGATAGGCTCGCAGCCCGGAATTGGCCGGCACCGGGTAAGACTCCACCACGGGTAGCCCGCCGTCAATATCTGTGGACGGTGTCCGCGACCTTCCGCGTACGGACTCCGATCGCCTAACATCTGTGGTCCAGGACTGCCGTTTCGTGCGCGGATTGGTGGGATTTGACTGCGGCCTTGCGCATTCTGATGTCGACGTGGGGCTGGCGGTCGCATTTCTACGGCCTGGTTCCGCTCGGCTGGGCGCTCCAGGCGGCCGGTCACGAGGTGCGGGTGGCCAGCCATCCGTCGATGGTCGCCCCGATCACCGCGGCCGGGCTCGCCGCCGTGCCGCTCGGCGAGGACATCGACTTCGCCGAGGCGTTCGCCGGGCGGATCGGCGCGGTCGGCGCCCTGGACGAACCCGACCCCGCGCCGGCCGGACTCGTCGAGCCGGCGATCACCGCCGACGGCGGCGTGGTCCGGCTCGCCGACGCGCTCCTCGACGACCTGGTCGACTTCGGCCGGGCCTGGCAGCCGGACCTGATCATCTGGGAACCGTTCAACCTGGCCGCGCCGGTGGCCGCCGCCGCGTTGCGGGTGCCCGGCGTGCTGCACCTGTGGGGTCCGGACTCCTCGGTGACGCTACGCCTGGACCCGGAGTCCGTGATCGGGCCGCTCGCCGCCCGGTTCGGGCTCGCCGCCACCGACGTGACACCGCAGGGCGACCTGACCATCGACCCGGCGCCGCCGCCGATGCAGGTGCCGACGGCCCGTCCCGGCCGGCCGGTGCGCTTCGTGCCGTACAACGGAACGGCCGTGCTGCCGCCCTGGCTGCACCGCCCGGCGGACCGGCCCCGGGTCTGCGTCACGGCCGGCACCATGATGGCCGGCGTCGGGCTGACCGACCGGCTGGACCTGGCCGGGGTCGTCCGGTCCGTCGCCGAGCTGGACGTGGAGGTCGTCGTGGTGGTCGAGCCCCGCCAGCGACGCGGGCTGGACGCGATGCCGGCCAACGTCCGGCTGGCCGACGCGCCGCTGGCGCTGCGCCTGGTGCTGCCGACCTGCGCCGCGATCGTGCAGCAGGGCGGCGCCGGCACCACCATGACCGCGCTCGCCCAGGGCGTGCCGCAGCTGGTCCTGCCGCAGGTCAGCGACCAGCACTTCAACGCCGAGCGGCTGGCCGCCACCGGCGCCGGCACCTGGCTCACGCCGGAGGAGGCCGGCGGCGCCGTGCTCCGCGACACCGTGGGTGAACTGATCGGCGACGGGCCCGCCCGGGCCGCCGCCGCGCTGATGCGCGACCGGATCCGCGCGCTGCCCAGCCCCGCCGACCTGGTGCCCGCGCTGACCGCCCTCACCGGCGCACCCCGACCGACCTGACCACCCGCAGAGGAGTCGCAGATGACGCAGCCGAACGCCGTTACCTACCCGCTCGCGCCGGCTCCCACCATCTACCATCCGTCGCCGGACTACACCCGGCTGCGCGAGACCTGCCCGGTGGCCCGCGTCGAGCTGCCGGACGGGGCGTCGGCCTATCTCGCCACCCGGCACGCCGACGTGCGCCGGGTCTTCACCGACCACCGGTTCAGCCGGGCGGCGGCGGCCGGACCCGACCGGCCGACCCGCGAACTCGGCTCACTCGCGGAGGACTCGCTGATCGGCATGGACCCGCCCCGGCACACGGTGATGCGGCGGGCGGTGTCGCACGCGTTCACCGTCCGCCGGGTGGAGGAGCTGCGGCCGACGGTGGCGGCGCTCGTGGCCGGGATGATCGACCGGATGGAGGCCGCGGGGCCGCCGGCCGACCTGATCAGCCACCTCTCCGCGCCGCTGCCGCTCGTCGTGATCAGCAAGCTGTTCGGCATCGGCGAACACGACCAGGAGCGGGTCCGGCAGTGGTCCGACGCGCTGGTCGGCGACTGGGACGCCGACCCGGCGGCCCCGCAGGCCGCCCTGGACGCGTTCCGGGAGATGATCGGCCAGCGGCGGCGGCACCCCGGCGACGACCTGATGAGCGCGCTGATCGCCGCCTGGGACGAACACGACGACCTCACCGAACGGGAACTGGTCTCGGTCACCGCCGGCATCTTCGTCGGCGGGCACGAGACCACCACCAACCAGCTCAACCTGTTCCTGCTCGTGCTGGCCCGCCACCCGGAACAACTGGCCGGGCTGCGCGGCGACGACCCGGCCGCGGTCGCCCGGGCGGTGGAGGAGCTGTCCCGCTTCATCCAGCTCGGCGACAACGGGGTGCTGCTGCCCCGGGTCACCACCGAGGAGGTGCAGCTCGGCGGCGTACGCCTGCCGGCCGGCGCCGCGGTGCTGCCGGCCATCGCCTCGGCCAACCGGGACGCCACGGTGTTCCCCGACGCGGACACGCTCGACCTGGACCGGACGCACAACCCGCACCTGGCGTTCGGCGCCGGACCGCACCACTGCCTCGGCGCGGCGCTGGCCCGGATGGAGTTGCAGGAGGCGCTCGGCGCCCTGCTGCGCCGGCTGCCCGGCCTGCGGCTCGCGGTCGACGAGGCGGAGCTGCGATTCCGGCCGGGCCTGGTGGTGCGCAGCCTGGAGTCGCTGCCGGTGACCTGGGGCGACAGGTGAGCGGCACCCGGCCGGTCAGCTCGCCGAACCGGGCGTGACCCGGGTCGGCGCGGCGGCGTCGAGGGCCGCCTCCACGGCCACCTCCTCCACCCCGCGCAGCAGGCGCTCCGCCTGCGCCTCGGTGAAGCACGCGAAGTCGAAGATGACCTGGAGGAACACGGTGCCCGGGTGGTCCTCGACGGTGATGAACGCCTGCTCGTGGAGGTGGTCCAGCGGCCCGTCCCAGACCAGGAACGTCTTGGCCGCCTTCCGCCGGATCGCCGCCGGCGTCACCTCCTCGTCCCGGACGCCCTCCTCCGCCGCCGCCCGGGTGGTGACCCGCCGGTCGTTGATCCGGCAGGTGACCCGCGCCGGATAGCCCCGCTCGGCGTCCCACCGCGCCTCGCACTCGCGCAACCGGTCCGGGTCGTAGTAGGCGTACATGCCGGCGGCCACCGAGGCCCGGCGGGCGCGCGCCACCACCTCGTCCACCGTGGAGTCGGCCGTGTCGATCGTCAGCACGCCGTTCTGGCTCAGCGGGGCGATCGCCTCGGCGAAGCCGGGGCGGAACCGGTTGCCCACGATGAGCTTCGCGGTGAGCGGGCTGACCCCGGTGGCCCGGCCGACCGCGACCGCGATCACCGCGAGCAGCACCCGCGAGGTGTCGGTGCGGGTCCGCCGGGCGACGGCCCGCACCGCCAGGTACGCGGCGGGCGAGCTGAACCGGCCGTGCCAGTACCGGTGGCCCTGCCGACCGGCCCCGGCGGTGGGCTGGCCGAACGTCAGCGGCGGGATGGCACGCAGGTGCGTCTTCCAGTGGCGTACCGCCCGGTCGCTGACCTTGCGCAGCGGCGGTGTCGCCTCCCGCCGCCCGAGGTCCAGGATCTGCACGGTGCGCGGGTCGCGGGTCCGGCGGACCGCCGGCGTGGCCAGACCGAGGTCCGCCAGGATCAGCGACGTGGCGGTGCCGTCCACCACGAGGTGGTCGAACGTGAGCACCCGGTGCACCAGCGCGCCCCGGTGCCGGACCACCGCCATCCGCACGGACCAGTCGCGGTAGTGGTCGTAGTGGGTCAACAGGCGGGTGTGGCCCAACCGGTAGGCGAACGCCGCCACGTCGGCCGGGTCGGCGTCGTCGGGGACGTCCACCACGTCCAGGACCGTCTCGCCGGCGGCCGAGACGACCTGGCGGGGCACGCCCCGCTCGTCGCGGCCGAGCCGCATCCGCAGGGCCGGGTGCCGGCCCATCAGGCCGGCCAGTTCCGCGGCCACCTGCTCGACGGTGACGCCGGCCGGCATCGGGTGCGCGCCGCTGACGTTGTGCGTCCACCCGGTTTCCCGCATGTCCTGCAGGATCGCCTTCTGCCCCCAGGTCAGGGGCGCGGTGCCGGCCCCCGGCCCGGCGAACGGAACGGGGACGCCCGCTTGGGCCGTCTGCGCCAACACCGGCCTATCAGAGCAACGCGCATCGGCGTGTGTCAACGCCCGGCCGGGCCCGCTACGCTGCCGGGCATGCAAGACACCGTGTGCGTGCGGGTGCTTGCGGCCGGGGCGTCGCCAGCGGAGCTGGCCCGTTGCCGGGCGGTGCTCGACCCGGCGGAGCGGTCCCGCGCCGCCGCGCTCGGCACCGCGGGGCTGCGGGACCGGTTCACCGTCGCGCACGGCGCGCTGCGCGTCCTCGCCGGCCGGGCCGTGGGCGTGCCGCCGTCGGCGCTCGCCTGGCGCCCGGGCCGGCACGGCCGGCCGGCGCTGACCGGCCCGCACGCCGGACTGCACACGAGCCTGTCCTACTCCGGTGACCTCGTCGCGGTGGCGCTGAGCCGGGGCCGCCCGGTCGGGGTGGACATCCAGCACCTCCCGCCGGGGCGGGACCCGGTGTCCCTGGCGGAACGCTTCTTCCACCCGCAGGAGGCGCGACACGTCGCCGCCGGGCTCGACGCCGGGCAGCGGGCGGACCGGTGCCTGCGCCTCTGGGTCCGCAAGGAGGCGGCGGTGAAGTCCGCCGGGGGTCGGCTCTGGCCCAACCTGGCCGTGCCGGTGCACGCGGACGACGTGGTGGCGTGCGTCGAGCCGGCCGGCCCGCACCGCCTCGCGGACGTGGCGACGCCGTCCGGCTACCGCATGGCGGTGGCGCTCGCCGGTGACGCCCCGTACGCGATCGAGTTCTACCCGTTGACACTCGCCGATGTCCTTTGCTCTGATGGCTCCATGCTGGCGCACACGATCGATTCGCGGGGCCACCGGTGCTAGAGCACGACACGTCGACCGCGTCGCCGCCGCGCGAGGCGATCGTCCGGAGCCTGACGGCGTTGCTGGAGCGCATGCTCCGGCCGGCCACGCCGGTCACCGAGCGAACCCAGTTGATGGACGAGCTGGGCCTCAGCTCGTCGCTCGCGCTGGAGGTGCTGCTGGAGCTGGAGGACGAGCTGGAGATCCAGATCGACGTGGAGGATCTGGACGAGGACCGGATGACCACCCTCGGCGACCTGGCGGACTACCTCGCCGCCAACTCCACCCCCCGCTGAGCATGCCGACCGGGGGCCGGCCGAGCCTGAGCGTGGTGGTGCCGGCGCACGACAACGGCGCCGCCCTCGACGCGACGCTGCACTCGCTCACCCGCCAGACGCTGCCGCGTGACGACTTCGAGGTGATCGTCGGCGACGACGGCTCCGCCGTCGCGCTGGGACCGGTCGCGGACAGGTACGGCGACCGGCTGACCGTCAGCCACGTCCGTAGCGAGCACAACCGTGGGCGCAGCGCCAACCGCAACGCCGCGGCGGCCCGGGCCCGAGCCGACACGCTGATGTTCCTGGACGCCGACACGGTGGCGCATCCCCGGCTGCTGGAGCGGCACCGCGACTTCCATGCCGGCCGCGCCGGCCGCCCCGGCGTGCTGCTCGGGCAGCGGTACGACCTGGACTGGGCCGGCGCGGACGCGCTGCGTCGGGGCGAGCCGATCGGGCCGGCGATGCTCGACGCCGAGCGCGGCGACCCGCGCCTGGAGGACACCGCCCACCCGCAGCGGATGCGGGACTTCCCGCACGCGCCGTGGGTGCTGGGGCTGACCCACAACGCCTCGGTCGACCACGAGTCGTTCCGACGGGTCGGCGGCTTCGACGAGGCCATGGTCAAGTGGGGCTTCGAGGACCTCGACTTCTTCTACCGGGTCTTCCACCTGCACGGGGCGCCACCGGAGCTGTTCCGGCTCGACGTCGACGCGCTCTCCTACCACCTGCCGCACTTCCGCCGCACCACCAACGGGCTCGCCTCGATGGACAACATGAAATACCTGCTGCGCAAGCACCTGCGCTACGACGTCGAGGTGCTGTACGCGATAAACACGTTCGGCCGGCACCTGGGTCGCATCCGCCTCTACGGCGACGCGATCGACGCCTACCGGCGGGGCGGGTTGGGGCACCCGGCCGTGCTGCCCGCCGCGTTGCGCGACGAGTTGGCCACCAGCCGGGCCCTGGTCGTCGGCAACGGGGTGTCCGCGTTGGAGCTGGGCGCCGGCTCGCACACCTTCGACCACGCGGCGCCGCCGCACGACACGAACTCGCACCTGCTCGGCACCGTCCTGCAACAGTTCCGCACCGGCGCGCTGGACCTGATCGTCAACGTCGACCTGTGGCGGTGCCTGCTCCCCGACGACCTGCCGGCGTTCCTGACCCGGGGGCTGCTCAAGGCCGACCGGATCGAGCTGGTCGCCAGCCGCACCGACCTCGACCAGCAGGACCTGCTGCCGGTGCCGCTCGTCGCGGACCTGGACTACCTGGTCGACATGCTCGACCCGCACTTCGCCGTCACGGTCGCCCGGCACGAGTCCGCGACCCTCATCACCGTGCGCTGACCCCCACCCACCCCTCGGGCCTGATGCACGGAAAGAGGGCCCGCGCCGCACGGGTTGGGCGCTCTTTCCGGGAATCAGGGCGCGGGGTGGGGGTGGGAGAGGACGAGGCTCACGTTGTGGCCGCCGAAGCCGAAGGAGTTGGACAGCACGGCCTGCACCGGCGACGGGCGGGGGGTCTTGCGGATGTGGTCGACGTCGCCGGCCGGGTCCGGGTCGTCGAGGTTGTGCGTCGGCGGCAGCAGGCCGCGCCGCAGCGCCTCGACGCCGATGGCCGCCTCGATCACGCCGGAGACACCGAGCATGTGCCCGGTCACGCCCTTGGTCGAGCTCAGCGGCGGCGGGTGTGCGCCGTAGACGGCACGCAGCGCGGCCAGCTCGGCCGCGTCGCCGGCCTTGGTGCTGGTGCCGTGCGCGTTGACGTAACCGATGTCGCCGAGGTCCAGGCCGGCGTCGCGGACGGCCATCCGCATGCAGTGCGCCGCGCCGGCGCCGTCGGGGCGGGGGGTGGTCGGATGGTACGCGTCGTTCGTCGCGCCCCAGCCGAGCACGTCGGCGTGGCGGCGGGCGCCGCGCGCGGCGGCGTGCGCGGCGCGTTCCAGCACCAGGACCCCGGCGCCCTCGCCGAGGACCAGGCCGTTGCGCCGGCGGTCGAACGGCCGGCTCGCGGCCGTCGGGTCGGCCCAGCCCCGGGCGAGCGCGCGGGCGTTGCCGAACGCGTCGGCGAACGTCGGGAACAGCGGCGCCTCGGCGCAGCCGGCGACGACGACGTCCGCCTCACCGGCGCGCAGGATGCGCAGCCCTTCGCCGACGGACTGGGCGCCGGCCGCGCACGCCGTGCCGATCGACGAGGTGTAGCCGCGGATGCCGAACGCGATGGCGATGCGCGCCGCGCCCATGTTCGGCAGCGTCCCGGGCAGCAGGTACGGGCTGACCCCGAACCGGCCCCGCCCGGCCCGCTGGAGAACCTGGTCGGCCAGCGTGGACAGACCGCCGACGCCGGAGACGACGACGGCCACCCGGTAGGGGTCGACGTCGCGGCCGACCCGCAGGCCGGCGTCGGCCAGCGCGTCGGCGGCGGCGCGCAGCGCCATCACGATCGAGCGGTCCACCACCCGGGACTCCGGGCCGGGCAGCACGGTGGCCGGGTCGATCGCCGGGGCGATCGCGGCGACGTCGACCACGCCGTGGACCGGGTGGCCCTCCGGTGGCCGGGACAGCCCGGAGCGACCGTCGCACACCGCGTCGAACACCTCGGCGGCGGTCGCGCCGACCGGGCTGACCAGCCCGATGCCGGTGACCGTCACACTCGCGGGCACGGCCGGCGCGCCGGTCAGAGCGCCGACGCCGGTTGGATGCGCTGGGCCACCGCGTGGCAGAACTCGCCGAGCGTCATCATGGCGAGCATCTCCGCCTCGTCGTCGTCGAACGCCACCCCGAACCGGTCCTCCACCCGGACGGCCAGTTCGGCCAGGCCGAGGGAGTCCACGTCGAGACCGGCCGGGCCGAAGACGGTGTCGTCGTCGACGTCCTCGACGTCGTACTTCATCTCGGTCAGGGCGGCGAGCAGGAACGCGCGGATCTCATCGGTCATGGCCGGTGTGTCCTTTCCACAGCGTGAAATCGACCTTACTCAATCGGATTGGTTTGGCAAGGTCCCGGCCGGCCGGCGCGGGGCGGCCAGCCGGACCGGTTGGTGGTCGTAGCCGCGCAGCATGAGCTGGCGCCGCTCGCCGGGCTCGGCGGCGAGCACCACCGCCGGGAAGCGGGCCAGCACGCGGGGCAGGACCAGTCGGCCTTCCGCCGGGCCAGCGCGGCGCCGAGGCCACGCTGTCGTTCCTGGGCATCGGTCTGAAGAACCCGGTGGTCCCCTGGGGCATCATGATCAGCGAGGCGCAGAACTACCTCCGGGTCTCGCCGTACCTGCTGTTCTTCCCCGCCGCGTTCCTCGTCACCGCCGTGCTGAGCTTCGTCATGCTCGGCGAGGCGGTCCGCGAGGCCCTCGACCCGAAGCTGCGCTCACCGGGCCCGCCGGATGCCCTACGGTGGACCGGTGACCGACATGGTGGAGACGATCCGACGGGTGTGCCTGGCGCTGCCCGAGGTCAGCGAACGGCTCAGTCACGGCACCCCGACCTGGTTCGTGCGGGGCAAGAAGTCGTTCGCCACCGTCTGGCCCGACGGCCATCACCAGGACAAGTTCCCGCACCTGTGGTGCGCCGCGCCGGCCGGCTCCGCGGTCGAACTGGCCGCGGCGAACCCGCGCGCCTACTTCCGCCCGCCCTATGTGGGCGGTCGCGGCTGGGTCGGCGTACGCCTCGACGCCGGCCTCGACGAGGCAGAGCTGGCCGAGGTGCTCCAGGACGCCTATCGGGCGGTCGCGCCGCCCACGCTCGTCGCCCGCCTGCCGTAGCACCGGCATGGTCGGGCCGGCGGTGCTCACCGCGCGAATGTCGCCGGGCCGGCGGGCGGCCCGCCGCGCACCGCCAGGGTGGCCAGCAGCGCGGGGTGGTCGGTCGAGCCGCCCATGTCGACCGCCCGGTGGCAGCAGATCGTGAGGTCGTCCGTCGCGATGACCTGCTGCCGCGCGCCGTCGTCGATCCGCCGGTAGTCCGGCGGCACGCACGAGCGCACGTCGGGTACGCCGCCGGCCCGCAGGTTGAGGTCGCCGCCGAGCACGGTGGGCGCGTACCCGTCGTCGCGCCGGATCGCCGGCACCACCGTGCCGACCAGATGGCCGCACTGGGCCAGCGCCACGGCGCCGTCGGTGTTCGCCAGGTGGGTGGTGCAGGCGTGCAGCACGGCGGCGGCGTGCAGGCAGAGCCAGACCCGCTCCTCCGGGTCCGCGAGATCCTGCACCGGATAGGTGCCCCGGTGCACCTCGGGCCGGTCGCCGCGGCCGTCGAGGCGGGCCAGCAACCCGATGCCGTACGGCTGGCCGTTGTCGCACCGGGTCGCGGCGCCGCTGGGGCGGTCCCCGGCGGCCTGGAAGGCGGAGACGACCCGGGCGCCGGGGTGGTCGGCGGCGAGCGCCCGCCGCAACATGGTCACGTCGTCGCGGCAGATCTCGTTGAGCGTGACCAGGTCGGGCAGTTCGGCGGCGATCACCTCGGCGGCCCGCGGCACGGCGCGACCGGTCCAGCAGCCGGCCCGGCCGCTGTTGCAGAGGTTCATCTGGAGCACCCGCAGCGTGCCGGACCCGGTCCCACCGGCCGGCGACGAGCCGGCGGGCAGCCCGGCCAGCGCGAGCAGGAACACCACGGCCAGCGCCCGGCGGGCACGCCGGGCGAGGCGGGTGGTCGGCGGCGCGGACAGTGGGGCTCCGGCGGGGTGACGGTCGTCGACGGGGTGGCCGTGATCCTATCGCCGACCCGCTCCGGGACGAGGCGCGCTGCCGGCCATCGATGGTCACCTCAGTCACCGAGCTGGCACTTGACCGTCACGCGATGCACTCCTAGGCTCTGCCAAAAGCTTTTGCCAAAAGGTTTTGGCGCACCGCCCGACAAACCACCAGCGTCCACCACCACGCGCCCAACGCGCGCCCCCACGCGCCCGGCGACCCCTGAACGGAGCAGACATGGCCCTTCCCGACCTCCACACCACGGCCGGCGGCTGGCGCCGTCGCGGATTTCTCGGCCTGACCGCAGGCGCCGGAGCCGCCGCCCTGCTCGGCACCGCCGGCTGTGGCGCCGGAGGCACCGGCGGCGGCTCGGGCGACGACAAGACCCTCACCCTCGCCTGCGAGGGCGGCGGCAAGACCGAGCTGCAACCAATCGTGGACAGGTTCAAGCAGGCCACCGGCGTGACCGTGACACTTGTCGAACTGCCCTACGAAGGGCTGTTCAACAGGCTCAGCAGTGAGCTGTCCGGCAACCGCCCGTCATTCGACGTGTGCGCCGTCGACGCGGTCTGGATCCCGCTGCTCGCCGGCAAGCTCGCCCCGCTCGACGAGCTCTTCACCGACGCGGTCAAGGCCGACCTGTTCCCCGCGCTGGTTCAGGAGGCCCAGGCGGACGGGCACTTCATCGGCATGCCGGTGTGGACCAACAGCGAGATCCTGTTCTACCGCAAGGACCTCTTCGACGACCCCAAGGAGAAGGCCGCATTCGAGCGGAAGTACGGCTACCCGCTCGCCCCGCCCACCACCTGGCAGCAGTTCACCGACACCGCCGTCTTCTTCACCCGGCCCGAGCAGAAGCTGTACGGCACCGACGTCAAGGGCGCGGTGGAGACCGAGTGGCTCGCCCACGTCCTGCAGGCGGGCTCGCCGGGCGTGGTGCTCGACGACGACGGCGGCGTCATCGTCGACAACGCCCAGCACCTCGCCGCGCTGACGTTCTACGCCGACCTCAACAACAAGCACAAGGTCGCCCCCGCCGGAGCCGCGCAGACCGACTGGAACGCGGCGCAGAACCTGTTCAATCAGGGTCAGACCGCGATGACCCGGTTCTGGGCACACGCGTACCGGCAGATTCCGGCCGACGCGAAGGTCGCCGGCAAGGTCGGCGCCGCGCCGATGGTCGGCGGCACCGCCGGCGTCGCGGGCATCCACGGCCCGTGGTATCTGTCCGCGCCGAAGGGCGGCGCCAAGGCCGACCTGGCCAAGCAGTTCATCAAGGCCGCCTACGACAACAACGCGCTGAGCGTGGAGACCACGCTGGGCCTGGCCGCCCGCAAGTCCGCCTACCAACAGTACGCCACGAAGCCCGGCTACGAGTCGTTCGGCCCGCTGCTGGCCACGCTGAACGCGAGCGCCACCCGACCGCGCCCGGCCAGCCCGCACTGGCAGCGGATAGTGGACGGCGTCCTGGTGCCCACCATCCAGAAGGCGCTCACGCCCGACGCGGACTACGCCGCGCTGCTCAGGGCTGCTCGTACCCAGATCGAGGGCATCGTCAAGTGAGCCCGACAGCGCAGGCGGCACCGCCGCGGACCGTACCGGACGCGCCGACGCAGAGTCCGCGGCGTGTCCGCCGAGGGCTCTCCGACGCCCGGTACGCGGCCCTGCTGGCCGCGCCGGCCGCGGTGGTGCTGCTCGCGCTGGTCGGGTGGCCGCTGGTCAAACTCGCCGTGGACAGCCTGTACACCGGGTCGGGGCTCGGTGACGGGCGGCGCTTCGCCGGGCTGGACAACTACCTGACCGCGTTGACCGACCCGGGCATCCGGGCGGCGGCCGGCCGGACGCTCGCGTACACGCTCATCGTGGTCACCGCCGAGCTGGCGCTCGGCCTCGCGGTGGCGCTGCTGTTCCACCGGCTCGGGCCGCGTTCGCGGATCCTGCAGACCGTCTTCCTCTACCCGCTGATGATCGCGCCGGTGGTCGCCGGCCTGCTCTGGCGGTTCCTGATGATCGACAACGTCGGCATCGTCAACGAGTTGCTCGCCCGGATCGGAGTGCTGGACAACCCGGGCGACGTCTCCTGGCTCAGCGACCCGGACCTGGTGCTCTTCTCGGTCGCGCTGCCCGACGTCTGGCTCACCACCTCGTTCATGACACTGGTGCTCTACGCCGGCCTGCAGGCCATTCCCCCGGACCTGTACGAGGCCGCCCGGCTCGACGGCGCCCGTGGACTGCGACTGCTGGTCAGCGTGACGCTGCCGCTGCTGCGGCCGGTGATCGCGGTGGCGCTGATCATCCGGGGCGTCGACGCCGCCCGGGCCTTCGACGTGATCCTGATCCAGACCGACGGTGGCCCGCAGTCCGCCTCCGAGACGTTGAGCCTGACCATCTACAAGACCATGGTCAGCTACAACGACCCGGGCACGGCCGCCGCCACCAGCACCGTGTTCATGATCGTCATGATGCTGGTCGCGATGGTCGCGGTGCTGACCATCTGGCGGCCCGGACGGGAGTCCTGATGACCCACGCGCGGCTCGCCCGCCTCCGTACCGGACTGCTCTGGGCCGTCGCCGTCGCGGTCGTCGCGGCCTACGCCTTCCCCTTCGTCTACCTGGTGCTGACCTCGTTCAAGCCGGCCACGGACGCGGTCGCGGTGCCGCCGACCGTGCTGCCGCGGCGGTTCAGCCTCGACAACTACCTCACCGCACTGGACCGACCCGGAGTCACCGCCTCGTTCGTCAACAGCGTCAGCACGGCGATCGTCGCCACCGTGCTGTCGATGGCCCTGGCGATCCCGGCGGCCTGGGGCATCACCCGCTACCGCAGCCGCGCCGGCCGAATGCTGATGGCCGGCTCGCTGCTGGTCCGGATGGCGCCGGCGGTGGCGATCGGCATCCCGCTGGTCACCATCCTCGGCGCGCTGGGGCTCACCGACACGCCCACCGGCCTCGCCCTGGCCCAGACCACGGTGGCGCTGCCGCTGTCGATCTGGCTGCTCGCCAGCTTCTTCGAGGGGGTGCCCCGGGAGATCGAGGAGGCCGCGCTGGTCGACGGCTGCGGCCGGTTCGGCGCGCTGCTGCGGGTCATCCTGCCGGTCGTCTCCGGCGGCGTGGCGGTCACCGCGATCTTCGCGTTCCTCGCCTCCTGGAACGAGTTCCTCTTCGCGCTGCTGCTCACCTCGGTACGCGCCCAGACCACCCCGATCGCCATCGCCAACTTCCAGAGCCAGTTCGGCCTCGACTGGGGTCCGATGACGGCGCTGGCCACGCTCTACTCCGTACCCGCGGTCGTGCTGACGCTGCTGCTGCAGCGTCGGATCGTCGCCGGGCTCAGCCTCGGCGCCGTCAAGGGCTGACCGCCACTGCCCCGCACAACCCGAAAGGAACACCATGTCGTTCTGGCGACCCACCAGCCCGCTCGCGGGACTCACCCGGGTCAAGGCCGGCCGCTCCCGGCGCGAGTCGAGCTGGGACCGCACCGGCGGCAACCGGGACTTCGCGGTCGTCCCGCCTGGCGGGACGCACGTGCTGGCCGACATCACCGGCACCGGCGTCATCGGCCACATCTGGCTGACCACCCGCTGCTACTCCGAGAAGTACCTGCGCAAGCTGGTCATCGAGATGTACTGGGACGGCGAGGAGAACCCGAGCGTCCGCAGCCCGCTCGGCGACTTCTTCGGGGTCGGTCACGCCACCTGCACCCACTACGTCTCGTTGCCGCTGAGCATGGTGTTCGGCCCACGCCGCGGCCCCAAGGGCCCGTTCGCCGCCGCGATGAACTCCTACTTCCCGATGCCGTTCGGCAGCTCCGCGAAAATCGTCATCCGCAACGAGTCGGACCAGGCGATCGAGAACCTGTTCTACTACGTCGACTACGACCTGACCGACGAGGCGAAGCCGGACGACGTGGCCTACTTCCACGCCCACTACCGGCAGGAGAAGCCCTGCGTGCCGGTGCCGAACGGGCTCGCCCCGGGCGAGGTGCCGGCCCCCTGGGACCTGCCCGGGGTCAACCTCACCGGCGAGGACAACTACGTCATCCTGGACGCCGAGGGCGGCGCCGGCCACTACGTCGGCTGCGTGCTCAGCATCGACAACCACAACGCCTCCAACCAGCCGTACACCTGGCCGGGCGAGGGCGACGACATGATCTTCATCGATGGGGAGCAGTGGCCGCCGTCGATGCACGGCACCGGCACCGAGGACTACTTCAACGCGGCCTGGGGTTTCCCCAGCGGTGCGTACGCCGGGCCTTACCACGGCATCAGCCTGGCCAGCAGCCCGCAGGAGCACTTCGGGCTGTGGAGCATGTACCGGTTCCACATCGAGGACCCGGTGCGCTTCTCGAAGTCGATCAAGGTGACCATCGAGCACGGCCACGCCAACGACCAGGGCAACGACTTCTCCTCGGTGGCCTACTGGTATCAGCACCACCCGCACAAGCCGCTGCCGGAGCTGCCGCCGGTCGACGAGCGGCTGCCCCGCCGCTGGCCCGAACACGGCCTGTGGGACGAGTGAGCGGTCCGATACCGTTGAGCGGCCGTCCACACCGGACGTTCAACCTCACGAGCACTGCGATGGTGAGCTGATGGGACAGAAGGCGAGCATCCGGGACGTCGCCGCGGCGGCAGGCGTGTCGGTGACCACCGTGTCCCACGTGCTGAACAACAAGTCCGGCACCCGGGTCAGCTCGGAGACCCGCGAACGCGTCGAGACGGCCGCCCGCCGGCTCGGTTACGCGGCGAACGGTCTGGCCCGGGGCCTGCGGCTCCAGCGCTCGCAGACGCTCGGGCTGCTCGGTGACGAGATCGCCACCACCCCATACGCGGGACGGATGATCCTCGGGGCGCAGGAGACCGCCTCGGCGCGCGGCTGGCTGCTCATGCTGCTCACCACCGGGCGCGACCCGCAGGTGGAGCGGCGGGAGATCCAGGCGCTGGCCCGGCACCGGGTCGACGGCGTGCTCTACGCGACCATGTACCACCAGGTCGTGCGGGTGCCCGACGAGTTACGGCCGATGCCGGTGGTGCTGCTCGACGCCGCGGACGCCGACGGGACGTACCCGTCGGTGGTGCCGGACGAGCGCGGCGGCGGCGAGGCGGCCGTCCGGGAGTTGCTCGCGCACGGGCACCGTCGGATCGGCTTCGTCACCAACGTCGACGACATCCCCGCCACGCACGGCCGCCTCGAGGGCTACCGGGACGCGCTTCGGGAGGCGGGGGTGCCGTTCCGGCCGGAACTGGTGCTCGCCGAGATCTCCGACACGCACGGCGGCCACCGGGCCGCCCGGGCGCTCCTCGACCGCCCGGACCGGCCTACCGCTCTGTTCTGCTTCAACGACCGGATGGCGATGGGGGCCTACCGGGCGGCCGGCGAGCTGGGGCTGCGCGTCCCCAGCGACCTGTCGGTGGTCGGCTTCGACAACCAGGAGCTGATCGCCGAAGGGCTGCACCCGGGCCTCACCACCGTCGCGCTGCCGCACTACGAGATGGGCTCCTGGGCGGTGACCACCATGGTGGAGCTGCTCGACCAGCCCAAGGGCACCCGTCGGCGGGCCGCCGGGCCGGTCGTCATGCCCTGCCCGCTGGTCCGCCGCGAATCGGTCGCCGCCGTCCCGCACTGACCGTCCCCCGAGCCGCCGGACGGCGGCCCCGACCACCCGCCGCGCCTCGCGTGGCGGCCCGACGCACGGCGGCCCCGCATCCCGGGGGCGTCGCCACATCCCCGGCGCCGCCCCGCGGCGCGACGCACCCGCCGCCGCACCGGCGGCCGACGGCAAAGGACCCTCCCGTGCTCCGACTTCCCGACGCCTGGATCTGGGACTTCTGGTTCGCTCGTGACGGCGACACCCATCACCTCTTCTTCCTGCGCGCCTCCCGAGCGTTGGGCGACCCGGACCGGCGACACTTCCGGGCCAGCGTCGGCCACGCGGTCTCCCCCGACCTACGCGACTGGACCCAGCTCGCCGACGCGCTGGTACCGGCGGACCGGCCGGCGTTCGACGACGTCGCCACCTGGACCGGCTCGGTGCTGCGCGACCCGAACGGACGCTGGCACATGTTCTACACCGGCGCCGGCAGCGCCGAAGACGCGCTGGTGCAGCGGATCGGGCTGGCCAGCTCCGACGACCTGGTCACCTGGGAGCGGCACCCGGCGTCGCCGGTGCTCACCGCCGCCGGGCGCTGGTACGAGCGGCTCGGCGACTCCACCTGGCCGGATGAGGCGTGGCGCGACCCGTGGGTGTTCGCCGACCCGGACGGCGACGGTTGGCACATGCTGATCACCGCGCGCGCCAACGCCGGCCCGGTCGACGACCGGGGTGTCATCGCGCACGCCCGCTCGCACGATCTGGTGCACTGGACCGCCCAGCCGCCGGTGACCGCGGCGGGCAGCGGCTTCGGCCACCTGGAGGTACCCCAGGTGGAGGTGGTCGACGGCCGGCCGCTGCTGATCTTCTCCTGCCTGCATGACCAACTCGCCGAACGGAGCCGCGACGCCCGACCCAGCGGCGTCTGGGCGGTGCCCGGCGAGTCGCTGCTGGGCCCGTTCGACGCCACGAAGGCGCAGCGCCTGACCGACGACAGCCTCTACAGCGGGCGCCTGGTCCGCGACCGCGACGGACGCTGGCAGTTGCTGGCCTTCCTCAACCACGACGAGCGGGGACGATTCGTCGGCGAGCTGAGCGACCCGATCCCGCTGTGGGTCGACCCGGACGGCACCGTCCGGCTCGGTGATGCCGAACCGGGCACTCCCTACTCGGTGCACGGACGCCGCGCCGTCGCTCCCGCCACCGGAGCCTGAGCCGTGCTCACCGTGCTCGGCGAGGCCGTGGTGGACCTCGCCCCGTCCGGCGGGGGCGATCTGTTCGCCGCCCATCCCGGCGGCAGCCCACTGAACGTCGCGGTCGGGCTGGCCCGGCTCGGCCGGCCCACTGCCATGCTGGCCCGTTTCTCCCGTACCGCGTTGGGCCGCCGGCTGCGCGCCCACGCCGACGCCAACGGCGTCGACCTGAGCCACTCCGTCGCCGACGACCGACCGGCGACGCTGGCCATCGTCTCGCTGGACGCCGACGGGGCCGCTGGTTACGACTTCTACCTCGACGGCACCGCCGACTGGCACTGGCGCCGGGAGGAACTGGCGACACTGCCGGCCGGCACCGAGGTGCTGCACACCGGCTCACTGGCGGCCCTGCTGCCACCGGGCGCGGACACCGTCGCCGACCTGCTGGCCCGCACCCACGCGCGGGGGCGGGTGCTGGTCAGCCTCGACCCGAACGTGCGGCCGGCGATGCTCACCGATCCGGACGCCGCCCGAGACCGCCTGCTCGCCCTGGCCCGCCACGCCCACCTGGTGAAGGCCAGCGACGAGGACCTGGGCTGGCTCTTCCCCGGCCTACCTGTCGACGAGGCCGCCGCGGCGCTGGGCCGCCACGGGGTGGATCTGGTCGTGGTGACCCGGGGCGCCGCCGGCGCGTACGCCCGAAACGGCGGCGGTCTCGAAGTGACCTGCCCGGCCGAGCCGGTGGCCGTGGTGGACACCGTCGGGGCCGGCGACGCGTTCACCGCCGGCCTGCTCGACGCGCTGGTCGAGACGGGCGCCGCCGGTCCGGGCACGGTGGGGGCGCTGGACACCGAGCGGCTGCGCGCCGCGCTCGGGCACGCCACCCGGGTCGCGGCGCTAACCTGCGCCCGGCCGGGCGCCGATCCGCCGCGCCGCGCCGAGGTGGGCGCTCCGGCACCGCCTCGCCGGCCATCGTCCGCGCGGCGGCGCTGATCGTGCACCACCGCCGGCACCGGACCTAGACGGGGAAGCGGCCGACGCGCCAGTGCCAGTGGCGGCCGGCCGCCAGGTGGTCGACGACGGCGCGCCGGAGCGCGGTGTCGCGGGGCAACCGGTCCAGCGGTGTGCTCAGGTCGCGGAACACGAAGCGCCGCACCTCGACGTCGGCGTCGATCCCTTCCGGCTCCGCGTGGGGCTCCAGCGTGAACCGGCGTTGGAACCGGACGATGTTGGCATCCTCGGGCAGGTGTTCCCGCAGTTGCGGGTCGAGCAGCCAGGAGCCGCAGGAGAACTCGGTGTGGTGCTCGTCGGGGAAGTGGCGCGGGAAGAACACCCGGGCCGCGTCGAGCGAGGCGTCGACCGCCGCCGGGGTCAGCGGCCCCGACTCGGGGACGTGCAGGCCGATGGTCTCGCCGCGCTGGTGCTGCAACCGACCCAGCTCGTAGATGCCGCCGCGGGCGTGCAGCGTCAGCCAGCTCTGCATGACCGGCCAGCCCGAACCGGCCATCCGCCGGTCGACCGCGAGGTTGCGGCCCAGGTCGGCGAGCGTCGTCCAGGACACGGCGTCACCGATGCCGTGGTCGCTGTGGTATTCCCGCACCACGTCGACCAGGGCCAGGTAAGCGTAGACGTAGAGGTGCCGCCAGGCGGGGCCGCGCCCGCGGGGCAGCGCCGGGCCGGGCGGCAGCCAGTCGTGGCCGCCGAGGTCGGCGCGGACCAGCGCGATCGAGCGGTCGAGCAGCCAGCGCAGCTCCGGGGTCCACAGCGCGGAGTCCGGGTCGGGCCAGCCCGCCATGATCTCGGCGGCGTCGGCCGGCCGGACCGCGAGCCGGTCGAGGAGCGCGGGTGCGCCGGCCCGGCCGGGCAGCGGGGCCGACGGCCGGTCACCGGCGAGCCGGCGCACGCGGTCGACCTCCTCGGCGGGCACCCCGAGGCGCGCGGCGGTGTCGGCCGGATCCACGCGCCCGACCCTACCGACACCGCCGGCCGGTGCGACAGGCCGCCGACCGGGCGTGCGCCGGGATTCGCGGTCAGCCGCGAGGCCCGAGCTTGGTGGTGAGCCAGCGCAGTTGCCGCCGCACGTGCACGGCCTCGCCGCCCTCGTGGCCGTTGAAGGGATAGGTGTGCATCTCCCGCTCCGGGGCGGCGGGCCGGCCGGCGGCGGCGCCGTACTGGTTGTAGGCCGCGAAGCCGGTGCTCGGCGGGCAGACGTCGTCGCGCAGGCCGATCCCGAAGTGCGCCGGGGCGGTGGCCCGGCGGGCGAAGGTGACCCCGTCGACGTAGGACAGGGTGCGCCGGACCGCCTCCTCCGCCTCGCGGTGCACCGCCAGGTAGCGGGCGATCTCGCCGTACGGGGACGCCTCGGTGAGTTCGATGCCGCGCTGGACGTCGCACAGGAACGGCGCGGTGACCAGCAGCGCGGCCAGGCCGTCGACGAGGCCGGCCACCGCGAGCGCGAGTCCACCGCCCTGGCTGTTGCCCGTCGCGACGACCCGGTTGGCGTCGACCCCGGGCAGCGCGCGGACGGCGTCCACGGCGCGCACCGCGTCGGTGATCAGCCGGCGGTAGTGGTAGGTGCCCGGGGCCAGGATGCCACGGGTGGCGGGGCTCGGACCGCCCGGCGCGTCGTGCGGGTCCGGGGTGTCGCCGCAGCCGAACAGCCCGGACTGGCCCCGGTTGTCCACCAGCAGGTGCGCGTATCCGGCCACCGGCCAGGTCAGCCGCTCCCCCGGCAGGCCCCGGCCGCGGCCGTAGCCGGCGTACTCCACCACCGCCGGCAGGGGCGTGGACACGCCCGCGGGACGGGTGCACCAGGCCCGCACCGGCTCGCCGTCGAAGCCGGCGTACGTCACCTCGGACACCTCGACCAGCCGCAGGTCGGTGGGCTCCGGCCGGACGTCGACAAGCACCGGTGCAACCGTGGCGGCGGCGAGGGTGGCGTGCCAGAACCGGTCGAAGTCGGCCGGTTCGTCGACCGTCGGCGCATACCGACGGAGCTGTTCGACGGAGATGTCGGTCGATGCCCTTGACACGACGAGAACGATACACATAAATTTCCGCAAAGCTTACGGGGCATTACCGGAAGTTTTCGGTCGCGCGCTCCGGACAGGAGGGTGCGGTGTTGTCCGAAACCGTCCGGCCGCCGTCGGATGCGGGGCCCGGCACGTCGACCGGGACGAAGCCGGCCGGTACGCGCGCACGCCGCCCCTGGCGGCGGGCCCTGCGCCGGGACTGGCAGCTCTACTCGCTGGCCGTCCTGCCCCTGCTGTTCTTCCTGACGTTCCGTTACCTGCCGATGCTCGGCAACGTGATCGCGTTCCGGCGCTTCCAGCCGGGCGGCAGCATCTTCGGCGAGTACTGGACCGGGCTCCGATACTTCCGGCTGTTCTTCACCGACCCCACGTTCTGGAACGTGTTCACCAACACGCTCGTGCTGGGCGCGCTCACGCTGCTGTTCTGCTTCCCGCTGCCGATCGTGCTCGCGTTGCTGCTCAACGAGGTTCGCAGCCGTGTCCTCAAACGCTTCGTCCAGTCGGTGTCCTACCTGCCGCACTTCCTGTCCATCGTGATCGTCGCCGCCATGGTCATGCAGTTGCTGTCGGCGGACGGCACGGTGAACCAGCTCCTCGGCGCCGTCGGCGCCGAGGAAATCCCGTTCCTGCAGCAGGCCGGCTGGTTCCGGACGATCTACGTCTCCTCGGAGGTCTGGCAGACCGTCGGCTGGGGCACCATCCTCTACCTCGCCGCGCTCACCACTATCGACGGTGACCTCTACGAGGCGGCCCGGATCGACGGCGCCAACCGGTGGCGGCAGACCTGGCACGTGACGCTGCCCGGGATCCGGCCGACCATGATGACGCTGCTGATCCTCAATATCGGCACCTTCATGGCGGTCGGTTTCGAGAAGATCCTGCTGCTCTACAACCCGCTCACCTATCCCACCGCGGACGTGATCTCGACCTACCTCTACCGGGTGGGCATCGTCTCCGGGAACCTCAGCTACGCCGCCGCGATCGGCCTGTTCGAGGCCGTGATCGGGCTGACCCTGGTGCTCTCGGCGAACGCGATCTCCCGGCGCACGGTGGGGACGAGCCTGTGGTGAGCGCGGACGCCCGTGCACGGGGACGGGCGATCCGGCCGCGCGGCCCCCGGCCCAGCCGGGGCTACCGCGTCTTCCAGGCGGTCAACGCCGTCGTCCTGACCGCCGTCGTGGTGGTGACGTTGTACCCGTTCCTCACCATCGTGGCGCGCTCGCTCAGCGACAACGCGTACATCGTCGCGGGCGAGGTCAACCTCGTCCCCCGCGGGTTCAACCTCACCGCCTACCGGGTGGTGACGTCGGATCCGACGTTCTGGGTCAGCTACCGCAACACCGTCGTCTACACAGTGGTCGCCACGCTCATCTCCGTCGTGCTGACCACCTGCTACGCGTACGTGTTGTCGAAGCGGCACCTGCGGGGCCGGACCGCGCTGGTCGGCATCGCCGTGTTCACCATGTTCTTCACCGGCGGCCTGATCCCCAACTACGTCCTGGTCACCGGTCTGGGGCTGAAGAACACGGTATGGGCGATCGCCCTGCCCAACGCCATCAACGTGTTCAACCTGCTGGTCATCAAGGCGTTCTTCGAGAGCCTGCCGGTCGAACTGGAGGAGGCCGCCGCGGTCGACGGGCTGGACACGTACGGCACCCTGCTGCGGATCGTGCTGCCGCTGTCGAAGGCGATGGTCGCCACGTTGGTGCTCTTCTACGCCGTCTCGTTCTGGAACTCCTGGTTCGCCGCCTTCCTCTACATGGATCGCCAGGACCTGCTCCCGGTGACCGTCTACCTGCGCAACCTCCTCGCGGGCGCGACCGACGCCACGCAGACCGGCGGCGGCCTCGGCAGCGCCAACGACGTCGTGCAGTCCGCCGCCACGATCCAGTCGGTGACCATCGTGCTGACGGTCCTGCCGATCCTCGCGGTCTATCCCTTCATCCAGCGCTACTTCGTCTCCGGAATCATGCTCGGCGCCGTGAAGGGATAGCCGCGCACGCGACCCCACCCACCACCGAAGGGAACACCATGGTCCAGCTGTCCCGGCGCCAGGTGCTGTTCGCCACCGGCGCGGCCGCCGTCCTCTCCCTGGCCGGCTGCGGCGACGACACGCCCGACAAGAAGGATCTCGACCGCAACCGCGCGGGCGCGATGGAGAAGTACGGCGTCGGCGACCAGTTCAAGGCCACCGAGCCGGTCACGTTCTCGATCCTCTACAACAACCACCCGAACTATCCGCTGAAGCCGGAGTGGTTGTTCTGGACCGAGCTGGCCGGGCGCACCAATGTCAAGCTGGACCCGGTGGCCGTGCCGCTCAGCGACTACGAGCAGAAGCGCAGCGTGCTGGTCGGCTCCGGCGACGCCCCGCTGATCATTCCGAAGACCTACCACCCGCAGGAGAGTTCGTACGTCTCCTCCGGCGCGATCCTGCCGGTCAGCGACTACCTCGACCTGATGCCGCACTTCAAGGAGAAGCTGGAGAAGTGGAGCCTCCAGCCGGAGATGGACACGCTCCGGCAGGAGGACGGCAAGTTCTACCTGCTGCCCGGCCTGCACGAGAAGCCCTGGCAGGACTACACGCTCGCGGTCCGCACCGACGTGCTGGACCAACTGAAGATCCCGTCCCCGACCACCTGGGACGGGGTGTACGACATGCTCAAGGCGATGAAGGCGGCCCACCCGGACCTCTATCCCTTCTCCGACCGCTTCGGCAAGCCCAACCCGGCCGGCAACCTGCTGAACATGCTGGCCCTCGCGCACGGCCTGCCCGGCGCCGGCTGGAACTACCAGCCGACGAGTTGGGACTCCGGCGCCGGGAAGTACGTCTTCACCGGCGCCTCCGACGGCTACCGGCAGGTGGTGGAGTATCTGCACAAGCTCGTCGCCGAAGGGCTGCTCGACCCGGAGACGTTCACCCAGACCGACGACCAGGCCCGGCAGAAGCTCGCCAGCGGCAAGTCGTTCGTGATCAGCACGAACGCGCAGACCCTGGTGAACGACTACCGCCCGGACATCGCGAAGATCAACCCGAACGCCCGGTTCGGGAAGATCCTCTTCCCGATCGGACCGGCCGGCCCGGTGAACCCGGCGAGCCGGCTGGAGAACGGCGTGATGATCTCCAGCAAGGCCCGCGAGGGCAAGAACTTCGTCGCCATGATGCAGTTCATCGACTGGCTCTGGTATTCCGACACCGGCCAGGAGTTCGCCAAGTGGGGCGTCGAGGGGACCACGTACACCAAGGACGCCGCGGGCAAGCGCACCCTCGCCCCCGACGTGAACGTCATCGGGCTCAACCCGAAGGGCACCAAGCACCTCCAGAAGGACTTCGGCTTCTACAACGGCGTCTTCGCCTACGGCGGGCGGCTCGACCTGGTGCAGTCGTTCTTCTCCCCCGAGGAACTGGAGTTCCAGAAGGAGATGAACGCCCGCAAGCCCGCGCCGTGGGTCACCCCGCCACCCGCGCCGCTGAGCGACTCCGAGCGCGAGCAGACCACGCTGTGGGCGACCGCGCTGAAGGACCACGTCACCCAGAACACGCTGAAGTTCGCCCTCGGCCAGCGACCGCTGCGCGAGTGGGACGCCTACGTCTCGGAGCTGAAGGCCAAGAACGCGCAGGCCTACACCGACGTGGTCAACAAGGCGCACGAGCGGTACCGCAAGGACCACGGCTGACCGCGATGCGCGGCACCGTACCCGAGCGACCCGTCGGCCGGCTGACCGACGCCTGGCGCACCTGCGTCGGCACCGGCCGGTTCGACCTGGCCCTGCGGCGCGACTACCAGGACTCGCTGGCGCTGGTGCAGCGGGACATCGGCTTCCGGCACATCCGCGGGCACGGGCTGCTCAGCGACGGCGTCGGCGTGCACCGCCCCTACCGGCACCGGGGCGAACGTCGGGTCCGGCACGCCTTCACGTACGTCGACCAGGTCGTCGACGCCTACCTCGAGGTGGGCGTCCGGCCGTTCGTGGAGCTGGGTTTCATGCCCTCGACGCTCGCCTCCGGCGACCAGACGGTGTTCTGGTGGCGGGGCAACGTCACCCCGCCCGCCTCGCTCACCGAGTGGGGCGACCTGGTCCGGGCCACGGTGGCCCACCTGGTCGACCGGTACGGCCTCGACGAGGTGCGCGGCTGGCCGATCGAGGTGTGGAACGAACCCAACCTGACCGAGTTCTGGCCGCACGCCGACCAGGCCGCCTACCACCGCCTGTACGAGGTGTCGGCGCACGCGGTGAAGGACGTGGACGGGTCGCTCCAGGTCGGCGGGCCGGCCATCTCGCCCGGCGCGGACGAGTGGCTGGCGCCGTTCGCCGAGTTCGTCACCGACCGGGGCGTGCCTGTCGACTTCGTCAGCCGGCACGCCTACACCTCCGGCCCGGCCCGGCACGTGCCGTTCGGCACCCGGCAGACCCTGGCCCCGGCCACCGAGCTGCTGGACCAGTTCGCCGCGCCCCGCCGGCACCTGGCCGGCACCGCGCTGGCTGACCGCCCGGTGCACATCACCGAGTTCAACTCCTCCTACCGGCCGGACAACCCGATCCACGACACCGCCTTCCACGCCGCCTACCTCGCGCCGGTGCTGGCCGCCGGCGGGGACCTGGTCGACTCGTTCTCCTACTGGACGTTCAGCGACGTCTTCGAGGAGCAGGGGGTGCCCACGTCGCTGCTGCACGGCGGCTTCGGCCTGCTCACCCACCGGCAGGTCAAGAAACCCACCTACCACCTGTACGCGTTCATGGCCCGGCTCGGCGACGAGGTGCTCGCCCGCGGACCCGACCACCTCGTCACCCGCCACCCCGACGGCCGGGTCGCGGTGCTGGCCTGGGCCCCGGTGGACGTCACCGGACGGAACCCGGCGCCCGACCGGCACACCGTGGCGCTGTCCGTCCCGATCGGCCGGCCGGGCACCTTTTCGGCGTTCCTGCTCCGCCGGTCGGTGAGCGAGGACGCCGGCAACGCCTGGGCGGCCTGGCGGGAGCTGGGCAGCCCGCAGTCGCCCCGCCCCCGCCAGCTCGACGCGTTGCGGGAGGCGGCCGAACCGGCCCGTACGCACCGGGCCCTGCCGGTCTCGGCCGGGCGGGCCGACGTCGACCTCACGCTCGGCCGGCACGAGGTGACCGTCGTCGAGCTGACCCCGGTGGTGGACGAGACCCCGCCGTGGTGGGACGATCGGCTGCTCGACCCGGCGCCGCCGGACCCGGCCGGGTCGCGACAGTGAGCGGCCGGCGCGAGTTCGGCGACGGACCGTTGTCGCGGGCCGCCGCGGCGGTGCACACCCTGCTCGTGGTCGAGCTGCTGCTCCTGCTCAGCGTCCTGCCGGGCCTGGCGGCGCTCGTGCTGCTCGACCGCGACAGCAGCAACCTTCCGCTGGTCGCGGTCGCGCTGCTGCCGCTCGGGCCGGCGGTGTCGGCCGCGCTGCACACCCTGCGCCACCAGCGCCCCGACCTGACCGAGCTACGACCCGCCGCCGCGTTCCGCCGGGCCTACCGGACCAACCTGACGGGTGTGCTGCGCGTCTGGGCGCCGACGCTGCTGTGGCTCACCGTCATCGCGGTGAACCTGGCCCACCTGACCGCCGCGGGCGTCCCCGGCTGGTGGGCGGTCCCGCTGCTCGTGGTCGGGGCCGGGGTGCTCCTCGCCGGGGTCAACGCCCTGGTGATCGTCTCGCTGTTCACCTTCCGCACCCGCGACGCGCTGCGGCTGGCCGTGTACTTCCTGGTACGCCGGCCCGGCGTCACGGCCGGCAACGCGGTGCTGCTGGCCGCCACCGCCGGGGTCACCGCGGTCTTCTCCGAGGCGGTGCTCGCCCTGCTGGCCTCGCTCCTGGTGCTGGCGCTGCTGCGGATCGGCGACCCGATGATCGACAGCATCCGAGCGGAGTTCACCGCATGAGCGAACGCACCGAGCGAAGCGAGGGCCGTGAGCGCATGCCCAGCCAGCACCCGATGGGCGTTCCGGTCACCGGCCGCGCGGCCTCCGGCGCGCCCGCGACGGCCTGGCACGCGGCCTGGCTGCCGTCGGCGGCGTTCCGGGCCCTCGGCAGCCGGGACGTGCTGGTGCACGGTGACGGCGCGCTCGTCGACACCGTCGTGGCGGAGGTGACGCGGGCCTGCGCCGGTCACGGCGGGCGGGTGTGGCACTGCCCGACCTGGGACGTCGACGCCGACCTGGTGCTCGCGTCGCGCACCGCCGGTCCGATCCCGAACGCGGCGGCGGAGAAGGTCCGCCTCGACGCGACGCCGGTCGTGAACGGCGCGGGCGACGGGTCGCTCGGTGCGGAGGGGTTCCTGCTGGCCCGGGTGGACGGCGTGACGGTGGTGCTGGCCGACGCGCCGGCCGGCCTGTTGTACGGGTTGTTCCACGTGGTCCGGCTGGGCGCTACGGCCTTCGACGGCGACCTGCCGGCGCAGCGGCACCGGCCGGCGCTGGCCCGGCGGGTGCTCGACCACTGGGACAACGTGGCCGTGCATCCGGTGTCCGGCCAGGTCGAGCGCGGGTACGCCGGCGGTTCGCTCTTCTGGCGGGACGGCGCCGCGCGGCGCGAGCCGGCCCGGCTGCGGGACTACGCCCGCCTGCTCGCCGCCTGCGGCGTCAACGCGATCACGGTGAACAACGTCAACGTGCACGACACCGAGGCGCGGCTGCTGACCGACCGGCTCGACGAGGTGGCCGAGGTCGCCGACGTGCTCCGCCCGTACGGCATCCGGGTGCATCTCTCGGTGACCTTCGCCGCCCCGATGGTGCTCGGCGGCCTGCCCACGGCGGACCCGGCGGACGGCCGGGTGGACGCCTGGTGGGCCGAGGCCACCCGGCGCGTCTACCAGCGGATCCCCGACTTCGGCGGCTATCTGGTGAAGGCGGACTCGGAGGGCCGGCCCGGCCCGTTCGCGTACGGGCGCGACCACGCCGACGGCGCGAACCTGCTCGCCCGGGCGCTCGCCCCACACGGGGGCGTGGTGCGCTGGCGGGCGTTCGTCTACGACCACCGGCAGGACTGGCGGGACCGGTCCACCGACCGGGCCCGCGCCGCCCACGACCACTTCGCGCCGCTCGACGGGCGCTTCGCCGACAACGTGATCCTGCAGGTGAAGTACGGGCCGGTGGACTTCCAGCCGCGGGAGCCGGTGTCGCCGGTGCTGGCCGCCATGCCGAGCACCCGGCTGGCGATGGAGGTGCAGGTGACGCAGGAATACACCGGTCAGCAACGACACGTCTGCCACCTCGGCCCGTGGTGGAGTGAGGTGCTCCGGTTCGCGCCGTGGGGCGCGGCCGGCCAGACGATCGCCGACGTGATCGGCGGGGAGAGCGGCGGCGGCCTGGTCGCCGTGTCCAACGTGGGCGACGACCCGTACTGGACCGGGCACCCGCTGGCCCAGGCGAACCTGTACGCCTTCGGCCGCCTCGCCTGGGACCCGCGGCTGGAGCCCGGCGCGATCCTCGACGAGTGGATCGGCCTGACCTGGCTGCCCGTCACCACAGGCGATCCGGAGTTGGTCCGGCGGACCCTGCACGCGATCATGGACGACTCGTGGCGCACCTACGAGCGCTACACCGCGCCGCTGGGTGTCGGCTTCATGGTGCGCCCCGGGCACCACTACGGGCCGGACGTGGACGGGTACGAGTACACCCCGTGGGGCACCTACCATTTCGCCGACCGGGACGGGGTCGGGGTGGACCGGACCCGGGCGAGCGGGACCGGCTTCACCGGGCAGTATCCGGCGCCGTGGTCGCAGGTGTACGAGTCGCTGCGGCGGTGCCCGGACGAGTTGCTGCTCTTCTTCCACCACGTGCCCTACGGGCACGTGCTGCACAGTGGCCGCACGGTGATCCAGCACATCTACGACACGCACTTCGCCGGCGTCGAGGAGGTGGCGGCGATGCGGGAGCGGTGGGCGCTGCTCACCGGCGCGGTCGACCCGGCCGTGCACGAGCGGGTGGCCGAGCGCCTCGACGAGCAGTTCCGCAGCGCCGTCGAGTGGCGGGACCAGGTCAACACCTATTTCTTCCGCAAGTCCGGCGTGCCGGACGCGCACGGCCGCCGCATCCACTGACCCGCGCGGGCCCCGCTCACCAGGGGTGCACGGTGCCGTCGGTCAGCCGGTTCACCGGCAGGTAGGCCGGCGCGTACGGGTGGCGGGCCGCGACCTCCTCGTCGATGTCCACCCCGAGCCCGGGTGTCTCGGCGGGGTGCAGGTAGCCGTCGGCGAAGTGGTAGCCGTGCGGGAAGACCTCGTCGGTCAGCGCGGTGTGCCGCATGTATTCCTGCAGGCCGAAGTTCGGGATGGCGAGGTCCAGGTGCAGCGCGGCGGCCAGGCAGACCGGGGACAGGTCGGTGGCGCCGTGCGAGCCGCTGCGGACGTGGTGCAGCGCGGCGAGGTCGAAGATGCGCCGCAGGTGGGTGAGCCCGCCGGCGTGGACCACTGTGGTCCGGACGTAGTCGATGAGCTGTTCCCGGATGAGCTGGGCGGCGTCGAAGATGCTGTTGAAGACCTCACCCACGGCGACCGGGGTGGTGGTGTGCTGGCGGATGAGCCGGAAGCCCTCCGGCAGGTCCGCCGGGACCGGATCCTCCATCCACGTCAGCGCGTACGGTTCCAGGCTCTTGCCGAGGCGGGCCGCCTCGATCGGGGTGAGCCGGTGGTGCACGTCGTGCAGCAATCGCAAGGTGGGGCCGAACTCGTCGCGGACCCGGGCGAACACGGTCGGCACGTGGGCCAGGTAGGCCTCGGTGGACCAGGTCGTCCCGGTCGGCAGCGCGGCGTCGGCGGGCTCGTAGAACATCTTGTCGGCGCTGACGCCGTAGGTGCGGGGCAGGCCGGGCACGCCGCACTGCACGCGCACCGCCCGGTAGCCGAGGTCGACGAAGCGGGCGACCTCGGTCAGCACCTCGTCGACGGTCTCGCCGTTGGCGTGGCCGTAGACGGTCACGCCGTCACGGGACCGACCGCCGAGCAGTTGGTAGACCGGCAGCCCGGCGACCTTGCCCTTGATGTCCCACAGCGCGGTGTCCACGGCGGCGATCGCGCTCATCGTGACCGGCCCCCGCCGCCAGTAGGCGCCCTGGTAGAGGTATTGCCAGGTGTCCTCGATCCGGGCCGGGTCGCGCCCGAGCAGCAGCGGCACCACGTGGTCGCGCAGGTAGGACGCGACGGCGAGTTCCCGGCCGTTGAGCGTGGCGTCGCCGACGCCGGTGACACCCTCGTCGGTGACGATCTTCAGGGTCACGAAGTTGCGGCCGGGACAGGTCACGATCACCCGGGCGTCGACGATTCTCATGCGACCTCCTCCGGCCGTCGGCGGCCACCCCGCCGCGGCGGTCGGTCACCCCCGGGCATCGCGATCATTCGATGTTATCGCGAACATGAGCACACGGTTGCCGACGGGCCCGGGCACGCATCAGGCCGGTTCGGGCACGCCCCCGGGGTCCCCGTCGTCGGGCATCGGCTCGACCGGCGCCTCCGGCAGCTCGTCCGGCGTCTCCGGGAGGAGTTCGCCGGGGTCGTCCGGCACGTCCTCGTGCGGGTCGAGCGGTGGGTACACCTCGGGGTCGAGATCGGGGTTCGTCATCGACCCATTATCCGACGGGATCACCGGCGTCGCCCGACGAGCAGGTTAGCGTGCCGGCCCAGGGGGTACCCGCCGAGCGCTCCGGCAGCCGCGTGCGAGGAGGCCAGATGACGTCGACCGACGCCTTCTTCGACAAGTTGTCGGCGATGGGGTACAACGCCCGGCTCGGCAAGGTCAGCGGCAGCGTCCGGATCGACATCCGCGGCGACGGCGGCCTGCGGCAGTGGCGGATCGACATCGACCGGGGTCACCTGCGCGTCAGCCGCGACGGCGGCCCCGCCTCGGCGGTCATCACCTGCTCGGAGCGGACCGCCGAGGCGATGGTGACGGGCGGGATGAACGGGCTGGCCGCGATCAACCGGGGCGAGATCCTGGTCGACGGGGAGCTCGCCCTGGCCCTGCAGCTCGGTCGGCTTTTCCCGGCGCGGGCGCAGGCGGGCGCCCGCGCGCGCCGGCCCGATGGCGGTGCCCGGTGAAGGACGTGCCGGGCACGGTGGCGTGCATCGACGGCAACACGTTCATCGTGTCGGACAGCTCCGGCGACATCGAGTCCTCGACGGCCGCGCCGGTCGGCCTGTTCACCGTCGACACCCGCTACCTGTCGCGCTGGGTGCTCACCCTGAACGACGAGCGGATGACCGCCCTGTCGGTGGACGACAGCGACTACTTCGCGGCGGCGTTCTTCCTGGTCCCCGGCGGTCGGATGGACTACGTGCAGGCGGACGTGTCCGCCATCCGGCGACGGCGCATCGACGCCGACCTGACCGAGTCGATCACCATCTTCAACTACGGCGAGCGACCGCGCGAGGTGGCGGTCCGGCTGGAGGTGGCGGCCGACTTCGCCGACATCTTCGAGATCAAGTTCGACGTCGCCGACAAGACCGGCGACCTCTACACCGAGGTCGCGCGGGACGAGTTGCGGCTGGGCTACCGCCGCGACACCTTCCACCGCGAGATCGCCATCACCGCCGACAAGCCGGCGACGTTCACCGCCGACGAGATCCGGTTCGCCGTCCGGCTGGAGCCCGGCACCGACTGGTCGGTCGAGCTGCGGGCGGAGATGCGATCGTGGCGACCCGACGGCGTCGACCTGCGGGCCGGGCCCCGCGCCCTGCGGTCGGACCCGGCCATCCTGCCCGAGAGCCTGCGGGCCTGGGTGGCCACGGCGCCGACCCTGGACACCGACAGCGCCACCCTGCGGCAGGCGTACCGACGCAGCCTGGTCGACCTGGCGGCGCTGCGCTTCGCGCCGCTCTCGCTCGGCGGCGCCACCGTGCCCGCCGCCGGCCTGCCCTGGTTCATGACGCTGTTCGGCCGCGACAGCCTGCTCACCTGCTTCCAGACCCTCCCGTTCACGCCGGCGCTGACCCCGCCGACGTTGCGCATCCTCGCCTCGCTGCAGGGCGCCCGGACCGACGACGTGCTGGAGGAGGACCCCGGGCGGATCCTGCACGAGCTGCGCTACGGCGAGTCCGCGGCGTTCGAGGAGCAACCCCACTCGCCGTACTACGGGACCGTCGACGCCACCCCGCTGTTCGTGGTGCTGCTCGACGAGTACGAACGGTGGAGCGGCGACACCGCCCTGGTCCGGGAACTCGAACCGGAGGCCCGCGCGGCCCTGACCTGGATGGCGCGGCACGCCGACCTGACCGGCGCCGGTTACCTCTCGTATCAGCGACGCAACGTGGACACAGGGCTGGAGAACCAGTGCTGGAAGGACTCCTGGGACAGCATCTCCTACGCCGACGGCCGGTTGCCGGGCTTCCCCAGGTCGACGTGCGAGAGCCAGGGGTACGCGTACGACGCGAAGGTCCGCGCGGCCCGGCTGGCGCGCGAGATCTGGCGGGACGCGGACCTCGCCGACCGGCTCGAACGGGAGGCGGCGGAGCTGTACGAGCGCTTCAACCGCGACTTCTGGCTGGAGGAGCGCGGCTGGTACGCGGTGGCCCTCGACTCCGACGGCACCCCGGTGGACAGCCTGACCTCCAACATCGGGCACCTGTTGTGGAGCGGGATCGTGCCGCCGGAGCGGGCCGCGCGGGTGGCCGAGCATCTGATGAGCCCGGCCCTGTTCTCCGGCTGGGGCGTCCGCACGCTGGCCGAGGGGCAGAGCCGGTACAACCCGTTGGGCTACCACACCGGAACCGTGTGGCCCTTCGACAACTCCTTCATCGCCTGGGGCTTGCGGCGCTACGGTCTGACCGACGCGGCCTGCCGCATCGCCGAGGGCATCATCGAAGCCGCCGCCTTCTTCGAGGGACGCCTGCCGGAGGCGTTTGGCGGCTTCGACCGCCGCACCACCCGCTACCCGGTCCGTTACCCGACCGCCGGCAGCCCGCAGGCCTGGTCCAGCGGAGCCCCGCTGTTGCTGCTGCGCACCCTGCTCGGCCTCGATCCGCACGAGGACCATCTCGCCGCGATCCCGGCGCTGCCGGCGACGTTCGACCACGTCGCCCTGCTGGACGTGCCCGGCCGCTGGGGCCGGCTGGACGCCTTCGCCCGGCACCGGCCGGACCACCCGCCCGACACCTATTGACTACTGTGCTCGCAGCAGAAAGACGCGGAGAGCCCTCTCTCCCGCTCCGCCGCCCGGACCGGAACCCGGCTCCGGCGACCCGTCAGTGCGCGACCACGACCGCCGGCGCCGGCTCCAGGCCGGCGAGGCGGGCCGGGCGCACGACGACCAGCAGCACGGCCAGCGCCGCCACCATGCCACCGGCCACCACCAGGGCCATCGCCACCGCCCCGGTGCCGAGCACGCCGACCAGCGGCGCGGCCACCGCGCCCACGCCGAACTGCACGGCGCCCAGCAGCGCGGACGCGGTGCCGGCCGCCTCACCGTGGCGGGACAGCGCCAGCGCCGGGGCGTTCGGCATCGCCAGGCCGGCCGCCGCCAGCACCACCCACAACGACACCAGCAGGGCGGGCAGGCCACCGACGTCGGTCGCGGCGAACGCCAGCAGGGCCAGCCCGGCCAGCGTCCCCACGACCAGCGAGGCGACGAGGATCCGCTGCGGCGGGTAGCGGCGCAGCAGCCGCACGTTGTACTGGGTCGCGCCGATGAGGCCCACCGCGCCGGCCCCGAACGCCAACGCGAACTGCTGCTCGTCGAGCCCGTAGCGCTGCTGGAGGACGAACGACGAACCCGCCACGTACGCGAACAACGCCGCCATGGCCAGGCCGGCGACCAGCACCAGGCCCACGAACACGCGGTCGCGCAACAACGACCCGTACAGCGAGACGGTGGCGACCACCCCGCCACGCCGGCGGCGCTCGGGCCCGAGCGTCTCCGGCAGGCCGATCGAGGCGACCACGACGAGCAGCACGCCGAAGGCGGCCAGGGCGACGAACACCCCGCGCCAGTCCGTCCAGCGCAGCACGCCCCCGCCGAGGGTCGGGGCGAGGATCGGCGCCGCGCCCATCACCAGCAGCAGCCGGGAGAGCAGGGTGGCGAACGCCGCGCCGCTGAACAGGTCGCAGACCACCGCCATCGCGACCACCGCGGTGGCGGCGACGCCGAGGCCCTGCACCACCCGCAGCGCGCCGAGCACGGCGACGTTCGGCGCGACGACGCAGAGCGACGACGCCGCGACGTGCAGGGCGAGCCCGGCGATCAGCGGGCGTCGCCGCCCGACGGCGTCCGAGAGCGGCCCGATCAGCAGCTGGCCGAGGGCGAGCCCGGCGAGCGTGCCGGTGAGGGTCAACTGGACCGCCGCCGAGGTGGTCGCGAAGTCCGCGACGATCGCGGGCAGCGCGGGCAGGTACATGTCGATGGTCAGGGGCCCCACCGCGATCAGCGAACCGAGGACCAGGACGAGCCGCGCTCGCTGCCCACGGCTCATCAGGTCACCCGGTGTCGAGGTGGATTTCGGCGTAACAGTCACACCGGGGTTCAGGCCGCCGCCCGCCGGCCTGATTCCCGGATGCCCGAGAGGTAACCCGACTCACACCCCGCCGTCCGGTCGGCTCCCGGTGTTCATCGACCTGATGCCGCTGCTCAGCGTCGCGGTGACCGCCGAGACCGCGACCAGGCCGGCGAAGACCAGCATCGTCACGGCGGCCGGGAACCGGGCCAGCAGCAACCCGGCCAGGCCGGGGGCGAGCGCGGCGGCCGAGGTGGCGGCCAGGAAGATGACGCTCACCACCCGGCCCTGGAGCCGGTCCGGGGTGATCGCCGCCTGATAGCCGAAAAGAACCGCGTTCGCGGTCGGGGCGAGGAACACCGCAGCCGCCAACGGCACCGCGGCCAGCAGGCTGGACGACACCAGGGCGCTGGTCCCCATCAGCCCGGTGGTGGCCCAGCACAGCACGATCACCAGGGTCGGCAGCTTCAACCAGCGCTGCACCGCCGGGGCGGCGAGCGCGCCGAGGAAACCGCCGAGGCCGAAGATCGTGCTGGCCAGACCGACCAGGACCGAGGGGGTGCCGGCCCGTTGCAGGGAGACGATGATCGCGAAGATCATCCCGGTGAAGGCCATGTTCAGCGGCGCCGCGATCACCAGCAGCGCCCGCAGGAACGGGTTGGCGAGCACGAACCGGACGCCCTCGGCCGCCGCGGCGCCGCCGGACTGCCGATCCGGCTCGGTGCGGGGCTGCTCCATCGGCCGGCGGATGAGCAGCACCGCCAGCAGGGAGAGCAGGTAGGTGAGCGCGTTGCCGACGAACGGCAGGGACCGGCCGAGCCCGTAGAGCAGACCGCCGAGCGGCGGCCCGGCGAGCTGGGTGCCGTAGGAGCGGGCCTCGTTTCGCGCGACGGCGGTGGCGAGTTGCTCGGCCGGGACGAGGTTGCGCACCGCGGCGTGCTCCGCGGTGCCGAAGACCGCGTTGGCGGCGGCGCCGACCACGGTGACCACCAGGATCATCGGCAGGTTCGCCACCCCGGCGAGCACCGCGCCGGACAGCCCCAGATAGGCCACCAACCGCAGAACGTCACAGGCCACCAGCAGCGTACGGCGGGAGAAGCGGTCGGCCACCACGCCGGCCGGCAACCGGCAGGCCAGCGTGGTGACGAGCCCCGCGCTGCCGACCAGGCCGGCCTGGGCGGCCGACCCGGTGAGGAAGAGCACGAGCAGCGGCATCGCCAGGTTGGACATGGTGGCGCCGAGGTCGGAGAGGCACTGGCTGACCCAGAGCAGGTTGAAGTCGCGGTTGCGCCAGAGGCTGACCCGGCGCTCGGAGGCGGTCCGGGTGGGGTCGGTGGTGGCGCTCATGCCGGCCACCAGGAGCCGAGGGCGGGGCGCAGGTCGTCGAACCACTCGGCCGTCGGGTCGTGGTGGGCGAAGAACTGCCGGCCCACCTGCGCGGCGTCGCGGGCCTGCAGCATCCGCAGGCTGAACAGGTCGGTCCCGCCGAGCCGCACCACGCCGTCGACGAGCACCTTGCCGGGGGCGGCCGACATGACCGGGCCGCGCGCGGTGCGGGCGAGACCGGAGACCGACCGCACCGCGTCGGTGTAGACCTGCCAGGCCCGGGTGAGCGGCACACTGAAGTAGCTGCGGGCGCCGGTGTCGCGCTCCACGAACATGTAGTACGGCACCACGCCCAACTCCACCAGCCGCTGCCACATCGTGGCCCAGTCCCCGGCCCGGTCGTTGACGTGCGCGATCAGCGGCGCCTGGGCCCGGATCACCGCGCCGGTGCCCCGGATCCGGGCGATGGCCCGGCGGACCTGGGCGGTGGCCAGCTCGCGGGGATGGGAGAAGTGGGCCATCACGGCGACGTGCCGGCCACCGGCCACGATCCGCTCGAAGAGCCGCAGCAGGTCGTCGGCGTCCGGGTCGGTGGTGAACCGGGCCGGCCAGTACGACAGTGCCTTGGTGCCGAACCGGATGGTGCGGATCCGGTCGAACGCCGGGTCCAGCAGGGGCGACACCCACCTCTCCAGCACCGCGGTACTCATGATCATCGGATCGCCGCCGGTGAACAGGACGTCGGTGACACCCGGGCTGCCGGCGAGGTAGGCCAGCATGTCCGAGACGTCGGAGGACGCCTGCCGGATCTCGGCGTTGCCGACGAACTGGGCCCAGCGGAAGCAGTAGCCGCAGTACGAGTGGCAGGTCTGCCCCTGTGACGGGAAGACCAGCACGGTCTCGGCGTACTTGTGTTGCAGGCCGAGCAGCCGGCGTCCCCGGTGCACCGGCACGTTCGCCTCGAGTTGGGCGCCCGGGTTCGGGTTGAGCCGGGCGTGGGCGTCCCGGGCCGCCTTGCGGATCACGCCCGGCTCGGCCGCGGCCAGCCGCAGCCCGGACAGGTGGTCGTAGATGTCCAGCGGCAGCATGTCCCGGTGCGGGAAGGTGAGCCGGAAGATGGGGTCGTCCGGGACGTCGGACCAGTCGATGAGCTCGTCCACGACGTACTGGTTGACCTTGAACGGCAGGACCGAGGAGACGACCCGCAGGTCGTGCAGGTACTCCTCGGGCATGCCACGCTCGCCGGCGAGCCGCGCCAGACGCTCATGGGAATAGACCTTCATCACCGTCGCCTCGTTGTCAGCGGGATCGGACAGGGGCGGACCGTCGGTGGACGGCCCGGGCCGGGGTGGTCCGTGGTGGACACCCCGGCCCCGGTACGGGTCAACCCTGCGCGGCGGCCATCCGCTCGCGCAGGCTCCGCGGACGCATGTCGGTCCACACCTCGTCGATGTGGGCGAGGCAGTCCGCGCGGGCGCCCTCGAACCCGGTGGCGGTCCAGCCGGCCGGCAGCTCGCGGTCGGCGAACCAGATCGAGTACTGCTCCTCGTGGTTCACCACGACCCGGTAGGTGCGGTCATCGTCGTCGACGGACATCGCCTTCTCCTTCTCGTTCGGTTCTCGTTCGGTGTTCGGACGGGTCCCGGTCGGACGACCGGGAGGCGTGCGGCGCGGGCGCACCGGCGTGGCCGCCCGCGCGGGGTCAGAGACGCACCGGCAGCGCCCGCAGGCTGCGGTTGAGCAGCGAGGGTTGCCAGCGCACCTCGGCCGTGGCGAGCGCCAGCCCCGGCGCGGCGGCCAGCAGGTCGGTCAGCGCCGCGCCGGCCACCAGCCGGGCCAGCGGGGCGCCCAGGCAGAAGTGGCCGCCCTGCCCGAAACCCAGGTGCGGGTTCGGGCTCCGGCGCAGGTCCAGCTCGTCCGGCCGGTCGAAGCGCGCCGGGTCCCGGTTCGCCCCGGCGGTGACCACGTAGAGCCGCTGCCCCGACCGCAACCGGCGGCCGGCCAGCTCGAAGTCGTCCTTGACCTGCCGGATGGACATCTTGGACGGCCCGTCGAAGCGCAGCAGCTCCTCCACGGCCACCGGCGCCAGCTCCGGTTCGGCCCGCAGCCGGGCGAGCTGATCGGGGTGGCGCAACAGGTTCCAGGTGCCCACGGCGATGAGGTTGCTGGTGGTCTCGCCGCCGGCGAACGCCACATGGGTGAGCATGGCGACGAACTCGTCCTCGCTCACCGACTCCCCCACCAGGCCGCTCGCGAGCGCGGCGCTGACCAGGTCCTCGCGGGGCGCGGCCCGGCGGGCCCGGACCAGTGCGCGCAGGTAGTCGAAGAGATCCAGCAGCGCCTGCTGCGAACGCTCGTTCTCCTCGGGCGACTGCACCGAGCCCAGCGCCAGGTCGCCGACCTGGATCGCCAGCCGCTGGAACATCGCGGTGTCCTCGACCGGCACGCCCATCCAGGCCGCCGCGACGGTCGCCGGCAGCGGCCGGGCGAACTCGGTCACCAGGTCGATGACGTCGCCGCCGGCCCCGGCCCGGGCGGCCAACCGGGCCACCGCCTCCTGCACCATCGGGCGGTTGCGCCGCACCTGACTCGCCCCGAAGGCGCCCCGGAAGACGCTGCGCAGCCGCCGGTGCTCGGGCGGGTCGACGAAGACCATCCACCCCGCCATGATCGAGAAGGCGCGGGCCGCCTGCGGGCCGAGCAGGTCCGGCGGGGTCTGGGCCAGCATCGGACCGATCCGGTCGGCGGAGATCGCCGGCTCGGTGTAGCAGGCCACCGCCGGCTCGTAGCCGGTGACCAGCCACGCCCGGTGCACGGGGCTCCAGTGCACCGGCTCGGCGGCCCGCAGCTGGGCCAGGTACGGGTACGGGTCGGCGACCAGGTCGTCGTCCAGCAGGTAACGGTCGGTCAGGATCGCGGTGCTCACGGGGTACGCTCCAGCAGCTCGGCGGCGAGGTCGGCGACGGCCGCCACGCCCGGTTCGGTGACCATGCTCCGGTGGGTGCCGGGCAGGTGGTGCACGGTGAGCGCGCCCGGGAACATCTCCCGGCAACGCCGCTCGTAGGCGGGCCCGTCCGCCCCGGCGACCACCGAGGGGCGGCCCGGGCCGGCGCCGGCCGCCTCGGCGGTGACCAGCAGGTGCGCCGGGCCCCGGTAGGGCTGCGGACGGTAGCCGGCGGCGGCCCGCAGCAACGCCGTCCACATCGTCACCGGCCAGTCCGCGCCCAACTCCGCCTCGGCCTCGTCGACGCCGGCCGCCACCAGCGTGGCGACCAGCTCGCGTTCCTGGCTGAGCCGGGCCGGGGTGCCCGGGGTCAGCTCGCGGATCGCCGCGCGCATCGCCACCGCCCGGTCCAGCAGGTCCAGCGCCTCGGTGACCGTGAACACCCCGGCCTCGTCGGGCACCGCCGGTTCGAGCAGCAGCAGGACGTCCACCCGCTCACCGGCTGCGGTCAGTCGGATCGCCATCTCCTGGGCGATGTTCGCCCCCATCGACCAGCCCAGCAGGGCGTACGGGCCGTGCGGCTGGGCCGCCCGCAGCTCGCGCAGGTAGTCCTCGGCCAGCCCGGTCATCGTGTCGGCGTCGACACCGCCGTCGATGCCCCGGGCCTGCAGACCGCGCACCGGCCGGCCGGCGGGCAGGGCCTGGGCCAGCGGCAGGTACCAGGCGACGCTGCCGCCGCTGGGGTGCACGCACCACAGTGGGCGCCGGTCGGCGTCGCCGTCGCGGAGGTTCACCACCACACCGGCGTCGTGGCGTACCGCCGTGCCGGCGCCGGTGGGTTCCCGCCCGGCGATCGCGGCGGCCAGCGCCGCCACGGTCGGGTGCTCCACCAGGTCGGCCACCCCGAGCGGCAGGCCCAGGTCGCAGGCGCGGGCGGCGAGCCGCACGATGGCCAGCGAGTGCCCGCCGAGGTCGAAGAAGTCGTCGTGCACGCCCACCCGGTCCAGCCGGAGCGTCTCCGCCCACAGCTTCGCCAGGGTCGCCTCGACCTCGGTGCGCGGCTCCAGGTACGGCCGCTCCGGCCCGCTGTCGGCAGTCGGAGCCGGCAGCGCCGCCCGGTCGAGCTTGCCGTTCCCGGTCAACGGCAGCGCGTCCAGCGTGACGAACGCGGTCGGCACCAGGTAGGCCGGCAGCCGGTCCCGCAGCCAGCGGCGCAGCTCGGCGACGTCGGGCCGGCCCGGCCCGGCCACCGGCACCAGGTAGGCGACGAGTCGGGCGTCACCGGGACGGTCGGCGTGCGCGGCCACCGCGGCCATCGCCACGTCGGGACGGGTGGCGAGCACCGCCTCGATCTCGCCGAGTTCGATGCGCCGACCCCTGATCTTGACCTGCCCGTCGATCCGGCCGCCGAACTCCAGGCTGCCGTCGGAGCGCCACCGCCCCCGGTCACCGGTGCGGTAGAGCCGCCGGCCGCCACCGGCCGGATCGGGCACGAACCGCTCCGCGGTCAGCCCCGGCCGGCCGAAATAGCCCCGGGCCAGGCAGTCACCGCCGAGGTAGATCTCGCCGGCCACGCCGACCGGCGCCGGGCGCAGCGCGTCGTCGAGCACGAGCACAGTGGTCCGGGCCAGCGGCCGGCCGATCGGCACGCTCACCGCGTCCGCCGGCAGGTCGCCGACCTGATGCGCGGTGACCACGAAGAGCGCCTCGACCGGGCCGTACCCGTTGACCAGCCGCAGGTGCGGCCAGCGGGCGGCCAGGTCCCGGCAGTGCGGCGCGGACGCCGCCTCGCCGCCGAAGACGAGCTGCCGCAGCCCGCCCAACTCCGCCGGCACCTGCTCGACCGCCAGGTTGAACAACGTCGTGGTGAGGAAGGCGGTGGTCACGCCGTGGCGGCGGATCGCCGCGACGACGCCGGCCGGGGTGACCGGCTCGGCCGGGTAGATCGCGCAGGTGCCGCCGTGCAGCAGCGGACCGAAGATCTCGAAGATCGCCGCGTCCCAGTTGACGCTGCTCAGGTGCAGCACGGTCTCGTCCGCGCCGAGGTGGACGAAGTCCTGCCGCAGCAGCGAGTCGACGATCGACCGGTGGGTCACCGCGATGCCCTTGGGTCGCCCGGTGGAGCCCGAGGTGTAGAGCACGCAGGCCAGGTCGTCGGCGTCCGGGGTCGCCGGCGCCTGCGCCGGCTCGGCCGCGAACGTCTCCTCGGCGAGGGTGAGCACGGTGCCGATCCGCGCCGGCACCTGGTGCCGCCAGGCCGGCTGCACCAGCACCAGCTCGACGCCGGCGTCCGCGGCGAGCAGGTCGAGCCGGCGGCGCGGGTCCCGCGGGTCCATCGGCAGGTACGCCGCGCCCGCCTTGAGGATGCCGAGCATGCCGACGATCAGATCGGCGGACCGCTCGGCGCAGAGCCCGACGACGCGGTCCGGGCCGGCGCCGTGCCGGCGCAGGCGGTGCGCCACCCGGTCGGCCCGCGCGTCCAGGTCGGCGTAGCTGACCGGGCCGTCCGGCGTGGCCAGCGCGACCTGCCCCGGCCGGGCGGCGACCTGGGCGGCCAGGACGTCGACCAGGCTGCGCGGGTCGGACGCGGCGACGCCGGCCCGGGTGTCGTCGACCGACGAGGGCACGCCGGGCGCCGCGTCCGGCTCGGCGACCATCCGCGCCAGCAGCTCGCAGTACGCGTCGGCCAGCCGCTCCACCTCACCGGGGGACATCCGGCCGGCGTCGGCCTCGAACGAGACGCCCTCCGGACCGGTGGTGACCATGAGCCCGAAGTTGGTCCGGGCGATCTCCTCGATCTCCTGCTTGTGCTCGCTGTCCAGGGCGTGGAAGTGCACGTAGTTGAACGCGGTGTCGACCAGCACCTCGCCCGCCCACCGGCCCCGTTGCAGCTCCGCCAGCGGGAAGCGCCGGTGCGTCAGGACGTCCTGTTCGGCGGCGAACACGTCGCGCAGCAGCCCCACCCAGCTCGTCGCCGCCGACGCCACCCCGAACGGCACCACGTTGAGGAACAGCCCGCGCATGCTCTCCGCGCCGGCCCGCTCCGGACGCCCGTTGGTGGCGAACCCGGTGGCGTACGCGTCACCGTCGGCGAGCTGCCCCATCAGGTGGTGGTAGGCGGTGAACAGGACCGTCTTGCGCGGCACGCCGGCCCGGGCGGCCAGCGCGTCGATGCCCGGCCGCAGGTGCCGGTAGCCGCGCAGCGCCTCGCACGTGGACTTGTCGGCCGGTGCCGCACTGACCGAGCGCGGCACCCGCACCGGCGGGAACCGCTCCACCATGGTGTCCCAGAACGCCCGGGCGGCCGGGTCGGCCACCGCGGCCCGCTCCAGGGCGACGTACTCCGCGAAGCGGGGCACCGGACCGGTGGGCGGCACCGGGCCCGCGCCGGTGACCGACCGGCGGTGCCGGTCGACCAGCTCCGCGATGAGCGAGGTCAGGCTCCAGCCGTCCAGCACGGCGTGGCAGTCGGTGATGGTGAGCCGGTACTCGACGTCGTTGAGCACGTGCACGTGCAACCGGATCAGCGGCGGCTCGGTCAGTTCGAACCACCGCACCGACTCGGCCCGCAGGTGCTCCCGGACGCGCCGGGCCTGGGCCTGCTCGGGCAGGTCGCGCAGGTCGTCCACGCCGACCGGCAGGGTGCCCCGCTCGCGCACCAGTTGCAGCGGCTCCTCGTAGGAGCTCCAGTCGAATCCGGTACGGAGGATCTCGTAGCGGTCCACCACGGCCTCGGCCGCGGCCCGCATGGCGGCGGCGTCGAACCCGGCCGGCTCCTGCACCCGGAAACTGGTCACGTTGTGGTAGGCGCCCTTGCCGGCGTCGGCCAGTAGCTCGTAGAGCATGCCCTGCTGCATCCGGGTCAGCGGGTAGGCGTCCGCGAGGCCGGCGGGCAGCCGGTCCCGGTCGGCCGGGGCGACCATGGCGAACCGCTCGACCGGCGCCGCCCCGGCGGGTTCGCCGGCGCGGCCGTCCGCGGCGGTGTCGACGGCCCGGGCCAGCTCGCCGAGCGCCTGGTGGGCGAAGACGTCGCGCAGCGCCACGGTCACGCCGCGCCGCTCGGCGAGCCCGACCACGCGCAGCGCGAGGATCGAGTCGCCGCCCAGGTCGAAGAAGCGGTCGGTGACACCGACCCGGTCGGTGTCCAGCGCCTCGCACCACACCTCGGCCAGCAGCCGCTCGGTCGGGGTGGCCGGCGGGACATGGTCGCGCGCGTCGTCCAGCGCCGCCCCGTCGACGGCCGGCAGCGCGCGCCGGTCGACCTTGCCGTTGGCGGTCAGCGGCAGCGCCGGCAGCACGGTGAACGTCGCCGGCACCATCGCCTCGGGCAGCCGGTCGCGCAGCCAACGCCGCACCGGCTCGCCGGTCAACTCGCCGTCGACGACCAGGTAGGCGTGCAGCCGGTGCTCGCCGCTGCGGTCGCCGCGGGCCACCACGGCGGCCTGGCCGACCGCCTGATGGCGCAGCAGGGCGGCCTCCACCTCGCCCAGCTCGATCCGGTGGCCGCGCACCTTCACCTGGTCGTCGGCGCGACCCCGGTACTCCAGGTCGCCGTCGGCCCGGTAGCGGGCCCGGTCACCGGTGCGGTAGAGCCGGGCGCCGGGGACGGCGGAGAACGGGTCCGGCACGAACCGCTCCGCGGTCAGCCCCGGCCGGCCCAGGTAGCCGCGGGCCAGGCCGGCGCCGCCGACGTACATCTCGCCGGTCGCGCCGACCGGAACGGGCCGCAGGTGCCGGTCGAGCACGTGCACGGTCAGGTCGCCCAGCGGCCGGCCGATCGGGGAGGTGGCGTCGCCGGCCAGGTCGGCGGCGGTGACCAGGCGGTGCGTGACGTGCACGGTGGTCTCGGTGATGCCGTACATGTTGACCACCCGAACGCCCGCGCCCGGCCCGTCGAGCCAGCCCTCCAGTTCGGGTACGTCGAGCTTCTCGCCGCCGAGCACCACGTGCCGCACGCCGAGGTCGGCCAATGGCCGGTCACCGAGGGCGGCCCGCAGGTTGCGGAACGCGCCCGGGGTCTGGCTGAGCATGGTCACCCGTTCGGCGGCCAGCAGCGCGGCGAAGCGCTGCGGGTCGCGGGCGGTGGCCCGGTCGACGAGCACGACGGTGCCGCCGCGGGTCAGCGCCCCCCACAGCTCCCAGACCGAGAAGTCGAACGCGTACGAGTGGAACAGGCTCCACACCCCGCCGGGCGGCAGGTCCAGGTCGTCGGCGCAGGAGTCGAGCAGCCGTACCACCTGCCGGTGCGCCACGCCCACCCCCTTCGGCCGGCCGGTGGAGCCGGAGGTGTAGATGACGTAGGCGAGGTGGTCGGCGTCGGTGACCGGCGCCGGGTCCTCCGTGGACGCGGCGGTGATCGCCGGGTCGTCCAGGCGCAGCAGCCCGGCCGGCGCCACCGGCACCCGGTCGGCGAACTCGGGCGACACCACGGCCAGCCGGACCCCGGCGTCGCCGACCACGTACTCCAGCCGGTCGCGCGGGTGTTCCGGGTCCAGCGGCACGTACGTCCCGCCGGCCTTGAGGATGCCGAGGATGCCGACGGCCAGGTCGAGGTCGCGGCGCACGCAGAGCGCCACCGGTGTCTCCGGCCCGACCCCGGCCGCGCGCAGCCGGTGGGCGAGCTGGTTCGCCCGCGCGTTGAGCGTGCCGTAGTCGACCCGCCGGGTCCCCGCCACCACGGCGGGGGCGGTCGGGTCGGCGGCGACCTGCCGGGCGAACCGCTCGTGCAGCAGGTCCGGTGAGTGGTAGCCGCGCGCCGGGGCGGCCCAGGCGGCGAGTTGGCGCCGCTCCCGCTCGGGCAGCAGGTCCAGGTCGGCCAGCGGCGTGTCCGGGTGGGCGACGGCCTGCTCCAGCAGCCGCCGGTACTGCGCGGCCCACCGCCGCACGGTCGCCGGTCGCCACCGGTCCGCCCGGTGGAAGAACGCGGCGGCCAGTCCGTCCGCCCGGCGCGCGGTCTGCAGGATCAGGTCGAACTTGACCGCGTCGAGGTCCAACTCGAACCGCGTGCCGGTGACCGTGCCGAGCCGCACCGGCCGGTCGTCCGGGTCGTCGTCGAGGCTGAACATGACCTGGAACAGCGGGTTGCGGTCCAGGCTCCGGTCGGCGCCGACCTGGTCGACCACCCGCTCGAAGGGCGTCTCCTGGTGATCGTAGGCGCCGAGCGCGTCGGCGCGGACCCGGTCGAGCAGGTGGGTGAAGGACGGGTTGCCGCGCAGGTCGGCCCGCAGCACCAGGGTGTTCACGAAGAAGCCGACGACCTGCTCCACCTCGGGCCGGTTCCGCCCGGCGACGGGGGTGCCGACGCCGAAGTCGACCTGGCCGGCGAGCCGGCCCAGGATCGCCTCGAACGCCGCGAGCAGGACCATGTGCACCGTCGCGCCGCGTTGCCTGGCGAACCGCTGCACCGCGGTGACCAACTCGGCCGGGAGCGTGACGTCGCAGCTCGCGCCGGCGGTGCGGCGGCCGGCCGGGCGGTCGCCGTCGGTGGGCAGCTCCAGTGGCGGCAGCCCGGCCAGCCGGTCCCGCCAGTACGCCAGGTCCCGCTCCCGGCCGTTCTCCGCGGCCGGGCCGCGCTGCCAGGCCGCGTAGTCGGCGTACCGCACCGGCGGCTCGGGCGACGGCGTCCCGGCGTGCAACGCCTCCAGGTCCCGCACCAGCACACCGGTCGACCAGCCGTCGGCGACGATGTGGTGCAGGGTCAGCAGGACCACGTGGTCGGTCGGGGTGAGCCGCCATCCGGTGACCCGGAACAGCGGCCCGGTCTCCAGGTCGAACGGCTCGGCCGCGACCTGCCGGGCCGCCTCGGCGACCTCGGTGACGTCGTCGGCGTTCCGCCAGTCGACACCCGGCCAGCCGGCCACGATGTCCTGCCGGACCACCCCGTCGACGACGGTGAACCGGGTCCGCAGCGCCTCGTGCCGGTCGACCAGGGCGGCGAACGCGGCGTCGAGCCGGTCGCGGTCCAGCGGCCCGGTGAGCCGCCACGCCACCGGGATGGTGTACGCCGCGCCGGCGTCGTCGAGCCGGTCGAGGAAGACCAGCCGTTCCTGCCCGAACGAGACCGGCAGGTCGCGGGTGCCGCTGCCGCGGGTGATCCCCGCCGGGGCGGCACGCCCGGCGTCTCCGGTGAGCCGCCGGCGGAGCAGCTCCTGCTGGGCGGCGGTGAGGGCGGTCATCGGGTTTCCTCCAGTTTCCGAGCGAGCCGGGCGATGGTGCGGGCCTCGAAGAAGACGCGCAGGGTGACCGGGACGGCCAGCCGTTCGCGCAGCCGGGAGATGACCCGCAGGGCGGTCAGCGAGTGGCCGCCGAGGGCGAAGAAGTCGTCCTCGACCCCGACGTCGGGCCGGTCCAGCAGGTCGGCCCAGATCTCGGCGACGACCCGCTCGACATCGGTGCGCGGGGCCACCCGGGTCACCGCCGGCAGCGCGGCCCGGATCTCGGGCAGCGCCGCCCGGTCCACCTTGCCGTTGCCCAGCAGCGGCAGGGCGTCGAGGACCAGCAGCTCGGCCGGGATCATCGCGTACGGCAGGCGGGCCTCCAGGTGGCGGCGCAGGTCCACCTCGCCGACCCGGCCGCCCGGGGTCCGCTGGGCGTAGCCGGCGAGCCGCCAGCCGTTCGGCCCGTCCAGGCGGGCCACCACCGCCGCGGCGCCGACCTCGGGGTGATCGGCCAGGGCGGCCTCCACCTCGGCCGGTTCCACCCGGACCCCGCGCACCTTCACCTGCCGGTCCAGCCGGCCCCGGAACTCGAGCGTCCCGTCGGCCAGCCGGCGGGCCGCGTCGCCGGTACGGTACATCCGCGCGCCGGGCGGTCCCGCCGGGTCCGGCAGGTACGCGGCGGCGGTGCGGCCGGGCCGGTCGTGGTAGCCGCGGCTGACACCGCTTCCGCCGATGTGCACCTCGCCGAAGACGCCCACCGGCACCGGACGCAGCGCCGCGTCGAGCAGGTGCACCGTGGTCCCCGGCATCGGCACGCCGATCCCGACCGACTCGTACGGCCGGCTCGGGTCGAGGTCGGCGACCGTGGTGGTGACCGTCGCCTCGGTGGGGCCGTACTGGTTGACGACCCGGCGCAGGCCGGGCAGCGCCCGGCGCACCCGGGCCAGCAACGCGGGGGTGCACGGCTCGCCGCTGAGCACGAGCAGCCGCAGCGCGGGCAGGTTCGCGGCGCCGACGTCCCCGGCGTCGAGCAACTGGTGCAGCAGCGACGGCACCATGCTCAACAGCGCGGTCGGCGCGGGCCGGCCGGGCAGGTCGGCGGCGAGCGTGGACAGGTCGGACCGCTCGGCCATCAGCACTGTCGCGCCGGCGGTGAGCGGGCCGACGCAGTCGCGCAGGAACGCGTCGAAGCTGGGCGACGCGCGTTGCAGCACGACGTCGTCGGCGTCGAGCCGGTAGTGCGCGCCGATGGTGTCGAGGTAGGCGGTGATACCGCGGTGCTCGACCAGCACCCCCTTCGGCGTGCCGGTGGAACCGGAGGTGTGCACCAGGTAGGCGAGCTGGTCGGGGTGGATGTCGACGTCCGGCGGGGTGGCCGGGCGGGCGGCCGACGCCGGTCCGGCGACCTCGTCCGGGTCGAGCACGAGCCGCACCCCGGCGCCCTCGACCAGTCGCGCCAGGCGGTGTGGCGGCAGCTCCGGGTCGAGCCCGACGAACGCCCCGCCGGCCTTCCAGACGGCGAGCACGGCGACCACGGTGTCGACGCCCCGGGGCAGCCGCAGCCCGACCCGGTCCTCCGGGCCGACCCCCCGCGCACGCAGGTGGTGGGCGAGCCGGTTGGACCGCCGGTCCAGCTCCGCGTAGGTCAGCTCGCCGCCGGGACCGGTCAGGGCGGTGGCGTCCGGGGTGGCCCGCACGTGGTCGGCGATCCGGTCGAGCAGCGAGCGGAACGGCGCGGCCGGTCGGGTCACCGCCGGGGCCGCCTCGTCCCCGGTCAGCGGCAGGTCGGCGATCCGGGCCGCCGGCTCGGCCGCGACCGCCCGCAGCAGCCGGAGGTACGCCTGCGCCATCCGCGCGATCGTGGCGGCGTCGAAGATGTCGGTGGTGTAGTCCAGCGAGCCGGCCAACCCGTCCGGGCCGTGCACCAGCTCCAGGGTCAGGTCGAGCTTGGCCGCGCCCCGGTCCACCGGCTGCGCGACGCCGTCGGCCGGGCCGAGCCGCAGGGTGTCCAGCGTCCAGTCGTTGTAGCTGAACAACGCCTGGAACAGCGGGGAACGGCCCAGGTCACGCTCCGGGCTCAGCTCCTCGACCAGCCGGCCGAACGGCAGCTCCTGATGCTCGTACGCGGCGAGCGCGTCGTCGCGTACTCGGGCGAGCAGGTCGGCGAATCGGGGCCCGCCGGTCAGGTCGGCGCGCAGCACCAGCGTGTTCAGGAAGAACCCGACCACGTCGCGGACCTCCGGGCGGCCCCTCCCCGCGACCGGGGTGCCGACGGCGAAGTCGCTCTGGCCGCTCCACCGGCCCAGCAGCACCTGGTAGGCGGCGAGCAGCGTCATGAACAGGGTGGCGCCGTGCGCGCGGCCGAGTCGGTCCAGCGCGGCGACGAGGTCCGCGTCGACGGTGAAGCCGACGCTCGCCCCGGCGCCGTCGCGCACCGCCGGCCGGGGCCGGTCGGTGGGCAGCTCCAGGTCGGGCAGGTCGGCCAGCCGCCGACGCCAGTGCGCCAGGTCCACGGCCAGCCGGTCGCCGGCGAGCCGGCGCCGCTGCCAGGCGGCGAAGTCGGCGTAGCGCACCGGCGGGCGGGGCACGTCGGTCCCGTCGTAGCCGGCCTCCAGCTCCCGGATGAGCACCGCCGCCGACCAGCCGTCGGAGACGGCGTGGTGCATGGCGAGCAGCAGCAGGTGGGTGTCGCCGGCCTGCCACAGCACGGCCCGGAACAGCGGCCCGGTGGTCAGCTCGAACGGTTCGCGGGCCACCCGGGCCAGGTCGGCCTCCGCGTCGCCCACCGTGGCCGCGACGCGGCGGTCCAGGCCGGCCCAGCCGGGCGTGACGTCCTGCCGGACCACGCCGTCGGCCAGGGTGAACCGGGTGCGCAGCGACTCGTGCCGGTCGACGAGCGCGTCCAGCGCCGCGGCCAGCCGGTCGGCGTGCACCGGCCCGGTCAGCCGCCACGCCAGCGGGATGGTGTACGCCGCCCCGGCGCCCTCCAGCCGGTCGAGGAACACCAACCGTTCCTGCCCGAAGGAGACGGGCAGTCCGGTGGTTTCTCCGCCCCGGGTGATCGGCGCGCCGGCCGGGTCGCGGTCGGCGAGCAGGCGGGCCAGCCCGGCCACGCTGCGGGCGGTGAACAGGTCCCGGAAGGTGATCTCCCGGCCGGTGCGGGCGGCCACCGCGCCGACCACCTTGATGGCCAGCAGGGAGTGCCCGCCGAGGGCGAAGAAGTCGTCGTCCATGCCCGGTTCGGCGACGCCGAGGACCTCGCTGAAGATCTCGGCGAGCTGCCGTTGAAGTTCCGTCGCCGGCGCCCGCCGGCCGGCGCCGGCGGCGTACGTCGGTTCGGGCAGGGCGGCCCGGTCGACCTTGCCGTTCCCGGTCAGCGGCAGCTCGTCGAGGACCACCACGGCGGCCGGCACCAGGTACGCCGGCAGTTCCCGGCCGAGCCACGCCCGCAGGTCGCCCAGCTCGGCCGGGTCGGCGGCCACGTACGCGACGAGGTTGAGCACGCCGGTGCGGTCCCCGCGGGCGAGCACCACCGCGTCCCGGACCGCCGGGTGGCGGCGTGCCGCCGTCTCGACCTCGCCCGGCTCGACCCGGAACCCGCGGACCTTCACCTGCCCGTCGGCGCGGCCGACGAACTCCAGCACCCCGTCGCCGGCCCAACGGACCAGGTCGCCGGTGCGGTACACCCGGCCGCCGGGCGTGCCGAACGGGTCGGGCAGGAACCGCTCGGCGGTCAGGGCCGGCGACCCGACGTACCCCCGGGCCAGGCCGGCGCCACCGAGCAGCAGCTCGCCGACCACCCCGAGGCCGACCGGCCGCAGCCGCCGGTCGACCACGTAGCCGGTGGTGTGGTGGGTGGGCCGGCCGATCGGGACGCGGCCGGCGTCGCCGGCCGGCGCGGTCACCGGGTGCCAGGTGCTGAACGTGGTCGACTCGGCCGGGCCGTACATGTGCAGCAGGTGCTCGGGGCCGCCGTGGGCGAGCAGCCCGTCCACCGTGGCCGGGTCGGACGTCTCCCCGCCGAAGAGCACGTGCCGCAGCCCGCGCAGCGCGTCCGGGCGTTCCCGGGCGACCTGGTGGAACAGGGCGGTGGTGAGGAACAGCGTGGTGACCCGGTGCCGCGCCAGGTGCGCGGCCAGGGCGGCGGTGGACAGCGCCACGTCGGACGGGGTGATGACCACGGTCGCCCCGGCGACCACCGTGGCCCACACCTCGAAGGCGGCGGCGTCGAAGAGCGGGTTGGCCGCGAACGCCACCCGGTCGTCCGGCGTCAGGTCCAGGTAGCCGCCCTGGTGGACGGTGCGGACCAGGTTCCGGTGGGTGATGCCGATGCCCTTGGGGCGGCCGGTCGAGCCGGAGGTGTGCACCACGTAGGCGAGCTGCTCCGGGTCGACCGGGACCGCCGGGTCGGTCGCCGGCCGCCGGTCCAGCTCGGCGGCGTCGCGGACCAGGTCGACGACGTGGCAGTCCAGCCCCGCGCCGTCGTGGTGCCCGGCGGCGGTGACCAGCAGCGTGACGTCGGCGGTGGTGACCATGTGCCGGCTGCGTTCGGTCGGCTGGTCGGCGTCCAGCGGCAGGTAGGCGCCGCCGGCCCGGAGCACGGCGAGCTGCGCGCGAACCAGGTCGGCGCCGCGCGGCAGGCTGACCGCCACCACGGTCTCCGGGCCCACCCCGAGGTCGATCAGGTGGTGCGCCAACCGGTTCGCCCGCCGGTCCAGCTCGGCGTACGTCCAGACGGTCGCGCCGTCGAGCACGGCGGGCCGGTCCGGCCCGGCGGCGACCCGGTCGGCGACGAGGTGGTGCAGCGCCCGGGCGGGCAGTTCCGGTGTCGCCGCGGTGCCCGCCGCCAGCAGGGCGTCCCGCTCGGCGGGGTCGAGCACCGGCCAGTCGCCGAACCGCGCGCCGTTGTCGTCGGCGAGGGCGTCGAGCAGCCGGGCGTACCCGTCGGCCAGGCGACCGACGGTGGCCGGGTCGAACAGGTCGGTGGCGTACTCGAACAGGCCGGTGCGGGTCCCGTCGGGCGCCTCGTCGACGAAGAGGGTGAGGTCGAACTTGGCGGTCCGCCAGCCCAGCGCGAGTTCGGTGACGGCCCGGCCGGGCAGCCGCAGCGCGGTGGCCGCGGTGTCCCGCAGCGCGAACATGGTCTGGTGGATCGGGGTGCGGCTGAGGTCCCGTTCCGGCCGCAGCTCCGCGACCACCTGCTCGAACGGCACGTCCTGGTGTTCGTAGGCGTGCAGGGTGGCCTCGCGGACCCGCCCGAGAAGCTCGGCCAGGGTGGGATCGCCGGTCAGGTCGGCGCGGACGGCGACGGTGTTGACGAAGAAGCCGACGACGTTCGCCACCTCGGCGCGGGACCGGCCGGCCACCGGCGTGCCGACGGCGAAGTCGTGCTGCCCGCTCCACCGGCCGAGCAGCGCCTGGAACGCCGCCAGCAGCACCGTGTGCAGGGTGGTGTGTCGTTCCTGGGCGAACGCGGCGAGCCGGCGCAGGGCGTCGGCGGGCAGCGCGAAGCGGTGGGTGGCGCCGTCCGCGCCGAGCACCGCCGGCCGGGGCCGGTCGGTGGGCAGCTCCAACGCGGGTACGCCGGCGAGGGCGTCGCGCCACCCGTCGAGCTCCGCGGCGAGCCGCGCCGGGCCCAGGGCGGTGCGCTGCCAGCGGGCGAAGTCGACGTAGCGCACCGGCGGCGCGGGCGGGGTCGCCCCGGCGTACAGCTCGCCGAGTTCCCGGGCGATCACGCCGAGCGACCACCCGTCGGCGACCACGTGGTGCAGCACCAGCAGCAGCACGTCGCGCTCGGGCAGGCGGACCAGGGTGGCACGCCACAGCGGCCCGGCCGCCAGGTCGAACGGTTCGCGGATCCGCTCGGCCGCCAGCTCCTCGTGCCAGGCGTCGGCGTCGACCCGCTCCAGCGCCACCGCCGGCTCCGGCTCGACCACCGGCGTGTCGCCGGCGAACCGGGTCCGCAGCGCGTCGTGGCGGGCGGCGAGCCGGCGCAGCGCCCGGCGCAGGGTGGCCTCGTCGAGGTGCCCGTCGATCCGCCAGGCGACCGGGATGACGTAGCCGGGGCTGTCCGGGTGCAGCCGCTGCAGGAACAGCAGTCGCTCCTGGCCGAACGAGGCCACCGCCGGCGCGTCGTCGTCGCCTACCACCAGCGCCGGGACGGCGTCACCGGTGGGCGTCGCGGCGACCGCCTCGGCCAGGCCGGCGACGGTCATGCCCTCGAACAGGTCCCGGATGGAGACCTCGACGCCGAACTCCTCGCGTACCTGGGCGATCAGCCGCACGGCCAGCAGCGAGTGCCCGCCGAGGGCGAAGAAGGTGTCGTCGACGCCGACCCGGGCGACCCCGAACACGTCGGTCCAGACCTTCGCGACGCGCTCCTGCGCCGGGTTCTCCGGCGCCCGGTACGCGACGGCCAGGTCGGGCCGGTCGGGCGCGGGCAGCGCCCGGCGGTCCAGCTTGCCGCTCGGGGTCAGCGGCAGCTCGGCCAGCGGCACGAACGTCGACGGCACCATGTAGCCGGGCAGCCGCTCGGCGAGACGCTCCCGCAGCTCACCGAGGTCCGGGCGGTCCCCGACCACGTACGCGACGAGCCGCTTGTCGGCGGCGTCACCGGTGGCCACCACCACCGAGGCCCGCACGCCCGGCTGGTCGTCGAGCACGGCCTGGATCTCCCCCAGCTCCACCCGGTTGCCGGCGAGTTTGACCTGCTCGTCGACCCGGCCGAGGTACTCGACCACGCCGGGGCGGTGCCAGCCGGCGAGGTCGCCGCTGCGATACATCCGGCCGCCCGGCTCGCCGTACGGGTCGGGCAGGAAGCGCTCGGCGGTCAGGCCCGGCTGGCCGAGGTAGCCGCGGGCGAGCTGCACCCCGGCCAGGTACAGCTCACCCGGGCCGTCGTCGTCGGCCGGGCGCAGCTCGGCGTCGAGGATGTGCAGCTGGGTGTTGTCGACCGCCGCGCCGATCGGCACGCTCGCGCCGGACCACTCCGGCCGGCAGGCCCACGCGCTCACCTCGATGGACGCCTCGGTCGGGCCGTAGAGGTTGTGCAGCTCCACGTCGGGCAGGGCGCGCAGCACCCGGTTCTGCAGGTCGGTGGGGAGCGCCTCGCCGCTGGCCAGGATCCGGCGCAGGCTGTGGCAGTCGGCGACGCCGGGTTCGCCGACGAACAGCGCCAGCATGGTCGGGATGAAGTGCGCGCTGGTGATCCGCCGGCGCTGGATGGTCTCCACCAGATAGCGGGTGTCCCGGTGCCCGCCCGGGCGGGCGACGACCAGGCGGGCGCCCACCATGAGCGGCCAGAACAGTTCGTGCACCGACACGTCGAAGGCGTACGGGGTCTTCTGCAGCACCCGCTCGTCGGAGGTCATGCCGTACTCGTGCTGGCCCCACCGCAGCCGGTTGACCACGCCCCGGTGCTCGACCACGACGCCCTTGGGCCGCCCGGTCGAACCGGAGGTGAACATGACGTAGCAGGCGTTGCGCCCGTCCACCGCGACGTCGACCGGCTCGTCGGGTTCGCCGTCGGTGTCGGCCGGGGTCAGCTCGGGCAGGCCCGGCAGGCCCAGGTCGACGTCCATGCTGGGGCCGCGGACCACTGCCACCGCGCCGCCCTGGCCGGCCATGTAGGCCAGCCGGTCGGTCGGCAGCTCCAGGTCCAGCGGCAGGTAGGCCGCGCCGCTCTTGAGCACGCCGAGCAGCGTGACCAGCAGGTCCAGCGACCGCTGGGCGCCGACGGCGACCACCGTCTCGGGCCCGGCGCCGCGCCGGCGCAGGGCGTGGGCGAGCCGGTTCGCCCGCCGGTCCAGCTCCCGGTAGGTCAACTCCGCGCCCTCGAACTCCAGCGCGACGACGTCCGGGGTACGCCGGACCTGTGCCTCGATCAGGCCGTGGATGGTGCTCATCGGTTCTGCTCCTTCAGTGCCTGCTCGACGTCCTCGCTGCTCATCGCCGCGATCTCGGCCATCAGCCGCTCCTCGACGGCGGCGGCGAGCCGGGCCACGGTGGGCTGTTCGAAGAGGGTGCGGACGGCCACCTCGCAGCCGAAGGCCGCGCGCAGCCGGATGGCGACCCGGGTGGCGAGCAGGGAGTGCCCGCCCAGGTGGAAGAAGTTGTCGTGGACTCCGATCCGGTCGACCTGGAGGACCTGCCGCCAGACGTCGGCGATCGTCTCCTCGGTCGGGGTACGCGGCGGTTCCGCGTCGACGCCGGACGCCGGGCGGTGACCGGCGGGGTCGGGCAGCCGGTCCCGGTCGACCTTGCCGCCGACGGTGCGCGGCAGCTCGGCCAGGACGATCAGCACCGCCGGCACCATGAACCCGGGCAGCCGCTCGGCCAGCCGGTCGCGCAGCTCGTCGACGGCCACCCCGTCGCCGGCCAGGTAGGCCACCAGCCGGTCCCGCCAGGCGACCACCACGGCGTCGCGGACACCAGGGTGCTCCCGCAGCCGGGCCTCGACCTCGCCCACCTCGATCCGGAAGCCACGCACCTTGACCTGGCCGTCGGCCCGGCCGTGGAACTCCAACTGCCCGTCGGAGCGCCAGCGGACCAGGTCCCCGGTCCGGTACAGCCGGCCGCCGGGTTCCCGCCCGTGCGGGTCCGGCACGAACCGCTCGGCGGTCAGTCCCGGCCGGCCCAGGTAGCCCCGGGCCAGCTGCGACCCGCCGACGAACAGCTCGCCGACCGCGCCCACCGGAACCTCGGCGAGGTGACCGTCGAGCACGTACAGCGGCCGGTCCCCCACCGCGCGGCCGATCGGCACCGCGCCGTCCACCTCGGACGGCACGTCGTAGACGGTGGCGCTGATCGTGGTCTCGGTCGGGCCGTAGGTGTTCACCACCGCGACGTCGGGGTGGTGCCGACGCCACCACGCCAGGTCGGCGGGGCGGACCGCGTCGCCGCCGAGCACCAGCAGCCGCAGCCGGGCCGGGCTCCAGGTGGGCGCGGTGGTGCCGTCGGCGGTGACCTCGGCGATCAGCTCGGTGAGGTAGCCGGGGACCACTTCCATCACGGTCACCCGGTGGCGTTCCACGTCGGCGACGAGCTGGGCCGGTGCGACGAGACCGTGCTCCGGCAGCACCAGCGCCGCGCCGCAGGACAGCGCCGGGAAGATCTGCTCGATCGAGGCGTCGAAGGCCAGCGCGGCGAACTGGAGCACCCGGTCGGCCGGGCCGAGCCCGAAGCGCCGCCGCATCCGCGACACGTGCGCCGCCATCGCCGCCCGCGACACGCCGACGCCCTTGGGCCGGCCGGTCGAGCCGGACGTGTAGATCACGTAGGCCAACTGCGCCGGATCCACCGCCACGTCCGGGTCGTCGTCGCGGCCACCGTCCGGCAGCGGCCCGTCCAGCACCACTGACGCGCCCAGGTCGGCGGCGACGAGGTCGACCCGCTCGGCCGGCCACGCCGGGTCGACGGGCACGTACGCCCCGCCGGCCTTGAGCACGCCGAGCACCGCGGCGAGCATCCGTGCCCCGCGCGGCAGCCGCACCACCACCGGCGTCTCCGGACGCACACCATGCTGCCGCAACCACCACGCCACCCGGTTCGCGCGCGCGTTCAACTCCGCGTACGACAGGACGCCGTCGGTGGCGACGGCGGCGAGCGCGCCGGGGCCGCGGCGCACCCGCGCCTCGAACGCGGCCACCGGGTCGACCACCCGGCCGGGCTCCTCGGCCCCGCCGAACCGGCGCAGCAGCGCCGTCTCGGTGGCCGGCGGCGCGGTCGCGCCGAGCCGGGTCTCCGGCGCGGCGACCACCGCGGCGAGCAACTCCCGGCACCGGTGCACCAGCCGGTCGATGGTGGCCGCGTCGAACAGGTCGGTGCGGTACTGCACGAAGCCGCCGGCCGAGCCGGGGTCGGTGGTGAAGGTGAACATCAGGTCGAACTTGGTGACGTCGAACGGGATCTCGGCCGGACGCAGCCGCGCGGCGCCGAGCCGGGGCGCGGCGATCGAGCGGACCTCCAGGTCGAACATGACCTGGAACAGCGGGGACCGGCCCGGGTCCCGGTCGGGGCGCAGCTCCGCCACCACCCGCTCGAACGGCAGCTCCTGGTACTGGTAGGCGTCCAGCGCCCGGTCGCGCACCCGGGCGAGCAGCTCGGTGAAGGTCGGGTCGCCGCCGGTGTCGGCGCGCATGACCACTGTGTTCACGAAGAACCCGAGGACGTTCTCCACCTCGGCCCGGGTCCGCCCGGCCACCGGCACCCCGACGCCGAAGTCGTGCTGCCCGGTCCACCGCGACAGCACCGCCTGGAACGCGGCGAGCAGCGTCATGTAGAGGGTGGCGCCGTGCCGGCGCCCCAGTTGCTCCAACCCGGCCACCAGCTCGGGGTCCAGCGTGAACTCGCGCGTCGCGCCGGCCCAGGAGGGGTGGGCCGGCCGGGGCCGGTCGGTGGGCGGTTCCAGCGCGGGCAGGCCGGCCAGCCGCTCACGCCAGTGCGCCAGCTCGGCGTCGAGGCGGTCGCCGGTGAGCTCCCGGCGCTGCCAGCCGGCGTAGTCGGCGTACTGCACCGGCAGTTCCGGCAGCGGCTCCCCGGCGTAGGCGGCGCCCAGCTCGCGCACCAGCACGCCCATCGACCAGCCGTCGGAGACGATGTGGTGCATGGCCAGCACGAGCAGGTGGTCCGCCGGCCCGAGCTGCCAGACCAGGGCCCGGAACAGCGGCCCGGCGGCCAGGTCGAACGGGCGGTGCAACTCCGCGCCGGCCTGCGCCACCGCCTCGGCGTACGGGTCGGCGGTCGAGCGCACGTCGTGCCAGTCGACGGCCGGCTCGCCGGTGGCGGCGACCCGCTGCACCGGTTCCGCGCCGACCAGCGGGAACGTGGTGCGCAGCGCCTCGTGCCGGTCGACGAGCTGCCGCAGCGCCCGGTCGAGCCGGGCCCGGTCGAGCGGCCCGTCCACCCGCCAGGCCAGCGCGGCCATGTAGTCGGGCGCGTCGGGTTCCAGCCGGTGCAGGAACCACATGCGTTCCTGGGCGAAGGACAGCGGGAAGTCGCCGCTGCGGCGCAGCCGGGCGATGGCCGGCGCGGGTTCGGCGGACGGCGCCGGCAGGGCGGCGGCGAACTCGGCGATGGTCGGGTGGGCGAAGAACGTCCGCACGTCGACCGGCCGGTCGAGGGCCTTCACCAGCCGGGCCACCGCGAGCGTGGCCAGCAGCGAGTGACCGCCCAGGTCGAAGAAGTTGTCGTGCACGCCGATCCGGTCGACCCGCAGGACCTGCCGCCACACGTCGGCGACCGCCTCCTCGGTCGGGGTGCGCGGCTCCTCGAAACCGTCGGTGACCTCGGGGCGGTGTCCCTCCGGGTCGGGCAGCCGGTCCCGGTCGACCTTGCCACCCACCGTGCGCGGCAACTCGTCCAGCACGACCACCACGGCCGGCACCAGGTACTCCGGCAGCCGCTCGGCCAACCGGTCGCGTACCGCCACGCCGGTGACACCGTCGCCGGACAGGTACGCCACCAGCCGGTCCTGCCAGGCGACCACGACCGCGTCGCGCACGCCCGGGTGCTCCCGCAGTCGGGCCTCGACCTCGCCCACCTCGACCCGGAACCCGCGCACCTTGACCTGACCGTCGGCCCGGCCGCGCCACTCCAACTGCCCGTCCGGACGCCACCGCACCAGGTCCCCGGTGCGGTACAACCGACCGCCGGCTTCCCGCCCGTGCGGGTCCGGCACGAACCGCTCGGCGGTCAGCCCCGGCCGGCCCAGGTAGCCGCGGGCCAACTGCGAGCCGCCCACGTACAGCTCGCCGACCGCGCCCACCGGCACGTCCCGGAGCCGGGTGTCGAGCACGTACAGGTCGCGGTCGGCGAGGGCCCGGCCGATCGGCGTCACGCCGGTGCCGCCGCCCGGGATCTCGGCGAGTGTCGCGGTGACAGTGGCCTCGGTCGGCCCGTACGCGTTGAGCACCGTCACGTCGGGGCAGCACGCGGCGAAGCGGTCGACGTCGGCGGGCCGGACCGCGTCACCGCCGAGCACCATGGACCGCAGCGCGCGCGGCACGGTCCCGCCCCGCTCGGTCAGCTCGGCGACGAGTTCGCCGAAGTACGCCGGCGGCAGGTTGGCGAACGTGACGTCGTGCCGGTCCAGCAGCGGCAGCAGCGTGGCCGGGGCGACCAGGCCGTGCTCCGGCAGCACCAGCGCCGCGCCGCAGGACAGCGCCGGGAAGATCTGCTCGATCGAGGCGTCGAAGGCCAGCGCGGCGAACTGGAGCACCCGGTCGGCCGGGCCGAGCCCGAAGCGCCGCCGCATCCGCGACACGTGCGCCGCCATCGCCGCCCGCGACACCCCGACGCCCTTGGGCCGGCCGGTCGAGCCGGACGTGTAGATCACGTAGGCCAACTGCGCCGGATCCACCACCACGTCCGGGTCGTCGTCGCGGCCACCGTCCGGCAGCGACCCGTCGAGCAGCACGTCGACGCCGGCGTCGGCGCGGACGAAGTCGACCCGTTCGGCGGGCCACGCCGGGTCCAACGGCAGGTACGCCCCGCCGCCCTTGAGCACCCCCAGGACGGCGGCGAGCATGTCGACGCCGCGGGGCAGCCGGATCCCGACCAGGCTCTCGGCGCGCACGCCGCGTTCCCGCAACCACCACGCGACCCGGTTGGCGCGGGCGTTCAACTCGGCGTAGCTGATCCGCGCGTCGCCGGTCAGGGCGGCGGTGGCGGCGCCGTCACGGCGCACGCGGTCGGTGAAGGCGGCCACCGGGTCCACCACCCGGCCGGTCATCTCGGCGGCGCCGAAGCGGCGCAGCACCGCCGTCTCCGCGGCCGGCAGCTCCCACTCGCCGACCCGCCGGCCCGGGTCCGCCACCACGGCCGTCAGCAACTCCCGCCACCGCCGCACCAACCGGTCGATGGTGGCCGCGTCGAACAGGTCCGAGCGGTAGACCACCGTCATCGCCAGTTCGTCGCCGCGCGGCTGGGCGAACAGGGACACCGCGAACAGCGCCTTGGGCCGGTCGGTCTCGAAGTCGGTGAAGCGCAGCGGGCCGCCCGACGGGCCCTCGCCGGGCACGTTCTGCATGGCGAACCAGGCGTCGATGAGGGAGTCCGTGTCGGGCCGCTCGGGTCGAAGCTCGCGGACCACCCGCTCGTACGGGACCTCCTGGTGGTCGAGGGCGTCGAGCGCGTCGTCGCGTACCCGGCCGAGCAGCTCGACGAAGGTCGGGTCCCCGGCCAGCCGGGCGCGCATGACCACGGTGTTGACGAACAGTCCGATGAGGTTCTCCACCTCGGGCCGGCTGCGGCCGGCCACCGGGGAGCCGATGCCGAAGTCACGCTGCCCGCTCCATTGCCCGAGCAGGGCCTGGAAGGCGGCCAGCAGCGTCATGTAGAGGGTGGCGCCGTGCTCGCGGCCGAGCCGGTGCAGCCCGGCCACCAGCTCCGGGCCGATCACGAACGTGTTCGTGGCCGCCACGTGGCCAGGCCGTTCCGGGCGCGGCCGGTCGGTGGGCAGGGTGAGCGCGGGCAGGCCGGCGAGCTGTCGACGCCAGTACGCCAGGTCGTCGCCGAGCCGGTTGCCGTCGAGTTCCCGACGCTGCCACTCGGCGAAGTCGACGTACCGCACGGGCAGGTCGGGCAGCGGCTCACCGGCGTAGGCGGCGGCCAGCTCACCGGCCAGCAGGCCGACCGACCAGGCGTCGGAGACGATGTGGTGCATCGCCGCCAGCAGCACGTGCTCGGTGTCGGTGAGCCGCCAGACGACCACCCGCAGCAGTGGTCCGGTGGCCAGGTCGAACGGCCGGTCGGCCTCGGCGGCGGCCTGTCCGACGATGTCCTCGGTCGAGGCGGCGGCGCGCCAGTCGACGGCAACGTCGACCGACGGGGCCGGGGCGACCCGGGGTGCGCCGTCGCGTTCGCCGAAGACGGCGCGCAGCGCGTCGTGCCGGGCGACCACCGTGTCGAGCGCCGTCTGCAGACGGGCCCGGTCGAGCGGACCGTGCACCCGCCACATCGGAGTGGTGACGTACGCGGTGCCGCCGCCCGCGTCCAGCCGGTCGAGGAACCACATCCGGTGCTGGGAGAATGACGCCGCGTAATCATCTTGGACGCATTTCACTATCTGACGCAATTCGAATTCCCCTCGGCTGTAAACTGGCAGGCGACAGGCGTTGACCACGCACGACCGGGCAGATCCCCGCACTATTCAGGCAGGCGGCACGGAGCCCGGTGCCGTCCGGTTCGGGTCGGGCAGAATGCATGGCGAAGCGGGAATGGCCGCATGGGCGACTCATTCCACCTACCCAAGTCGATCGAGAAAAGGGCCTGGCCAAACGCCATGCCACGTGATGTGGTGTCGGGTTTACCCCGCTAGAACCACAACCTAGAGATCATTATCCAGTCCCCCAAGACCTTTACGATCATTAAGTTCGTCGGCCGCAGCGAATCCCCCGACATCTGCGGACCAACCCATTCTGCTACGGTCGTCGACCATTCCGCAAACGCTCAGGCGCCCGAGCGGCGATGATCAAGGGGTTGTCCGGGGCAGCGCGACGCCAATGACACGCGCCTATTCATCGGCCGCTCTTGCACCATCGCAGCAGTTGAACGGCGAGGTTCGGGGGGCGGGTGTCGGCGCATCCGCGGGCGGTACGCCGAGCTCCGGCGGCCGTCGAAAATTCCCCGCGTTCGGCGGTTGGGTGGCGCTCGACGGTCGCCGTCGACGGTCGGCAGGCGGGCATGGACACTGTCCACCGACCGGTGGTAGACACTGTCTATGCCGCAACCGGACCACAGCCTCCGCACCCGACTGGTGCGCGCCGGTGTCGAGCTGCTCGACCGCGAGGGCCCCGACGCCCTGACGCTGCGCGAGATCGCCCGCCGGGCCGGCGTCTCCCACGGCGCGCCGCGTCGCCACTTCCCGACCCACCTCGCCCTGCTGGCCGCCATCGCGCGGGAGGGCTACCGGCGGCTCGGCCGGGAGGTCGCCGAGACGGTCGAGCACACCGACCCGGATCCGCGGCGCCAACTGCTCGCCCTGGGCCGGCTCTACCTCCGGTTCGCGCGCACCAACCACGGCATGTTCGCGCTGATGTTCCGGCACGACCTGCTGCGCGGCAACGGCATCGGGCTGCGCGACGCCAGCGAACAGCTCTTTGGCGTCCTGGTCGACCTGATCGCGCGGGCCCGGCCCGACCTGGCCGGCACCCCGGGGGCGCCGGTCGTCGCCAGCGCGCTCTGGGCCAACCTGCACGGCATCGCCGCGCTCTGGCAGTGGGGCAGCCTCCAGACCATGGTGCGCGACGACGACGTCGAACCGCTGCTGCGCGCCGCGCTGGCCGCCCATCTCGGGATTGCCGCGACACCATCACCCGCCGACGGTCGGAGGACCACGTGCTGATGCAGACGGGCACCCGACTGGTGCTGGCGCCGCTGGGCCGGCTCGCCTTCCGACCGACCGTGGAAGGGCGGAACAACGTCCCGCGGCACGGCCCGGTGATCCTGGCCGCCAACCATCTCTCCTTCCTCGACAGCGTGGTGATCCCGCTGTTGGCGCCGCGCCCGGTCGCCTTCCTGGCCAAGGACGAATACTTCCGGCAGCCGGGCCTCAAGGGCTGGCTGACCCGCACCTGCCTGACCGGGATCGACGCCGTTCCGGTGCGGCGGGGCGGCCACCGGTCGGCCCAGGAGTCGCTGCGGGTGGCGCTGGACATCCTCGCCGCCGGGGGCGCGTTCGGCATCCACCCGGAGGGCAGCCGCTCCCGCGACGGGCGGCTCTACCGCGGGCGCACCGGCGTCGCCTGGCTCGCGCTGGCCTCCGGCGCCCCGGTGGTCCCGGTCGCGGTGCTGGGCACCGACCGGATCCAACCCGTCGGCGCCCGGCTGCCCCGACCCGGTCGGATCACCGTGCGGTTCGGCCCGCCGCTGCGCTTCACCCGGCCGACCACCGGCAGCGGCGGGCAGGCCCGGCGGGTGGTCACCGACGAGATCATGACCGCCATCCAGAAACTGTCCGACCAGGAGGTCGCCGACCGCTACAACGAGCCGCCGACCGCCTGAGCCGAGCCGCGGGGCGGCGGTCGCGACCGGCCGCTCGAACGTCCGGGGCGAGGCAGGTCACCCGCCGCTGACGAGAGGCGGGCCCGGGGCGGCGGTGCTGGCGCGCAGCGTGAGGGTGGTCGCCAGTTCGATGCCGGTGCTCGGCGTCCGCTCGCCGCGCCCGAGCGCGAGCGCCAACTCGGTCGCGGCCACCGCCATCTGGGCCAGCGGCTGGTGGACGGTGGTCAGCGGCGGGTCCACCAGGGCGGCGATGGGCAGGTCGTCGAAGCCCACCACGCTCAGCTCGACCGGGATCCGCAGCCCGAGTTCCCGCGCGGCGTGATAGACCCCGACCGCCTGCAGGTCGTTGCTGGCGAAGATCGCGGTCGGGCGGTCGGCGCGTCCGAGCAGGCGCAGCGCGGCGTCCCGGCCGCCCTCGGCGGTCAGGTCGGCCCGTTTCACCAGGTCGGCGTCGACCGGCAGTTCGGCCGCCTCCATCGCGGCGCGGTAGCCGTCGAGCCGGGCGCGGCAGCACAGGATCCGGTCCCGTCCGACGATCATCGCGATCCGGCGGTGTCCCAACGCGATCAGGTGCCGGGTGGCCGACCGGCCGCCGGCCCAGTTGGTCGCCCCGACGAAGGGGATGCCGTCGGGCAGCTCGCCGGTGGGATCGAAGACCACGAAGGGGATGCCGCGGGCGCGCAACTGGTCGCGTTGCTCGCCCGACAACTGCGCGACCGAGATGACGCAGTCGGGACGGCGGGCGAGCGTGTCGTCGATCCAGTAGCGGACGGCGCTGCACTCCGGACCGAACTCGGTCAGCACGACGCCCACCCGGTGCTCCCGGGCGGCCTGCTCGACGCCGCGGATGACCTCGACGCCCCACATGTGCTCCAACTTGTCGAAGACGAGTTCCACCAGGTTGCTGCGGGTGGACGAGGGCGGCCTGCGGTAACCGAAGCGGCTGATCATCGCCTCGACGCGGGCCCGCGTCTCCGAGGCCACGCCGGAGCGGCCGTTGATGACCTTCGACACGGTCGGGATCGAGACCCCGGCGGTCTCGGCGATGTAGGAGATCGTCACGGGCCGGCCCGGAGCGCCGGGGGCGTCGTCCCGCCCGGCGAGCGCCTCGTCCGACTCGGCGTGTGACAACCTGACCCCTCCCCGCCGGCACCGGCCGGTCCGCGCCGCAAGGATAGCCGCATCGACGTTCATCGTCGCGCCCCGGCCGCGAAACCTTCCGGCCCGGCATCGACCCGCACGGCTTCCCCACCAGCGGGACCGACCGCGCCCGCGGAGCGTCGGGCAGCGCCGCAGTCCATTGACGCATGTCGACGGCAGGCGTAACGTCCCGCTCGAAACTTTCCCTACGGATTGGAAAGTTTCCATCGCTGCGGGAGCCGTGCAGCAGCCCGCGGAGGCACAGGGCAGCGTCCGCGAGAACCCACCCGCCGCGACCGTCGGGGTGCCCGCACGGGCCCCACCCGCCGTCGCGCGCGCTCAGCCGCTCGTCACGAGCCCGAGGTCTCCGCGCCCTCGCTCGGCCGGCACCGGCCGGACGCCCCCGCACCGAACGATTTCCGACCACAGGAGAGAGCCCGATGAGTCTGCAGAGCATACGAAGAGTCCGCCTCCGCCTCGGTCTGCTCGCCGGCGGCGTGGCGGCGCTGCTGGTGGCGTCGATGATGGTGGCCGTGGGCGCCCAGGCCGCCGCCGGCTGCCGGGTGGCGTACACGGTGCCGTCGCAGTGGCCGGGCGGGTTCACCGCGGCGGTGGAGGTCACCAACCTCGGCGACCCGGTCGACGGCTGGCGGCTGACGTGGACGTTCCCGTCCGGGCAGCGGGTGACCCAGGCGTGGAACGCCACGACCACCTCGTCGGGCGGCCAGGTCACCGCGACCAACGCCGCCTGGAACGCCGCCATCGGCACCAACGCCACCGTGTCGTTCGGGTTCAACGGGTCGTGGTCGGGCGCCAACACCGCGCCGGCCGGCTTCACCCTCAACGGGGTGGCCTGCACCGGTGACACCGGCGGCACGCCGTCGCCGACCGGAAGCCCCTCGTCCACCCCGCCGTCGACCCCGACACCCACGACGTCCCCGTCGACGCCACCGACCACCCCCGCGCCGACCGGCGACCCGATGGCCACGGTGGCCGCGATGCAACCCGGCTGGAACCTCGGCAACACGCTCGACGCCATCCCGGACGAGACCGCCTGGGGCAACCCGCTCACCACCCAGGCGCTGCTGCGGCTCGTCCGGTCGCAGGGATACCGCAGCATCCGGCTACCGATCACGTGGAGCAACCACCACGGCGCGGCGCCGGACTACACCCTCGACGCGGTGTGGCTGAACCGCGTACGCCAGATCGTCGACTGGGCGCTCGCCGAGGACCTGTACGTGATGATCAACCTCCACCACGACTCCTGGCAGTGGATCAACACGTATCCCGCCGACCGGACCGGCGTGACGAACCGGTACCGGGCGCTGTGGTCGCAGATCGCCACGACGTTTCGCGACCACCCCCCGAGGCTGGTCTTCGAGAGCATCAACGAACCGCAGTTCACCGACGTCACCGACGCGCAGGGCGACACCGCGACGCGGGAACTCAACGCCGAGTTCGTCCACCTCGTGCGCGCTACCGGCGGCACCAACGCCACCCGGCTGCTGGTCCTGCCCACCCTGCACACCAGCGGGGAACAGGCCCGACTGGACGCGCTGGCGGACGGCATCGACCAACTCGACGACGCCAACCTCGCCGCGACCGTGCACTTCTACGGCTGGTGGCCGTTCAGCGTGAACATCGCCGGCGGCACCCGCTACAACGCCGACGTCGAGCAGGACCTGGTGGGCACGTTCGACCGGGTCCACGACACGTTCGTCGCCCGCGGCATCCCGGTCGTCATCGGCGAGTGGGCGCTGCTCGCCTGGGACCACACCCGGCCCGGCATCATCGAGCGAGGTGAGTTCCTCAAATATCTGGAGGCGGTCGGCTACCACGCCCGCACCCGCAAACTCACCACGATGCTGTGGGACGCCGGCCAGTTCCTCGACCGCACCGAGCTGCGCTGGCGCGACCAGGGCGTGTACGACATGCTCCGCGCGAGCTGGAGCACCCGCTCCGGCACCGCCACCACCGACCAGGTGTACGTGCCGCGTACCGGCACGATCACCGCGAGGTCACTCACGCTCAACCTCAACGGCCTGACGTTCCGCGACCTCCGGCAGGGCGGCGCCCCGCTGACCAACGGCACCGACTACACGATCGCCGGCACCACCCTCACGCTCACCCCGGCGGCGCTGACCCGGCTGGTCGGCAACCGGGCGTACGGCGTCAACTCCAGCATCGAGGCCCGCTTCTCCCAGGGCACGCCCTGGCGGATCGACATCATCAGCTCCGCACCGCCCACCCAGTCGAACGCCACCGGGACGACCTCGTCCTTCGCCGTCCCCACCCAGTTCCGCGGCGATCAACTCGCCACCATGGAGGCCACCTACGCCGACGGCAGCCCCGCCGGCCCGGCCAACTGGACGCCGTTCAAGGCGTACTGGGAGAACTTCCAACCCGACTACACCGCCAACACCATCATCCTGAAGCCGGAGTTCTTCGCCGAGGTCAACGACGGCACCGTCACCCTCACCTTCCACTACTGGAGCGGCGCGAGGACCACGTACCGGATCACCAAGGCCGGGGCCTCGGTCACCGGCGCCGTCGCCTGACGCACGGCGGTGCCGCGGCGTCGTCGCGCCGCGGCACCGCGGCCCCGGTCGCCAGACGCGCCTTACCGGACGGTCTGACCCGGTTCAGTCCCCCGTCCGGTAAGGCCACCGGAAATCGAAGTGCCGGGCGGCTTGCTCGCTGCCGCCGGTCAGCCGGTCCTGCCGGCGCGGGTCGTCCTCGCACAGGCCCGGACGAGGTCGTCGGCGACCACCGCCGGGTCACCCGGGGGAACGCCGAGCACGGCCACGAACTGGAGGAACGGATCGCCGCTCGCGCCGGAGAGGAGGTACGACACGTCGACGCGTTCCCGGTCGCCCGGCCGAGCCGCCGTCCAGATCGGGTGGCAGTCCCACCTGGTCATCAGCTCCGGCTCGGCGGCCAGACGTCGGCGCACGTGGCGAGCCACCGTCCGCTCGTGCCACTCCCAGGTGTGGTCGGACCCGGCACGAATGATCTCGGCGTCGTACCCGGCAGCGTCGAACGTGAACGTGGGCAGGGCGACGTCGGGATCGTCCGGGTTGCGCCAGTCCCGCCACACCACGCGGTCACCACGCCGCTCGACGGTCACGTGGAGCGCGCCGCAACACCCCTCGGCGCAGTCGGCCACCGCCAACCGCACCTCGTGCGGAACGACGTGCGCGTGCAGCGGACCGTCCGGGCCGAGCAGGTCCTCGGGCGACGCGGCCGGGCCATCGGTGAAGGCCTCCGCGACGACCGGCCGGTCGTCGACGAGGATCCGCGTCTCCACGTCGACGCCGGAGCGGCCGGGATCGGGCACCACGACCCGGATCGAGATCCGGCTGGGCGGTCCGTCCACGACTGCTCCTGTCGGTCCGGGAAACATCTGCCACACCGTGTCACGGGAGTCCGGCCCCCGCCAAGCCGGTTCCGGCCCGTCGCCGGGGGACGGCGGGACCGACGTCGGTGTCCCCGCACGGCTGCCCCGCGGACCGGACAGCCGTGGCGGGGAAGCCTCAGCGGCTGAGGCTGGGACCGTGGTCGACCGGGCCGGAGACGGCCGGCTCGGCCGGGTCGGCCGGTCGACCGCCGACCGGCTGACCCGCCTGGCCGGCCGGCTCGGCGTACGCGCGGGCGTCGCCGTCCGGCGACGGCGTCTCGTCCCGGGCGGCGGCCTGGCGCTCCGCGGTACGCACGATCACCCTGATCGTGAGCCCCATCCCGGCGAGCAGCACGGCAAGCGCCAACCAGCCCGGGGACCGGTAGGCCACCACCGCGGTGAGCAGCAGCGGCCCGGCGATGTCGGTGACGGCCGGGCCGAGGTTGAACACCGCGAGATACTCGGCGCGCTGGGCCGGCGGCGCCAGGCGGAAGGCCAGCTCCCAGGAGCCGGCCGAGTGCCACAGCTCGCCACCGGTCAGCGCGACCATGCCGGCGATCAGCGCCACCACGACGACGTACCCGCCGCCGAGCGGCGCGGCGGCGAACAGGACGCAACAGAGGATCAGCGCGTACGCGCTGCGGATGAGGGCCCGTTCGCCGAAGCCGGGCTGGTCGCTGCCCCGGGCGGTCGCGACCTGGAGCAGCACCGCGAGCACGGTGTTGAGGACGAACAGCACGGACACCAGCCAGAGGGGTGCGTCCACGGCGAGCGCCCACAGTGGCACGCCGACGGCGAGGATCACGGTGTGCAGTGAGAACACGCCGTTGAGCAGGGCCACGAGCAGCAGTCGCCAGTCCCACAGCCCGGTCGGGTACTGCTTGCGTGCGCTCACCGGCACGACCGTGCCGGGGGCCACCCGCAGTGTGGCGAGCAGGACCACCGCGCCCAGGAAGGTGGCGGCGTTGGTCAGCAGGATCGAGCGGTAGGCCCAGAGCGTGTCGGCCGCGAAGATGGGCACGGTCAGCAACGCGCCGAGCGAATATCCGACGTTGCGGATCGACCGCATCAACGCCATCGTCGTCACCCGGTCCGGGCCGGTCATCACCGCGGCCACCACCGCCTGGGACGCCGGGGTGGCCGAGCGCACGGCGATGGTGAGCCCGACGGCCGCCACCACGAAGCCGGTCAGGTCGGTGGCGAACGCCAGGGCGACCAGCATGAGCGCGCGCCAGGTCTGCAACAGCATGAGCATGCGCTTGACGCCGATGCGGTCGCCGATCAGGCCAAGCGGGACCGTGGTGGCGAGACCGACCACGCCGGCGAGCGCGAGGCCCTGGCCCACGCCGGTTGCGGACAGGCCGATGCCGCGGACGAAGTACAGCATCGACCCGGCCAGGTAGAGGCCGGTTCCGACCGAATCGACGACGGCCACCGCGGCCAGCGTCCTTCCGGCGCGACTGCTCGGTACGTACTCGCGGAGGTACTGGCGGATCCGGCCCATCCACAGCTCCTTGTGGGTATATGGAGAATGGTCTAATGTGAGTGTTTTGCTAGGTTAATACGGTTTCACACCATAGAGGAGTCCAGGCGATGAAGAGGACCGCCGTCATGGTCGGCTGCGGCGTGGCCCTGCTGCCCGCCCTCGACCAGGCGCTGCCCGCGGCCAGCCTGATCGTGGTCGACGACCCGGACGTGATCGCGGCGCGTGGGCTGCGTGACGCGCTGCGGGCACGCGGCTGTGTCGCCGCGCTCCGCGAGGCCCCGATCCAGGACGAGGAGGCGGCCCGGGCGGCGATGGCCGGCCTCGACCTGCCCGACGACGTCTCGGTCGTCTTCCCCGGCCAGGAATACGGCGTCGTCGCCGCGGCCGAGCTGGCGCATCGGCTCGGCCTGCCCGGCGCCGGCCCCGCCGCGGCCCGGATCCTGCGCGACAAGATCCTGCTGCGCGACGCCGCCCAGCAGGCCGGGCTGGCGCAGCCGGCGTGGACGGAGGTGACCTCGGAGGCCGACGTGCGGGCCTTCGGTCGCCCGTCGTACGTGCTCAAACCGGCCAATCTCCAGGCCAGCGTCGGCGTGCAGCTGCTCACCGCCGACGACGACGTCGCCGCGGCCTGGCAGCGGACGATCGGCGCCGACGAGCCGGCCATGCGGGCCCCCCGCAGGTTCCGGCCCCGCTACCTCGTCGAGTCCCGCCTGGACGGGCCCGAGATGAGCGTGGAGGCGCTGGTCCACGAGGGCGAGGTCGTCTTCGCCAACCTGACGGCCAAGTCGGTGGCCGGCGGCCGTCACCCGATCGAGCTGGGTCACGTGCTGCCGGCCGCCGTCGCGCCCGGGCTCGCCGACCGGCTCCTCGACGACCTGCGTACGTTCGTGAAGGCCATCGGGTTCGGCAGCGGCACGCTGCACAGCGAGTGGATCCTCGTCGGTGGCGTGCCGCACCTGGTCGAGTGCGCCGGCCGGCTGCCCGGCGACGAACTCATCCCCCTGCTGGACCTGGCCTACGGCGGCAACATCGTCGCCGACCTCGTGACCGTGCTGTCCGGCCAGGTGCCGTCCCGGCCCGCCGGGGCCGCGCGGGCGGCCTGCGTCCGGTTCCTGACCGCCGAGCCCGGCGTGGTCGTGGGCGTGCACGGCGTGGACGAGGCCGCGGCGATGCCCGGCGTCGTCGGCGTGCGGATCACCCGCGCACCCGGTGACCGGATCGACCCGCTGGTGTCCTCGTGGGACCGTGCCGGCCGGGTCATCGCCACCGGCCCGACGGCGGACGCCGCCGAGGCCGCCGCCGAGGCCGCCGCACGCGCCGTCACCGTCGCCACGGCGCCCGCGGGCGTCCGTGACGTCACCGATCCCGCGTCGGCCGTCGGCTGGTGGCCGGCGCGGGCCCGTGACCCGCGGGAGAGTTCGGCGTGGGCGGCGGGCACCAGCGAGCCGGTGTCCTTCCTCGGCCTCGACGGCGGTCCCGCGCTCTGGCTGCGCGCCAGCCTGTGCCCGCCGACCCGGATGAACATCGTCGACGTCGTGGGTGGGCTGGTCGGTGAGGCGGGCGGCGACGAGGATCTCGTCGCGCGGGCCCGGCAGGCCCATCCGCGCCAGCTCGTCTGCGCCGCCACCGGTTACGGCTCGCCCGTGGTGGCCGCGACCACGCCCCACCCCGATCGGCTGTCCACGCTTGTCGCCACGTTCGTCGAATATGCCCGCCAGCGGGGCGCGACGCCGGCCGTGCTGCACTGCCCCGCCGGCGATCCACTGCTGGACGCGCTCGCGGCGAACGACTTCGCGGTCGGCGTGACCGACCTCTATCCCGTCCTGGACCTGCCGGGCGACAGCATGCGGGACTATCTGGCCGCGCTCCCGAAGGGACGCCGCGGCAACGTGCGCCGCGAGATCGCCGCGCTGGCCGGCGGGCGGGCGGAGGTCCACGTCGGCGAGCGGGCCCGCCCCCACCTCGCGGCCGCCGCGTCGCTCAACGTCGCCGGATACCGCCAGCGCGGGAGCGACCGGAACGAGGCGGAGGCACGGGCGGTGTACGAGCGGCTCCTCGACCACTTCGGGGACCGCCTGCTGTTGACGACGGTCAGCGCCGGGGGCCGTCCCGTCGCCAGCGCGGTCCTCCTGATCGGCGACGGCGACCTGCTGCTCTACAGCGCGGGGCTGTTGCTGCCCGACAGCCGGGCCGTCGCCGGATACTTCAACGCCGCGTACTACCTGCCGATCGAGTACGCCTACGCCAACGGCCTGCGGCGGATCATGCTCGGCCCGACCGGCCGCCAGGCGAAGCGCCTGCGGGGCGCCCGGTTCGAGCCGCTCTATTCCGCCGTGCCGCGCCACGACCGCACCCTCACCGAGCTGCTCGCCGCCACCGACGCCCGGCTGCGGGCCGCGCAGGAGCCGCTGGCGGGGCCCGTCGTGGCGGTGGCCTGACGTGGATCGGCACCGTCCTGATCGGCGGCGTGCGCGCCGGGACCGGGCCGGTGCCGGACGCGCCCCGGGCACCGACGAGCCGGCCGCCGGGCACCGTGACGGGCCCAGCCGACATGCGATGTGGCCACGGCCCCCCCACTCAGCGCCGTCGGATGTCGGCCCAAGCTAGCGACGGATTCACGGCCGGCGCATCTTCCATGTTGCGCACTCGACGCCCCGTCCAGGACGTCCGCCCCGACCGGCCGTGGTGCGGCCGGTCGGGGCGGCGACGGAACGCTCCGCCGGCCGGGCCCGGACGGGGATCCGTCCGGGCCCGGCCGCGGCGCGGTCAGGCGGCGGAGGTGACGGCTGGTGGCGCGGCGGTCGCGGTGGCCCGGCGCTCGCCGAGCCACTTGCCCCACCAGAACAGGCCCCGCACGAGGCAGACGATGCAGACCGCGAAGAACAACGTGTAGACGACGTTGAACAGCATCAGCAGCCCGTAGACCAGGCCGACCGAGGAGCCGAACATGAACTGCATCCGGCCCGACGTGGGCGTGGTGCCCGGGTCGGTGATCATGTAGTTGGTGAACAGGATGAAGGCGACGCCGGTCATCGGGACCAGGGCCGCCCAGAGGGCCACGTCCCAGCCCCAGTGCCGGATGAGCGCCTGGATCACGAAGGACCCGAGCCAGCCGAGGATCAGCGGGACCTTCTTCGTCAGCACCCCGTTGAGCACGGTCCCGGCGGTGAGGATCACGACCGGCAGGCCGATCCGGATGACGTCCGGCACCGACTCGGTGAAGTGGTACGGCGGCGCGATGTTGACCCACGGAAACAGCAGCAGCACCACGGTGATGCCGAGGTTCGACGGGTTCATGAAGTGGCGCATCCGCCCCTTGATGGGCGCCCGGAGCACGGCCTTCTGCGCGACCGCGACGACCACGCCGAAGGCGATCGGCCAGAACCGGTCGTTGGCGTAGAGCAGCATGTTGACCGCGAGGCTGGTGATGTGCGTCGGCAGCAGGAAGGTGTAGAAGCCCCAGAGGCCGTGCTGGCTGAAGGCGGTGGGCCGGCGCTCGGCCCAGGCCGAGACCAGCTCGACCACGATCTCGGTGGTGTAGCCGACCAGGAGCGCGAAGACGGGCCAGGTCCAGGGCTGCTCGAAGCCGAGCACGGTGTAGCCGAGCACGTTCAGGATGCTCATCGAGATGGCGAAGTTGCGCAGCGCCAGATAGCGCGGGTCGCGCCTGCCGACGCGCTCCACCGCCGGCCGTCCGGTCGAGGTGTCCGGCAGCGGGGCCAGGCCGGACAGCTTCGGCGCGACCGGCTCGCCGGCCGGCTCACGATCGGTCGTTCTCAGGTCCCTCACGTCGGTCATCGCGGCGCCACCTCCTGGGCCTGGCCGGTCAGCAGCACGTCGTGCCAGCCGGCGTCGAGTGTCAGAGTCTGCTTGTGCGTGGCACCGTCGAGGTCGCGCCAGCTCAGCTCCGCCGCGACCGGCCGGTCACCCGCGGCGCCCAGGCCGAAGAAGACCTCGAAGCTGCGCTTGCCGGCGTGACCGCCGCCGCCGTCGAGCTGGGCGATCCGGGTGCCGCCGTCGGCGGCGGTGATCTTCACCTGCGCGCCGTACGCGGGGGTGCCGGGCGTGCCGTCCTCGGCCGGGCGGAGCAGTCGCAGCCCGAGGAAGTTGCCGCGACCCGGCTTGTCGTTGTGGTAGAAGGCGGGCGGCCCCCACTGTCGGGCGACGGCGAAGTCCTGGCCGCCGTCGCCGTCGGTGTCGGCCACCGCCACGCCGCGGGTCGGCACCCGGACCGCGAGGCCGAGTTCCTTGCTCAGGTCGGTGTACCGGCCGTTGCCCTCCGGGGCCCAGAACGCGAGGTGGTTCTCCCCGGCGATGTCGTCGCCCGGCTCCGCCTTCGGCCACATGGCGGGTTCCTGAAGCATCAGGTCGTTGCTCATGGCCAGTTCCTGGAGCCAGTTGAACCGGTTGATGTCGCCCTTGACGAAGCCGCTGGTCTGCACCACGGCGAGGTTGCCGCTGTTGTCGAAGTCGGCCATCTTGGCGTCCCAGCCCCAGCCGACCCAGGCCAGGTTCGCCTCGGCGGCCTTGTTGTCGAACGGCGCCGTGCCGCGGAGCATCTTGCGCCGGGCGTCCTGCGGGCCGGAGGCGTTGTTGCGCCAGACGAAGTTGCTCTCCTCAAGGCCCCAGGACTCGGTGATGTTGCTGACGAACATGTCGAAGCGGCCGGTGCCGCCGAGGTCGCCGAAGTCGATGCCCATCCCCTTGAACGAGTCGTGGCCGAGCACCAGCGACTTCGGCGTGAAGGCGCCGCGGCGGCCCTCCGCCAGGGTGAACCGGATGCGGCCGGGGGTGGAGCGGTTGTGGAAGAACCGGTCGTTGCCGAAGTCGTTCGCCACGTACAGTTCGGGCAGCAGATCACCGTCGAGGTCGGCGGAGCCGGCGCCCAGGGTCCAGCCGGTGGCGAACTCGGGGGCGATGGCCGGCTGCTCCTCGTAGTGCACCGAGGGTTTCGCCCCGCCGGTTGCCGAGGTCCACCGCATGATGTGCGCGCCACCGGCGTTCTGCGCCCGCGACATGGAGTGGTTCATCTGCACGTTGGGCAGCCCGTGCGGGTCGAGCACCTGGGTGTCCGGGAAGTAGTTGAAGACGCCCAGGTCGGGGTGGCCGTCGCCGTCGAAGTCGGCCACCGCAACGGCGTTGGTGTTCCACAGCTTGCCCTGGTAGCGGCCGGCGGCGTCCGGGCTGGTGGGCAGCAGCTCGGTCGGGGCGAACGTGGCGAGCGTGAGCGGGCCGGCGCCCGGCCGGTGCAGGAACAACACCGGAGTCCGTCCCCAGTAGTAGACGAGCAGGTCCATCCGCCCGTCGGCGTTGAAGTCGCCGGGCACGCAGCCCATCGGGGCGATCGCCGGCCCCATGGGCAGCGGCGCCGGGTCGAGGACGAAAGGCGGGTAGCTCTGTGCACTGTTCGGCGCGGGGGTGACCACGGCGGTGTCGCTTCGGGTGTCCACCAGACACAGGTCGTCGGGCCTGCCGCCACCGTCCAGGTCGTTGACCGCGATCGCCGCGCCGACCGAGGAGATCCACGACCGGATCTCCCGGTACTTGGGGTTGACCTCGCGGACGGTACGCTGCGGCAGACCGGGTGGCAGTGCGATCGGCATCTCGGTGAAGCGGAAACGCGAGGCCATCTCGGCGCGGTCCGCGGCGGACGCGGAAGGGAGTCGGGCGGCGAGGAAGAGCCCGCTGACCAGCACCAGCACCACCAGGGCCGGGGTCAGTCGGCGCACCACGCCTACGGGTTGCGATGGCAACGGTCCTCCTCAGATAGACGGATCGCCAGGTCGCCCGGGTCGACCACGGCGGCCGGGTCGGGGAGCTTGCCGGTCGGATCCGGTACGGTCCGGTAGCACCTCAGGTGCCGGCCGGGATCTGCGGGCACCATTTTTCGGCGACCGGCAGTATTCGACAGGCAGCAATTTCAACAATTCTCCGATCAAGCTTTCCGAACAGACGCCCGAATTGCCGGTGCAGCGGTCGGAGCCGTTGTGGAACCCTCCACGGCCCTTGCCGCGAGGTCGTCGATACCCAGCCCGGGACGCCGCCTGCCACCGTCATCCTGTGCCACTCGCCGCCGAATGTCTTCTTGAGAATTGCGCAGTGACGTGCCGCTCACGGAGCGTGTTCGAGCCACCCGCACGAACCCGTGCCGGGCGGCCGGCCGACCCGCCGACACCCCGCCGAGTCAGCGGCAGAAACCGAGTTTCCGCCGGTAGAGGCCGGATGCCGAGCGTCGGCCCGAGGCCGTGACAGCGAATCGACGGCACCCGCACCCACCTCGGCAGGGCCTCGCGCCGTCAGCACGAAAGCCCCCAATGCCGCAAATGACGCAAGGCGCCTTACGCTCGGTAGATCATGATGTCCGTCAATGCCTTGAGTCACCGAACAGCGCGGGATTGGGAGAAGGGGACGTGAACTGATGTTAACCAGCGGGGTGACAGCAATTTTGAAGAACTCACCGGGAACCGTTTGCTGGGCGGAGATGGGTCCGCTAGCATCTTCCACGACCCAGGCATTGACCAGCAGGACAAACAACGAGCCGTGAAGCGCCGACGGTTCGATTTGCCCGAGCACCCACGTGGCCAATGCCCACTTCTCAACTGCTGACCCGGCGCGAACGGTTGACGAGCATGTCCCGGGGGGCGTCGTGACAGACCAGGCCGAAGAAGCAGTAGAGCGCGTCATCAAGACCATCCGGTCGAACCTCGGCGAACCGCTGACGATCGACGACATGGCGAAGGCCGCGCTGTTCAGCAAGTTCCACTTCTCCCGGCTCTTCCAGCGGGTCACCGGGATCTCCCCCGGGCGCTTCCTCTCCGCCGTCCGACTGGCCGAGGCGAAGAAGCTGCTGGTGAACAGCTCGATGAACGTGGCCGAGATCAGCCTCCGGGTCGGCTACACAAGCGTCGGCACCTTCAGCACCCGGTTCACCCGCAGCGTCGGGCTCTCCCCGACCTCGTTCCGCCGCCTCGGCGGGCACGTCACCCACATCCCCCAGCAACCGCCGGCCAGCGCCGGCGGCAACCTGCGTGGCCGGGTGACCCACCGCGACGGGCACGCCGCCGGCACCGTCTTCCTGGGCCTGTTCCCCAACCGCATCCCGGAGGGCCGGCCGGTGCGCTGCACCATCCTGGACGGTCCGCGCAACTTCCGGCTCGACCACGTCCCGGAAGGCACCTGGCACCTGCTGGCGCAGTCGGTCGCCGTCAGCCCGGAGGAGGCCGTCACCGGCGTCTTCGACGGCGAAGGACAGCTCTGCGTCGGCTCGTACGGCCCGGTCACCGTCCGACGCGGCGAGGTGGTGCGCGCGAACCTGCGGTTGCACCCGGTCCGCAGCCTCGACCCGCCGGTGCTGCTCGCCCTGCTCGACGTCCGGCGCACCGCGCTGGACGTGGTGCGGGCCGGGCAGCTCGCCGCGCTGGGCGCCGACCACGAGCGGGCAGCCTGAGCCGACGAACGGACACTCCCGGAAGCCACGCTTCCGGGAGTGTCCACGTGTCGCGGGGTCAGCGGGGATCGAGCGAGACCAGCGCCTCCCGGATCCGCCGCCGCCACAGCTCGTAGGCCGGAACCTCGCCGTCGCCGTCCACCGGCAGGTCGACGAGCGCCTCGTCGGTCACCCGCGCCGCCTCCGCCGGGGTCATCCCGCACAACACCTCGGTGGCGGTCTGGTGGCCCGGCACCACCAGCCCGGCCCGCACCCGCGCGCCGGCCGCGAAGGCGGCACCCTGGGCCAGTTCCGCCCGGTACGGTCCGGCGTCCCGACGGAACCGCTCCAGCTCCGCCCGGTCCGCGCCGCCCGCGTACGCGGCGGCCAGCCCGGCGCCGGCGTAGAGGTCCGGCAACCTCTCCTGCGGGAAGCGGCTCAGCATCCGGGTCAGCACCTGCGCGTCGGTCCCGGCGACGAACCACATGGCCCGGCCGATGCCCTGGTCGATGGCGCGCACGGCGTACCCGTGCCGGTCGTCCGTCGGCCAGCGGAAGGTGGCCTCCCGGTACCGCTCGTAGACGTACCGGGAGGTGTGGAAGTACGCCTGGTGGAAGCCGTAGCCGTCGAGCACCAGCCAGCGCAGCAACGGATCGGGGGCGTGGAGGGTGGACCACCGGAAGGCGGGGACGCGCGCCATCGCCCAGCCCACCCCGACATAGGCCATGTAGACGTGCCGGTCCGCCTCGCCGCGGAGGAACCGGGCCACCCGGTCGCCCCCGGTCGGGCTCAGCGCGTCCATCACCGCGAGCGCCATGGCCGCACCCTCGTACGCGAAGCCGCGCCGAGTGGCGTCCAACTGGTCCAGCACCGGCTCGGCGTCGGCCGGCCGGCGGGCCTCGGCCGCGATCGCGTACCCGGTGAGGAAGGACCGTCCCACCGCCTCCAGTCGATCCCGCGCCTGCGGGCTCTTGACATGGAACCCCCGGGTTTCGAGGGTGGTCTCGGTGACGGCCGGAGTCAGCACCCGTCGTCGCAGTTTCCGCCACGTGCTCATGGAATCCCCTTCAGGGCGGTGGGACAGTGGTCGCCGCCGCGTCGCGGCGGCGGTGGCGACGGGACCGGCCCGTCGCGCAGGGAGGTCATCCGCTGCGGTCGGCGACCGCTCGCCGACGCGCGGCGGACCGGTGCAGCAGCAGGCCGCTCAACGCCACGAGCAGGACCAGGTCGAGCAGGACGAGGGCCAGTCCCAGCGGGTCCTTGCTGCCGTGCACGTGCCCGCCGGCCGCCCGGGCCGCCGGCGCCGCGGTCGGCGCCGGCCCGTTCGGGAGCGCCGCCCCGGGCGCGACCTGGAAACGGGTCACGCCCGACAGCTGGCCGCCGTCCGGCAGCGAGACGTGGTACCCGATCAGGTACCAGCCCGGTTCGGTGACGGCGATCGGCGTCGCCAGCGTCTGCCCGGCGACCCGCGGACCGCCGGTGACCAATGGCGGTCCCCCGTCGGCCCGGGACACCGACAGGTGGTACTCCGACGGTCGGAAGTCGCCGGTGAAGGTCACGGTCACCGCGGACGGGACCACGGTCAGCCGTGCGCCGTCCGCCGGGTCCAGGCCGGCCACGCGGACCTCGTCGTCCGGCCCGACCAGGGAGAGGAGCAACACGCCGCCTGCCACGAGGACCACCAGCAGCGCCCCGACGCGACCCCGCCACGGGGCGCGTCGGGGCGCCGGCGGACGCGGTGGCGTCATGACGCCGCGGCCACCGGACGGCCGGCGCAGGCGCACGCCATCCCCGCCGCCTCCGCCCGGTTCGGCCGCAGGTGCAGGTACATCGCGACCACCATCGGCACGAACACGACAGTGTTGTAGAACAGGTGCAGCTCCACCCGGGGCACGACAAGCTGCAGCAGGCTGGTCGGCACCGGGCGGTCGAACAGGTGGTGACCGGTCTGCGCCTGCAACAGCAGCAACAGGTGCTCGATGTGGTGCCAGAACTGGATGGCCAGGGCGACCGTCCACCAGAGCCGGCTACGCCCGACGAATCCCCGGCGCAGCAGGAACAGCCCGACCAGCATCACGATCGCGTAGCCGTAGTGCAGCCACTCCGAGGTGATCAACCAGGGGAAGGCCAGTCCGAGCACCCCGCGGGACTGCGGGATCGGCCACCCCAGCACCCAGATCTGGTACGCCTGCGCCAGGTGCTCGGCCCAGTGGCCGATCACGACCACCATGAACAGGTTCACCGCCAGGCGGTGCCGGTCGGAGTTCAACCGTTCGAACAGCGATCCGGACCGCGATCCGACCGCCTCGTCAGCCACCATGTCTCCTCCTGCCTGTCGCCCGCACGTCCGTGGCGCCGCGCCGCGGCACGATGGTCATGAGCGGTGCGCGCCCTGGTCCGCACCGGTCGGCGCCAGTTCGGCCCGCGCGCCGATCTGCCGGGCCGCGGCGAAGCTCGCCCACGCCGCCGCCTCGACCAGGATGGTGTCGTCGGGGTGATGCCGGCGGAACTCGTCCACCACCTCGTCGTCCACCCGGTAGGAGGCCAGCGCGGTGAGCAGGGCCAGCCGCGCCGCCGCCCGGTCCGCGTCCGGCAGGTCCGCGATCGCCTCCTCGCACCACCGGGCGCTGAGGCCGCTGTCCTCGCCCCGCCACCGGCTCAACCGCTCGGTCACCAGGGCCCGGACCGCGGGGCTGAGCGCGTGCGCGCCGGCCCGCTCGAACGCCGCGTAGGCGCGGGCCACCGCGTCGGCGATCCGGCGGCTCCCGGCCGCCCACCCGGCGTCCGCCGGCAACGGCGCCGGGGTGAGCAGGTTCAGGGAGCGCCCCGGGCGCCGCGGCTCCCGCAGGGTCGGACCGAGCACGTGGCCGATACCCCGCTTCAGGCGCTGCCGCGACCGGGGCCCGAGGCCGGGCGGCAGCAGGAAGCTCGCCAGGAAGACGTTCACCATCCGGGCGACGTAGTGGTAGGAGACCGCGACCCCGAGCAGCTCGGCGTACTCGGCCGGGCCGGTCCCGTCGGGCACCGGCGCGCGGTCGTCGGGCTGGTGCAGGGTCCGCGCCCACGCCGAGACCGCCCGCAGCTTCGGGTCGGTGATCTCCTCGACCCGGTCGCCGGCGATCGCCTCGGCGTCCTGGGCGGAGGTGAGGTCGTACATGCCGGCGCTGTGCATGTCGACGCAGTAGGGGCAGATGTTCGCCACCGAGACGGCCGCCGCCACCGCCTCCTTCGTCACCCGCGCGTCGCCGTGCGCGCCGATCAGCGGCTCCCGGCTGAGCACCCAGTACGCGGCGAGCGTCTCCGGCGCCGGCGAGTGCAGCAGCGCCGGCGGCACCACCAGGCGCATCTCGTCCGCCACCTGCTCGTACACCATGGCGACCAGGCCGACCGCGTCCGCCGGCGCGACCGGGGTGACGTGGTGGACCTGCCGTTGGACCACGGACGAGACGACCCTGCCTGCGATCATCGTTTCCTCCCCTGTTCGAGCGCGGACCGGAACGCGGGTGGGGCCGGGCGTTCGCCGGCCCCACCCGCGGCTCAGGCGTTGGCCGGGGTGTTCTGGTAGGCGGCGAGCGCCCAGCCGTCGCCGTCGCGGGTCAGCGTCCAGGTGGCCCGGATGGACCGCTCCTCGGCGACCTCGGTGTCGCCGGGGGCGAGCACACCGCCCCTGGTGATGACCAGGACCACGTTCTCCGACAGCGGCCGGAGCGAGATCGGCTCGCCGAAGACCTGGGTGCCGGCGTACGGCCCGGCGAAGGCGTCGGCCATGAAGGAGCGGATCTTGTCCCGGCCGGCGAGGTAGACGCCCGGCAGGATCATGCTGCCGTCCTCGGTGAAGGTCGCGGCGAACGCGTCGGCGTCGTTGTTCTTCCAGGCGGCGACGATGCGTTGCGGCACCGCCTGGGCCGCCGTGGCGACGTCGGCGGTGGCCGCGGGTGACGAGGTGCTCATGTGGGGCTTCCCTTCTGGCAACGGCCCGGTCGGGCCGGATCGGCGTCGTGGCCGGCACCGGTCGTGGCGGCCGTGAGCGGTTCAGCTGACGATCGGCGGGCTGCCGAGCCCGATCAGGTTCGGCGGGACCGCCGCCAGCTCGGACTCGCTGCGCTCCAGCAGCAGGTGCGGGTCCTGCATCTCGTACCAGCCGAGACCCGGCGGGCAGCGGTCGTACCCGAGCAGCCGGCGGACCTCCTCCGGCAGCTCCAGCACGGTCTCGCGCGGCACGGCCAGGAACTGGTTCTCCTCCTGCCGGAGGTTGCCCAGGTCGAGCGAGAGGGTGAGGCTGGTCCGCGGCGTCCCGGTGGTGTTGGCGCCGCCACCGTGGTAGACGCCGCCGAGCCAGAGCAGGACCGAGCCGGCCGGCATCGCCGCCGGCACCGTCTCCGAGTAACGCGGAGGACGCTCGTCGTCCCAGTGGTGGCTGCCGGGGATGACCAGGGTCGCGCCGTTCTCCGCGGTGAACTCGCTCATCGCGAGCATCAACTGCACCCGGCTGGTCGGGCCGGGATGACGGCGCAGGTGCAGCGAGTCGTCGCGGTGCAGCGGCTGCTTGCCCTGACCCGGGTCGATCTGGATGGCCTGGGTGGCGCTGATCTGGATGGTCGGCGTCACCTCGATCCGGGCCCGCCCCACCCACATGTGCACCGGCTTCTGCATGATCCGCCGCGCCGATTCCAGGTAGAGCGGCTGGGTCACCAGCGGGACCACGTGCCTGCTCCGCCGGAACAGGCTGGACAGCCGCCGCGTCTTGTGGCCGTCGTAGCCGCTCTCGCTGTAGCCCGACCTCGCCAGCACCGGGCCCAGGTCGTCCCAGAGACCGCGCAGGGTGTGCTGCTCCGCGAAGCCCTCGATGATGATCGCGCCCGCCTCCTCCAGCGTGCCGACCACGTCGTCCAACGCCGCGTCGGCCCGCACCCGGGTCAGCTCTGGCATCCTGTTCCTCCTCTCAACCGGCCGACGTCGTCCGCCGGACGCTCAGCTCCGGTCACCGCCGGCCACCAGGGTGTCCGCCTTGGCCAGCACGTCACGGGTGAAGGTGGCGAGGTCGGGATCCTCGAACAGGTCACCCATGTCGACCTGGACACCGAGCTCGTCCTCGATCCGCGCGACGATCCGGACCGCGGCGATGGACTGACCGTTCAACTCGAAGAAGGTGGCCTCCGGCCGGTCGTCGGCACCGCCGAGGACCTCCCGCCAGATGGCCGCGATCCGCTGTTGCATCTCCTGGGCGGTGAGTCCGCCGTTCTGCTTCTGGGACATGGGGATCCTCCGTGGACGAGGACGGAAAGGAAGGGCGCGGCGCACGCGACGTGACATCGCCTGTACCCATGGTCACGCCGGGACCAGGGCCGGCTCATCTCCGCCGTTGCGGTCCTGGCCCCGGCCGGCGCTCAGATGTACTGGGTGTTGGGCTCCAGGCCGCAGAGGATGCGGCCGTACAGCTCGAAGTTGGTGTTCGGGTGCATGATCGCGTGCAGGCTCAGGGTGTGCACGTCGCGGACGATGCGCTGGATCGGCACTCCGGTGTAGACGGACGAGCCGCCGCTGGCGGTGGCGAGGACGTCCACCGCCTCCTTGGCCCGCTGGCACACCGCGCCCAGGTCCAGCCGCACCCGGGCCCGCTCCTCCAGGCTCCAGGGCTCACCGGCGGCGGCCTTGCGGTCGATCAGGTCGGCGCTGCGGTGGTCGTGGAACTCGGCCTCGTCGATCCGGACCACCGCGTCGGAGACCTGGAGGTGGGTCAGCGGGGCCTCGCTCTGGTTGTCGTAGCCGGTGTAGGTGATCTTGCGGCCGGGCAGCCGGTCGAAGAACGCGTCCCGCGCGCCCTGCGCGAGCCCGACCGCCACCGACCCCACTGTGGTGCAGGCGATCGGCATGAACGGGCTGCGCCACATCGGCGCCGCGGCGTCCTGCTGCCGCGGGTGCTGCCCGTGGATGACCGGCACCATCGGCATGACCCGCTCCTTCGGCAGGAACACGTTCTCGGCGATGGTGGTGATGCTGCCGGAGCCGCGCATGCCGGAGGTGTGCCAGTCGTCGACGACCGTCAGGTCGCCCATCGGGATCAGCGTCATGATCGGCTCATGGCCGCCGTCCGGGGTGGCGAGGACCGCGGCGTTGACGTTCCAGGAGCTCTGCTGGGCGCCGGTGTTGAACGTCCACCTGCCGTTGAGCACGTAACCGCCGTCGGCCGGCACGGCCATCGCGCTGGGGCTCAGGATGCCGCTGATCCGCACGTCCGGGTCGGCGAACACCTCCTCCCGCACCCCGTCCGGGAACAGCCCCACCATCCAGGAGCTGATCAGCCAGACCGCCGCGGTCCAGGCCGTCGACCCGTCACCCCGGGCCAACCGGGCGAGAACCTCGGCGACGGTCCGCATGTCCGACTCGTAGCCGCCGTGCCGGACCGGCACCCGCATCCGCAGCAGCCCCGAGTCGGTGAGCGCCTTGACCGTCGCGTCCGGCAGGCGACGCAGGCGCTCGCCCTCCTCGGCGTGCTCGCGCAACGTCGACGCCAACTCGGCGGCGCGGTCGACCAACTCGGTACGCGACGGCACGGTGGTGATGTCCATCGATCCTCCTCGACTCCGGCGGCGGGGCGTCCGGACGGCCGACCCGAGACCGTGGGCACGAGCCCACGGCGGGGGCGTCGGACGACCTCCGCCGCGCGGTCAGCTGAAGCGGGCCGACCGGCGGCCGACCCGCCCCTGACCTTGGCATTCGCCGGCCCCGTCCCGCATCTTCCGATGTGCCCTGTGCCGCCGGATCACGGCCGGTCCGCGCCGGCGCGCAGCACCAACGCCACCTGCCCGGCGACGGTGGGCGCCGCCCAGCAGTCCGAGGCGTGCACGTCGACGCCGCGTCGGCGCGCCAGCCGCGCCGCCAGCGCGGGCAGGAGCACCGGGTCGCCGCCCCGGTCGAAGAAGTCGTCGGTCGGGGTCAACCCGGTCGCGCCGATCAGATCCGCCCAGACCTCGACGACGGCCGCCTCCGCCGCCGCCCAGCCCGACCGTTCCACGGCGTCCACGGCGGCGGTGGCGTCCAGCCGGGCCCGGTCCACCTTGCCGACCACGGTCCGGGGCAACGGCGCCCGCACGGCGCGGAAGGTCACCGGCAACAACAGCCCGCCGAACCGTGCGCGCAGCCGCTCGCGCCAGCGGCCCGGCTGCCCCGCACCGGCCACCGGCCGGACGTACGCGACCAGGCGCACGACCAGGCCCGCCCGGTCGCGGACCGGCAGCACGGCACACTCGGCGACGGTGTCGTCCGCGGCCAGCGCCGCCTCGATCTCGGTGAGCTCCAGCCGGTGGCCCTGGAGCTTCACCTGATGGTCGCGGCGCCCCCGGAACTCCAGCACGCCGTCCGCCCGGCGCCGGGCGAGGTCGCCCGTGCGGTACCAGCGTTCGCCGTCGTCGACCGGATAGGGAGCGGGCCGGAACGCCCCGCCGTCCGGGACGTCCCCCAGATAGCCGGGGGTGACGTAGGGGCTGACCACGACCAGCTCGCCGGTGACGCCGGCCGGGCAGAGCCGGTCCCGCTCGTCGAGCACCAGCACCCGCCGGCCCGGGATGGCCCGACCGATCGGGGTACGGCCGCCGCCGGCCCCGTCGATCCGGTGGCACGTGGCGGCCACCGTCTCGGTCGGGCCGTACAGGTTGCTCAGGGCGGTGTCCGGCAGCAGCTCGCGCAGCTCCTCGACCAGTTCGTCGGGGACCGCCTCGCCCATCAGCACCAGGTGCCGCAGTGGCGGACGCACACCGAGGGCGCGCATCGCCCGGGCCGCCTCCCGGGCGAAACTCGGCACCGTCTGCCAGACGTCCACCCGTTCCTCGGCGAGCCAGCGCACCAGGCGCTCCGGGTGGGCCCGGGTGGCGTCGGGCACCGGACACAGGGTGGCGCCGCCGACCAGCGCGGCGAAGACCTCGCAGATGGCGGGGTCGTGTTCGGGCGCCACCCACTGCGCCACCCGCACCCCGGGACGGCAGTCGAACGTCGCGGCGAACCAGGACGCGAACTGCAACAGCGCGGCGTGGGTCTGCGGCACCCCCTTCGGGCGGCCGGTCGATCCGGAGGTGTGCGCGACGTACGCCAGCGCGGTCGGGGCCCCCGGCGGCGGCGGGCCGGCCGGGGGGTGCTCGCCGGCCGGCCGGTCGACCGCCAGGAGCTGGCCGTCGTGCGTCCGGGCGTACCAGTCGGCCTGCGGGTCGGCCTGGTCCGTCCCGGTGAGCAGCCAGCGCGGGCGCACGTCGGCGAGCACCGCCCGACCCCGTTGCCCGCCGTCGCCGGCGGAGGACCAGAGCAGGTGGGCGCCGCTGCGCAGCACCCCGAGCAGGGCGGCGACGCGGCCGGGGCCGGTGGGCACCCGCACGGCGACCGCCGTGCCGGCCGCCGCGTCGAGCCGGCCGGCGACGGCGGCGGCCCAGGCGTCCAACTCCCGGTAGGACACCGACCGCCCCTGCCACCGGACGGCGGGATTCCACGGCTGGCGCACCGCCAGCCGGTGCACGGCCTCGGTGACCGTCCGGCCCGGCGCCACGACCTGCGGCGGGCGGTGGGGCGCCGACCGCGGTGGGTCCACCGGCAGCGCGGACACGGGCACCCGCGGGCGCGCCAGGGCCGCGTCGAGCAGCGTGTGCAGTTGGTCGACGAGCAGCCGGGCGGTCTCCGGCGTGAAGAGGTCGGCGCGATACTCCAGCGACCCGGCGACGGTGCCGGCGACGCGGTCCAGCACGAAGGTCAGATCCGTGCGCGCCGTGCCGGTGAACGGCGGCGGCACCGCGTGCCAGCCGGGCCGGGCCGGCGCGGTCACGGTGGACGGTGGCACCACCAGCACGTCGCACCACGGCAGTCGACCGGGCAGCGGCGGCACGCCGCACTCCCGGGCCAGGTCGCGCAGCGGCACCCCGCCGTAGGCGCGGGCCCGCCGCAGCGTCGCCGCGGTCCGCCGCACCTGGGTCTCGAACCGCGGCGACCGGGTCAGATCGACGGGAACGGCCAGCAGGTTCCGGTACGGGCCGACCTCGAGCGGCGGCGTGTCCACCGGATACCCGACGGTCACCCGGTCCGCGCCCGTCCACCGGTGCACCAGCGCGTGCACGGCGGCCAGCAGCACCACGCCGCCGGTGGTGCCGGTGGCGTCGGCGAGCCGGGCGACCGCCGCGGCCGGCCCGGCTCCCCAGTCGAACCGCACCACGCCCGCCCGCCAGCACGGGCCGCCGGGACGCGGATGGTCGGCCGGCAGGGTCAGGGTGGCCGGGCAGCCGGCCAGGGCCTCCCGCCACCACCGCATCGGCTCGGCCCGGTCGTCCGGCGGCGCGAACGGTGGCCCGTCGACCGGCGCCGGCCCGGCGTCCGGGACCGGCCACCCGGGTCCGGCACCCGCCGGTCCGACGGTGGCCGACGGGGCGGGACGCGCCGCGGCCGGGTAGGCCCGGATCAGGTCGGCGAGGACCCGGTCGGGGCCGGCGCCGTCGGCGACCGCGCGGTGGGTCACCAGCATCAACCGGTGCCGGGTCGGGGCGATCCGGACCACCAGCAGTCGGGCCAGCGGGACCTCGGCCAGCCGGAACGGGGCGCCGGCGATCTCCCGGCACACCTCGTCCGCCCGGCGCTCCGGCTGCGGATCGGCGGAGACGTCGACCGACCGCACCGGCGCGCCTTCCCCGGTCACCACGACCGCCGGCAACTCGTGCCGCTCCTCGACGCTGGTGCGCAGGGCGGGATGCCGCCGGCACACCTGGCGCCAGGCCCGACGCAGCGCGGTCACGTCCAACGGTCCGTCGATCCGCAGCGCCCGACACTCGTGCGGGGTGGACGCGCCGCCGGTCAGCCGGTGCTGGAGCCACAGCTCGTCCCGCACCCAGTCCCTGGTGCGGCTCGCGGGCCGCGACGAGGTGACAGTCATCGCCGGTGGCCTTCACGGGAACCCATCACGCCTCCCTGACGGGCCGGGGGCACCGGGCGGGCCCCGCCCGGGTCCAGTCTCGCAGCGGGTCGGGGGGCGGATCTTCTTCCGCCGTGCGACGGGTCGGGCCGCCTCGACGGCAGGTGCGCATGGACGAAGTTGACGCCGCCGGGGGCCGTCCGGGGGGATGGAAGGATGATCTCCCCGCACGTTGCCGCCGACCCGGCGGCCCGCCTACGCGAACGGCTCTACGCCGGCATCTACCTCTCCCCCACCCGATTCGCCAACATCGAGCGGTTCGTCGACGCCGCCGGCCCGTACCTGCACCGGACCGACGGGGACGACCCGGTGGCGGCGCTGCGACGCGCGGCGTCGGCGGCGCGGCCCGACGGCCCGCTCGCCGACGACGACCTGGCGACGCGGTGGCTGCTCGCCGAGGAGTTGCGGTCGATCGCCGACGCCGAGGTGCCGGCGGCAGTCGTCCCGGCCGAGCAGGCGCTGCACGACGCGGTCGCGCCGGTGCGGGCCCGGCTGGCCGCGCTCGGGCTGCCGCTCGACGACCGGCCGGTGTCCGTGGTCGACAGGTATCCCGCGCCGTTCGGCGACGTCGGGCTGGCGGCCTTCGTCCCCGGCCGGGACCAGGCCCGCGCCGCCGGCACGGAGCTGGCCGTGCACCTGCGACGGGACCGGCTGCGGCCGTTCCACAGCGTGACGATCCTGGCGCACGAGCTGGTGCACACGGTGACCGACCGCGCCGGCACGCCCTACGGGATCAAGGGCCTGGAGGAGGGCCTGGCGGAACTGCTCGGATGCTGCTGGGCGGCGGCCGCGGTGGTGCCCGCCCCGGCCCTGCGCGCCATCCTGCTGCACGGCCGGCAGGGCGCCGGACGGGCGCCGCTGTGGACCGTCTACGGCGACCACCTCCGGCAGGCCGCGCTGCTCTACCGCGAGTACGGTCTGACCGGGCTGGCGGCGCTGGTCACCGCCGGGCGGGAGAGAATCCGGGAGGTGGAGGTCGCCGTGCTCACCGGACGCCACCGCGACCTCGACCTGCCCCGGGGCGGATGGGACGAGAGCACCGCCCGGCTGCTCGACGGGCTCACCGGCGGGTCGTTGCCCTCGTACGTGCTCGCGCCGCTCGACCTGCTCCTGGCCGACCACGTCCAGGACGGCCGCACGCTGGCCGAGGTGTGCGCCCTCGCCGACGTGCCACCCGCCGTCGGGGTGCCCCGCCTCGGGGCCACGGCCGCGGCCACCGCCCTGTTCCGGGTCGACGGAGAGGTCGTCCACGACTCCATAGTGGAGCGCTACCACACCGTGCGCCGGCTGGGCGGCCAGCCGGTGCTGCGCTGGCTGCCGCCGCCGGCCTGACCGTGGCGGCCCGGTCAGGCCGGCCGGCCGGGCCGCGCGCGCAGGTCCTCCCGCAACGCGAGCAGCCGTGCGGTCACGCCGGGCAGGTCGGCCACCGGGAAGCCGGCCGCGTACTCGGGCAGCCACGGGGCGAGCGCCGCACGCGCCGCGTCGGAGAACCGGACCCGACCGTCGGCGAGCCGGAACCCGTCCCGTCGACCGGCCCGGTCGTTCCAGTCCACCGCGGCGTCCCGGTCCCACCCGGCGGGCAGGTCCAGGGTCACCGCCCCGGTCGGGTCGAGCCGGACCGGGTAGCCCCCGGGCAGGCCGGCCGGGCCGGGCAGGTTGGCGGCCACCGTGCGGCCGGCGATCAGGTCGCGCAACAGCAGGGCCGCGGTGTGACCGGTGATGGCGTTCAACTCGGGGCGGCCGGTGCGCCGCTGCCGGGTGAGCGCCTCGGTCACGCCGGTCACCTGGCGGTCGTCGACCCAGGCGAGCGCCTCGTCCGCCGGGTGGCGCGGCGCGTGCAGGTGCACGTGATGGGCGAGGACCCGCAGCCGGTCGTCCGGACGCAGACCCAACGCCTGCCGCAGCGAGGCGGTCACCAGCGCGACGTTGCCGAGCCCCGCCGTCACCGGCAGCCCGAGCGCGGTGAGCAGCGGGTTGACGGCGTCCGGGAAGCAGGCGTTGAGCAGCCGGGCCGAGGAGCCGGCACGGCGCAGCGCGGCGGCGGTGCGCACGGCGAGCCCGGCCTGCAGCGGGGCGGTCACGCCGAAGCCGGCGGCGGTGAGCAGCCGGGTCCACTCCGACGGCGCGGTGAGCCGTTCCCACGGCGACTGGTAGGAGGCGCACTGCACCACCCAGGCCGGGTCGAGCCGGTGGAGGACCGCGGCCAGGGCCGCCTCGTCCGCGACGTCCAGCGCCTCGGCGGCGAACCGCACCGGGTTGCCGCCGAGCGCCGCCCGGACGGCGGACACGTCGGCGACCTCGGCGGCCCGCGCGACGTCGCGGGCCAGCACGGTGACCGTCACCGGCCGGTCGACCACCACGGCGAGCGAGTGGCACAGCGCCCGGGCGAGCAGGCCGCTGCCGAGCACCACCAGGCGGCTCATCGCCGCCTCCGGCCGCCGGGCAGGAGTTGGACGACGAAGGCCGCCCCGACCAACGCCGCGGTCAGGCCGAACGCGCCCGGATAGCCGACCAGGCCGGCGGCCCGCCCGACCAGCGGGCCGCCCAGCCCCGCGCCGATGTCGACGAACGCGCCGAACGAGGCCACCGCCGTCTGCCGCTGCGGCAGACCGTCGGTGTTGCTCAGCACCCGCAGCCCGAGCGCCGGATAGACGAGCGACATGCCGACGCCGGTGAGCGCGCCGCCGGCCACCGCCACCGGCAGCGTGGGGGCGAACCCGATGACCAGCAGGCCCACCGCCTCGGCGGCGCAGGCGAGACCGAGGGTGGGCAGCACGCCGAGCCGGTCGGGCACCCGGCCCAGCACGAGACGGGCCCCGGCGACCGCTATCGCGTACGCGCTGAGCACGAGAGCGCCGTGTGCGACGCCCCGCTCGTCGAGGGCGACCACGGTGAACCCGGTCAGGGTGGCGTACCCGACGAAGGCCAGCGCCAGGCTCCCGCCCGGGGCGGCGATCGCGGCCAGCGCCGCCCAGCGGCCGGCGGCGGGCGCGTCGGACGCCGCGGCGGAGGCGGGCGGCGCCGGCGCCGGCGCCGGCCGGACCGCGAACAGTCCGAGCAGGACCCCGGTGGCGGGCAGCGCGGCGGCGAGCAGCCACACCACGCCGTATCCGCCGGAGGCGGCCAGGATGGCCGGCCCGACGGCCGCGCCGAGCGCCAGCACCAGGTAGTTGACCAGACCGACCAGGCCGATGGCCCAACCCCGCCGATGCGCCGGGGCGAGATCCACCACCCAGACGGTCGCGGCGGCGAAGCTCGCGCCCTGGCCGAGACCGAGCACCAGCCGGTCGGCGACCAGCAGGGTGGTGTTGACGCAGAGCGGGTACAGCGCGCCGGTGACCGCCACCGTGGCCGCGCCGAACAGGAAGGCGCCCCGCGCGCCCCGCCAGTCGGCGACCATCCCGGCCAGCGGCCGGGCCACCACCGCGGTCAACGCCGGGCCCCCCATCAGCAGACCGATGACGGCCGCGTCCACGTGCAGCCGGTCGCGGGCGTAGAGCGGCAGCACGGGGATGACCAGGGTGACCGCGAGATAGGTCAGGGCGATGCCGAGCAGCACCAGTCTCATCGACAGTCGTTGCCGACGGGTGGTCTCCGGCGCGAGGCCGACACCGGCCCCCGTCACGTCGGCGCGCCGGCTAGGAACTCGTCGAGGTCGATGGTCCGGGTGCCGCTCAGGCCGGCGCCCGCGCGGAGGTCGGTGCGGGCGGGCCGGTTCGCGTCGCCGAAGTAGACCACCTCCAGGCCCCCGGTGGCGTCCATGGCGAAGAACGGCACGTCGACCAGCAGATCCCGCACGGCCGGGGTGTCCCGCCCGATCCGCAGCCAGAGCCGCTTGTCGTGGAAGTGGTCCTCGGGCAGAGTCACCGTCGGGTGGAACCGGCGCTTGAACTGGAACACACCCGTGCCGGGGAACGGCTCGCCGCCGGAGAGGTCCAGCCGGCGGATGCCGTTGGCGCAGGCCCACTCCATGGCCAGATAATAGACCGCCTTCACCGCGCCGCTGCGGTAGTGGGTCTCGTCGCCGTCGAGCACGCCGAGCAGTCGCATGGTGAGCGTGCCGGTGCCGTCGTCGCGGCGGCAGAGCACCCCGGCCACCCGCTTGCCGCCCTCGGCGACGAAGAAGAGGTGGCCCCGGGCGAACAGGCATTCGGCGGCGGTGTCCAGGTCGGTGCTGCGGGTGCCCTCGCCGTGCCGCCCGGCCATCGTCGGCTGGTGCATCCGTTCGTAAAACCAGGCGAGGTCCTCCGGGTCGGTGCTGGTCTCCCACTCCCACTCGTACTGGCGGCGCAGCTTGGCGAACTGGCGCCGCTCGTTGCCGGAGATCCGCCGGCGCATGACCTCGACGTCCGGGTCGACGTCGATCACCAGGTTGATCCGGAACGGCAGCACCAGGGCGCGTTCCCGGGGCAGCCGCGCGGCCTGCCGGGCCGAGCATCCCACGACCAGCAGGTCGGCAGTGGTGGTGGTCAGCTCCGGCCAACGCCGGGCCGGCAGCTCCCGCACGGCCACCGGCGAGGCGCACCGCTGCCGCTGCCGGTCGAACAGGTGCGGCAGGGCGTAGGTGGGTCCCTCCGGCAGCCCGTGGTAGGCGACGCTGGCGCCATCGCCCGGCACCGAGGTGGACCGGAACTGCCTCGGGTAGCGACGACCCGGCCGGCTGTCCCAGCGGCCGTGCAGCGCCGCCCACCGGCCGCCCTCGCTGCTCCAGGCGTAGCGCTGTCGCAGGCGCCACCGGCGCGTCGACACCGCCGTCACCGCCGGTCCGCCGCGGCGGCGCGCAGCAGCACGTCGGCGAGCGCCGAGGCGTCCGGCACCGTGGTCAGCAGGTCGTCCGGGACGACGTCGAAGTCGTCGGTGGAGTAGCTGCCGGAGCCGTGCACCATGATCTCGTCCGCCTCGACGAGGCCGCGTTCCAGGGCGTTGAGCACCCCGGTGAACGCCATCACCAGCGACCACTCCCGCAACCGCCGCGGGTCGGCGGGCAGCCGGACGTCGGTGCCGGCGAGCAGGTGACGGATCCGGGCGTAGCGTTGCAGGCACTCGTGCAGCGAGACCACGATGCCGCCGCCGCCCTGGGCCCGGATGATCCCGTTCATCTCGTCCGAGGTGACCGGCGTGCGGGTGTAGAAGGTGGGTTCCAGGTTCTCGTCGGGGTCGTGCGTGGCCGCCGGGAAACGCGGGTCCTCGTCCTGGACGTGCAGGCCGGAGGCGGGGTCGAGGCGGTACGCCGGCAGGCCGGCGCGATCCGGTGACCCGCGGTGCAGGCTGAGCACCATGTCCGGGGTGGCCAGGTGCTGCACGAGCAGGTAACCCGGCGGCGGGGTGTCACCCGGCGCGAGGGTGGTGCCGAAGTGGTGGCCGAGCAGCCCGTACGCGCTGGACACCGAGTGCGCGTGCACCCGGCGCACCCCGGGGGCCACGGGTCGCAGCTCCTGCTCGGCGAAGGCCCGCACGGTGTCGGCCGGGCGGTAGTTGTCCAGGCTGAGCGAATACCACACGTTGATGCCGTGCCGCTGCCGCAGCTCGGGGGTCACCGCGGCGACGGCCGCCTCGGCGACGGCCTTGACATCCGACGGGTGGCTGCCGTGGTGCACGCACATCGGGTTCCGCCCGCTGCGGGCCGGCGCGTCGAGCGGGGACGCCCACAGCTTGTGCCGGGCCACGCCGGGCACCACGGTGACGATCTGGAGCTGGGCCGGGGTGACCAGCTCGTGCTCGTACGCCCGCAGCACCGCGTCGCGCAGGGCCGTCGCCTTGTTCGCCGACGACGGCGTGACGATCATGATGGGTTCGCCGGTGCGCTGGATGTGCCGGACCGCCCGGGCCACCATGACCAGCGAGGCGACCGTCTTGGTGGTCCGGGTGCGGGGGTTGCGGGTCAGGTCGAGCAGCAGCAGTCGACAGCCCGCCGTCTCGCCGAGATCGTCGATGCGGAGATCCGCCGCGGCGAAGTATCCGGCGACCCGGTCGTCGATCGCCGGAAGCGCGAACTCGGGATGGAAGCCGGTGCCGGCGTGGCGCGCGCCGACCCGACGCAGCGCGTCGGACACCTGCTCGTGGAACCGCAGCAGGGTGGGCAGGACGGTGGTCTGGGTGGCGGTGGCGGTCACGGGACACCTCCGTGCGACGGTGGACGACGGCGCCGGTCCCGGCGCGGTGCACGGCCCGGTCGAGGCGTGAGCCGGCCGACCGGCGTGCGGCGATCAGTCAGGCCGCGGGCGACGGCACCGGCCCCCGTCCAGTGATCATCATCAGCTTGCTCGTCCGGGCCGGGTCGCACATCTTCCAGCGTGCTCTCTGCGCCGGCGGCGCGACGACCGGCGTGGCGTCAGCCGTGCAGCATGTCCCCGGTGGCCTTGCGCAACTCGTCGAAGCTGGTCAGGTCCGGCACCGTCCAACCGTCCAGGTCGTACTCGCTCAGGCACCTGTCGACGAAGGCCTTGTAGCCGTCCACCTGGCCGGCGGCGGTCTGGGCGAAGAGCAGTTCCAGCCGGGTGTTCTCGTGGTTGCCGGCGTAGTTGCGCTCGTACAGCTCGTGCCGGCCGCCGAACTCGGTGCCGGTGGCGTCCCAGAGCAGCTTCATCAGCTTCACCCGCTCCTGCGCCGACGAGCCGTCGGAGCCGCGCAGGAACCGGTCCAGGTAGGGGCGCACCTCCGGGTTGCGGAAGTCGTCCGCGCCCGAGTTGACGTAGATCAGCCCGCTGGCCACGTCCTGCTGGATGATCTCCTTGACGCGGGGGTAGCCGATCTGCATGAACCAGCGGTACGCCATGCCGTACTGCGGGTTGGGCAGCAGGGCGCCGTTCTTCCACGGGGTGGGGTTGCGCACCGCGGCGTCCGACAGCGCCCAGAACAGGTTCCGCCAGGCCAGCACCTCGCCGATGCGACTCTGCACCCCGCGGAAGTCCTTCGTGCCGGTCATCTCCACGGCCTTGAGCAGCAGGCCGGCGAGGAACTCCAGCTTCACCGCCAACCGGGTGCAGCCGTGGAACGTGAAGCGCTCGGAGAAGCCGGAGTAGCCGGCGAACATCGCCACCTTGCCGAGGGCGCCGTAGACGAACACGTTCTCCCACGGCACGAGGACCTTGTCGAGCACCAGGATGGTGTCGTTCTCGTCCAGCCGGGAGGAGAGCGGATAGTCGAACGGGGTGCCGGTCGCCGCCGCCGCGGCGCTGTAGGACGGCCGGCAGATCAGCTTCACCCCCGGCGCGCCCATCGGCACGGTCGCGATCAGGGCGAACTCGCGCTTGCGGATCGGCAGTCCGAAGTGGGCGATGAAGTTGTAGTGGCTCAGCGCCGACCCGGTGGCCACCACCTTCGCCCCGCTGACCACCAGCCCGGCGTCGGTCTCCTTCTCCACCCGGATGTAGACGTCGGCCACCTCGTCCGGCGGTCGGTTGCGGTCCACCGGCGGGTGCACGATCGCGTGGTTCCAGAACAGGACCTTCTCCTGCGACTCCCGATACCAGCGACGCGCGTTGTCGGCGTACGGGTCGTAGAAGTCCGCGTTCGCGCCGAGGGTGCCGAGGAACGACGCCTTGTAGTCGGGACTGCGCCCCATCCAGCCGTAGCTCATCCGGGCCCACTCGGCGATCGCCCGCTGGTCGGCGACCAGGTCCTCGACGCTGTGCGGCGTCCGGTAGAACGGATGCGTCCAACCGTCGCTGCCGGTGTCGGTGGGTGCGGTGAGCACGTCGCGGCGGGCCGGGTCGTGCAACGCGTCGTACAGCCGGGCCGTCATCCGCACCGGGTTGCAGAACGCCGGGTGGGTGGTGACGTCCTTGACCCGCTCGCCGTAGAGGAACACCGCCCGGTCGTCGCGCAGGCTCTCCACGTACTCGTCGCCGGTCAGCGGTCGGGACGTGCGCCGCGCCGCCGCGCCCTGCGTCTGCTCCGTCATGGAACTTCCTCTCCGTGGATGGCCGCCACCGACCCGCCCGGCTCGGCGCGGGTCCGTGGGCGGAGGGCGGGTCAGGCCGGCTGGCCGCCGGACAGTTCCGCGGCGAAACGCGCCTGGGTGTACATCCGGCCGGCGGCGGTGGTGAGCAGCACCGCGAACCCGGCGTGCGTGTGCGCGGTCGACAGGTCCCGCCAGACGCGCTCCAACCGCTCCCCCGCCTTGACCGCGGAGGTGCCGGCCGTCGGCTGGATGACCTGCTCGACCGCCCGCCACGCCAGCTCGGCCGCCTCCCGGCAGATCAGCGCGATGCGCAGGTCACGCTCCAGGGTGAACTCCGCCGGGTCGCCGGCGCACAGCTCGTGCCACTGCCGGGTCGCGTCCCGGAACGCCGCTTCGGCGCCGACGATCATGCCGTCGGCCTGCGCGTACCAACGCTGGTAGTCCGGGTCCTCGACGCGCCGCGCGAAGGGCGGGAACATCGTCGTGCGCGTGGTCATCAGCTCGGCGTACGCGTCCAGCGCCCCCTGGGCCATGGCCACCCCGATCGCCGCGCCCTCCAGCGCCATCGACGACAACGGCGCGCCGCCGTACTGCGGGTGCTCGTGCAGCGCCCGGCCCGGCGTGCCGCCGACCACGGAGATCTCGCTCAGGTGGGTGCCGTCCAGGCCGAAGTGGCCGGGAATGCGACCGTTCTCGATGGCGATGCTGTGCGAGCCGCTGCCCCGCAGACCGAGCTGGGCGCCCCAGTCGTCGAGCAGCCGCCACCGGTCGCGGGGGGCCACGAACAGCAGCGGGCGCGGCGGGGCGCCGTCCTGGTCGTCCACCAGGGCATGCCCGATGAGGTGGGTGGCGTACGGCGCGCCGGAGCAGTATCGCCAGACACCGTCGAGCACCCAGTCGCCCTCGGGGGTCCGGCGGGCGGTGCCGCCGGGCGCCACCACGGCCGGCGCGATGAAGTCGCCCTGCCGGAACATCTCCTCCTGCGCGCTCTCGCTGAACAGCGTGGCGGCGACCAGGGAGTGGGCCGCGCCGAGGCAGTACATCCACCCGGTCGACGGGCACGCCCGGGCCAGCGTCATCGCGACCCGCAGGAACGTGTCGAAGCCGAACTCGTAGCCGCCGTAGCGGCGCGGCACGGTGATCCGGTAGAAGCCGGCCTCGGCGAACGCCCGGTGGGTGTCCTCGGCGTAGTAGGTGCGCTCCTCGGTCTCGGCCTGCCGCGCGACCAGGGTCGGCGCCATGGCCTCGGCCCGGGCGACCAGATCGGCGGGGGTGAGGCCGGGCTCCGGCGGGCGGGACGCGGCGCGCTCCACCACGGGCGAGGTGAGGGTCATCGTTCCAGGTCCCTTCCGTTGGGCTGGCCCGGCGCGGCGCACGCCCCGGGCGGCCGGGATGGCGACGCCGCCCCGGCCCGTCCTGCGGCAAAGCCTCACACCGCCCGGCACCGGGCCGCATCTCCGCAGATGCGCTCTGCCGACGCCCCGGCCGACGCCGCCGAACAGCGCAATCCGGAAGATGTGCTTCCGCACCGCCACGATGAGGATTGACGACCGGGCTGTGTCCGCTCACGGACACCGCCTCGTCCTCCCGCCCCGCGACGGGCCCGCCGACGGCACCGGTCCGGCGCTTCGGGCGGAGGCGCTCTGCCGGAACCCGGCCGTCCCGGCCCGCGGTCCGGTCACGAAATGGGGGGAACGACGTGATCTCCGTAACGGAACGGGTCGCCACCACCGCCGAGATGCTCGGCACCGAGCTGGTCGGTGCGGGCTTCGGCGGCTTCTACGGCACACCCTGCGGCATCCTGTCGCCGCTGTACCTCGCGCTGCAGGACCGCGCGGGGCTGATGACGGTCACCCGGGAGGACAACGCGGTGGGTCTGGCCGCCGGCGCCGCCCTCGCCGGCCGATGTCCGGTCGTCCTCATGCAGAACTCCGGGCTGGGCCAGTGCGTCAACGCGCTGGCCTCCTTGGTGAGCCCGTACCGGATCCCGATGCTGCTGGTGGTGAGCCTGCGGGGCGTGCACCCGGACCCGACGCCGGAGAACACGGTGATGGGCCGGTTGACCGCGCCGCTGCTGCGGGACCTGGGCATTCACACCGCGGTGCTGACACCGGAGGCCGACCCCGCCGTGACGGCGCGTGAGCTGTACGAGGTCGTCCGTGATCCGGGTCGACCCGCGGCGCTGCTGATCCCGCCGGACGCCTTCGGGTGGCGGCCGTGAACAAGACGAGCGCGATCGCCACCGTCATCGCCGCCACCGACCGGGAGCCGGTCATCTTCACCACCGGCTACGCCTGCCGCATCGCGGCCGGTCTGCACGACCGGCCCAACCACTTCTACATGACCGGCTCGATGGGGCTGGCCTCGTCGATCGCCGTCGGGGTGGCGCTGGAGGCCCGCCGCCGCACCGTGGTGGTCGACGGCGACGGCGCGCTGCTGATGAACCCGGTGGGCCTGATCGCCGCGGGGTCCGTGCCCGGCCTGCCCCTGGTGCACGTCGTCCTCGACGACGGCTGCTACGCCTCGACCGGTGGTCAGGCGGTCCCGTCGCACCACGTCGACCTGTGCGCCTGGGCGCGGGCGGCGGGCTACGCCCGCACCGTCGACACGTCCTGCCCGGAGCAGTTCGCCGACAAGCTGCGGGCCGCGCTGGCCGACGCCGACGCGCCCGTCTTCATCCGCGCCGCGCTCACCGAACCCGACGCGCCGGTGCCCGGCCGGATCGACCCGGAACTGCCGGAGCACGCCCGACGGTTCCGCGACCACCTGGCCCGGCTCGGCTGACCCGCGGTCGCGTGCCTCCGGGCGGAGCGGGCTGCCGGCCCGCCCCGCCCGGACGCGGCGTCAGGGCACGATCTCCATCTGCGCCATCATGCCCACGCTGGAGTGCTCCAGGAAGTGGCAGTGGTAGGCGTAGCGGCCGAGGAAGTCGGTGAAGGTGGCCTGCACCCGCACCGAGGTCCCGGGCGGCACGGTGACGGTGTCCTTGAGCCCGGCGTCATCAGGTGTCATCGGCGCGCCGTCGCGGTCGAGCACCCGGAACTGCACCAGGTGCATGTGGAAGTTGTGCAGGAAGCCGTACTCGGTGTCGTCGTTGTAGACCCGCCAGATCTCGGTGGCGCCGCGCCGGACCACGAAGTCCACCCGCTCCGGGTCGTACGGCTTGCCGTTGACCAGGCCGGTGGGCACGCCGCTGAGGTCGAAGGCGAGATGCACCTCGCGCTCCACGGTCGCCGGCGGCAGGTCGGGCAGGGCGCGCATCCGGTCCGGCAGCCGGCTGGTGTCCCGGACGCGCCGGCGCACGTCGAAGCGGACCACCGGCCCGCGCACGGCGTCGGTCAGCGTGAGGCTGGTGCCGGGCCGCTGGCGGGAGAAGTCGACCAGGATCTCCACCCGCTCACCGGAGCCGAAGCTGATCTCGGAGCGGGCCACCGGGGCGGGCAGGAGGCCGCCGTCGGTGCCGATCTGCCAGATCTGCGCGCCGTCGAGGCGCAGCGTGAAGACGCCCTCGTTGCTGGCGTTGAGCAGCCGGAACCGGTAGCGCCGGGCGTCGACGGGGAAGTACGGCTGCGGCCGTCCGTTGGCCAGGACGGTGTTGCGCAGGGCCGGATTGCCGTAGACGAATGCGCCGTCCGGGTCGAACTGCGCGTCCCGCAGCATGATCGGGACGTCGTACGACCCGGTCGGCAGGCCCAGGCGCCGCTCGTCGTCGTCCTCGATCAGATAGAAGCCGTGCAGGCCGCGGTAGACGTGCTCGGCCTCCACCCCGTGCGCGTGGTCGTGATACCAGAGCGTGGTGCCCGGCTGGGTGTTCGGGTAGTCGTAGACGCGCCGCTCACCGGGCTGGATGAGATCCATCGGGTGCCCGTCGCTGTCGGCCGGGACGTGCCCGCCGTGCAGGTGCACGTTGGACGCGACGTCCAGCCGGTTGCGGAAGGCGACCCGGACGGGGCGCCCGCGCCGGGCCCGGATGACCGGGCCGACGAAACTGCCGCCGTAGGTGTAGGCGGCGGTGCGCAGCCCGGGCACGATCTCCACGTCGGCGGGCCGGAGGTCGAGCAGGTACTCGTCGCGGTCGGGAAGGCAGCGTACCGGCGCGGCGACCGGCGGCAGCGGCATCGGCACCCGGAACGCCTCGGTGGTCAGCGCCGGGGCGCTCTGGGTGGCTTTCGGGGCCGGATGGTGACCGGCGTGGTCCACCGGTGGGGCGCTGCCGGTGGTGGTGCTGCTGAAGGCGGCCCGTTGGGCGAGCAACGCCCCACCGGCCACGGCGCCACCGAGCGCGATCAGGTTCCGTCTATTCAGCACAGCGGGACTCCCGTCGGGCGCACAGCGACGGCGGGCAACTCCCGCCCGCCGCCAGGACGGCCCGACGCTACCGGCGAAGTGAGGCTTGCTCTTCTTCCAACTTGCTCAGCTGAGCCGCGGACTCCTCCGGCCGGGCCAGCCGGACCGGCACACCGTTGAACACGGCGTTGCCGGAGAGTTCGTCGAGCACACCGCCATCGGTGAGCGCGTTGGCGTTCGCCCCCGCGTCGGCCCGGGCCACCCGCTGGCCGGTCGCGCCGTGCCCCCAGCCGTGCGGCAGGCTGACCACGCCCGGCATGATCGTCGTGGTGGGTTCCAGCTCGACCACCAGCTCACCCACGGCCGAGGTGATCCGCGCCCGGTCGCCCAGCCCCAGCCGGCGCACGTCGTCCGGATGGATCTGGAGCGTGCACCGGTTGCTGCCGCCGGTGAGCCGGGGCACGTTGTGCATCCAACTGTTGTTGGAACGCAGGTGACGGCGGCCGATCAGCACCAGGTCCGGCCGGGGACGGGCCAGTGCGGCGCGCAGCCGGTCGACGTCGGCGACCAGGGGCGCCGGGGCGAGCTGCACGCGACCCGTGGGGGTCGTCAGCAGCTCGGCCAGCCGGGGTTCCAGCGGGCCGAGGTCGAGGCCGTGCGGGTGCTCCCGCAGGCGCTCCAACGACAGCCCGTACGGGCCGATCCGCAGCATCGCGTCGAGCAGCCGCTCCGGCCCGCTGTCACCGGTGAGCCCGGCGCGGATCGCGTCCGGCTCGACGCCGGCCACCGGGGAACCCGGCGTAGCGGTGGCGGCCTGGAGCATGCCGGCGAGCATCTGCTCGGTCAACCCCTCGGGGTCGGCGTCCGCGCCGTGCCCGGACGCGATCATCACCAGCCGGGACATGATCTCCGCCTCGGACCGCTGGTCCGGGCCGAGGGGCAGCGAGGGCGGCGAGAAGCGGGCGTAGTTGCGCACCGTGATGGTGGAGATCAGGAAGTCGTAGTGCGGCATCTGGAGCATCCGCGGTGGCGGCAGGACCACGTGCGCGTGCCGGGTCGTCTCGTTCAGGTAGGGGTCGACGCAGACCATGAAGTCGAGCCCGGGCAGCGCGCGGTCCAACCGGGCGCCGTCCGGTGTGGACAGCACCGGGTTGCCGGCGACGGTCACCAGCGCCCGCACCTGACCCTCGCCGGGCTGCTCGATCTCGTCGACCAGGGTGGCCGCCGGAAGCTCGCCGAGCGTCTCGGGCAGACCGCGCACCCGGCTGTGCCAGCGACCCGGCACGTACGGCTCGGGGCTGCGGTGCACCTCGGCGGTGGCGCACCGGGAGAACATCACCCCGCCGGGCCGGTCGAGGTTGCCGGTGAGCACGTTGATCACGTCGATGAGCCACTGCGCGAGGGTGCCGAACTCGACGGTGCAGGTGCCGATGCGCCCGTACACCGCCGCGGTGGGGGCCGCGGCCAGTTCGCGGGCCAGCCGGACGATGACCTCGACCGGCACTCCGCAGACCGGGGCGACGGTGGCCGGGGCGAAGCCGCGGGCCAGCTCGCGCAGCTCGGCCAGCCCGTCGACCGGCAGCGTGACCCGGTCGAGCCCCTCGGCGAGCAGGGTGTGCACGATGCCGAACAGCAGCAGCGGGTCGGTGCCCGGCCGCACGAAGACGTGCTCGTCGGCCAGCTCACTGGTCCGGGTGCGGCGCGGGTCGACGACGACCACCCGCCCGCCGCGCCCACGCAGGGCCTTCAGCCGGCCCGGGAAGTCCGGCGCGGCGCAGAGCGAGCCGTTGGAGACGGCCGGGTTGGCGCCGAGGATCAGCAGGTGGTCGGTGCGGTCGAGGTCCGGCACCCCCACCGCCCACGGGTCGCCGAGCATCAGCCCGCACGCCACGTGCTTGGGCATCTGGTCGACGGTGCTGGCGGAGAAGACGTTCCGGGTGCCGAGCGCGGCGGCGAGCGGGCCGCGGTAGAGGATCCCGGCCATGGTGTGGAAGGTCGGGTTGCCGAGGTAGAGGGCCAGCGCCTGCCGACCGTGCCGGTCGATCACCCCGCTCAACCCGTCGTCGACGAGCGCGAAGGCGCGGTCCCAGTCCACCGGCCGCCACCGCCCCCGGTCGCGGACCAGCGGGCCGCGCAACCGGTCCGGGTCCTCGTCGAGCCGGCCCAGGCTGGCGCCCTTCGGGCAGAGGAAGCCACGGGAGAACGGGTCGTGCTCGTCCCCGTGCACCGCGGACACCCGGCCCTCGTCGTCGAGCGTGATCCGGAGGCCGCAGACGGCCTCGCAGAGCGGACAGGTGCGCAGCGTCGTACCCATGGGTCCTCTCCCCGCCTCGGTCGAAGGGAATCTTCGTCCGCCCCGGAGAGGGTCGGCATCTTCCTCCTTGCGATGCCCATGAACAAGTGATGCCGCACAGTAATTGTCATATCGCGTTCTGTGTTGACCGTGCGATTCTCGTCCCCCTAACATCGAGCGGCACCCATGGGTAGGGGCCCGTCGGCCGGCGCCCACCGGCGTTCCGTCCATCGATTGTGGAGGATCGTGTGAGCAGCAGCGCCAACCGCGCGGTCGAACGTGTCATCAACACCATGTGCGACAAGCTGTCCGAGCCGCTCACGGTGGACGACCTGGCCCGCGAGGCGCGGTTCAGCAAGTTCCACTTCACCCGGCTGTTCCGCCGGGTGACCGGCGTGTCACCCGGCCAGTTCCTCGGCGCCCTACGCCTGCACGAGGCGAAACGCCTGCTGTCCACCACCGAGATGAACGTGACCCACATCGGCCTGCTGGTCGGCTACCGCAGCATCGGCACGTTCAGCACCCGGTTCGCCCGCATCGTGGGTCTGTCCCCGGCGACCTACCGGCGTCGGGTCCGCCGCGACAGCACCCGGCGGGACGGGTCGGCCGGCGCCCCGCCGTCGGGCATCCGGGCCAACATCCACCTGCCACCGGGCGTCGTCCCGGCCGGGCCGATCTTCCTGGCGCTGTTCGCCGACGCGGTGCCGCGCTGCCGTCCGGTCCGCTCGACCATCCTGACCCGCCCCGGTCCCTGCTACCTCGACGAGGTCCCGCCGGGCCCCTGGTACCTGCTCTGCCACGTGGTCCCCGGCGGCATCCTGCGAACCCGGCCGCGCGGCGTGCTCCAGGCCACCGCCGGCCCGGTCGAGGCGGGCACCGCCGACCCGGTGGAGCTGCGCCTGGTGCCGGTCACCCTGGAGTCGGCGATGCTGGAGCGGCTGCTCGCCTGCCGCAAGGCGGTGCTGCACCGGGTCGTCGCGGAGGTCGCCGCCGCGTGACGGCCCCGGGGCCGGCTCAGGACCGGGGGCGCACCGTCATCGGCAGTCCGCCGCGCACCCGCAGCGACAGCATCGGCTCCGGCACCACGACCCGACCCGGCACACCGTCCAGGTCCAGGTCCCGCACCAGCGTCGCGAGCACGAGCACCGCCTCCATCATGCCCAGGTTGCTGCCCACGCAGACCCGCGGTCCCGCCCCGAAGGGCAGATAAGCGTAGCGGGGCCGGTCACCCGACCGTTCCGGGTTGAACCGCTCCGGGTCGAAGCGGTCCGGATCGGCCCACAGCCGCGGGTTGCGGTGCAGCGTGTACGGGCAGATCAGCAGGTCGGCGCCGGCCGGGACGTGGAATCCGCCGACCTCGTCGTCGGCGATCACCTCGCGGGTCAGGATCCACACCGGCGGGTAGAGCCGCATCGCCTCCTCCACGACCATCGTGGTGTAGCGCAACCGGTGCAGGTCCTCGTGCGTCGGCACCCGGTCGCCCAGCACCTCCCGCGCCTCGTCGCGCAGCCGCCGCCGCGCCTCGGGATGCCGGTCCAGCAGGTGCAGGCTCCAACCCAGCGTGCTGGCCGTGGTCTCGTGCCCGGCCAGCAGCAGCGTCACCAGCTCGTCGCGCAGCCGCTGCCGGCCGACCCGGGGATCGGCCTCCCGCCCGGCCGAGACGATCAGCCGGGACAGCACGTCGTCCTGCTCCCCCGCCTCGGCCGACCGGGCGCCGACCAGCTCGTCGACGACCCGTTGCAGATGCCGGCGGGCCCGGCGGAACCGGAGCTGGTGCGGCAGCGGGATCCACATCGGCACCGCGCTCAACGAGGCCAACTCGAACATCGCCTGGTCCTGCACCGCGGCGAACGACTCACCGATGCCCTCGTGCGCGGTCAGGTCGGCGTTGAGCAGGCTACGCCCCAACACCTGGAGGGTGAGCGCGGTCAGCTCCTCCAACACGTCCACCGGCCCCCGGCCGGCGGCGGCGCGCAGCCGCGCGACGAGCGCCACCGCCTCCTCGCCGATCAGCGCGCCGTACCGGCTCAGCCGCCGCGCCTGGAACGCCGGCTGGATCACCTTGCGCTGCTCCCGCCAGAGCCGGCCCTCGCTGGTGAGCAGGCCGTCGCCGAGGGCCCGGCGGGCGTGCACCAGACCGAGCCCCTTGCGATAGTTGCCGCTGTTCTCGGACAGGACGCGCTTGGCGTGCTCCGGGCCGTTGAAGAAGTAGAGCTGTTTCGGCCCCACCGGCAGGCGGACGGCGTCGCCGTAGCGGCCGGCGGCCCCGGTCATCATGCCGAGCCGGTCGCGACCCATGGTGAGCAGCAGCGACAGGGCGGCCCGCCGGGGCGGCCCCGGCGGCACCCGGCGGGCCGGGGTGACGGTGGCGGTCATCAGGCCACCCCGCTCGGCTCTCGGACGGCCTGCCGGAAGCGGCCGTGCAGGAACAACAACGCCTCGTCGTCGGGTTGCCGGTGCACCGACCGCAGCAGCCCGACGAAGATGGAGTGGTCCCCGCCGTCGTACGAGCGCCACAGGTCGCACTCGAAGTGGGCCAGGGCGCCGGTGATCAACGGCGCCCCGGTGTGCGGGCCCGGCGTCCAGTCCACCGCGTCGAACTGTTCCGCCCCGACCGGCCGGCGCCGGTCGGCGAAGTATCGCGCCACCCCCTCCTGGTTGGCGGCCAGGACCGACACCCCGAACGAGGGGTTCTCGGCCAGGCCCTGGTGCATGATGGCCTGCCGGTCCACGCAGACCAGCACCAGCGGCGGGTCCAGCGAGACCGCGGTGAAGGAGTTCGCGGTCATGCCGTGCGGGGTGGGCCCGCCCACCGTGACCACCGTGACGCCGGTGGCGAAGGCGCCGAAGGCGCGTCGTAGCAGCCGAGCGTCGGTCAGGTCGAGAGCTGCCTTCTGCACGTCCATTGTGGCCTCCTCGGCGCCGTCAGCTCAGCGCGTACGGTTGTAGCGCCCGCACCAGCGCCTCCGGCACCCGCGCGGGCACCGTCCTGGTGTTCGGTCCGCGCATGCAGGCGACGCGCTGGCGTCCCCGGGCGATCAGGGTCTCGCCCCCGTCCGGCTCCAACCGCACGTAGTCGAAGCCGAACTCGACCTGCGTCTGCGCCAGCTCGGTCAGCCGCATCCGGATCGAGACCTGGTCGAAGGCGGTGATCTCGGCGAAGAACTCGCAGTCCACCTTCAACGTGAACAGCTTCAGGTCGTCGCGGATGTCGGCCAACACCTCGGGCGCGCGCTCCTTGAGGAACATCTCCCGGCACCGGCCCTGCCACCGCAGGTAGTTGACGTAGTACACGTTGCCGACGAGGTTGGTCTCCTCGAAGCCCACCGTGTGCAGGTATTCGAAGTACTTCATCCCGGTCACCTCCGCCCTTCCGTCAGGATCGCGAACACCAGCGGCTCGGTGCGGTCCCGCACCGTGGTCGCCAGGGTGGCGATCCGCAGCTCCCCGGAGCCGAACACCACCCAGCCGGCCCGCTCCGCGGAAACCAGCGCCAGCGGCGAACGTGGCGCCCGGCCGGCCTTGTGCAGGCACTCCATCGCCGACCAGACCCGGGTGCGCGCCGTGTCCGCCGACCCGTCCCGCTCCGCGACGAGCCGGGCCAGGTCGCCGTACGGGCCGAGCAGGGCCGCCCAGTCCTCGTCGGTGCGGCCGGTGACCGTCTCCACGTCGCAGCCGAGGCTTCCGGCGCCCACCACGCAGAGCGTCAGGTCCCCGTCGTGCGCGGCCGACAGCCCGGGGCCCCCGGCGATCTCCGGGCGGCCGTCCGGGCGGTGGTCCACCCGCACCGGCCGGCCGCAGGCCCGCCCGGCGGCCAACGCGGTCAGCTCCCGCCGCCGCGCCACGTGGTCGCCCGTGCCGGCCCCGTCCACCGGCGCCGGCTCCACCACCACCGCCACCTCGGCGCCGATGAGGTCGCCGACGGTCCGCTCCAGGTAGGGCCCGAGCAACGGCGCCACCCAGGGGCCGCGGCCGTCGTTCTTGCGGACGGCCCGCAGCCGCAGCCCGTCCCAGCGCTCGACCGTGCCGCCGTCGGCGTCGCGCAACGCGATGTCGTAGACGTAGGTGTCACCGTCGCGGCTGCGCTCGGTGGCGCAGTAGCGCAGCGTCCGGTCACCGGTGAGCTGCGCGCCCCCCGGGTGCAGACGTTCGATGCCGGCCGGCAGCAGCGTGGCGTCCGGCACGCAGACCTGGTTGCCGTGCATCAGCGCGTCCCGCACGCCCGGGTCGCCGAGCAGCAGGGTGTCCGGCAGGTAGCCGGCGAACCAGCGGGTCTCGCCGACCGCCGCCACCTGGACGTCGACGTGCCGCGCCGCGGCGCGGTGGTAGGCGCGCAGCCGCTGGAACCGACCGCCCTGGAAGAGCGTGTCGCCGTACAGGTCCTCCGCCGGCGCCAGGGGCACCGTCGGCAGGTCGTCGGACGCCTGGTCCGGCGGGCCGGCCGGAGCGGGGGCGCCGTCGAGACGCAGCCGGGCCCGGAAGTGCTCGGCCGAGAAGTCGGTCTCCTCGCTGTAGATGACCGTGTCGACGGTGTCGTCGTCGACCACCAGCGCGGCGACCCGGATGGTGGTGGCGCCCGCCGGCGGGACCACGATCGGCCGCAGGAACTCCGCCCGCTCGATCACCGGCGTCCGGTCGTCGCCGGTGACGGCGGCGGTCACCTGGGCCATCGCCTCCATCCCGAACACCGCCGGGAAAAGCAGGTTGCCGTCGAGCAGGTGGTCGTCGAGGTAGAGGTCGGTCGCCGCGCTGAGCTTGACCTCGCTGACCAGCTCGACACCGTGGTAGCGGATGAGCGGACGCTCGACGAAGCGCAGCAGCGGCAGCTCCGGCAGATGGTAGCGGACGGTGTCGATGCCCTCGGTACGGCCGCTGACCACCACCGTGGACGGTGCCGACGGGTCGGCCAGCAGGCGGCGCAGCAGCGCCACCCCCTCGTCCGGGGTGACCGGGGTGATGCCCTCCCGGCTGAGCGACTCGATCACCGACAGCCGCTCGCCCATGCCGACGCCGGACCACACCGACCACTCCAGGCAGAGGGTGCGGCAGTGGCTGTGCTCGCGGCCGAACTCCTCGGTGAGGTCGGCGAGCCAGTCGTTGGCCATCGCATAGTGGGCCTCACCCCGCAGGCCGGCCCGGCCGATGATGCTGCCGAACGTCACCAGCAGCCGGACCCGCTCCGGGTCGACGGCCGCCAGCACCGCCCGCAGACCGTCGATCTTCGGCGCGAAGGTGCGGCGGATCAGGTCGGCTGTCACGTTGGTCAGGGCGGCCGGCTCGTTGCGGCCCGCCCCGTGCAGCACCGCGGTCACCACGCCGAGCCGCTCGCTGATCTCCCGGACCGCGGCCCGCACCTGCTCGCCGTCGCCGACGTCGGCCCGGGCGTAGTGCACCCGCACCCCGGCGTCGGCCATCCGGCGCAGGTTGGCCGCCAGCTCCTCGTCCTGGGCCGGGTCGGAACGGCCGACCACGCCCAGGGCGGCGCCGCTGTCGCGCGCCATGGTCAGGGCGCACTCGGCGGTGATGCCCTTGCCGCCGCCGGTCACCAGCAGCACGTCCTGGTCGGTCAGCGGCGGCTGCTCGACGGCGGGCCGCACCGGCAGCGCCCGCAGCGTCGGCACGCTGCGCGTGCCCGCCGCGTCGTAGCTCGCCTCGGACCAGGTGGTGGTCGCGGCGACCTCGGCGGTGACCCAGTCGACCGCCTGCGGCACCGGTGGCACGTGCACCACGGTGGTGTGCAGGTGCGGCGCCTCCAGCCGGAGCGTACGCGCCAGCGCCGCCGCCCCGCGGCCGTGCTGGACGAGCACGAACCGGCTGCCCTCACCGCCGGCCAGGGCGGTCCGCGCCCCGTCCAGCGCCAGCTCCAGGTCGGCGGGACCGCACTCGGCCGGCAGGCACACCAGCACCCCGCCGCCGAGGCCGGCCCGCTCGAACGCGTGGCGCAGCGGCTGCGCCAGCGGGTGCTCCGGCGGCGCGTACACCTGCCAGGACCCGTCGGCACGGCCCGCCGGCGCGGCCGGCAGCGGGCGCGGCTGGAGCGTCACCGACCAGGCGCGGGCCCAGTCACCGACGCCGTTGACCAACGGCCGGCCCGGCTCGGCGTCCGCCGCCCGGCCGGTGCCGGCGAGCTGTTCGAGGGTCTCGGCCAGTTGCCCGAGGGTGGCGGTCGCGAAGTTGGTGGGCGCCTGGGCCGGCGGCACGCCGAGGCGCTGCGCGGCCTGGTTGACCAACTGCCCGACGGTGATCGAGCTGAGGTGCAGGTCGTCGAGGAGCTGGCTGTGCTCGTGCACCATCTCCAACGGCAGCTCGGCGCGTTCGGCGGCGAGCTGCCGCAGCAGCTCGATGCTCGATCCGGTCGTGGGCTCCTCCACCGTCGGCTCGTCGACGGCGGGCCGGTCGAGCGCGGGAGCGGCGCCTTCGGTCGGCGCGACGCGCGAGCGGGCCGCGGTGATCCCGACGACCGGGGCGGACTCGCACGGACTGGCGAAGAAGGAGAACTGCTGCCCCACGGTGAGGGGGCGGGTCAGCCGGCCGTGGAACAGCGCCGGCTCGACGCTCGCGGCGCCCACCACGTAGGCGGCGCCGACCACCCGCAGCAGCCCGACCAGGGACTCGTCGTCGGTGTTCAGCGCCACCGCCGGCACGTCGGCGACCTGTGCGGCGAGCCCGGACAGCACCCGGCCCGGACCCACCTCGACGAAGAGGTCGACCTCCTTGGCGGCCCGGGCGGTCGCCTGGCTGAACAGCACCGGATCGGTGATCTGCCGGTGCAGCAGGGCGGTCACGTCGGTGTCCGGAGACAGCTCCTCACCGGTCACCGTCGAGATGATCCGCCGGCCCGGCGAGGCGAACTCCTCCCCCGCCACGGCGTCGCGGAACGCGGCCGCCGCGGGCGCCACCAGCGGGGAGTGGAAGGCGTGCGACACCGCCAGCTCGGTGGCGGTGAGGCCGGCCTCGCGCGCCCGGCGACACACCTCCTGGACGTCGTCGACCGGACCGGCCACCACGGTCTGGGTCGGACCGTTGTAGCCGGCGATCACCACCGGCAGCCCTTCGGTGAGCGCCGGGATGGCCTCCGGGGCGGCGCCGACCCCGGCCATCGTGCCGGAGGCGCTGTGCCGGCTCATGGTGGCCCCGCGCACCGCCGCGACCCGCAGCAGCGTCTGCTCGTCCATCGCCCCGGCCCAGTGCAGCGCGGCGATCTCCCCGAGGCTGTGGCCGACCGCCACGGTCGCTTCCACGCCGAGCAGCGACAGCGCGGTCAGGCCGGCGAGCGCGCCGGTGACGATCCGCGGCTGGGCCACCTCGGTCGCGACCATGTCGCCGCTGGTCGGCAGCGCCGCCCGCAGGTACACGTCCTCGACGTCGGGGAAACGCCGGCGCAGCGCGCCGCCCGAGGTGCCCCGGCCGGAACCCTGGCCGGGGAAGAGGTAACCGATCCGGCCCGGACCGCCGGCGTGGCCGAGCAGGGCGCGCCCGTCGGCGTCGAACAGCGTCCGCTCGCCGGCCCGCAGGCTCTCGATCACGCGGGTCAGCTGCCGCTCGGCGTCCTCCGGCGAGGAGACCACGACCGCGGCCCGCCAGGGCAGGTCGCGCAACTGCCGGTGCACGGTGGCGGCCAGGTCGGCCAGTTGCGCGTACGACAGGGTGATGACGAAGTCGCGCAGCTGCTCCAGGCGCTCGCGCAGCTCGTCCGGGCCGGCCCCGTCCACGCACAGCAGCTCGGCGTCCTGCATGGAGCAGGCGATGGTCCGGGTCCGGCTGTCCAGCCGGCCCGGACGCCGCCGCCGGGTGTTCTCCAGCACGACGTGGGTGTTGATGCCGCCGAAGCCCATCGCGGTGACGCCGGCCCGGACCGGCATGTCGGTCGGCCACGGCTCGGCGCGCGGCAACGCCCGCAGCGCCGCGTCCTGCTCGCTGAACAACTCGTGCGGCTGGACGCAGCCGACGGTGGGCGGCAGGACCTGCTGGTGCACCGCCATCGCCGCCTTGATCAGGCCGGCCACGCCGGCGGCGGCCTTGGTGTGCCCGATCATGCCCTTGATCGAGCTGATCGCGGCGGGCGGGGCGTCCCGGTCGGCGTCGCGCCGGGCCATCGACAGCGCCTTGAGTTCGGTGGCGTCACCCACCGCGGTGCCGGTGCCGTGGCCCTCGAAGAGCGAGACGCTCTCGATGCCGAAACCGGCCCGCTCGTAGGCCCGCCGCAGGGCCAGTTGGTAGCCGCTCACCTCGGGGCGGGTGATGCCGCCCTTGCCGTCGGAGGAGATGCCCCAGCCGGCGACGGTGGCGTAGACCCGGTGTCCCGCCTCGCGGGCTTCGTCCTCCCGCATCAGCACCACCATGCCGCAGCCCTCGCCCGGCCAGAAGCCGTTGGAGCCGCGGTCGTAGACCCGCATCTCACCCTTGGCCAGGGCGCCGGTCTTGGCGAACCCGACGATCTCGAACGGGTCGATGGAGAGGTCGACGCCGCCGGCCACCGCCACGTCCACCTCGCCGTCGGTGAGCGCCTTGCACGCGGTGGCGACGGAGAGCAGCGAGGACGAGCAGGCGCCGTCGACGGTGTAACCGCCGCCCTTGAGGTCGAAGTGGTTGCAGATCCGCCCGGCGATGGTGTTGGACAGGCCGCCCGCGAGGGAGTCCTCGTCGATCTCCGGGAAAGGACGCTTGTAGGTGGCCTCGAAACCGTCCAGGAACGTGGCGAGCTGGTCGTCGTCCCAGTCCTGCTCCTTGAGCGCGGCGGCCACCATCCGGCGCACGTACGGCCAGCGCAGGCGCAGTTGGTTGGCGCGGGAGAACTCACCGGTGAGCGTGTTGCCGACCACCACGCCGGTGCGCTCGCGGGGCAGGCCCTGCGCCATCGGGAAGCCCGCGTCGGCCAGCGCCATCGCGGCCACGTCGAGAGCCAGCCAGTGGGTCAGGTCGGTGGCGCGGTACGTGCTGCCGGCGACCTTGTAGGCGATCCGGTCGAACTCGTACCCCTCGATGACGGCGGCGGTGCGGGCGTAGAACCGGTCCGGCTCCGTCGGGTCCGGATGCCAGTAGTCCTCCAGGCGCATGCGCTGGTCCGGCAGTCGACGGAACGCCCGCCGCCCGGCCAGCGCGTTCTCCCACAACTCGCGCGGGGACGTGGCGTCCGGGTACCGGCACGCCATCCCCACGACGGCGACTCTGGTCACGAGTTCCCTCCTTCGGCACGGGCCCGGCCCGGTCGGCACGGCGGCCCGACTGGTGCCCGTCTACGCTGCAATTCCGACGGGGACGGAAATCCCACGCCGACCACTCCCAGATACGACTTTCGACCACCCTGCGGGATCCGCACATGTGGCGATCCCCCCAGACGTCGATTCAGCTGTTCGAAGCACTTATATCGATCGTTGCAAATGCAGTTCGACACGTCTTCTTCCGCTGTGCGGGTTCGGTCGGAAAACGGGTAGGAAATTGCGCTCCGCCGCCGGCGGTCAGTGGTCGCGGCCGACCGGAGCGGGGGCGAAGGCGGCCCGCACGTTGGCCCGCCACGTCTCGTAGGCCGGCACCCGGTCCGCCGGGCGCGCGCGCACCGCCACCTCGTCGGCGAGGTGGTCCGCCGCCGCCACCGACCGGTCGCCGAGGGCCCGCATCGCCGCCTCCGTGTGCTCCGGCACATGGCCGGAGTGCGCCCGGGCCTTCGCCGCGAAGACCGCGCCCTGGGCCAGGTCGGGCGCGTACTCCCCGGCGTCGCGGCGCAGCGCGGCCAGGTCCGCGCCGGCGGCCCCACCGGCGAACGTGGCCGCCAGGCCGACCCCGCTCCACAGGTCGGCCCGCCGCTGCACGGCGAACCGACGCACGGCGGCGGCCACGTCGTCGACCCGGGCCGCGTGGATGAACCACAGGGCCCGCCCGACGCCCTGGTCCACCGCTCGCGGGAAGTAGTCGGCCCGCCCCAGCCAGGGGTACGCCGGCAGCCGGCGCTGCTCGTCGACCCAGCGCCGGGTCTCGAAGTAGGCCCGGTCGAAGCCGTACCCGTCCACGGCCAGCCAGCTCATCGTCGGGTGGTACGGCGAGTCGGGCAGGTCGGGCAGCACCCCGCGCCACAGCGGTCGGGGCAGCCGGGCCATCGCGAAGCCGATGCCGATGTAGGCCAGGAACAGGTGCCGGTCGCCGGGCCCCCGCAACAGGTCCCGCGTCCTGGTGCCCCGACCGCCGCGCATCGCGTCCCGCACCGTGTACGCCATGGTCGCGCCCTCGTACGCGAAGCCGCGCTGCGCCGCGTCGACGAGTTCCAACCGGCGCTCCAGCTCCGGCTGACCCGGCGTCTCGATGCCCCACTCGAAGCCGCACACCACGGCCTGCGGTACAGCCTCCAGGTGCGCGGCGGCCGGGGCGCCCGCCCCGGGGAAGCCGCGCCGCGCGAAGCTCACCTCGTCCAACGACGGCGCCAGCAGCAGTCGGCGCACCGTGCCCAGTGTGGTAGCCATGGTCCCTCCCTACGGCGCCTGCCGCGCCCGTCGGCGCCTTCATCGTGTGACGGCGTCGGGGGCAAAACCTCTTCCGCCGTGCGCTGTGCGGGTGCGCCGACGTCACCGGCCCGCGTTCCGGGCGCAGAGCGCACGACGCGAGAAGAGGCGGCCGTGGTGAGGTCGGATGATGGTGGCCTCGACGACTGCGGGAGCGGACATGCGGGTTCTGGTGACCGGCGGAACGGGCTTCCTCGGCGCGCACACCGTCGCGGCCCTGCTCGGCGACGGGCACGAGGTGCGGATGCTGGTCCGCCACCCGGACCGGGTGCCGGGCGCGCTGACGCCGCTCGGCGTCGACCCGGGCGCCGTCGAACTGGCGGTGGGCGACGTCACCGACCGGGCCGACGTCCGGCGGGCGGTGGACGGCTGCGCCGGGGTGCTGCACGCCGCCGGCGTCTACAGCTTCGATCCCCGCCGGCGGGCGGAGATGCGCAACGTCAACGTCACCGGCGCCGAGGTGGTGCTCGACGCGGCCCGGGCGGCCGGCGCGGACCCGGTCGTGCACGTCTCCACGTTCGGCGCGCTGCTGCCCACCACCGACCGGACGGTCGGCCCGCAGACCGCGGTGGGCACCCCCCGGGAGGCGTACCTGGCCGGCAAGGCGGCGGCCGAGACGATCGCCCGGGCGCACCAGGCCGACGGCGCGCCGGTGGTCATCACCTACCCGCTGGCCACCCTCGGGCCGCACGACCCGCAGGTGGGCGACCAGCTCCGGCGGGTACGGGACGTGCTGCGGGGTCTGACCCCACTCTGGCCCACCGGCGGTTTCCCGATCGGCGACGTCCGGGACGTCGCCCACCTGCACCGCGCCGTGTTCACCCCCGGGCTCGGTCCCCGCCGCTACCTGGCCCCCGGCCGGTACGTCACCACCCGGGAATACCTCGACGCGCTGCGCCGGGTCACCGGGCGACGCCTGCCGGCGCTGCACCTGCCCGCCGCCGCGCTGCTGCCCGTCGCGGCGCTGGCCGACCTCGCGCAACGGGCGCTCCCGTTCCCCCTGCCGGTCCAGTACGGGGCCGTCTACCTGTGCCGGGCCGGCACGCCGGTGCGGACCGCGGAGACCACCGAACTGCTCGGCGGCGCTCCCCGGCCACTCGACGAGACGATGGGTGACGCGGTCCGGTGGCTGCACCGGGCCGGGCTCATCGGCCGGGCGGCGGCCGGTCGCGCCGCGAGCGACCCCGCCGGGGCCACCGCGTCCACGGGCTGACCGGCCCGCACCGGCGTCGACCGCGTCGCCGGTCAAGCGCGACCAGCAACCAGGAAGATGCGTCCGCGCGGTCGGAATCTGCACGATTGTGCGGCAGAGAATCGGGCCGGATAAACGATCGGCCACCGCACTCGATCAGGAATGCGCCGCCCTACGGATTCGGCGACACGACAATCGTGCCCGAGAATCCCCCCGCCCATGCCGCTGTCATTCCATCTGGGAGGAGCGATCTGCCGTGCCGACAGAGGAAAAAGAAAGAGACGACGCACAGATTATGACCCTGGAGGCGTTCGCCGACACGATCGTGCCGGGCGAGAAGCGGTTCCCCGGCGACCGGGCGGTGGCCGGCGTGTCCACCGGCGGCGGGGCCGTCGCCTCCGGGGCGCTGGAGCTGCTCGACCAGTCGGCCAGCGGCTACGCCGCCGTGCTGGAGCCGCTCGCCGACGCGCTCAACGCGCACGCCACCGGGTACGCCACGGAAGCCGGCATCGACCTGGACCCGGACGTGCCGCCGTTCGCGGCGCTGGACCACCCGCACCGCACCGCCCTGCTGCAACGCCTGCTGGCCCCCGGCAACCCGGAGAAGGAGATGTGGGTGGGGCTGGCCCTGTTCAGCAACATGGCCTTCGACAGCGCCGCCCACCTGGCCACCGGCGAGGCGATGGCCGCCGGCCACCCGGGCCTGGCCACGATCGGCATCACCCGACCCGACCCGGACGGTCTGTGGCGCTTCCCCGAATACTCGTACGGCCGGCAGCTCGCCCCGATCCACCCCGGCACCACGGCGACCGGGAGCCCGTCGTGAACGCGGTCGAGCGCACCGACGTGCTGATCATCGGCAGCGGCTTCGGCGGGGCGATCCCGGCCTACCACCTGGCCGCCGGCGGCGCCCGCGTGGTGGTCCTCGAACGCGGGCCCTGGCTGTCCGGCGAGGACTTCGAGCACGACTTCAAGTTGGGCTCGTCGTACACGCGGGTCTTCGACTTCGTGGTCGGCGACGGGATGAGCCTGCTCGGCGGCAACTGCGTCGGCGGCGGCAGCGTCGTCTACTTCGCCACCATGCCGCGCGCCCCCCGGTTCGTCTTCGAGCGGCACGGCAGCATCGGCCGGCGGATGTGGCCCGCCGCGATCAGCCGCGACTCGCTGGAGCCGTGGTACGACCGGGTCGCCGAGGCGCTGCCGGTCACCATGCAGCGTTGGGACCAGGTGCCCTACGGCGGCGGGCTGTTCGCCGCGGCCTGCGCCCACGCGGGGCGCACGGCCAACCCGACCCCGTCCGCGGTGGACGTCGAGAAGTGCACCAACTGCAACTGGATGATGGCCGGCTGCCGGTTCGACGCCAAGCGGTCGCTGCTGCTCAACTACCTGCCCGCGGCGGTCGCGCACGGGGCCGAGATCCGCCCGCTGCACGAGGTGCAGAGTCTGTCCCGCACCGCCGACGGCGCCTACCGGGTGCACTACCGGATCGTCGACGACGAGGACTACCGGGTGCTGCACGACAGCGGCACCATCGAGGCGAAGATCGTCATCGTCGCGGCGGGCGCCGGGGCCACCCCGGTGATCCTGCAACGCTCCGAACCGGAGCTGGGCCGGATGCCGGCGGCCGTCGGTCGCTACTTCTCCGGCAACGGGGAGCGGCTCAACACGGCCGTCTTCGACGAGGACCGGGTGCGCGACGTGCTCGGCCTCAGCCGGCCGGACGGCTCGGCGTACGCCGCCAACCAGATCGGCCGGGGCCCGACCGTGGCCACCTGGGACCGGCTCGACGGCACGCTGCCCGAGTACGAGCGGTACTCACTGGAGCAGCTCTACTTCCCGCCCGGCCTGGGCACCATCCTGGCCCAGGTGCCGGACGCGACCGGGCCGACCTGGTTCGGCCGGGAGAAGAAGGAGATGCTGCGACGCTGGCAGTCGTGGCTGACGGTCTTCACCATGTCGGAGGACGACAACGAGGGCGTCTTCGGCCCGCCGCCGCCCACCGGCAACGCCGAGCGGATCTCGCAACAGATGCTGGGGCGGGGGCCGTTGCGCTACGACCCCACCCCCAACACCCTGCGCGGCTGGGCGCTCGCCGACGCGGACGTCAAGGACATCCTGGAGCGCGACGGGCTGTCCAAGGTCATGCCGTGGACCAACGACGTGGTCGGGGCGTACACGGTGCATCCGCTGTCGTCGTGCCGGATCGGCGACGACCCGGCCACCTCGGCCCTGGACGACCGGCACGAGCTGCGGGAGCACCCGGGGATCTTCGTCACCGACGGCTCGGCGGTGCCGGGGGCGCTGACGGTGAACCCCGCGCTGACCATCGCGGCGCTCGCCGAACGGGCGGTGCCCGGCATCGTGCGGGCCGCCCGCGAGCGCGGCGTCGACGTGCGGTACGAGGGTTCCCTGCCGGACGGCCAGCGGGCTCCGTCGCCCGCCGCCGCGCGCGCCTGACCGGCACGGCGAGAAGGGACGACAATGGGCCGACTGCTCGCCCGGGCGACGTACCGCGCCACCCGCGACCACGTGCGGCACGTCGTACCGGTCGCCCCGGCCGACGCCACCGGCCCGGTGGCGTCGGTCTACCGGCAGCTCACCGACGACTTCGGGATGCTCGCGCCGCCGGTGCTGCTGCACTCCCCCGCGCCCGACGTGCTGGCCGCCTGCTGGGTGATGCTGCGCGAGACGCTCATCGCGTCGGGCCGGGCGCCCCGGGCGGCGAAGGAGACGGTGGCCGCGGCCGTCTCCCAGGCCAACCGCTGCCCGTACTGCGTCACGGTGCACGGCAGCACGCTCGACGGGCTGCTCGGCTCGGCGGCCGGGCGCGCGGTGCTCGCCGGTGAACCGGTGGCGGACGACCGGCTCGCGGCCCTGGCCCGCGCGTTCGGCCAGGGCGACCGGTCGGTCCCGCCGCCGGTCGACGCCGGTCAGCTCGCCGAACTGACCGGCGTCGCGGTGACCTTCCACTACCTGAACCGGATGGTCAACGTCTTCCTGCGGGACTCGCCGCTGCCCGACGTGCCGGCGCGCGCCGCCGACACGGCGCGACGGGTCGCGGGCCGGATGATGGGCCGGCTGGCCCGGCCGGCCCGCGCCCCGGGACGGTCCCTGGACCTGCTGCCCCGCGCGGCCGTCCCGGCGGACCTGGACTGGGCGCGGAGCCAGCCGCGCGTCGCCGAGGCCCTGTCCCGGGCGTACCGGGCGATCGACACCGCCGGCGCCGCCGTCGTCCCGGCCGGGGTGCGGGAGCTGCTGGCGGATCGGCTGCCGGGACCGCCGCCGGACGGCGGGCCGGGCGGCGAGGCCGCCTGGTTGGCCGCGGGCGTCGCCGCGTTGCCGCCCGACGAGCGGCCGGCCGGGCGGCTGGCACTGCTCACCGCCGCCGCCGCATACCGGGTAACCCCGCGGGTGGTGGCGGACTGCCGGGCCACGGGGTTCGACGACGCCGCCCTGGTCCGGCTCACCGCGTGGGCCGCCCTGACGGCCGCGCGGCGGGTCGAGGCGGGGCTCGCCCGGCCGGCGCGGGCTCGCCGGACAGGTCGCACGGTCGGAGAAGACGGCCCGGGAACGGGCGACGGATGATGAGGCCGGAGGTCGTCGACCGCCGCACGGCACGACCGTCCGCCCGGCCGGCTGCGCGCACCGCCGGCCCGGCCGGCGGTGACCGCGACCCGAACTCCCCCACGACGAGAGGATGAGCGCGTGACCGCACAGCAGGACGTGTTCGCCGCCCTGGCGGCAGACGGTGACGACGTCGACCGCCTGGTCGCCGACCTGGACGAGGAGAGCTGGGAGCGACCGACGCCGGCACCCGGTTGGACGATCGCGCACCAGGTCGCGCACCTCGCGGCCACCTTCCACATGGCGGGCACGGCCGCCGCCGAACCGGACCGGTTCCGGGCCTTTCTGGAGGGTCTCAGCGACAGCTTCACCGCCAACGTCGCCCGGGCCATGGCCCCCTACCTGGCGTTGCCCCGGCCGGCCCTGCTCGCCCGCTGGCGTGCGGAGCGGGCGACGACCGAGAAGGCCCTGGTCGCCGTCCCGGCCGGGCAGCTCCTGCCCTGGCTGGTCCGCCCGCTGCCGGCGCCGGTGCTGGCCGCCGCCGGGATGATGGAGCTGTTCGGCCACGGGCAGGACATCGCCGACGCCCTCGGCGTCCGGCGCGAGCACACCGACCGGATCCGTCACCTGGCCGAGTTCACGGCCCGCACCTGGGACTTCGGCTACCTGTCCCGGCAACTGCCGGTGCCCCCGGTCGCCCCCCGGTTCGAGCTGACCGCCCCGTCCGGCGCGCGGTGGCGACTCGGGCCGGACGAGAGCGACCAGGTGATCAGCGGGCCGGCCGTCGACCTGTGCCTGCTGGCGACGCGCCGGCGGCACCCGGACGACCTGGCGTTGCACGCCACCGGCGACGAGGCACGGCGGTGGCTGGACATCGCGCAGGCGTACCGCGGGCCGGCGGGCGAGGGACGTCGACCCGGCCAGTTCCGCGCGGCGGTCGCCTGACCCTCGCTTTCGCCGGCGGGCCGGTCGCCTCCGAACATTCGGGGGCGACCGGCCCGCCGCCGTGTCCGGCCCGGGGTCGACCGGCCGCCGCCGTGTCCGGCCCGGGGTCGACCGGCCGCCGCCGTGTCCGGCCCGGGGTCGACCGGCCCGCCGTCGTGTCCGGCCCGGGGCGGTGGGGCCGCCGCCGACGACCCGGGGCCGGCCCGACACGCCGCGCCGGAGACACGCCGCGGCCCCGAGCCGTTCGGCTCGGGGCCGCGGGCCGGGCGGTCAGATCCGGTCGAGCTGGTCGTCCGGCCGGGCGACCAGCTCGCCCAGCAGCGCCACGAACCGCTGGGCGAGACCGTCCACGGTGCTCGTCCGGTAGAGGTGGCTGCTGAAGCCGATCGCGCCCACCAGGTCGTCCGACGGCCCGACGTGCACCGACCAGAGCATCCCGTCGGGGATGTCCGAGCCGATCGGCTGCGAGATCTCCCGACGCCAGATCGCCTCGTACGCCAGCTCGCCGATGCGCTCCCCCTCGAGCATGAACGGCGGCTGGATGACCTGGAAGAGGCAGGGCGCGACGCCCGGCGCCATGGCCGACGCCATCAGCTCGGGCGCCTCGGCGAGCACCTGCACCAGCGGCAGTTCGTGGGCGTACGCCCCGATGCAGGTGGCCCGGACCCGCCCGACGACGTCGGAGAAGGTGCGGCATCCGACGAGGTCGACGCGCAGCGGGACGAAGTTGAAGAACGAGCCGACCGTGTTCTCGAACTGCCGGTCGCCGCGCCCCGGGGCGAACGTCGGCACCACGATGTCGGTTGCTCCCGACTGGCGGTTGACCAGCACGGTGAACGCCGCCAACAGCACCATGAAGGGGGAGCTGCGCTTCTCGGCGGCCAGCCGCACGGTGTTCGCGCGCACCTGCGACGAGGTGAGGAACCGGTGCCAGCCGGTGGTCGGCGGGCCACTGGGCGGCCCGTCGGTGGGCTGGACCAGGATCCGGGCGCCGCGCAGCGTCGTCCGCCAGTATTCGCGGGCCGCCGCCACCGCGGGGCCGTCCGCGTTCTCCCGCTGCCGGGCGGCGTACTCCCGGTACTGGGCCGCCTCGGGCAGCTCCGGCTCCCGGCCGGCGGACCGGGCGGCCAGGCAGGCCGCCACCTCCCGGACGATGACCTGCATCGACCAGGCGTCGGCGGCGCTGTGGTGGGTGGTCAGCACCAGCACCGCGTCCCGGTCGTCGAAGCGGCCCAGCACCGCCCGCAGCAGCGGCAGGTCGGTCACCGGGAACGGCCGCGCCTCCGCCTCGTTGACCAGTTCCTCGGCCCGGGTGGCGCGCTCCGCCGCCGGCACCCCGGGCAGGTCGTGGACCAGCAGCTCGACCGACGCCGGCGGCAGCACCCGCTGCGCCGGCTCCGCCGCGCCGCGGCTGATCACGGTACGCAGGGACTCGTGCCGGGCGCACACGTCGTCGAGCGCCCGGCGCAGGGCCGCCACGTCCACCCGGCCGCGGACCCGCCAGCCGTCTGTGATGACGTAGCGGGGACCGAACGGTCCGGTGTCGTCCCCCTGGTCGAACAGCCGGAGGAACTCCTGTTGCAGGGAAAGCGGCGCCACCTCGGCGCCGACGCCGGCGATGGTCATGAGATACCCCCTCGGATCGGGCCGGTGCGGTTCATCGCAGCGCCACCCCCGCGTCGGCGAGCGCCTTCAGCAGGGTGCCGCGCCGCAGCTCGGCCGCCACCAGCTCGATCTCGTCGGCCATGAACCGGTCGGTGTCGAGAGTCGGCACCAACGACCGGATGGTGTCGTAGGTGACCCGGGCCGCCGGGCTCAGCCGGTCGCGGCGGCCGGAGACGTCCGTCGCCTGCGCGGCGGCGAGGAACTCCAGCGCCAGAATGATGTTGTTGTTGTCCAGCACCCGCCGGGCGTTGCGGGCGGCGATCAGACCCATGCTGACGACGTCCTGGTTGTCGCCGTTGGACGGCACGCTCTGGGTGCTGGCCGGACCGATCGTCCGGTGCTCGGCGATGAGCGCGGTCGCCGGGTACTGGGCGCCGGCGAAGCCGCTGTTGAGGCCCGGCTCCCCCATCACCAGGAACTCCGGCAGGCCGTAGCTGAGGTGCCGGTTGAACAGGCGGTTGCTGCGCCGCTCTGACAGCACGCCGAGCTGGGTCAGCGCGATGGTCACGAAGTCCATCGCGAAGGCCACCGGCTGGCCGTGGAAGTTGGCGCCGTGGAAGATCTCCCGCCCCTCGAAGAACAGCGGGTTGTCGTTGGCCGAGTTCAGCTCGATCTCGACCTTGAGCTTGGCGTGCCCGAGGGTGTCCCGGACCGCGCCGATCACCTGGGGGATGGCCCGCAGGGAATAGGCCTTCTGGAGGTAGACGTCGGTGCGGTGCACCCCGGTGGCGGTGCCGTTGCCGTTGCCGTTGGAGCTGTCCCGGCTGGCGGCCACCTGCTGGCGCAGCTCCGAGTGCTCCACGGTGAGCTTGCTGGCACGCATCAGCCGGCGCATGTTCGCCGCCGAGTCGATCTGCCCGGCGTGCGGGCGGGCGATGTCGTGGCCCTCCGGCTGGAACGGGCTCATCGAGCCCTGGAGCACCTCGATGACCAGCGCGGCGGCGATCTCCGCGTGCCGCGCCTGCTCGTACGCCCGATCGAGCACCAGCGCCCCCAGGCCGGTCATCGCCGAGGTGCCGTTGATCAGCGCCAGGCCCTCCTTGAACCGCAGTTCCAGCGGCTCGATGCCGAGCGAGCGAAGCACCGGCCCGGTCGGTACCCGCTCGCCGTCGCGCAGCAGGTAGCCCTCGCCGATGACGGTGCTGGCGATGTGCGCCAGCGGGGCCAGGTCACCGCTGGCGCCGAGCGAACCGATCTCCGGGATCGCCGGGGTCAGGTTCTCGTTGAGATAGAGCGCCAACTGCTGCAGGACCCGGGGGCGGACCGCCGAGTGTCCCTTGGCCAGGGCGTTCAGTCGGGCGGTGACGATGGCCCGGGCCTCGGTCTCGCTGAACAGCGGCCCGACGCCGGCGCTGTGGCTGCGCACCAGGTTGGTCTGCAGCGCCACCTCCTGGGAGGTGTCCACCAGCATGTAGATCATCTCGCCGTAGCCGGTCGTGACGCCGTACACCGGGATGTCCTGGTGCACGATGTCCTCGAACATGCGTCGGCTCCGGGACGCCCGCTCCAGCACGGCGGGCGTCACCACGCACCGGGCGTGGTCCTCGGCGACCCGCCGGACCTCGGCGAGGCCGACCGTCTCCCCGTCGAACTCGACACTGACGTCAGTAGCGACAACCGTCATTTCCACTCCAGAGGGTTTGGTGAGACCGCGAACCGAATCAGGTCGTTCGCCGGGCCGGGTTGGCCGATGGCCAGGGAAATTGGGGAGGCGTTCTCCTCCGACGCCCGATTCCCGACCCGATTTTGGCAAGGAACGGGACAGCCGGTCTTCTTCCGCATTGCCCAGCCTGCGATCCGCAAATGGACACAGGACGCGGCCCGATCGGCGTGGAGGGTTGAAAACCGTCGCCGGGGGCGACAGGGTTCAGGACTCAAACAGGTACGGAGGTTTGTTGCATGGGCAAGGTGCTCTGGCACACGACAATGTCGCTCGACGGGTTCATCGCCGGCTCCAAGGGCGAGATGGACTGGATGTTCGGCCACTCGGGCCCGCGGCCGGAGGTCTTCCAGGAGATCCTGCGTACCACAGGCGCGGCCCTGACCGGCCGGCGCAGCTACGACGCGGGCGCGAAGGTCGGCAAGCGGGTCTACGGCGGCGCCTTCACCGGCCCGGTGTTCGTCCTCACCCACCAGCCGCCGGAGGACGACGACCCGCAGATCACGTTCCTCACCGGGGAGATCGCGACCGCGGTGGACACCGCGCGGGCGGCGGCCGGGGACCGCAACGTGGTGCTGATCGGCGCGAACGTCGCCCAGCAGTGCATCGCCGCCGGGCTGGTCGACGAGGTGCTGGTGCACGTCGTGCCGGCGCTGGTGGGCGACGGGACGCGGCTGTTCGACTCCCCCGGGACCTCCTCGGTGCGGTTGGAGACCATCGACGTGGCCCCCTCCGGGGACCTGGTGGATCTGCGGTACCGGGTGGTCGGCGAGGCTGCCCGGGGCTGACCCGGGGGCGCACGGTGCCGGCCGGGTGGAGTCCGACTCCACCCGGCCGGCACGCGGGCCGGGGCCGGGCGGTCCGCAGCGCAACCACAGAGATGCGGCCGGCGCGCCGCGGCAACCACTGTGAGACCATGGCCGATTTCGACAGCAGAACCGATGTGATCTCCAGCAACGGTGCCGGCGCCGTGACCACGGTGTCGCCCGGGGAGGCCCGGGACGACCACGACGGCTACGTGCTGCGGTCGCTCACCGAGCCCGACGAGGAGGCGCTCGTCGATGCCGTGCTCACCGACGCCTTCGGCATCGAGGGGCTGGTCGGCGGGCCGCCGGAATACTCCATCTTCGAGCCGGAGCGCAACGTGCTGGTGGAGTACCAGGGTGAGCCGGTCGCCAACGTCGCGGCGCTGACCCGGCAACTGGCCGTGCCCGGCGGGCTGATCCCCGCGGCGCACCTGACCCGCGGGGCCGTCCGCCAGGCCCACCGCCGGCGCCGGCTGATGAGCCGGCTGATGCACCACCACCTGCGCGCCGCCCGGGACCTGCACGGTGAACCGGTGGCCGTCTGGTGGGCCAGCGAGGCGCGGATCTACCAGCGCTACCAGTGCGGCATGGCCAGCCAGAACGTCCGCCTCGCCATCAACAACCGGGAGGTCCGGGTCGTCGACCCGCCGGCCGGCGTCACCCTGCGGGAGGCGGCGCCCGGCCAACTCGTCGAGCCGCTGAAGGCGGTGTACGAGCGGGTGCTGCCCGGCCGCCCCGGCTGGTCGTCGCGGACCGAGGCCGTGTGGCGGCAACTGGTGGACGACCCGCCGCCGCCGTTGCGCCAGGGCTGGTCGGCCAAGCGGGCGCTGCTCGTGGAGGGTGACTCCGGTCCCGCCGGGTACGCCATCTGGCAGCGTCGCCAGCAGTGGACCGGGGACATCCGCGACGGTGAGGTGAACGTCGTGGAGCTGGTCGCGGCAACCCCGCAGGCGTACGCGGCGCTGTGGCACTTCCTGCTCTCGGTGGACCTGACCCGCACCGTGCACTGGGACTTCGTGGCCGACGACGAGCCGCTGCGGCTGATCGTCAACGAGCCCCGCTCGCTCAACCCCACCATCAGCGACGGGTTGTGGTTGCGGGTGCTGGACGTGCCGGCGGCGCTGACCGCCCGCCGCTACGCCGCCGACGTGGACACCGTGCTGAAGGTCGGCGACGCGCTGCTGGCCGAGAACAACGGGCACTGGCGGCTGACCGTCGCCCAGGGGCGGGCCACCTGCACCCGCACCGAGGAGCCGGCCGACCTGGACTGCGACGTCAGCGTCCTGGGCGCGACCTACCTGGGCGGCACCTCGTGGGGGTCGCTGTGTGCCGCGGGGCGGGTGACGGTACGTCACCCGGAGGCCCTGGCCGCCGCGGACGCCGCCTTCGGCTGGCCGGTGTCGCCGTCCACCCTCGGCCTGTTCTGACCGGATCCCGCCTGTGAACCCGGAGGAGCCATGCCTCTGATCCACCGCCGCCTGCCCACCGGGCAGGAGGTCGCCCAGGTCGACGCCGCCGAGGCGGCGCTGATCTATCGGGAGATCTTCGTTGAGCACTCCTACGACCCGCCGGGCTTCCCGGCCGTCGAACCCCGGGTCATCGTGGACGTCGGGGCTAACATCGGCCTGGCCTCGATGTACTTCAAGCAGCGTTTTCCGGATGCGGTCATCGTGGCGGCGGAGCCGGGCCCGGACACGTTCCGCGCCCTGGCGGAGAACTTCGCCCGGCACATCCCGGGCGGCAGCGCCCACCAGGTGGCGGTCTCCAGTCGGGAGGGCACGGCGCGCTTCGGCTACTATCCGCAGGCCCCCGCCGAGTCCGGTCTCTACACCGACCCGGGCGAGGAGATCGCGCTGGCCAAGCAGCTGATGTTGCGGACCGGCTTCGCCGAGCGCGAGGCCGAGCGCTTCTCCCGGCAACGGCACCGCATCCAGTACGTCGAGACGCCGACCACCACGCTGTCGAAGCTGATCCGGGACGCCGGCGTCGACACCGTCGACCTGTTGAAGGTCGACGTCGAGCGGGCCGAGCGGGACGTCCTGGCCGGCATCGCCGAGGAGGACTGGCCCCGCATCGGCCAGCTCGTGCTGGAGGTGCACGACGTGGACGGCCGGCTGGCCGAGGTCGACGCCCTGCTGCACCGGCACGGCTTCCGGACCGTGGTGACGCAGGAGGAGCGGCTGTCGGACACCAGCATGCACATGGTCTTCGGCACCCGGCCGGCCTGAACCGCCTCCCGCGGCGCGGGCCCGTCGTCAGCCGGCGGGCCCGCGCCGCGGTCTGTGCGCCCCGGGGTGGCCGGGGCCCGCCGGCCGGGACCAGGCGGCGGTGCGGGGGCTGCGGCGGGCACGGTCGCTGTCGCGGCGATCAGGGTGTGCCGGCCGGAACACGTCGGCCCACCGCCCCGGAACCGGTGGGCTCGGGATCGAGCCCACCGGCCGGGGCGGTGGGACCGGGGATATCAGTTCGCGGGTTCGGTCTCGGGCGCCGCCACCGGTTCCGCCGGCGCGGCGGCCTCCGTCGGCCGCTTGGTGCGGGTCACGGACAGCAGCAGCACGGCCAGCGCGACGAAGAGCACCAGGCCGAGCACGGCCACGGTGTTCAGGCCGGCCGTGAACGCGTCCCGGGCCAACTGGGTCACCCGGTCGGCCGACGCGCCACTGAGCTGCCGGGCCGCGTCGATCGCCCCGACCAGGGTGTCCCGGGCGGAGTCCGCGGCCCGTTCCGGCAGGCCGGACAGGTCGACGTCCGACATCCGGTGCCGGTAGACCGCCGCGCCGATGGTGCCCATCACGGCGAGCCCCAGCGTGGAGCCGAACGTGTTCGCGGTCTCGGACATCGACGCCGCCGAACCGGCCCGTTCGGGTGGCACCGAGCCCACCACCAGGAAGGTGCCGAGGGCGAACAGCGGCCCGGCGCCCACGTGGATCAGGGCGAGGCCGAGCACGACGGCGGCGACGCCGGAGTCGCGCAGCACTGTGATCAGCAGGAACCCGACCGCCCCGACCGCCAGGCCGAGCGCGATGACCGTGGACGGGTTCATCCGGCGGGCCAGCAGCGGTCCGAACTGGGAGCCGATGGCGATCGAGATGCCGGCGGGCAGCAGCCAGATGCCGGCCTTGGCCGGCGAGTAACCGAGCACGGTCTGCACGTACTGGCTGACCAGCAGGAACGCCCCGGCCATGGCAGCCGCCGCGACGAGCATCGAGACCAGCGTGGCGCTGAACACCCCGTTGCGGAACAGGCGCAGGTCCAGCAGCGGGCTGGTGAGCCCGAGCTGCCGGCGGATGAACAGCACCAGGAAGACGATGCCGGCCACCAGCGAGACCAGCGGCACCAGCGGCCGGTCGAACCCGTGCACCGCCAGCTCCTTGAGGCCGTAGATCAGCGGCAGGATCGCCAGCAGCGACAGCAACACGCTGCTCGGGTCCAGCCGGCCGGCGTTCTCGTTGCGGTATTCCGGCAGCAGCACCGGACCGGCCACCAGCAGCAGCAGCATGACCGGCACGCCGAGCAGGAACACCGAGCCCCACCAGAAGTGGTCGAGCATGAGCCCGCCGACGACCGGCCCGATCGCGGCGCCGGCCATCATGCAGCTCACCCAGGTGGCGATGGCGGTGCCCCGCTGCCGGTCGTCGCGGAACATGTTGGTGATCAGGGCGAGCGTCGACGGCATCAGGGTCGCGCCCGCCACACCCAGCAGGGCCCGGGAGGCGATCAGCACTTCCGCGCTCGACGAGTAGGCCGCGACCACGGACAGCACGCCGAACGCCGCACCGCCGATGAGCAGGAGTTTCCGGCGGCCGATGCGGTCGCCGAGGGTGCCCATCGTGATCAGGAAGCCGGCGGTGAGGAAGCCGTAGATGTCGGCGATCCACAGTTGCTGGGTGCTGGTCACTCCCAGATCCGCGCTCAGGTGCGGTAACGCGAGGAACAGCGCGCCGATGTCCAGGGCACCCAGCAGGGTGGGCAGGGCCAGCACCGCGAGCCCCAGCCACTCCCGCCGGCCGGCCCGGGGGCTGGCCACCGCGGTAGTCGCGTCTTGCATGAAGGATCCTTCCTCGTTCGCCGCCCTACCGTCGCCTGGGCGCGGACCCGCGCCACGATCTCCGGCACGACACTTGTGGACGGTGTCCACAATATGTCACCGGCGTCGATGGCGGAAGGCGACCCGCACCGGAAAGCGTCGGCGCGTCGGACGTCAGGGTCGTACCGGACGCGCGGTCGGCAGCTGACGCGCCACCTGACCGGCCGTGCCCCGCAGGGCGTTCCACAGCACCCGCGCCACCACGGCGGGGCGCATCAGGGCCTCCGGGCGGTCCACCATGCCGGCCGCCCGCATGTACGCGGTGGTCACCGCCGAGTCGCGGGTGGCCGCGGCCTGCACCAGCGACAGGTACACCTGTCCCATCCGGACCTTCGGGGTGCGCGCCCCCTGCACACCGGGGAAGCTCAGGTCCACCGTGTTGGTCATCTCCCACGGCGGGTCGATGACGTCGCGGGCCAGGTCGCGCAGGTAGGCCAGCGAGTCCGGGGTGGCCCCCGAGTGCAGATGGTCGCGCATGGTCAGCGCGGAGAGCGCGGCGACCGTCATGCCCTGGGCGTACACCGGGTTGAAGCAGGTCACCGCGTCGCCGGTGACCAGCAGGCCGGCCGGGAACGAGGCCAACTTCTCGTACCGACGCCGAATGGTGACCGGGAACCGGAACGCCACCGGCTCGTCGAGCGGTTCCGCGCTCTGCAACGCCTCGTGGATCTCCGGCACCGCCAGCGACTTCACGAAGGCGTAGAAGCCCTCCTGGTCGGTGGGTGGGTGGTCACCGAGCAGCCCGTACGCGGTCAGCTCGTACCGGCCGTGGTCGGTCTTGGTGAAGATCGCCCCGCGGGGCGACTCGGGCGAGGCCACCGGGATGATCGCCAGGTCGCCGTCGAGCGGGTCGCCGGGGATGCGGTAGTGCTGGGTGACGTAGCCCAGGCCGATCTTCTTGCGCTCCTCCGGCACCCGGCCGTAGCCCAGTTCCTCGAGCCACACCGGCAGCCGGGTGCCGCGCCCGGTGGCGTCGACCACCAGGTCCGCCGCGATGGTCTCGTCGGTGTCCGCCGCCGCCTGGCGCACCCGCACCCCGGTCACCCGCCGCCGGTCGGCGGTCGTCGCCAACCCGACGATGTCGCGCTGCTCCACGAACGTGACGTTCGGCAGGGCGTGGGTCCGCTCCCGGATGTGCCGCTCCATCAGCGGCGCGGTGGCCGGCACCGCGATGAAGCCGATGTCGGTGCGCTTGACCGCCTTGCCGTGGAAGTACCACCGCACCGACCCGGCGAAGTCGCCGACCGGGCACTCGTCGGCGATCAGCTCGTCGGTGATGCCGGGGAACAGCTCTTCCATCACCACCCGGCCCCGCACGTGCATGGCGTTGATGTGCCGGCCCTGGGGCCGGCTGCGCCGCGGCCCGGTCACGCCGACGAGTTCGTCTCGATCCACCACGAGCACCTCGTCGTACGCGTCGGAGAGCACCCGGGCCGCGAACAAGCCCGCGATGCTTCCGCCCAACACGACGGCCCGCGTCTGGTCGTCACTGCTCATCTCGGTCGTCTCCTCGCTCGGTTCGGGTCAGGGCCCGGGTTGGAACGGCACCGCGCCGAGCAGCCCGCCGTCCACCACGAACTGCTGACCGGTGACGTAGGCGGACTGCGGCGAGAGCAGGAAGCGCACCACCTCGGCGACGTCTTCCGCCGCGCCGATGCGGCCCAGCGCCACCTGTCCCCGGAAGATCTCGCGGACCTGCTCGGAGCCGCCGGTGAGACCGTCGAACATCTCGGTGGCGACGTGGCCGGGGACCACCGCGTTGACCCGGATGCCCCGGTCGGCGAGGTCGGCGGCGAGGGAGCCGGCCAACGCGAGCACGGCGGCCTTGCTCGCGGAGTAGACCGATCCGATGGCCAGGCCGCGATGGACCGTCCACGACCCGTTGAGCACCACGGATGCGCCCTCGGCCAGCAGCGGCAGGGTGCGCGCCACGGTGAAGAAGGCGCCCTTGAAGTTGGTGCCGACCACGGCGTCGAAGTCGGCCTCGGAGACACCGTCGGTGCGGGCGGCGAAGCCGACGCCGGCGTTGACGAACACGCCGTGCACCCGGTCGAACCGCCCGCGCACCGTCTCGACCAGCCGGTCCAGCTCGTCGACCCGGCTCACGTCGGTGGGCACGGCGAGCACCCGCCGGTCACCGTCGAGGCTCTTGACCGCCGCCTCGAGCCGCTCGCCGCTGCGGCCGGCGAGCACCACGTTCGCCCCGTCCGTCAGCAGCCGCCGGGCAGTGGCCAGTCCGATGCCGCTGCCTCCACCGGTAATGATCACGGTCTTACCCTCGAATTGGTTCATGTCGATCAGGGTCACACCGGCCCGCGCGGCGACGCATCTTTGTGCGTGCCGAGCCTGCCACCCCACAGGTCGACCCGGCCCAGCCTGCGTACGCTGCTGTTCAGGACCGGCGCACCAGGACGTCGGCGGCGATGGGAAGACGATGACGGCCACCCGGGCGCAACCACCGCGGCGCAGCACCTACCGGCACGGTGATCTGCGCCGCGCGCTGCTGGAGGCGGGCGTGGCGATGGCCCGCGACGGCGGCCCGCACGACGTGGTGCTCCGCGCGGTCACCCGCCGGGTGGGCGTGGCGCCCAACGCCGCCTACCGGCACTTCGCCGACCGGCGGGCGTTGCTGGAGGCGGTGAGCGCCTCGGCGCAGGCGGCGCTGGCCCGGACCATCGAGGAAGAGCTGGCCAAGGTGCCCACCGGCGGGGACCCGGCCGCCCGGGCCCGGGCCCGCCTGCGTGCGGTGGGCACCGGCTACCTCACCTTCGCGACGACCGAGCCCGGCCTGTTCCGCACCGCCATCTCGGTGCCGGTGGACCTGACGACCGCCGACGAGCAGGCGAAGCGGGGCGACAGCGGGCTGGCCCCGTTCCAGTTGCTCGGCGCGGCGCTGGACGAACTGGTGGCGGCCGGCGCGCTACCGGCGCAGCGGCGACCGCAGGCCGAGTTCCTGGCCTGGTCCACCGTGCACGGGCTCGCCATGCTGCTGATCGACGGGCCGTTGCGGGCCCTCGACCGGGCGGCGGCCGGGGACGTCGGCCAGCGGCTGCTGGACATGGTCGAGCGGGGCATCTGAGGCGGTCTCGTCCCGGTTTCCGCCGGGCGGCCCGGCGCGCGCGCCGAACTGAGCAACGTGGAAGATGCACGTCGCTTCTCGCCGGTGCCAGAGTGCGTCCAATCTGCCGGCCCGCCGCGGTTGACAGCAACGGGCTCGCGGATCCCTCCCACTGGATCGGCGACAAAGAGGTACGGCAATGGTGAGCACCACGATGACACCGGAAACGGCCGGCGGCGGGCGCCAGAATCGCCTGCCGTCACTGACCGGAATGAGGTTCATCGCCGCCGCGGCGGTGTTCCTGTTTCACGTCATGTTCCAACTGTTCTTCGCCAACCAGGACCACCAGGCGAAATACAGCGCGATATTCGGCCGCAGCGGTTATCTGGGGGTCGGTTTCTTCTTCATCCTCAGCGGTTTCGTCCTGACCTGGTCGGCCCGTTCCACCGACACCACCCTGCGGTTCTGGCGACGCCGCTTCTTCAAGATCTACCCGAACCACCTGTTCACCTTCCTGGCGGCGTTCATCCTGATCACCCAGGTGGCCGGGACCGTGATCGACAAGAAGTACGCGCTGCTCAACCTGCTGCTCGTGCAGGCCTGGTTCCCGCAGTTCGAGATCAACAACAGCGTCAACAACATCTCCTGGTCGCTGTCCTGCGAGGCACTCTTCTACCTCTGCTTCCCGCTGCTGATCGCCCTGGTCCGGCGGATCCGGCCGGAGCGCCTGTGGGCCTGGGCGTTCGTCGTGCTGGCCGGCATCTTCCTGGTCCCCTCGCTCTCCGAACTGCTGCCCTACCAGCCGCAACTGGTCTGGGCGCCGGCCTCGGAGAACCAGTTCTGGTTCATCTACTTCTTCCCGCCGGTGCGGATGCTCGACTTCGTCCTCGGCATCATCGTCGCCAGGATCGTGCTCGCCGGGCGCCGGCTGCCGCTGAGCCTGGGCGGCGCGGTGGCGCTGGCCGTCGCCGCGTACGCGGTGGGCCCGCTGGTCCTGCCCGGCAAGTACACCCTGGTAGCGATCATGGCGCTGCCGCTCGCCCTGGTGATCGCGGCCGGCGCGACGGCCGACGTCGCGGGACAGGCGACCTGGCTGTCCAGCCGCGCCATGGTGTGGCTGGGCGAGATCTCGTTCGCCTTCTACCTCTGGCACTCGATGGTGATCACCTTCGGCCACCGGGCGCTGGGCGCCACCCGGCAGTGGGGCACGCCGGCCGCGATCGGGGTGATCGCCCTGCTGTTCGCGGTCACCCTCGTGCTGTCCTGGTTGCTGTTCAGCTTCTGGGAGCGGCCGATCATGCGTCGCTTCGCCGCACCCCGGCGTAACCCGCCGGCCGAGCCGGCGCCGGCCACCGCGGCCCCGGCGCCACCCGTGCCGGCCGGCAACGCCGCCCAGTAGACCCTACGCACCCCTCCGGCGAGGCCGGGTCGGCGACGGCCGACCCGGCCTCGTCCACGCCCGGCGAAGGATCGCAATCTGAAATGCGGGGGCCGCGGCCGGCATCGATAGGCTCGGATCAGGGTCGTCCACCCGCAGTGGGCAGGACCAGTGCCGGCCCGCCGACGTCCCCCTGAACGACCGGAGGATTCCATGGAAGGTCAGTGTCCCGTCGCCATCGACGGTGCCGGTTCGGACATCCACGGCGAGGCGACCCGGATCCGCGCCCAGGGCCCCGTCGCCCGGATCACCCTCCCCGGTGGCCTGCCCGCCTGGTCGATCACCGGCTACGAGGCCGCCCGCCAGGCACTCGCGGACCCGCGGCTGTCCAAGGACGCCCGCCGGCACTGGACGGCGTACGCCGCCGGCGAGATCGGCCCGGATTTCCCCCTGATCCACTGGGCCAGGATGGAGAACCTGACCACCGCCGACGGCGACGACCACGCCCGGCAGCGGCGGCTGATCGCCTCGGCGTTCGGACCGCGACGGGTGGCAGTGATGCGGGCACACGTCACCCGCATCGTCGACGAACTGCTCGACCGCCTCGCCGCGCACGACGACGGGACGGTCGTCGACCTGAAGGACGACTTCGCCCGGCCGCTCGCCGCCGAGGTCATCGGCGACCTGATCGGTGTGCCGCCGAGCGAGCGGGTCACCATCCTGCGGGGCAGCTACGACGCGACCCCGCCGGGCACGCCGGAGGAGGCAAACGCCCTGTTCACCGCGATCCGCGGCGCGGTGCAGAACCTGATCGAGGCCAAGCGGCGCCGCCCGGCGGACGATCTGACCAGCGACCTGCTCGCCGCGCGCGCCGAGGACGGCGCCCGACTCAGCGAGGCCGAGCTGGCGAGCACGGTGCTGCTGCTGCTCAACACCGGCACCGAGCCGGTGATGAACCTGATCACCAACGCCGTCTGCGCGCTGTTGCGCCACCCCGACCAGCTCGACCTGGTGCGCGGCGGTCACGCCTCCTGGTCCGCGGTCGTCGAGGAGACGCTGCGATCCGAGGCCCCGGTGGCCCACCTGCCGTTCCGTTTCCCGGTCGAGCACGTCGCCGTCGCCGACGTGACGATCCCTCGCGGCGAGCCGGTGCTGGTCCACTTCGCCGCCGCCGGTCGCGACCCCGCCGTGCACCCCGACCCGGCCCGGTTCGACCTCGACCGGCAGGACCAGCGGCACCTGTCGTTCGGGCACGGCGCACACCGGTGCGTCGGCTCGGCGCTGGCCCTGCTCGAAGCCGAGATCGCCCTGGACGCGCTGTTCCGACGCTTCCCGCGCCTGAAACTGGCCGTGCCGCCGGAACAGGTGGCACCGCAGGGCGGCTTCATCATGAACGGCCGGCGTGCCCTGCCCGTGCGGCTCTCCCCCGCCCCGGTGGCCCGGCCCCGGCAGCGCGCGGAGGCGTCCCGATGAGGGCCGCCGTCGTCGACGCCGTCAACGCGCCCTGGCGGGTGCGCGAGGTGGACACCCCGCGGCCCGGCCCGGGCGAGGTCCTGATCCGGGTGCACGCGAGCGGCGTGTGCCACAACGACGTGCTGGTGTCCCGCGGGGTCTTCCCGTTCCCGCAGTTGGACCCGGTGGTGATCGGGCACGAGCCGGCCGGCGAGGTCGTCGAGGTCGGCGCCGGGGTCACCACGCGCCAGGTCGGCGACCGGGTCGGCGCGACCTGGGTGCAGGGCACCTGCGGCCGGTGCGAGCACTGCCGGCGCGATCCCGGGCTCACCGGCCGCGCCGCCACCAGCTGCCCCGGCGTACGGATGACCGGGCTCAACGCCCCCGGCGGACACGCCGAGTACGTGGCGGTGTCGGCCGCGAGCACGGTGCTGCTGCCCGAGGCGCTCGGCTACGAGGCGGCGGCGCCGATGCTCTGCGCCGGTTACACCGCGTGGAGCGCGCTGCGGACGGCGAACCCGCGGCCGCACGAGCGGGTGGCGGTGCTCGGCATCGGCGGTCTCGGGCACCTCGCCGTGCAGTTCTCCCGGGCCTGCGGCTTCGACACGGTCGCGGTGACCCGCACCCCGGACAAGCACGAGCTGGCGCGGAAGCTGGGCGCCGACGAGGTGGTCGGCGACGGCGCGGCGCTGCGCGCCGCCGGTGGCGCGGACGTGATCCTGGTGACCGGCACCTCGTACGCCGCGGCCACCGACGCGCTGGCCGGGCTGCGACCGCGGGGCCGGATGGTGCTGGCGGGCATCGACCCGGGCGGGACGCTGGCGATCGGCCCCACCTTCCCGATCTGGTCCCGGGGGCAGCAGATCCTGGGCGCCACCCATCTCGGGCTCGACCGCCTCGGCGAGGCGCTCGACCTGGCGGCCGGCGGCGCGGTGACGCCGATGGTGGAGACCTTCGACGCCGATCGGGCCGACGAGGTGGTGCGCCGGGTGGAACGCAACGAGGTGCGGTTCCGGGCGGTGCTGCGCTTCTGACGCCGTCTCCTTCTCGGATCGTGGTCGTCGGCGCCCGCACGAGCGGGCGCCGGTCCCGCCGCCGGCCGACCGTCCCGGTTACTGTCTGGTGACGCCGGGCGACGGGCCGGCGCGGACCGCCGACCGAGGAGACGACCGGGCATGAGATTCGCGTTGTTGATGTACAGCGACCCCGCACAGACCGCCGCCATGTCGCGGCCGGAGCTGCAGGAGATCGGCCGCAAGCATCAGCAGTTGCGCACGGAGCTGACGGCGGCCGGCATGCTGGTCGCCGGCGCCGGCATGGGCCACGTCGAGCAGACCCGGTCGGTCCGGCGGGACGGGAACGGGCGGGTCGCCGCCCACGGGCCCCTCTCGACGGCCCGGGAGCAACTCACCGCCTACTACGTGGTGGAGTGCGACAGCGGTGACGACGCGCTCGGGGTGGCCGAGCGGATCCTGGACTTCCACGTCACCTCGGTCGAGGTCCGCACGATCCACGACTCCTTCGGCATGGTCGCCGCCGGCGCGGACCCGGCGATGCGCGGCTGAACCCGCACGCCGGCACACAGGAAGATGACCCCCGGTCCCGACCGGCGCGAGCCTGTATGGAGCGTCCGGAATCCTCTCAGCACCTGACGATCCGGGCGGACGTGGCGCGGAGCCGCCGTACGCACACGGGGAGGAACCTCTGATGATCGAGCAGGCAGACGCGCCGGGACTGTTCCAGCCGACGCTCACCGCGGAACAGCGGGAGTGGCTCGGCCGGGTGCGGGAGCTGGCGCCGCTGATAGCCGCGCACCGGGACGGCTCCGAGCACGCCCGGGAGACCCCACGGGAGGTGTTCGAGGCACTGCGCGACGCCGGTCTCACCCGGATGTGGGTGTCGAAGCAGTTCGGCGGGAGCCAGCTCAGCATCCTGGCGGGCGTGACGGTCGTCGAGGCGCTGGCGCGCCTCGACGCCTCCGTCGCCTGGCTGGTCGGCACGCAGGCCGCGTTGTCCCGGCTATCCGACTACCTGCCCGAGCCGGTGGCGGAGCGGCTCTACCGGGAGCACACCGGCCTGGTGGTCGGCGCGACCCGCCCCACCGGTCACGCCGAGCGCGTCGACGGCGGCTACCGTCTCACCGGAGAATGGCCGCTGGCCAGTGGTTTCGCGCACGCCGGGTGGTTGCTGTGCACGGCCGTCGTCACCTCCGGCGGCGAACCGGTGACCGGGCCGGCCGGTCGCGAGGCACGGCTGCTGCTGGTGCCCCGCGAGCAGGCGCAGTGCCGCGACACCTGGCGCACCCTCGGCCTGCGGGGCACGGGCAGCAACGACTTCCGGGTGGCGGACGTCTTCGTGCCCGAGGAGCTGACCGTGGCTCGCAGCGACATCCTGGCGTACCCGCCGGCCCGCCCGTCGCAGGGGTACGCGATCGACTACTTCACCTTCGTGCACTACGCGGACGCCCCGGTGACCCTCGGCATCGCCCAGGACGCGCTGGAGGCGTTCCGCCCCGTCGTGACCAGGAAGGTGCCGGTCGGCGGCACCGTCGCCCTCGCCGAGAACCACACCGTGCAGGACCGGCTGGCCCGGGCCGAGATGGCGGCCTACTCGGCCCGGGTGCTGCTGTGGGAGGCCGCCCGCCAGGGCGACCGGCACGGCGCGGCGGGCGGCCAACCACTGACCGCCACCGTGCGGCTGACCGCCGCCACGGTGGCGCACAAGGCGACCGAGGCCGTCGACACCCTCTACGACCTCGCCGGCACGTCGGCCATCTACACCGGCAACCGGCTGGAACGCTGTTTCCGCGACATCCACACCGCGAACAAGCACATCTCCATGGCGCCCGCGCACTTCGAGATGGTCGGCCAGTACCTGGTCGGCGGGGCGATGCCCTGGCGACGCTGACCCAGGTGACGAGCCGGCGGAAACACTTCGGGAGGTAGACGGGATGGGCAAGGTCATCTGGCACACGACACTGTCCCTGGACGGCTTCATCGCCGGCCCGGGCGGCCGGATGGAATGGATCAACGGCCACTCCGGCCCGCCGCCGGAGCTGTTCCGCGCGATCGTCGAGTCGCTCGGCGCGGTGCTGGCCGGCCGTCGCACCTACGACGAGGGCATCAGCGCGGTCGGCGGGAAGGTCTACAACGGCGCCTTCTCCGGCCCGCTGTTCGTGCTGACCCACCGTCCGCCCGGGCATCCCGACCCGGCCGTGACCTTCACCGGCGGCGACATCCGCGAGGTGATGCAGACCGTGCGCGAGGCGGCCGAGGGCCGGGACGTCGCGGTGCTCGGCGCGGACACCGCCCGGCAGTGCCTCGACGCGGGCCTGGTCGACGAGTTGGTCGTGCATCTCGTGCCAGCGCTGCTCGGCGACGGCGTACGGCTGTTCGACAGCGCCGGCGAGGACTGGATCGACCTGTCGGCGACCAGTCTGGAGACCTCCGGCGACCTGGCGAACCTGCGTTACCGGGTGGGCCCGCGCCGGTCGCCGACCGGCGACCGTCCGGCTGCCCTCCGGCCCCGGTGATCCCGACCCGGAGGGCAGCCGCGTGCGACGCCCGGTCAGTGGGTGTCGTTGTACTCGTCCAGCATCTGCTGGGCCGTCGCCGTGGCCCGGGCGAAGCGCGCCGCCGGGTCGACGTCGGAGACCAGCACGTCGTGCATCGCCGCGGTGATGACGTCCTGGACGGCCCGGAAGCGGCCGAACACCGGTCCTCGGCTGGCGGGTGAGTCGGCGCTGCGCCGCAACTGCTCGATCGCCGCCCGCTCGTGCGGATTCCGCTCGTACCAGCCCTGCTCCTCCAGCAGCCGGACGGACGACCGGGTGATGGGCATGAAGGTGCGCTTGTCCGCGTGCACCGCCGCGGCCCGCTCGGGTGCCGTGAGGAACTGCAGGAACGCCAGCGCCCCGTCCCGCACCCGGTCGTCCAGGCCGGCGGCGAGCCAGATCCCGTCTCCCGCCACCGAGTTGCCCACGTAGGGCGCGTCCTCGTCGTACGGGAACGGCACGGCCACGGCCTCGTAGCCGTTCCCGCGCGCCGTCGCCACCAGCGGCCCGGCCTCGACGGACGAGTTGAGCGTCAGCGCCACCTCACCCCTGACGAACGCGTCGAAGCAGCCCAGCCAGTCCACCTGCTTGCCGGAGTAGGTGAAGTGCCCGTCCCGGTTCAGCTTCCGCCACCAGCTCACGAACGAGAGCATCTCGGGCGTCGCGAGGTCGATCTTCTCCGCGCGACCGGTCCGGCCGTTCTCGTGGTCGACGAAGAGCCCGCCGTGCTGCGCCACGGCCTGTTCGAAGAACCAGCCCTGGTTGGGCCAGGTGATCGCGTTGGCGGGCCGACCGCGCAGCCGCGCCATGGCCTCGCACGCCACGTCGACCTGTTGCCAGGTGCGCGGCGGCTCGCTGACGCCGGCCTCGCGCAGGATTGTCATGTTGGCGTAGAGCAGCGTCGTCGACGGGTTCCGTGGCCAGGCCCGCAGGGTGCCGTCGATGGTCTGGTTGCGGGCCATGTTCGGCATGAGGTCGTCGACGACCACCGGCTCGCCGAGGATCTCCGCCCGGCCGCCGATCGCTTCCTCGATGGACGTGAAAGCCGGTTCGCCGGCCGCGTCGCGCATGTCGCGCGCGTGCTGCGCCCACAGGTACTGGATGGTGACGAGCTGCGGGCCCCGGCCGGCCCGGACGGCCTCCGCCAGGTCCTGGAGCATCGTGCGCACGTCGACGCCGATGATCCGGACCTCGTACTCGGGGTGCCGGCTGTTGAACTCCCGCGCCTGTTCTTTGATGGGGTCGAGCAGTTTCGGCAGCAGTGGCCAGTAGTTCATCCACAGGTCGACGGTCGTCCTGCCGTGCAGCCTCTCGCCCACGATTGCCCCATCCTCACCAGTGGTCGCTACGTCGTTCCGACTCCACGGTGCCGTCCGGGGACGGTGTCGGGCATCTTCGCGATTGCGTCGTCGGTCGGCGCCGCGCCGGTTCGCCGACGCGGCCCACGACGGGACCGCCGGAGCCGTCCGGCGGGCGCCCCCGGAGATCTTGACGGTACGGCTGGCCGACCATAGGCTCACCACGGAGTTGAACGTGTTCAAGTGAGGCCGGTGAGATGTCGTGCGGATCGTCATTGCCGGTGGCACCGGGCAGGTCGGCACGATCCTGGATCGGGCGTTGACCGCCGAGGGCCACGACGTCGTGCTGTTGACGCGCTCTCCCCGGGGTGAGCGCCAGGTCCACTGGGACGGCGTCACACTCGGCGACTGGGCCAGGTCGATCAGCGGCAGCGACGTCGTCATCAACCTGGCCGGACGCAGCGTGAGCTGTCGGTACACCGCGGCGAACCTGGACGCCATGATGCGCTCGCGGGTGGAGTCGACGCGGGTCGTCGGCGAGGCCGTCGCCCGCGCCGCCCGACCTCCCAGGGTGTGGTTGCAGATGAGCACCGCGACCATCTACGCGCACCGGTTCGACGCGGCCAACGACGAGCACGCCGGTCTGATCGGCGGCGACGAACCCGGCGTGCCCGGCTACTGGTCCTACAGCGTCGCGATCGCCCGCAACTGGGAGGCCGCGCAGGAACGGGCCGCGACGCCCGGCACGCGCAAGGTGGCGCTGCGGTCGGCCATGGTGATGAGCCCCGACCGCGGGGGCGTGTTCGACGTGCTGAGCCGGCTGGCGCGACTCGGGCTCGGCGGACCGGTCGCGGGTGGCCGGCAGTACGTCTCGTGGATCCACGACCAGGACTTCGTCCGCGCCGTCCGGTTCCTGATCGAACGCGACGACCTCGCCGGGGCGGTCAACCTCGCCGCGCCGAACCCGTTGCCGCAGCGGGAGTTCATGCGGGACCTCCGGTCGGCCTGGCGGGTTCCGATCGGCCTGCCGGCCACCGGGTGGATGGCCGAGGTCGGCGCGTTCGCCATCGGATCCGACACCGAACTGCTGGTGAAGAGCCGGCGGGTCACCCCGGGACGGCTCGCCGACGCCGGCTTCACCTTCGCCCACCCCCGGTGGCGGAGCGCGGCCGGGGATCTGGTGACGCGGCGTCGCCGCGCCGGCGGCTGAACGGGACTCCCCCGGGACCATTCCGGTGACGCCGGTGGCGGGTTCCGCGATGATGTCCCGCATGCACGAGGTCGAGGCGATGCGCTCGGCGAGCCGTCCACCGCTTCACCTGCCGCGTGGGCGGCGGCGGGCGCCGACGTGGACCGCGACCTCGTGCGCCGCTGGTGGTCGTTGCGGTCGGGCGCGGGGAGCCCCGGTCCCTCACTCCCCCGCCCTGGCCGCGGGCGGGGTGGCCATCCGGTGGTTCTGCCCCGGCACCCGGAAGTGGTGGAACGTGACCGTGGCGCTGAGGTCGAGCGCGTGCACCCAGTGCCACCAACCGACCGGGACGAGCAGCATCTGCCCCGGTTCGAGGACGACCTCCAGCACGGTGGCCTCGGCGTAGCGCGGATGGCGGTCGAGGTCCGGCCGGGCCGCGTCCACCGCGCTGAAGGTCCCGCCCCGGGGATAGACCAGGTGCCGCTGGTACGACGGGACCAGCCGGACGTGTTTGCGGCCGAGCACCTGGCAGAGCAGCACCGTGCTGTTGTCGACGTGCAGCGGGGTCACCGTGCCGGCGGGGCCGAGCAGCAGGTGCCCCCCACCGGCGGGGTCGACGAGGTCACTCGGTGGGCGCACGTCCCGGGCGAGCGGGCGCAGCGCCCCGGTCCAGTTCTCGTTGCGGGGCACCATGTAGTAGTCGTTGGTGCGGGCGCCGGAGCCGAGCATCGCCAGGTAGTCGCGGAACGGCGTGCTGGTGCGGTGCCGGTCGTACTGCCAGGCGTGCTCGGGGTTGGCGTCCCGGCCGGTCATCACCTCGACCAGAGCGTCCGGGCACCGGCGGGCCATCTCGTCGAGCGTCCAGTGCCGTGCCGGCCAGTCGGTCATCAGCCCGTCGAGCACGACCGGGCGGTTGGCGTAGTAGTAGCGGCCGAAGAACTCCGCCGCGGTGAGGTCGGCACGCCGGTCCACCTCGCGACCGCCGTCGTCGTCGCGCAGCACCCGGTAGGTGTCGAGCACCGACTCCATCCAGTCGTAGCGCAGCGCGAGCCGCCGGCAGACGGCGAAGTACGGGTGGGCGGCCAACGCCGCCAGCTCGGCGTCGACGGCGTCGGCGTCCGCGCCGCCGGCCACGGCCGCCGCGCGGGCCTGTTCGGTGGCGATGCCCATCGCCAGGTTCTCGGCGAGCCACTCCCGCCAGGCGGGAAGCAGGCCCGGCGCGGCGGCCACGGTCACCGGACGACCGCCAGGCGGACCGGCTCGGACGGCCGGGCCGACGGTACGGCCTTCTCCGGGCCGACGCCGGCCGGCAGCGGGGTGAGCCGGGGTGCCCGGGTGTACTCGGAGCAGTTGACGTAGGAGCTCTTCACGTGGGCCGGGATGTGGTCCGGCGAGGTGTCGGTCATGCCGGGCAGTCAACCGGCGCGGCGTCCCGGTCCACCAGGGACACCGGTCCCGGCCGGGTCGGGACGTGGCGTCGCACCGCACGGTGGGGGTCAGGTGTCCCGTCGGCGCGGGGACATCCACCCCTGGCCGGCGGGACGGGCCCGGACGCAGGCTGCGCTGCGCGTCCACCGGCCCGGTGGACGCGGAGTGATCCGGAGGAATTCCTGTGGGTGTGATGCTGTGGGCTCCCCGCCGCCGAGGGCGGTTCAGAGCGCTTGTCGCCGCGATCGTGGCGGCGGTGGTGGTCGTGTCGCCGACGCCGGCCGTGGCGGCGGAGACCGTCGACTTCGAGTCGACGAGGTTCCACGACGGCGTGTTCGCCGCGTACCTGCGGGCGCACAACGGTGGCGTCGCGGGGCTGAAGAACCTGGTGCTCACCGCGGAGCTGCTGGACTGGCGGGACCGCAACCCCGGCGCGTCCCGCGACGACGTGGTGCGGCACCTGGTCGCCACGCGGCAGGCGGTGAACGCGGCGGGCGTCTCCGACACCACCGCCCGCACCACGTACGCCACCATGATCAAGGTGATCGACGCGCTGTCCGGCATCCCCGGGGTCAGCATCGGCGCACCGATGGTCAAGGGCCTGCTGGACGCCACCGTCGGTGGCACGATCACCGCCTCGGCCGAGGTCGAGGACGCGGTGACCAGCGCCTACCAGAACTACCGCTGGATGGATGCGCTCTACGCGCAGCAGGAGCGTGCCTGGGGTCAGCTCACCCGGGCGGCGGCGCAGGACGGCGACCTCGCGGCGGCCTGGGACGGGGAGATCGGCGCGCAGCTCAACGTGCGCGCCACCGCGACCACCGAGCAGTTGCTGGCCGACCCGCTGCTCGCCTCGTTCGTCAACACCGAGGCGATCCTGGAGCACCTCGGCAACGAGCAGGCGTACCTGGCGGCGCTGCGCACGCAGTTGACCGGGGCGCTGGAAAAGGTCGCCGAGCAGAACTCGCAGATCATCGACAAGCTGGCCGCCGCCGACCTGAAGTATCCGGTCGGCCCCGGCCCGAAGCCGACGCCGCAGGACTACACCGCCGCCCTGGCCGAGGCCGCCGGCCGGCAGGTGGCGATCGACGCCGCCGACTCCGCGGTGACCATCCTGGCCACGCTCGCCGGGTTCGCCGACGCCAAGGCCGGCAAGGAGGTGCTGGCGATCGGCAAGGCCGCGGTCGGCATCGCCACCGCGATCAACAAGTACCTGCCCACGGTGGCCGGGCTCAGCCTCAGCGACGCGATCGGGTCGCTGAGCACCGTGGTGCTCACCGGCAACGTGCTCGGCGCGGTGATGACCCTGCTGCCGATGTTCATGGGTTCCGGCCCGAGCGAGCACGAGCTGGTGATGCAGGAGATCGGCAAGCTGCGCGAGCAGGTCGGCGAGCTGCGCGCCGAGATGCACGAGCGGTTCGACCGGGTGGAGGCGATGCTCTCGGCGATCTACGACGACGTCATGTCGGTGCTGCTGCGGATGCGGGACGACATCGGCGAGGTGATGCGGGACATCGACGCGATCAAGCACCAGATCTACGGCCTGGAGACCAAGGTCGACCAGCTCAGCCTCTCCATGCACGAGGCGTTGAAGAAGAGCGCGCTCAGCGACGCCGAGTACGTCATCAACACCTACGTCGGCTACCGGGCGCGCACCGGGCGTACCCTCTCGGTGGCCCAGTACGACGAGACGGAGGGGCGGCTGTTCACCGCGGCCACCTCCACCGCGGCCGGCGCGCCCTTCGTCCTCACCCCGGCCGAGTGGTCGCAGTCCACTGTCGACCCGGTGCGGGTGCTCGACGAGAAGACCCCCTACGGCGCCGTCGACTACCTGTCCTACCTGGCCCGCACCTGGGACCCGACGTATCCGGCGACCACGAGGACCCCGCACGCCGGGGTCTGGACGATGTCGACCCGGCCGTTCACCGCGCTGGCGCTGGAGAACCCGACGCTGGCCGGGGACATGACCGGCGACGACTCGTTCGCCGCCCGGATCGGCCGCTCCGGCCAGCAGATCCTGGACGCGAGCAGCCGGTTCAGCCGGCCCACCGCGGACGGGCACCGCAACGCGCTGTTCACCGGCCTGGTGGACAGCTACAAGACCGCGGTCAACGCCCAGTCCGCAGAGCTGCGCAAGCTGCGCGACACGGTGACCGGCGGCGGCTACAACCCGTGGTACGGGCCGGACCAGATGCCGCCGACCCGGCTGAGCAACAGCCGCTCGTACTGGACCGCCGGCGGGCAGCGGACCTACAACGAGAACGACACGATGCCCAGTTGCGACGGCCTGCTGCCGAAGGTGCGCATCCCCACGAACGTGCGGCTCGCCGACCTGCCCAGCGCGTTCCAACTGCTCGCCCACGGCACGAAGGAGCGGTTCGAGCCGCACTTCCGGATCTGCTACGACGCCGAGCTGATCAACTGGACGAGCGCCACCCAGCCGACCCGCGAGATCAGCAAGGCCGACCTCCGGTTGACCGTGCACGCGCAGATGAGCGTCGACCAGAGCGACTTCTGGATGGACGTGCGGACCTGGCGCAACACGAAGAGCGCCGGCATCGTCTGCTCCTGGACCACCCGGGACAATCCGCCCGTCGGCTACTGCCACGACGAGGTCTACTACATGACCTACAACGAGGAGGCGCACCTGACCGCGTTCGAGGCGGGCGCCGGCTCGGCCGACAACCCCGAGCGGCTGACCATCGCCCGCCGGCTGGCCGACCGGATGCTGTGGGGCAAGCAGAAGGAGTACTACCAGGTGGTCAACCGCAAGTTCGCCGACCCGACCTCCGATCTGCGGTCCGCCGGCGGGAAGGTCACCGAGGCGTTCCGACTGCTCCAGGCGTACACCAAGCTCGGTTTCCCGGTGGCGCTGGACTCCGACGCCTCGCTCAGCGGCTATCTGCTTGGCGGCAACCTGCTGCCGAGCGACCACCGCCTCCCGGGCGCGCCGGTCGGGCGGGAACTGCCGGACACCCACATCGGCCGGGCGTACACCGTCGCCGAGGCCGACTACGCACCCTGCACCCAGGCCGCGCCCGGCGACCCGTGCCCCGAGGCGATGTCGGAGATCGACCCGCGGGTCGGGCAGGCGCCGGTCTTCGGGCCGTCGTGCTCGGGCGCGGACAGCCCCGGCTCACCCAACGAGTACCTGGGCAACTGCGTCCACGCGGTCGCCATCGAACGGGCCGGCCAGTTGGCCGCGCTCTACGAGACGTACTCGCAGCGGCTCGCCGGTGACGTCTACCGGGAGCGGCTGCCCGACGTCGCCGCCGTGGTCGACCAACTGAAGGTCAGCGGCAAGGCGGTCGCGCAGAGCTGACCCGCGGGTGGCGGGCCGGTCGCACCGGCCGGCCCGCCACCGGCGCACACCGTTCCGGTGATCCCGTCGGGGCCGCCGGACTGACACAGTGGACCCGACATGTCGAACGTATCCCGGGGGCGGCGAGCGGCCGGATGGGCCGTGCTCGCCCTGACCGGCCTGCTCAGCGTCGGCGCGGTCGCCGCCTGGTCGGTGGCCACTCCCCCGTTCACCGCCACCGGGCTCTACTCCCTCGTCGACCTGCTCGACGGCATCGTCTACGGCGCCGTCGCCTGGCTGCTGCTGACCCGGCAGCGCACCGGCAGCCGGCTGCCCGGCGCGATCGCCTGCGCGGCGGCGGTGGGCAGCGCGCTGTCCGCGTTCGCCGCTCAGTGGCAGCTCGCCGTCGGCGGGCCGCCGGTCCTGTCCGCCCTGCACGGGTCGGCCTGGATACCCGGGCTGTACGCGCTGGTCGTGGTGATGCCCTGGCTGCTGCCGGACCGGCCGCTCGGGCGCCTCGACCGGCTCGCCGCCGCCACCGGAGCCGGCTACGTGACGGTGACGTTCGCCGCCGCCGTCACCGGGCCGCCGCCGCTGGGTGTGCTGCCGCTGGCACCCGAGCTGCGCGAGGTCCGGGCCGCGCTGCTGCGACCGCTGGCACCCGTGCTGCCGTACCCGCTGGTCGGGCTCGGCCTGCTGGCCTGCGCCGGGCTGGCCTGGCGGTGGCGGCGGGGCCCGGCGGCGCAGCGTCACGGCCTCGGCTGGGCGACCGCCGGCAGCACGCTGCTCACCCTCGCCTTCCTCACCACCCTCCTGCCACCTGTCGTCCCGGCGGCGGCGCCCGCGCTGCTGATGCTTTCTCCCAGGCGTTCTTTCCCGCCGCGGTGGCGGTGGTGGTGCTGCGCCAGCAACTGTGGGGGCTGCGGCTGGCCGTGCGCCGCACCCTCGTCTGGTATCTGATGACCGCCGGAGTGATCGCCGCCTACTGCGCCGCGGTGGCCCTGCTCGACCGGCTGCTGCCGCGCGCCCTGCCGCTGCCGCAGCTCGTCGTGACCGGCGTGCTGGCGGCGGCCTTCCAGCCGGTCCGGCAGGCGGTGCAGCGGCGGGTGGACCGGCTGGTGCACGGCGAGGCGCCCGAGCCGCTGCTGCACCGGGTGGTGCACAGCGTCGGCAGCACCGCCGACCTCGGCGCGACCGTCGCCGCCGCGCTCCGGCTGGCCGAGGTGCGGGTCACCGAGGACGGGCCGCAGCCACCGCCGCGCGACCACGGTCCGCCGGTCACCGTGCCGCTGACCAGCGGTGACCGGCTGGTCGGCCACCTGCACGCCTGGCCGCGACCCGGCGAGTTGCTCGGCGGGCGGGCCCGCGAGTCGCTCGCCGTTCTCGCCCCGGTGGTCGCCGCCGTGGTGGACCTCGCCGGCACCAACCGGGACCTGGCCCGATCCCGGCAACGGCTGGCGGAGGTACGCGACGAGGAGCGCCGCTCGCTGCGCCGGGACCTGCACGACGGCCTCGGCCCGGCGCTCAGCGGCATCGGGTTGGGCCTGGCCGCCACCCGCAACCTGCTGCGCCGCGACCCGGACCGGGCGGAGCACCTGCTGGACCGGCTGACCGAGGAGCTGACCACCCGCGCGGCGGAGGTCCGGGAACTGGCCCACGGCCTGCTGCCGCCGGTGCTCGCCGACGGTGGTCTCGGTCCCGCCCTGGATCTGCTCCGCGACCAGTACGCCCGCGCCGGCCTGCGGGTGGTGCTGCACGGACCGGCCACCCTGGACCCGCTGCCGGAGCCGATCGCCACGGCCGCCTACGGGGTCGCCGCCGAGGCGATCCGCAACGTGCAGCGGCACGCCGGGGTGGACCGGTGCACGGTGTCGCTGGACCGGCGACCCGACCTGCTGCGCGTCACCGTCACCGACGAGGGCCGGGGCGTACCGGCCGAGCCCACCAGCCCCGGCGTCGGGCTGCACGCCATGCGGGAACGGGCACAGGCGGTGGGCGCGTCCCTGACCGTCGGCCCGGCCGGCGACCGCGGCACCACCGTCTGCCTGACCATCCCCCTGGAGCAGCCGTGAGCGACACCCCGATCCGCGTCGTCGTGGTCGACGACCACCCGGTCTTCCGGCTCGGCATGGGCGCGCTGCTCGACACGCTGCCGGGCATCGAGTGCGTCGGCGAGGCCGCCGACGCCGCCGACGCGCTGGCCCTCGTCGCCCGGGTACGCCCCGACGTGGTGCTGATGGACCTGCACCTCGGCGAGGGCTCCGGGATCGAGGCCACCCGGCTGCTGCGCCGCGACCACCCCGCGGTGCGGGTCCTGGTGGTGAGCATGCTCAACGACGACGCCTCACTCGTCGCCGCGCTCCGCGCCGGGGCCCGCGGTTACGTGCTGAAGGGCGCCTCGGCCGCCGACGTGGAACGCGGCATCCGCGGCGTGGCCGGCGGCGACCTGATCCTCGGCGGCCCGCTCGCCGACCGCGCCGGCGCGCTGTTCGGCGTGCGCGCGGACGCGCCGTTCCCCGAGCTCACCGACCGGGAACGGGAGATCCTCGGCCTGCTCGCCCGGGGCCTGGCCAACCCGCTGATCGCGCACCGGCTCGGGTTGAGCGCCAAGACGGTACGCAACAACGTCTCGGCCATCCTGGTCAAACTGCACCTGGGCAGCCGCGCCGAAGCCATCGCGGCGGCCCGGGACCACGGCCTCGGCGCACCCAGCGCGGCCGAGGCGCCCCCGGTCACCGATCGGCGCTGGTGACCGACCGGCGCCCTCCCGCCCCGGCATGCCACCGCGCGCCGGTCAGCCGTCCGGGGTGAACAGACCCTGGACGCCGACCACGATCGCGATGAGGCCGAAGACGGCCAGCAGCAGGCGGACGCCGGTGGCCCGGTCGGGCTGCTCGGCGCGGGCCGCCGGTCGCCCGGTCAGCCGGCTCCACAGCAGGGCGAGGCCGACACCCACGCCGACCACCTCGAAGTGGAACACCTGAGGGCCGGACACCAGGTGGACGATGAGGTAGTAGCCGCCGGTCACGAGCGCCACCAGGCCGACGACCCAGGCGATCGGGGCGGCCCGGTCGGCGAGCCGGCTGAGGTCGTCGCCGACCCGCGGCAGCAGTCGCAGCAGTGCGGCGGCGAGCAGGAATCCGCCGACGATGTTGGCGAGGTCGAGCAGTAGCGCCATGATCACGAGCAGTCTCCTCGGGCCGGGGAACCGGACCGTGGGAGCGTACCCACGACCCGGCTCCGTCAACCCCGGCCGGCCGGGCCGGCGCGACCTCGCCCCACCGCCTGGATCTCGATGAGCAGGTGCGGGTGCGGCAGCTGGTGCACCGCGACGGTGGTGCGGGTCGGGCCGGTCTCGTCGAAGTACTCGGCGTACACCTCGTTGTAGCCGCCGAAGTCGTTCATGCTCACCAGGTAGGTGGTGACCTGGACCAGGTCGGCGAGGTCGGCGTCGACCGAGCGCAGGATGTCGCGGATGTTGTCGAGGACGGCGCGGGTCTGCGCGCGGATGTCGAGATCGGTGACGCCCATCGCGTCCACCCGGGCGCCGGCGATGGTGTCGTCCGGCCGGCGGCTGGACGTGCCGGACACGAAGATCAGGTCGCCGGCCACCGTGACGTGCGGGAACCGACCGCGCGGTGTGGCCAGGCCGGGCACCACCCCGCCGTGACCGCTCGTGCCGCCCCTGGCCGGCTCGCCGCGCCCGGTCACGACGCGACCCGCAGGGACGCCGTGCCGAGCTTCTCGACGGTGACCCGGACGTGCGTGCCGGGCCGCAGCGCGACGGCGGCGGTGGCCGCGCCGGCGAGCAGGACCGAGCCGTCGACCAGTTCCACGCCACCGACGCCGGCGAGGCGGACCGCCTCGGGCAGCGCCCGCCGGGGATCGCCGAGGATGGCCGCCGTCGACCCGATCTGGACGGCGCGTCCGTCGACCTCCAGCAGCACGCCGAGGTTGTCGATCCCGGTCGGCACCGGCTGCCAGGCGCCGAGCACGAAGCGGCTCGCCGAGGTGTTGTCGGCGACGACCTCGGGCAGCGTGAAGCGGAAGTCGACGTACCGGGAGTCGATGACCTCGATCGCCGGGGCGACCGCCGCGACGGCGCCGCCCTCGACGAGGAAGGCGACCTCCGGCTCCGCCTTCGGGTGGAGGTGGTCGGCGAGCCGGAGCGTGCCGCCGTCGGGAACGCGCATGGCGTCGGTGAGGCGACCCCAGATGACCTCGTCGACGCCCATCTGCGCCATCTTGGCCCGGCTGGTCAGCCCCAACTTCAACCCGACGAGGCGTTCGCCACGGGCCAACCGGTGGGCGACCACGGCCTCCTGCACCCGGTAGGCGGTGGGCACGTCCAGGCCGGCGTCGGCGCCGAACTGCCCGACCGCGACCCGGCCGGTCGCCGCGGCGTCGAGACGCGCGGCGAGTTGGTCGACGGCGGTCATCGGTCCCCTCCGGTGCGGGTGGTGTCGCCGGCCAGGTCGAGGGCGACGTCGACGATCATGTCCTCCTGCCCGCCGACCATCCGGCGGCGGCCGAGTTCGACGAGGATCGAGCGGACGTCCACGCCGTAGCGCTCCGACGCCCGCTCGGCGTGCCGCAGGAAGCTGGAGTAGACCCCCGCGTAGCCGAGCGTCAGCGTCTCCCGGTCCACCCGGACCGGCCGGTCCTGCAACGGCCGCACCAGGTCGTCGGCGGCGTCCATCAACGCGAACACGTCGCAGCCGTGGTCCCAGCCGTGCAGTTCGGCGACGGCGACGAACACCTCCAGGGGCGTGTTCCCGGCGCCCGCGCCGTGCCCGGCCAGGCTGGCGTCGACCCGGACGGTGCCGTGTTCGACCGCCGCCACGCTGTTCGCCACCCCGAGGGACAGGTTGTGGTGCGCGTGGATGCCGATCTGCGTGGCCGGGTCGAGGACCTGACGGTAGGCGTCGACCCGCTCGGCGACGTCCCGGGTCAGCAGCCGGCCGCCGGAGTCGGTGACGTAGACGCAGTGCGCGCCGTAGGACTCCATCAGCTTCGCCTGCTCGGCCAGGGCCGCCGGCCCGGTCATGTGCGCCATCATCAGGAACCCCGACACGTCCATGCCGTTGTCGCGCGCCCACCCGATGTGCTGCGCGGAGATGTCCGCCTCGGTGCAGTGCGTGGCGATCCGCACGCTCGTCACGCCGAGGTCGCGGGCGGCCCTCAGGTCGGCGATGGTGCCGATGCCGGGCAGCAGGAGCGTGGTCAGCCGGGCGGTGGTGACCGCCTGCGCCGCCGCCGCGATCCAGTCCGCGTCGGAGGCGGCGCCGTGCCCGTAGTTCACGCTCGAACCGGCCAGGCCGTCGCCGTGCGCGACCTCGATCGCGGCGACGCCGGCCGCGTCGAGCGCGGCGGCGATCGACCGGACCTGGTCGACGGTGAACCGGTGGCGCACCGCGTGCATGCCGTCGCGCAACGTCACGTCCTGCACGTACAACCCGGTCATGCCGGCACCTCCCGCTCGGCGTGTCGGGCGACCATCCGCTCCGCCGTGCGCAGCGCGGCCGACGTCATGATGTCCAGGTTGCCGGCGTACGCCGGCAGGTAGTGCCCGGCCCCGGACACCTCCAGGAACACCGACACCTGAACCCCGGTGAACCGGCCGCCGAGCGCCGGCACGTGGGTGTCCACGGGGTCGAACTGCACCCGCTGCTTGAGCCGGTAGCCGGGCACGTACCCGGCGACGTCGGCGACCATCGCCTCGACCGACGCCGCGACGGCCGCCCGGTCGACGTCCGGGTCGGGGCACAGGCAGTAGACGGTGTCCCGCATCAGCAACGGCGGTTCCGCCGGGTTCAGCACGATGATCGCCTTGCCGGCGCGGGCGCCGCCGACGACCTCGATCGCCCGCGCCGTGGTCTCGGTGAACTCGTCGATGTTCGCCCGGGTGCCCGGGCCCGCCGAGCGCGACGCGATCGACGCGACGATCTCCGCGTACCGCACGGGTGTCACCCGGCCGACCGCGGCGACCACGGGTACTGTCGCCTGACCGCCGCAGGTCACCATGTTCACGTTCGGCTCGTCCAGGTGCTCGGCCAGGTTCACCGGCGGCACCACGTACGGGCCGACCGCGGCCGGGGTCAGGTCCACCACCAGCCGGCCGTGCTCGCGCAGCAGCGTGGCGTGCCGGCGGTGCGCCCCCGCCGACGTCGCGTCGAACACCACCGCCACGTCGGCGAACTCCGGCATCGCCAGCAGCCCGTCGATCCCGTCGGCGGTGGTGGCCACCCCGAGCCGGCGGGCCCGCGCGAGGCCGTCGGAAGCGGGGTCGACGCCGACCATCGCCACCATCCGCAGCGACTCCGACAACCGCAGCACCTTGATCATCAGATCGGTGCCGATGTTCCCCGACCCGATCACCGCCACACCCGTGCTCACCGGTGCACCTCCGCACTGAAACAGACCCGGACCGAACCCAGACCGGAGATACGTGCCTCGTAGGCCGCGCCGGCGGTGACCGGCACCATCGGCCCGAGTGCCCCGGACAGCACCACGTCACCGGCGACGAGCGGGGTGCCCGCGGCGGCCAGCCGCCGCGCCAGCCACACGACCGCGTGCACGGGATGGCCGAGACAGGCCGCGCCGGCGCCGACCGACACCGGCTCCCCCGCGTGTTCGAGCACCATCCCGGCCAGCCGGAGGTCGACCTGCGACAGCGTGCGCGGCCGGTCGCCGAGCACGAACAGACCGGAGGAGGCGTTGTCGGCGACCGTGTCCACGATGGAGATGTCCCAGTCCGCGATCCGGGAGTCCACCACCTCGATCGCCGGCAGGACGTGGTCGGTCGCCCGGATCACGTCGACGACGGTCGGCTGCGCGAACGGCAGGTCCGCGCCGAGCACGAACGCGACCTCGGCCTCCACCCGGGGCTGCACCAGCCGGCCGAGGTCGATCTCGTCGCCGTCCGGGACCGCCATGTCCGCGTACAGCACCCCGAAGTCCGGCTGGTGGACGCCGAACGCCGCCTGCACCGCCCGCGACGTCAGGCCGATCTTCGCGCCGACCCGCCGCCGGCCGGCGGCCTCCCACGCGGCGACCTGCGCCCGCTGCACCTGGTACGCCGCGTCGACGTCACCGACCGGCAGCAGGTCACCGCGCAGCGGCGCGACGGGCTGCCCGGTCTCGTGGGCGGCGCGCAGCAGGCCTGCGGCCCGCCCGACGGCACTCATGACAGGTCCACGCAGACGTTCGTCAGTTCCGAGTAGAAGTTCAGCGAGTGCACGCCGCCCTCCCGGCCGACACCTGACGCCTTCACCCCGCCGAACGGGGTGCGCAGGTCCCGCAGGAACCACGTGTTCACCCACACGATCCCGGCGTCCAGCCGGGCGCCGGCCCGGTGCGCCCGACCGACGTCCCGGGTCCACACGGTGCCGGCGAGCCCGTACTCGCTGTCGTTGGCCAGCGCGAACGCCTCGTCCTCGTCGTCGAACGGCGCCACGTGGCAGACCGGGCCGAAGACCTCCTCCCGGTTGATCCGGGCGGTGGGCGCCAGGCCGGTCAACACGGTCGGCTGGACGTAGGCGCCGCCGTCGCGGGCGTCGCCGAACCGGGGTACGCCGCCACCGGCGAGCACCGTCGCGCCCTCGGCGCGGGCCAGGTCGTAGTAGCCGCGCACCTTGTCTCGGTGCTGGTGCGAGATCAGCGGCATGTTCACCGTCGCCTCGTCGGCGGGCCAGCCGAACGTCAACTCGTCGGCCCGCTTCGCCAGCCGGGCGGTGAACTCGTCGAACACCTGCCGGTGCACGAACAGCCGCTCGGTGCACAGGCAGACCTGACCGCCGTTGGTGAACGACGACCGGACCGAGCCCTCGACCGCGGCGTCGAGATCCGCGTCCGCGAAGACCAGGCCGGCGTTCTTGCCGCCCAGTTCGAACGACACCGCCTTCACCCCGTCGGCCGCCGCCCGCATGATCGCCGCGCCGGTCGCCGACTCACCGGTGAAGGTGACCGCGTCCACCCCGGGGTGCCGGGTCAGGAACTCCCCCGCCGAGCCCGGCCCGAACCCGTGCACCACGTTGAAGACCCCGTCCGGCACGCCCGCCGCCGCCATCACCTCCGCGAGCAGCGTGGCCGACGACGGCGTCTCCTCCGACGGCTTCACCACCACCGTGTTGCCGCAGGCGAGCGCCGGCGCGACCTTCCACGTCAGCAGCAGCAGCGGCAGGTTCCACGGCACGATCACCGCGACCACCCCGACCGGCTTGCGGACCGCGTAGTTCAGCGCCCGCCCGCCGGTCGGGGTCGCGGTGGTGAACGACTCCGTCGGCGCGGTCGACACGATCTCGGCGAAGGCCCGGAAGTTCGCCGCGCCGCGCGGGACGTCGAGCGTCCGGGCCTGCGAGATCGACTTGCCGGTGTCGCCGACCTCGGCCGCCACCAGGTCGGCGAACCGGCGTTCCAGTTCGTCGGCGACCCGGTACAGCACCGCGGCGCGGTCCCGCTCCCCCATCCGGCCCCACGGCCCGCGCAACGCCGAGCGCGCCGCGGCCACCGCGGCGTCCACCGTCGACTCGTCGGCCTCGGCGACGTGGCGGATGGTCTCGCCGGTGACCGGCGAGACCTTGGCGAAGCGGGTGCCGGACGTGTCGAACTCGCCGTCGACGAAGTTCGGCAGCACGGTCGGCTCGCCGGCCGGCCGGCCGGCGAGCAGGCTCGGGGACCAGAGCCCGTCGGTCATCAGGTGCACCTCTCGTCAGGCGGTGGTGGGCGCGGAGTCGGTGGCGTCCGGGTCGGCGATCAGGGCGACGACCGCGGCGTCGACGGTGCTCTCGCCGGCCACCGCGGCGGCTGCCTCGTCGGTGACGACCAGCACGGTCGTGCCGACGCCGACGTTCAGCGGGTCGACGGCGACCAGGTCGGGGCCGTCGGGCCGGACCCGGACCAGGACGAGCCGCCGGCCCTGCAGCGGGGCCAGGATGCGGTCCGCCCACACCTTGCCGACGACCTCGCCGAGCACCATCAGCCTTCTCCGCGCAGGGCGGCCATGACCTCGCGGATCCGGGCGGTCTCCGGGCCGTCGAGCAGCGCCGCGGTGGTCGGGTGCGGCTTGGGGTAGACCTGCGAGCTGCGCAGTTCGCCGTGGGCCTTGACGGCGGCCTCGCCGGCCGAGACGGCCTGCCGCACGGCGGCGAGGGTGCCGCGTACGGCGACGGCGAGGTAGCCGCTGGTGACCCGCTCGACGCCGACGCACCTGACGTCGGCGGTCTTGATCATGGCTTCGATGCCCGCCGAGAGAGCCACGATGCCGCGGGTCTCGACGATTCCGATCGCGATGTCTGAGGACATGTCTGGTGCTCCTGTCCGGAAGTCAGTTGCCGACGAGTTGGGGGTCGGCCGCCAGCGCGCTGACGGCGTCGCAGGGACTGGCGAAGACGATCGAGCGCACCGAGCGGCTCTTGGCCCGCGCGGTCTCCTCGCCGATGTCGACGGCCTCCTCGACGGTGGCGAGGTCACCGCGCACGGCGACGGCGACGATGCCGCCGCCGAGCCGGACGACCTTGGTCACCTCGACCTCGGTGGCCTTCACCATCGCGTCGACGGCGTCGAAGACGGGGGTGAAGCCTTCGGCCTCGACGAAGCCCACGGCCATGTTCCGCATGGTCTCTCCTCTAGTGATGGTCGGTCAGGTTCCAGGACAGGACGGCGCCGCCGGTGCCCCAGATCGGGCCGTAGGCGTGCAGGTGGGCCGGGCCGGCGGTCGCGTCCGCGCCGGCGGCGAAGGCCAGCGCCCGGAACTGGCTGTCGGCCTGCGCCTGCCGGGCGAAGTCCTCCCGCACGGCGAGCGCCTCGTCGACCTTGCCGGCGGTGAGCAGGTCGAGAATCCGGGTGTTCCACTGCTCGTGGCCGGGTGCGCCGATGCGGTCCTGGCCGGGCTCGATCCACTCCTGGAGGAGCCCGGAGGACATGCCGGTCACGACGACGACGGCGGCGCGCAGGCCGGCGTCGCGGGCGGCGGCGGCACCGGCCCGGCCGACCTCGGCGAGGGTCTCGGCGTCGGCGTAGAGGTTGCAGGAGACCTGCGCCCAGCGCAGCTTCCGCTCCGGGTCGAGCAGCGCGGAGGTGACGATGGTGCCGGCGTCGATCGGGAACCCCTCGTAGCGGGTCCGCCGGGCCTGCAACCCGCCGGCCTGCACCCGGTCGGCCCAGCGTTCGGTGAACTCGACGTCGAACCGCAGGTCGTAGTCGAGCAGGCCGTAGTCGTAGGCGTACCAGTTCTCGTCGACGTGCTGGCCGCGCGGGTTGCTGTCGCACTGGAACTGGTGCCCGAGGACGGTGAACCACTGGGTCGACAGCAGCAGCACCACGTCCGGGTCGAGGCGGCGCAGCCGGGCGCCGACGTCGCGGGCCCCGTCGGCGAGCGCCGACCAGCTCGGCGCCGGGTCGTCGGCGAGCAGGTGCGGCATGCCGGGCAGCAGCGCCCCGGCGACGATCCCGGTCCGGTCAGCCATGGTGGCTCCCCTCGGGCAGCCACTCCACCACCGCGTTGCCGGTGCCGATGATCGTGCCGTAGCCGAGCACGTCGCCGGCCACCTTCGGCCAGCCCATCGCGGCGAGCATCCAGGTGAGGCTGCCGGCCTTGGTCTCCGAGGCGGTCGCCTCGATGTGTTCGACGATGAGTTCGCGCAGCGGCGCGGTGGGTCCGCGCCGGATCGCCTCCAGCAGCTTCATGTCCCACCGGTACTGGTGGTTGTTGTACGGGTGCTCCCGCTCCATGTCCTCGGGCAGCGCGGGTTCCTCGTGCCAGTGCAGGTGCGACAGCGAGTTGGAGGCGAGCAGCACGGCCCGCCGGCCAGTCGCCTCGACGGCCCGCCGGGTGGCCTCGCCCAGCACCTCCATCTCCGCCAGCGACGCGTCGGAGTAGAAGTAGGGGTTGTTGTTCGCCGACAGCGACACCACCGGGATGTCCCAGGCCGGGTTCGCCAGGTGCAGGGCGCCGATGGTGGCGTAGTCGACGCGCACCCGGGGGTCCCGCATCGTGCTCGTGACCAGCCCGAGCCCGCTGGCCTCCGCGGCGATCGCCTCGCCGAGTTCGACGTCGCTGCGGAAGTCGTAGCGGTAGCGGAACAGGTGCGGGAAGATCGGCTCGACGGAGATGCCGCGCGGGTTCGGCACGCAGTTGACGTGGTGGCCGACCATGGTGATCCAGTGCGGGGCGTGCACGATGAGCACGTCCGGCTTGTGCACCTCGCGGATGCGGGCCCGCAACCGCTCGTACGCCCAACGCAGCGTCTCCCACCCGCCGGTGGAGCGGGGCTCGTTCTGCGGCGGGTTCTCCGCGTAGATCAGGTGTGGGGGGTGCGGGCTGAGACAGCCGGCGACGATGCCGCAGCGGGGCGGCGCGGTGGTGGTCGGTTGCGGGACCCGGGGGGCGGTGGTGACGCCGCCGCGGGCCGGTGCCAGCGGCACCCGGAACACCTTGCTCATGACTGTCCTTCCCCGGCGAGCACCCGCACGTAGGACCGGTCGTGCGGGGCGGTGCCGAGAATCTGGAGCCCGTCGTGGTCGAGGGCGAGTTCGTCCGCGGCCAGGGCCGCGTCGTGCCGGATCCAGGCCCGCAGCGGGGCCGGGTGTCCACCGTGAACCTCGACGAGGGTGTCCTCGGCGAAGCCGCTGGCGGGAGCCACGTACGCCAGCCGCCGCTGCCCGCGCCGGCCGGTGTAGGCCGGGTGGGCGGTGACCGTGGTGCGCAGCCAACGCCGTTCCTCGCGTAGCCGGTGCCGGCAGGCGGCGGTCGCGGTCGCGTCGACGGAGCCGGCCGGGTCGAGCACGACGCCGTAGCGCCGCTCGGCCTCGGCGGCGGTCAGGTATTCCTGGGCCACATCCTCGGCGACGTCCGCCGGCAGCCGTTCCAGCGGGTCGCCCCAGCCGCCGCCGCCGGCCGACTCCATCACCAGCACGTCGCCGGCGCGCATCGGGAAGCCGGCGACCTTGCCGGGGGTGGCGAAGTCGACGCGCTCGCCGTCGGGCCGGCGGATGTGGGTCACGGTGGGCGCGCCCGGGCCGCCGTGCCGCAGTCCGTACGGCGGGACGGTGGTCCGGTCGGTCTGCACCGAGTACGCGCCGCCGCTGGCCAGCAGCCGGGTCTCCCGGCGGCTGCCGAGCCCGCCCCGGCGTACGCCGTCGCCGCCGGACCCGGCGCGCAGCTCGCACGCCTCGACGAGGATCGGGATCTCGGTCTCCAGCCGTTCGACGGACTGGATGGTGGAGATGTCGCCGAGGTCGACGGGGTTCATCGCGCTGGGCCCGTCGGATTCGAGGAACCCGCCGTTGCCGCCCGCCGGGTAGTCGTAGTAAAGGTAGGGCCGTCCGGTGTGCTCGTCGACGCCGCCGATGAGGTTCTGGAAGGTGGTGCCGAACTGGTCGGCGGCGATGAGGTCGGGCGCGACCTGGCTGAGGGCGGCCATGACGGCCGAGATGACCCGCTTGCGGACCTCGCTGTGCGCGTTGGCCGGGGCCGGATAGCTGACGTGCGCGACGGTGCCCGGTTCGGTGCGCACCCGCAGCGGCCGGAACGCGCCGTGGTTGACCAGGCCGCCGGGGTCCAGCGCCGACTTGACCGCGATGAAGACGCCCGCGACGGTCATCGCGCGGGAGGAGTTCACCACGGCCGCCACCTGCTTCGACGAGCCGCGGAAGTCGGCCTCGATCTCGTCGCCGTCGACGGTGAGCCGGCACCGGACGATGGCGGCGTCGTAGTGCCCGTCGGTGTAGAGGTCGAGGTAGTCCTCGTAGCGGTAGGTGCCGTCGGGCAGCGCCCGGATCATGTCGCGCAGCCGCTGCTCGGTGCGGTCCATGTTGGCGGCGACGGATTCGCCGATCAGGTCGGCGCCGTGGCGGGCGACGAGTTCGCGCAGCCGCCGTTCGGCGGTGTGGCAGGCGGCGATGCTGGATTCGAGGTCGCCGCGGCGTTCCTCGGCCATCCGCACGTTGGCGAAGACGATGTCGAACGCGGCCCGGTTGGGCCGGCCCTGTTCGATCAGCCTGATCGGCGGGATCCGCAGCCCTTCCTGGAGGATCTCGGTGGCCTGGCCGGAGACGCTGCCCGGGGTCATGCCGCCGATGTCCGCCCAGTGCATGCGCACGCAGGGGAAGAGGAAGAGCTTCCCGTCGACGAAGACCGGGCTGATCAGGGTCACGTCGTTGAGGTGGCTGCCGCCGCGGTAGGGGTCGTTGACGAGATAGAGGTCGCCGGGGCGCATCTCGTCGGCGAAGTCGGCGAAGATCTCGGCGACCGAGGCCGGCATGGCGATGACGTGACCGGGCATGTCCCGGCCCTGGGCGACCATCTGCCCCTGCGGGTCGAACAGCGCGCAGGAGAAGTCCTGCGCGTCGGCGATCACCGGCGAGTGCGCCGTGCGGAAGATCGTCTGTCGCATCTCCCGGACGATCGAGATGAGACCTTCGGTGACGACTTCCAGGTCGATCGGGTTCACAGTCATGCGGATGCCTCACTGGTTCCGGTTCGATCCCGGGCGGGCTGGACCATATTGTGGTCCTAGAGTTATATTATGAAACCTAGCAACCGAGAAGGTGGGAAGCAAGATGTCGTACGCCACTGACGCCGGCCCCGACGCCGGGCCGGTCCCCCGCGAGTCCGGCACGCAGGCGCTGGACCGCGCGCTCAGCGTGCTGCTCGCCTTCCGCGGGCCCGAGGCCGAACGCAAGGTCAGCGACGTCAGCCGGGAACTCGGCCTGCACAAGTCGACCGCCAGCCGGCTGTTCCGCGCGCTGGCCGACGCCGGCTTCCTGCACCGCAACGAGGAGAACGGGAACTACCGGCTCGGGGTCACCGTCTTCGAGCTCGGCGCGCGTTACCTCGCCGGCCTCGACCTGCACACCCTCGCCCGTCCCCTGGTGCACCGGCTGGCCGAGGAGGAGGGCGAGAGCGTCAACCTGTCGGTCCGGGAGGGCCTCGACGCGATCTCCCTCCACGTGGTGCAGGGCACCCGCAACCTCCAGCTCGTCTCCCGGCTCGGCCGGCGCATCCCGCTGTGGTGCAGCGCCGCCGGCAAGGCGTTGCTGATCGACTTTGACGACGCGGCGCTGCGGGCCATGCTGGCCACCGCCCCGTTCACCGCCCTGACCGCCAACACCATCACCGACCTCGACACGTTCGTGAACCGGATGGCGACCGTCCGGCAACAGGGCTGGGCGCTCAACGACCAGGAGAGCGAGGAGGGGCTGCGGGTCGTCGCCGCGCCGGTCCGCGACCGGCACGGCCGGGTCACCGGCGCGATCAGCGTCTCCGGCCCGATCTTCCGGCTCGACGAGGCCCGGGTGGCGGAACTGGCCGCGGCGGCCCGACGGACCGCCGACGAGCTGTCCCGCCAGCTCGGCCACGGCCTCGGCAACGTCTGGGGCGACTGAGGCGGTCAAAACTTCTCCTGCACCACGTCGGGGCGGACCCGCACGTGCAGCACCGCCGGCCCGGTCAGCGGCAGCACCTCGTCGAAGGCCGCCCGCGCGCCCGCGGCGTCGGTGACCGTCCACGCCGGCAGCCCGAGCGCGCGGGCCACCGCCGCCAGGTCCCGTTCGGGGAAGCGTGCCAGCCCCGGGTCCACCCCGCGCGGGGCCAGCTTGCGCACCTCCGCGCCGTAGGCTGCGTCGTCCAGCAGCACCAGCAGCACCGGTGCGTCGACCCGGGCCAGGGTGTCCAGCTCGCCGAGCCCGGTGAGCAGGCTGCCGTCGCCCTCGAAGGCGACCACCGGCCGGTCCGGCCGGCCCACGGCGGCGCCCACCGCGAACGGCAGCCCGACGCCGATGCTGCCGAACTCCCACGGCGCGAGGAACGACCGGTCGGTCGCGGCCGAGTCGAGCAGCAGGTTGGGCCAGCCGCCGAAGTGACCGACGCCGACCACGGTGGTCCGCTCGCGCGGCAGACGCTCGGCGCAGATCCGGATGAACTCCCGGGGGTCGATCCGGCCCGCGGTGGACTCCACGGCCAGACCGGCGAACGGGTCGGCGGTCGCCAGCTCCGCGGCCAACTCCGGGCTACGCCAGTGCGGCCGGCGCACCGGCGCCAGCGCCGCCGACACCGCCCGCGCCGTCTCCCCCGCGTCGCCGACCACCCCGGCGGTCACCGGCCAGCGCGCCCCGATCGCCGCCGGGTCCACGTCCACGCCGACCACCACCGCGTCCGCGAAGAACGCGCCGTGGTCGGCGGTCCACCGGTTGAGCCCGGCGCCGAACGTCACGACCAGGTCCGCCCCGGCCAGGGTCCGCCGGGTCAGCGGCCGGGACAGCCCGCCGGCCACCCCGAGGTCGTACGGGTGCCCGGTGAACAGCCCGGCGGCCATCAACGTGGTGGCGAGCACGGCCCCGGCCCGGTCGGCGAGTTCCCGGATCGCGGCGGCGGCCGGTTCGGCGCCCCGGCCGGCGAGCAGCACCGGGCGGCGCGCCGACCGCAGCCGTCGCGCCAGCGCCTCGACGTCGGCGGGGTTTGGCAGGAGCGGTCGCGGCGCGCGGGGCACCGCCGGCGCGGCGACCGGCGGGCCGGGCGGCACCGGCGCGTCGGCGAGGTCGATCGGGAGGTTCAGCACGACCGGGCCGGGCCGCTCGCGGGCCGTCCGGAAAGCCGACCCGACGTCGCGTACGGCGGTCGACGCGGCGGCCACCGGCACGAACGCCCCCGCGGTCGCCAGCGCGTACGGCTGCTGGTCGAAGTGCTGCACGTGCAGCGGGTCGCCGGGCGGGGTGTCCCCGGCGACCAGGACCAGCGGCGTGCGGGCCTGCCGGGCGATGGTCAACGCCGAGCCGGCCACCGCCAGCCCCGGCCCCTGGGTGACCGTGGCGACCGCGCACCGGCCGGTGCTGCGGGCGTACCCGTCGGCCATCATCACCGCGGCGTTCTCGTTGCGGGCCGCGACGAACCGCACGCCGTGCCGGTCGACCAGGTCGGCGACGAGGAACATGTTGGCGTCGCCGAGCAGGCCGAACACGGTGTCGACGCCGTGCGCGACGAGGGCGTCGGCGACCGCCTCGAAGACCTTCACCGCGCACCCCCGTCCAGGTAGTCCCCCGGTGGGCGCAGCGCCACGCTCAACGCGCCCAGGTAGGAGTCGTTGGCCGCCGCGTCGAACCGCGGGCCGGCGAGCCGGGCGGCCCGCTTGGTCATCGAGCGGCCGACCGCCGAGGTGGCGAGCAGCCGGTCGGTGAGGCCGGCGACGGCGTCCGGCAGCCCGTCGGCGTCGACCACGCCGGTGACCAGGCGCAGGTCCAGCAGGTCGGCGGGCTCGACCCGCTCGCCGAGCAGCAACCAGCGCTTGGCCAAGTCGGCGCCGACCAGGTCGGCGAGGATCGCCATCCCGCTCCAGGTCAGCGGGATGCCGAAGGTCACCTCGGGGAAGGTGAGGAACGTGCTGTCGGCGGCCACCCGCAGGTCGCTGGCGAGTCCGAGCACCGCGCCCGAGCCGATCGCCGGCCCGTTGAAGGCCGCGACGGTGGTCTGTTCCAGCCGATACCACCGTTCCACGAGTTCGGCGGTGCGCCGCTGCACGTGCATGGTGGTGCCGGCGTCGAGACCGGCCAGCTCCCGCAGGTCGGTGCCGGCGCAGAACGCCGTCCCCGCGCCGGTGAGCACCACCACCTCGACCGTGCGGTCGCGGCCGAGTTCGTGCAGCACGTCCTCGAACCGGGCGAGCATGGCGAGGTCGAAGCTGTTGCGCCGGGACGGCCGGTGCAGGGTCACCCGGGCCAGTCGCCCGGAGCGGTGCAGCAGCACGGACTGGTCAGTGGTCATGGCGACTCCGAGGTCAGAAGGGCCCGGTCGACGAGCGCGGCGGCGTGGCCGACGTACGACAGCGGATCGAGCAGCCCGGCCAGGTCGCCGCCGGGCAGCGCGGCGGCCACCTGCGGGTCGGCGCGCAGCACCTCGGCGAACGGCCGGTTCTGCTCCAGGCTGTCGCGGACGACGCGCATCACCAGGTGGTGGGCCTGTTCCCGGCCGAGCGGCCCGGCGAGGCGGAGCATGACCGCCTCGGAGAGCACCAGCCCGCCGGTGAGGTCCAGGTTGGTGCGCATCCGGTCCGGGTTGACGCCGAGGTCGCCGAAGACCTCGACCAGGCGCTCCAGCGCGCCGCCGACGAGGATGAAGCACTCCGGCAGCAGCTTCCACAGCGTCATGCCGACGCCCATGTCGCGGTCGTCCTGGGCGACCATGGTCTGCAACGCCAGCGGCACCTGCGCGCGCAGCGTGCCGGCGGCGGCGATCACCGCCTCGCAGCGGATCGGGTTGCGCTTGTGCGGCATGGTGCTGCTGCCGACCTGGGTGGCCCGCTGCGGCTCGTACGCCTCACCGACTTCGGTGCGCCCGAGGAAGTAGACCTCCCGGGCCAGTTTCTCGGCGCTGGCGGCGACCAGACCGAGGACCATCAGGCACTCGGCGAACCGGTCCGACGTGGCGTGCCACGGGGTGTCCGCGACGCCGAGGCCGAGTTCGTCGGCCACCGCGCGTTCCAGGGCGAACGCCTGCGGGCCGTAGCCGGCCATCGTGCCGGCGGCCCCACCCATGCTGGTCACCAGCAGCCGGGCGCGCATCTGGGCCAACCGGGCCCGGTGCCGTTGCAGCTCGCTCTGCCACACCGCGCAACGCAGCCCGAACGTGGTCGGCAGCGCCTGCTGGCCGTGGGTGCGGGCCGGCATCGCGGTGGCGCGGTGCCGCAGCGCCAGCCGGCGCAGCACGCGCACCAGCTCGTCGACCTGGCGCGCGACGATGTCCAGGCCGGCCCGGGCCCGCAGCACGAACCCGGTGTCCATCACGTCCTGGGTGGTCGCGCCCAGGTGGACGTAGCGGCCGGCGTCGCCGGCGCACGCGGCGGTCAGCGCCCGGACCAGCGGCACCAGCGGGTGCACGGTGTCCGCGGCGTCGGCGGCGAGCACCGCCGTGTCGAGCCGGTCGAGCCGGGCCGCGTCGGTGATGGCCCGGGCGGCGGTCGACGGGATGACGCCGAGGCCGGCCTGGGCCCGCGCCAGGGCCGCCTCGACGTCGAGCCAGGCCTGCATGAGCTGGCGGTCGTTGAACACGCCACGCATCTCCGTGTTGCCGAAGAAGCTGGTCACGGTCAACGAGTCCAGGAAGCACGAGCCGAGTTGCATCAGCGCTCCTCCCCACCGGTGAGCAGGCCGAGCGCGGCACGCCTGTCGACCTTGCCGGACGGCAGCAACGGCAGCCCCGGCACCGCGCGGATCAGCGTCGGCACCTTGTGCCGGGCCAGCCGGGCGGCGGCGGTCGCGGTGAGCCGGCCGGGATCGGCCTCGGCGCCCGCGGCGACCACGACCAGGGCGCCTACCTCCTCGCCCCAGCGCGGCGACGGCACGCCGAGCACACACGCCTGGGCGACGGCCGGATCGTCGAGCAGCGCCGCCTCCACCTCGGCCGGGCTGACGTTCTCGCCGCCCCGGATGATCAGTTCCTTGACCCGCCCGGTGAGGGTGAGGACCCGCTCGCCGTCGAGCGCGCCCAGGTCGCCGGTGCGCAACCAGCCGTCGTCGGTGAGCGCGGCCCGGGTGGCGACCGGGTCGTCGAGGTAGCCGGCAGTCACCGACTCGCCGCGCACCAGCAGTTCGCCCGGCTGCCCGGTGGGCAGTGCGGTGCGGGTGCCGGGCGCGACGACGACCGCGCACAGGCCCGGCACGACCCGGCCGACGGTGCCGCCGGGCGGCCCGCAGCTTCCGTCGCCGGGGTCGACGCTTATCGTCGGCCCGGCCTCGGTCTGCCCGTAGATCACCGCCACCCGGTCGAGCCCGAACACCCGCCGGGTCCGGGCGAGCAGCGCCGGGGCGCACGTGGCGCCGCCGACGAAGCCGACCCGCAGCGAGGACAGGTCGAAGCGGTCCGGCTCCGCCTGCACGGTGTCGGCGAGCATCGCCGCCATCGTCGGCACGGCCTGGAGCACCGTGCACCGGTGCCGGGCGATCTGGGTTAGCACCGGCTCGGACCGGAACCGGCGGGCTGACACCCACAGCGCGCCGGTGACCAGGGCCAGCACGGCGCCGCTGCCGAGCCCGGCCGCGTGCGCCAGGGGCAGCGGCGAGGCGATGCGGTCGTCGGCGCCGAGTCGGGCGGCCTCGGCGGTCCACCGCGCGTTGGTGATCAGGTTGCGGGCGCTGAGCGAGACCATCTTGGCCGGGCCGGTCGAGCCGGAGGTGAACTGGATGTTCAACGTCGCGTCGGGATGTCCGGCCGGAGCCGGCACGGAACCGGTCCAGCCGCGCAGCCCGGCCAGGTCGTCACCGAACGCGTGCCAGCCGTCCGGGCGGACGTCCGGCGGCAACCCGGCGACCGCCCGGGCGGCGGTGGCCCGGCCGTCGCGCTCGCGCACCCGCTCGGCGACGAAGAGCCGGCGGGGGCGGCTGCGGGCCAGTGCCGCGGTGAGTTCCGCGGCGGTCAGGCCGGGGTGCAGGGTCACCAGCGCGGCGCCCCGCCACGCGGCGGCGGCCAGCAGGACCAGCCAGCCGAGCCCGTTCTCGGCCCACACCGCGACCCGGTCACCGGGACCGATCCCGAGCGCGGCCAGCACCGACGCCCCCCGGCCGGCGAGGTCGGCGAACCCGCCGGCCGACAGCGGCCGGTCGCACTCGTCGAAGGCGTACAACGGACGGTCCGGTTCCCGGGCGGCGCGGTCCAGGACGGTGGCGTCGAAGGCGGGCGGGATCACCGGATCACTCCTTGACGAGCAGCAGGTTTCCGTGGTTGTCGACGGTCGCGGTCCAACCGCCGCCGACCACCGTCGTGCTGCCGTTCTCCCGGACCACCGCCGGGCCGGGCACCGTGACGCCGGGGGCCAGCTCGGCACGCCGCCGGACGGTGGCGTCCACCCAGCCGTCCGCGCCGTAGATCCGGGTCCGTCCCGGTCGCGACGACGCGCCCGCCGGGGGCGTGAACCGCACCGCGGGCCGCGGCCCGAACGCGGTCAGCCGGCAGTTGACGATCTCGGCGGGGTGGCCGGACCGGGCGTACGCGTACCGCTCGGCGTAGGCGGCGTGGAACGCCTCGACCAGTTCCCCGGCGGTCGCCGGCACGTCAGCCACCGGCACGGCCAGGTCGAACGACTGGCCCCGGAAGCGCATGCCGACCGACAGGCCGAACGTGACCTCGTGGGCCTCGACGCCGTCCTCCGCCTTGAGCTGGGCCCGCGCGGCGTCACGCAGTTCGGCCACGACGGCGCGGGCGGCGGCCAGCCCGGTCTCGTCGGCCGGCGCCAGCACGGTGCGCACGTAGTCGTGCCGGGCCTGGGCGGTGACGAAGCCGAGCGCGGAGAAGTTGCCCGGCACCGGCGGCACCAGCACCCGGCGGATGCCCAGCTCGTCGGCGAGCGCGGTGGCGTGCATCGGGCCGGCGCCGCCGAACGGCATCAGCACGAAGTCCCGGGGGTCGTGGCCGCAGGCGACCGAGATCTCCTTGATCGCGCTGGTCATCTTGACGGTGGCGATGGTGAGGATGCCGTGCGCCAGCTCCAGGTCGTCGAGGCCGAACTCGGCGGCGAGCCGGCTCATCGCCGCCCTCGCGGCGGCGACGTCGAGACCGACCTCGCCGCCCAGGCTCTCCTTCGGGTCGAGATGCCCGACGACCAGGTGCGCGTCGGTGGTCGTCGGCTCGGTGCCGCCCCGGCCGTACGCGGCGGGGCCGGGCGTCGAGCCGGCGCTGCGCGGCCCGATCCGTAGCTCGCCGCCGAGGTCCCGCCAGGCGATCGAGCCGCCCCCGGCCCCGATCGTGTTGATCTCGACCTGGAAGGTGCGGTTCGGATATCCGGCGATCTTCCCGTCGTTGGTCATCAACGGGGCGCCGTTCTTGATCAGGCAGACGTCGGTGCTGGTGCCGCCGATGTCGCAGGTGATCACGTTCGGGTAGCCCGCCAGCCCGGCGACGTGGACGCTGGCGGCGACCCCGCCGGCCGGTCCGGACAGGGCCAGGTTGATCGGCAGCCGGCCGGCCTCGTCGGTGGAGACCACCCCGCCGCTACTGGTCATGATCGACAGTGGCTGGGCGTAGCCGCCCGCCGCGAGCGCGGTGCCGAGCCCGCGCAGGTAGTCGGCGACCGTCGACCGGACGCTCGCGTTGAGCACGGTGGTCGCGAACCGCTCGTACTCGCCCTGCTCCGGCACCACGTCGGAGGAGATCGTGCAGACCAGCCCGGGGTGACGCTCGGCGAGCCGGGCGGCTGCCGCCCGCTCGTGCGCCGGGTTGCGATAGGAGTGCAGCAGGCAGACGGCGACCGCGGTCGGGCCGGCGGCGGCCACCCGGTCCAGCACGGCGTCGAGGTCGGCGGGGTCCACCGGGCGTACGACGCTGCCGTCGGCGCCGATCCGCTCCCGCAGCACGTGCCGCAGCCGGCGCGGGGTCAACGGCGGGCGACCCGACTCCTTGACGCTGTAGAGCTGCGGCCGGTGCCCCAGCCCCATCTCCAGCACGTCCCGGAAGCCCGCCGTGGCCACCACGCTCACCGGCTCGCCGGAGCCCTCGAGCAGCGCGTTGGTGACCCGGGTGGTGCCGTGGACGAACCGGTCGACCTCGTCGAGGCGTACGCCGAGCTTGGCCAGGCCCTCGAAGATGGCCGCGGCCGGGTCGTCCGGCGTGGACAGGGTCTTGGCCTCGGCGAGCCGGGCGGTGGCCGGCTCGTACACGATGACGTCGGTGAAGGTGCCCCCGATGTCGACGCCGATGCACAGCATGACGAGCCTTTCGGTAGTGGTGGGGCGCGCGGACCCGGGCGGCCGTCGCCCGGCCGCCGTCGTCGGTGCTCAGGTCAGAACGTGACGCCGTAGCGGCGCAGGGTGCGGCTGGTGACCGCCCGCAGGATCCAGTCGAAGAGGTAGCCGAGCAGGCCCAGGGCGATGATGCCGACGAAGACCCACTCGGTCTTGGCGTAGTTGCGGGCGGTCCAGATGAGCGAGCCGAGGCCGCTCTGCGCCGCCACGATCTCGGCCGAGACGATGGTCAGGAACGAGTTGCCCATGGCCAGGCGGGCGCCGGTGACGACGTGCGGCACGGTCGACGGCAGCACCACCGAGACCAGGGTGCGGGCTGGGTTCGCACCGAGCGCCCGGGCGGCCCGCAGGCGGAGTTCGTCGACCGACAGGACCCCGGCGAGCGTGTTCAGCGCGACGATGAAGACGGTGGTGTAGAAGATCAGCGCGACCTTCGACGCCTCGCCCGGGCCGAGCCAGATGATCGCCAGCGTGACGAACGCGATCGGCGGCACGAAGCGGAAGAACTGGATGTACGGGTCCACCATCAGCCGCAGCCACGGCACGCAACCCATCAGCAGGCCGATCGGCACCCCGATCACGACGCCGAGCGCCCAGCCGGTCAGGATCCGGGTGGACGAGGCGCTCACCGAACTCCACAGCGTGCCGTCCTGGACCAGGTCGACCGCGCCCCGCCAGGTCAGCAACGGCGACGGCAGGAAGAAGGCGGTGTAGTTGCGGCTGACCAGGTCCCAGACGACCACGCCCAGCACCACCGACAGCAGCGACAGCCCGGCCCGGGTCAACCGGGGCCGGTGCCGACGCCGCCGGGCGGCGCCGGGTGCGTCGTGCCGGGTCGGCTCCGCAACGGTGCGCACGTCCACGGTCATCGTCGCTCCTCCCGGTCGCCGCCGGCGGACCGGCCGTCGTGCCCGTCGTCGAGGCCCTGGGCCTGCAGGGTCCGGGCCACCTCGGCGCCGATGTCCTCGCGCAGCCGGCGGAAGAGCGCGGCGCTCGCCGGGTCGGTCAGGTCCCGGGGTCGGGGCAGGTCGCACGGGTAGACGTTCTTGATCGCCGCGGACGGACCGGCGGTCATCGTGACGATCCGGTCGCCGAGCAGGATCGCCTCGCCGATGTCGTGGGTGACGAACACGATGGTGGCCCCGGTCTCCCGCCAGATCCGGTCGAGTTCGACCTGCATCACCAGCCGGGTCTGCGCGTCCAGCGCGCCGAACGGCTCGTCCATCAGCACCACCGACGGCTCGTTGGCCAGCACCCGGGCCAGTTGCGCGCGCTGGCGCATGCCGCCGGAGAGTTGACCGGGAAACCGGTCGGCGCTGTGGCTGAGCCCCACCATGGCCAGGTAGCGGTCGACCGCGCTGGCCCGCTGCGCCTTGCCGACGCCGCGCATCCGCGGGCCGAAGTCGACGTTCTGCCGCACGGTCAGCCACGGGAAGAGCGCCTCGGCGCTCTGGAACACCACGCCCCGCGACACGTCCGGGGCGGTGACCCGCGCGTCCGCGCAGGTCACCTCCCCGCCGGCCGGCCGGACGAAGCCGGCGATCGCGTTGAGCAACGTCGACTTGCCGCAGCCGCTGGGGCCCAGCAGGCAGACGAACTCCCCACCCGCGATGTCGAGGTTCGCCTCGCGGACCGCCTCGAAGTCGCCGAACCGGATGTCGACGTCGCGCACCGACACCGGGGAGCCGGAGCGGTTCACGCCACCCCCCGGACCATGACGTCGCCCGCGTCGACCTTCTCGTTCACGATCTTGTTGTCCAGCTGGAACTGGGCGATCTCGTTGTAGCGCTGGATGTCGTCGTCGGTGAAGTCCCGGACCTGGCACTGCACGCCCTCGAGCAGGTCCTGCGCCTCGGCCGCCGGCACCTTGATCGCCTTCTCGGTGGCCGCGCCGGCCTTGGCCGGGTCGGCGGTGATCTGCTCGCACGCCTTGCCGACGGTCTCCACGACCTTCTCGGCCGTCTCCTTGTTCGCCTCGTACCAGGAGCCGTCGACGCCGATCACCAGGTTGTAGACGTACCCGATGTCGCCGCTGGTGAGCAGCACCTTGCCGCCGTTGGCGACGCCCCGCGAGGGCCACGGCTCCCACATGATGTAGCCGTCGATGTCGCCGCGCTGCAGCAGCGCCGGCATCTCGGCCGGCGAGGCCTTGACGAACTCGACCGCGTCGCGGCTGATGCCCTTGTTGGCGAGCACCTTGTTGGTGGCGTACTCGTTCACGGTGCCCGGCACGACGCCGTACTTCTTGATGCCGGCGACGTCGGCGATGCCGGCGCGGGCGACGAGCTTGATGAAGTCGGGCGACTGCGAGAAGACGGCGAGCCCCTTGACGTCACCCTGGGCGGCCCGGTTGAGCAGGCTCGACTCGGTGCTGGCGGTGACCTGGCCCTGCTTCGCCAGGATCGCGTCGAGCCCGCCGGTCCCCTCCTGGTATTGGGTGACGGTCACGTCGAGGCCGGCTTCCCGGAAGAGGTTCTCCTGATTCGCCAGGTAGATCGGCGAGTACGCCGGGTCGACCCCGACGCCGAAGTTGACGGCGGCCGAGGGTGCGCCGCTGTCGCCGCCGGACTCTCCGGAGGACTGGTTCTCGGAACACGCCGACACGGCGACGGTCATCAGCAGGGCTGCGGCTGCGGCCCGCACTCGCACTCTCATGGCTACCCCAGACTTCAGCGGCTCATATTGTGGTCTTAGTTGCTTAATATGGGACGCTACTGTGAGCCGCTTTACCACGTCAAGGGTCTCGCCCGAGGACCTGTAGACACAGAGAGTAGGCAGACTCGGCTGGGATTCCCCATCGCGTCGCCCGCGCTTCGGGGCGGGAGCCACCAAGAAGCGCCTGAACAGCCGGCTTGTCACCGCGAATCCGAAATCTCGGTCGGCAGTGAGCCAGCACGAGGCGGTCACTGAAAGTGTCGAAGGGCCGGCGGCGGCCCGGGTTTCGTCACCCGCCTGTTACGTGCGGCGCGGCACCGGGGCACGGGCGGCCCGGATGGCGGCAGGCCCGCTCCGGCCGGCGCGGGAGCCCATCGCCCCGGCCGGGAGCGGTTGCCCGCCGTCGCGGGGCCGGGCCCGGCGTGGCCGCCGTGGGGCGGCACGTCCACCGGCGGCGCGGACGCGAGCGGCCGGCCCGCCGCACCAATTCCGGCGGGCCCGCTCGTGGCGACTGACGGCCGCCGAATCGTCCGGCGAGGACGACGCGCGGCGGGCTCGCGACGGCCTACGGCTTGCGGGCGAGCAGCCCGACGAAGGTGTGGTAAGTGTCAGTCTGCTCCGGCGCCGGCGTGCCCGGATCCGGACGCCACTCGGCCAGCGGCACCAGCCCCGGCTCCAGCAGCGTCAACCCCTCGGCGAAGGAGAGGATCTCCTCGTCGGTACGCCACCGGCCGGTGCCCAGCGACTCGTTGAAGACCCGCTCGACCTCGCGGGCCTTGCGGGAACCCTCCGGGTCTCGCTCGCCCGGGTCACGGAAGTGCGAGATCGCCACGTAGCTGCCCGACGGCAGCGCGTCGATCAACTCCGCCGACACCGCTTTCGGCGCCTCGTCGTCGCCGAGGTGGTGCAGGATCGCGAAGAGCAGCAACCCGATCGGCCGGTCGAAATCGAGGAACCGGCGGACGTCCGGATCGTCGAGAATCTCCTGCGGTCGCCGGATGTCGGCCCGGATCACCGTCGCGGTGCCCTCCGCGGCGAGCAGGGCCCGCCCGTGCGTCAGGACGATCGGGTCGTTGTCCACGTAGACCACCCGGGCGCGTGGGTTGTGCGCGATGGCGACCTCGTGCACGTTGCCCTGGGTGGGCAGCCCCGAGCCGAGGTCGAGGAACTGGTCGATGCCGGCCTCGGCGACGAGGAACCGGATCACCCGGCGCAGGAAGGCCCGGTTCGCCTGGCCGGCCGCCGGCCCGTCCGGAGTGATCCGCAGGGCGTGCTCCGCGACCTTCCGGTCGACCTCGAAGTTGTCCTTGCCGCCCAGGAAGTAGTCGTAGACCCGAGCCACGCTGGGAACCGTGCGGTCGATGCCGGGGGGTGCGGCCTTGTCGCGGGTCACTGGCGTCTCCATCCGATCCTGATCAGCGCACCGGGTCCTGCGGCGGTTTCGCGGATGTCCGGCAGTGTAGCGACCGGACGGTGTGGACCGTCGCCCTGTTGGTATCGCTCCCAGCGGATCGGCACCGCGACCAGCGAGCACGTCGCGCGGCGCGGACCGGCGTGTCGGGTCGACGTGGACCGCGGTCCCAGCGCTCAGCGAACGCGCCGGCACCCGCAACGGGCGGGCTGGCGAGGCGGAGCGCCGGCCCGGATAATCCAGCTGTGCACGAGGATCGTCGGTCCTTCGGTGAGGTCTTGACGCAGTTGCGACGCGCGGGTGAGCTCACCCAGGAGGCACTCGCCCGCCGGGCCGGCCTGGCGCCGCGTACGATCGGCGCCCTGGAGCGTGCGGAACGCGCCGCGCCGCAACGGGAGACCGTGCGGCGGATATCAGCCGCGCTGGGCCTCACCGCCAACGACGAACACCTCCTCCTGACCGCGGCCCGCCGAGGTGCGCCGGCCCGGGAGACACCCACCCGCCGCGCTCCGGCGACCGCCGACGTGCCTGGCGCCGGGCGCCGCACGGCGCCCGGCGAGAGAGGCACAGGAATCGCCGCTCACCGGTCCACCGGCCTACCCGCGCACGCGGCTGAGGCGCTCGGGCTCGCGCTCTACCGCACCGGACGCTTCGACGACGCGCTGGTCGAGCTGGAAGCAGCCCGCCGGGGATACCGTCGGCTCGCCGACCCCGACGGATGCTGCCGGGTGCACGGCGCGATGGGTCTGATCTTCATTGAGCGTGGGCGGTGCGACGCCGCGTTGACCGAGGTGCTGGCGGCGCCGCTGACCGAGACGGTTGGCGCGCAGACCCGGGCCCGGCTCGCGCTGGCGGCCGCGCGGGCCTACGAGTTGCAGGGCGCGTACGACGACGCGGCCCGGCACGCCGGTGCGGCGCTCGAACTGGCCGGGGCGGCGCAGGACCAACTGCTGATCGTCGACGCCAACATCCGGGTGGCGTCGATCCGGACAGCCACCGGTGACCTGCTGGCGGCCCGGGGCAGTTTCGGCGAGGCGGCCGCCGTCGCCGCCGGACAGCGCGACAGCCTACGCGCCGTGCAGGCCGCGACCGGACTGGCCATCGTGCTGTTGCGCACCGGGCCGCTCGACGAAGCGCGGCGTCATGCGGAAGAGGCGTTGACCGGTGCGGAGCGCATCGGCGACGTGCTGCGGGCCGGCGCGGCCGCGGTGCACGCCGCCGCCATCGCCCGGGAGAGTGGGAACGTGTCCGCCGCGGTCCGGTACGCGCGGATGGCCTCGCGGCCCGGCTACGGCGAGGAGTCGGTCCGGGTCCACCACGCGGAGGTGCTGCTGGCCCTGCTCGCCCTCGATCACGGATCGTTCCCACGTGCTCGGGGTCTCCTGGCGCCCCTGGTGGATCCCGTCTCCCGCGCGGCCGACGAGACGACCCGGACGGAGGCCACAGCCCTACTGATCGGAATCGACGCGCGCGATGGCGCCCTCGACGCCGCGCTGCACCGACTCCGCGGCTTGACCGAGCGCACCGACCCGACCAGCCTCGTCGTGCCAGACGTGGCTTTCGCACTGGTCAGTGCGTTGCTGGCCGGACGGATGGCACACGATGCCCTCGCGCTGGCCAACCGGTTCCTCGCGGCGTCGAACACCACCGGCAGCACGCTGCACCGGATCGAGGCGCTGCGCGCCCGCACCGCGGCGTATCTCGCCCTGGGGGTGGATGCCGCAGCCCGATCCGACCACCGGGCGGCGCGGCAGCTGGCCGCGGCGGGCGGCTATGCGTTGCGGCTCGACCTGCTGGACCGGGCATCCGGGCGAACCGCCTGACGTGAGCGTCGGCCCTGCCCGGTCCGGCTCAGCACGTGGCACCGGCGGTCGAGCCGGCCGTTCCGGCCGTTCTCGTCGAGACGACCGGTTGTGCCTGTGCCGGGCAGCGGTGCCGGAGATAGAAAATCATCGATCCGGCCGGTGACCGCGCGCACGTCTCAGCCCGGCGCGCGGCCACCCGCCCCGGGTCGATCCTTTCCACAGTCCGTCAGGAGGACCCGTGTCGTCCCACTACTCGTCCCCGAACGCCGCCGACCGCCCCCGTACGGCCGGCCGATCCGGCCTCGTCCGCACGCTGAAGGTCGCCCTGGCCATCGGCCTGCTGCTTCCGGCGACCGTTGTCGTGTCGTCCCCGGCCTCGGCCGCCGCGGGCGACCCCTACCGGATCGACTTCCGCGGCTCGTCGGCCTGCGGGCTGCTGCCGTGCAAGCCGGGCGCCGAGACCGACAAGGCGTTCGACCGCGCCCGCGCAGCCGCGCAGGACCTGATGAAGGCGCACGAGGTCCAGCACCACGCGGACTGCGAGAGCTTGTCGACCACCAAGGGGACGCGGCCGTCCCCCGGCTCGTCCTCGCCGTGGTACGACTTCACCATCAAGGCGCGCTGCAAGTCGGTCTCGCTCGGCTACTACGTCGTCCGCTCGGCCAACCTCGGCGTCGTCTCCACGCCCTCCGTCGAACTCGGGCGGATCTCCTCCAACGGCGGACAGGCCCAGCTGACCCTCACCGTCACCAAGGCGGTGCAGCGGTCCGCCACCCTGACGACAGGTCTCAGCGTCCAGGCGATCAGCGCCCAGCTCGGCTTCACCAACTCGTCCACCACGACCGTCTCGGCCAGCTGCACCGTCTCGGTCAACTCCATCTGCACCGCGGTGCTGATCGGAACCCCCTACTCGCAGGTGATCGAGTACCGGTTGTACGAGCGCTTCCTCGGCGGCGGCACCGGGAACGACCGCTACGTCGGCACCGGGCAGTTGTCGGTGCCGCAGGCCAACGGCATGCACTGCCAGCTGTCGTATCTCTGACGGTGACCAGGCAGGAGCGGGTCATCCGACCCGCTCCTGCCGCTCGGCGCCGCCGGAGTTGGACGGTCGGCGCCGGCCCGCCTCCCACCGACAATCGGCTTGGGAAAGGCCCCCGGCAACTGCCATGATCGCGCGATGCCTGACATCGCCATCCGGCCCTACACCGAGGACGACTGGCCGGCGATCGCGCGGATCCACGACGCCGCCCGGCTCGACGAGCTGCGCGGCTCCGCCGGCGTCGAGGCGTTCCGCACGCTCGCGCAGACCGCCGACGCCGAGGGACTCTTCGACGGGCACGTGTGGGTCGCCGAGACCGCCGGACGGGTGGCCGGCTTCGTCGCGCTCGCCGACGACGAGGTCACCTGGCTGTACGTCGACCCGCGGCGCTACCGGCAGGGCATCGGCCGGGCCCTGCTGCGGCACGCGCTGAGCGCCGCCGGCGCGCGGGTGGAGGTGACCGTGCTCGACGGCAACCCGGCCGCCCTCGCGCTCTACGCGAGCGAGGGCTTCACCCTGACGCAGACCCGGACGGGCCGGCTCGCCGGCAACGAGGCGTTCCCGGCGACCGGGCACATCATGCACCGGACGGCGACCGGGCCCGGGCCGGCCTGAGACCCCGGCATCGTCCCGGGCGCCACCGTGTCTCCGGCAACCGGACCGACCGGGGCGGGCCGCGCTCAGGTGCGGTCGACGACCAGCTCGGAGACGCCCGCGACGGCGTCGATGTCGTACCGGTCGGTCGCGGCGGCCCAGCCGTCGGGCGTCCACACCGTGCCGCCGGCCACGCCCGTCCGGTCGACGCCGTCCACGCTCACCCGGCCGGCCCCGCCCGCGGCGCGCACCCGCACCGGCGCGTCGCCGCCGAGGTGCACCAGCAGCCGACTCGCCCCGCCGGTCATCGACAGTCGCACGGTGCCCGCCGCGGGCGGCAGCGTGACCTCGGCGCGGCTCACCCCGGCGGTCAGCTCGACCTCCTCGATCCGGCCCCCGCGCAGGTCGAGCACCTCCTCCTGAGCGCCACCGGCGAGCCGGACCCGCCACCGCACGTCGTCGTGCAGCGCCACCTCGACCAACGCCGGACCCGCGCCGTCGGTGGCCGCCAGGCCGGCGGTCACCGTGCCGTCGGACGCCGACACCGCCGGGCGGACCTTCGCGCCCGCCGGCGTCGACACCCGGTACAGGTCGTCACCGAGGTCGGCGGTCCGCACCCGGACCACGTCCGCGCCGTCGACCAGCACGAACACGGCGGTACGCCGGTCGCCCCGGTCCGCCGCCGCGGTGTGGGGTCCGCCCGCGCCGCCGGTGTCCGGGCGGCCGGCGTCCCGCGACTCGCCCGACCGGCAGCCGCTCAGCAGGGTCACCCCCAGGAGCAGACCGACGATCATCCCGCCCGTCGCGCGTCCGCGCATCCGCCGCATCACGGCACTGTTCCTACCCCGTCCCGGCCGGATCGACGCCCCGGTCGACTCGGCCGACGCCGGGATCGGTGGACCCGCGCCGATCAGCTGCGCGGCCGGCTCCGGGGGCCACGAGGCGGGATGCTCCGCGGTGTAGGGGCCCGGCCCGGCGGGTAGCTCACTGCGATGGTGTGGAAGAACCCGGCGGACCTGCTGCGTCTGCTCGTCGTCGCGTTGCTCGTCTACCCCCTGCTGGTGGTCATCCTCCGGGTGTCCGGCAAACGGACGCTGTCCAAGCTCAACGCGTTCGACTTCGTGGTCACGGTGGCGCTGGGCTCGACGCTGGCGACGATCCTGCTGTCCCGGGACGTCTCCCTGGTCGAGGGGGTCCTCGCGCTGGCCCTGCTGGTCGGTCTCCAGTACGGGGTCGCGCTGCTCGCGGTCCGCTGGCCGCCGTCGCAGCGGCTGCTCAAGGCCCGGCCGACCCTGCTGCTGCGGGACGGGCGGCTGCGGCACGAGACCATGCGCAGCGTGCGGGTGGCGGAGAGCGAGATCCGGCAGGCCGCGCGCAGCCAGGGCACCGGCGACCTCGGTGACCTGGCGGCGGTGGTGCTGGAGACCGACGGGAGCCTCAGCATCATCACCCGCGCCGGCCTCGGCGACGGCAGCAGCCTCGCCGACGTGCCCGACGCGCAGCCACGCCCCGGCGGGTGACCGCTCGTTGCGCCGGCGGGCGCCGCGGGACCCGGAATCGCCGGCCCGGACGCCGGCCGCCCACGTGCCGGCGGCAGAGCCGGTCGGCCCCCGGGCCGACCGGCGACGGCGGGTCAGGTCCGGCGCCAGGCGAGCACACCGGCCGCCGTGCCGAGCACGCCGGCGGCCACCCCCACCCGGTGCCGGGAGAGCCACGCCTGCGGGCTGCGCCCGTGCGCCCGGGAGGAGAAGTCGCCCCGTGCGCCGTAGTCGTGGCCGCCGGGCCCGTCGAGGGGATGCCAGAGGTTGTTCGGCCGGTCGTGATCGGCCGGGCGGCCGGTCTGCTGGGACTGGTAGCCGGTGCGGGCCAGGTAGCGGTCCAACAGGCCGGGCGCCACGCGGTTGCCGAGGATGGTCAGCGCGGTGGAGGCGCCGACCCAGTACTCGCGCCGGCCGGGGCGGTCCGCGGCGCCGACGATCGCGCGGGCGGCCACCTCCGGCTCGTAGATCGGCGGCACCGGCTCGGCGTGCCGGGGCAGCCGGGACAGCAGCCAGTCGAACTGCGGGGTGTTCACCGCCGGCAGGTGCACCATGGTCACCTTGACGTTGCTCTGCTCGTGCATCAGCTCGCAGCGCAGTGACTCGGTGAACCCGACGATGGCGTGCTTCGCCCCGCAGTAGGCCGCCTGCAGGGGGATGCCCCGGTAGGCCAGCGCGGAGCCGACCTGCACGATGGTGCCCCGGTCGCGGGGGGTCATGTGGGACAGCGCGACGCGGGTGCCGTGCACGTAGCCGAGGTAGGTGACCTCCATGGCCCGGCGGAACTCCTCCGGCCGGGTCTGCTGGAACGGCGCGAAGACGGAGCTGAACGCGTCGTTGATCCACAGGTCGATCGGACCCAGTTCCGCCTCGATCCGCCGGCCCGCCTCGGCCACCTGGTCGTGGTCGGCCGTGTCGACAGCGATCGGCAGGGCCCGGCTGCCCGCGGCGCGCACCTCCTCGGCGGCGGCGTCGAGCCCGACCTGCCCGCGGGCCAGCAGCGCGATGGCGATGCCGCGCCGGGCCAGCAGCCGTACCGTGGCGCGGCCGACGCCCGCGCTGGCTCCGGTCACCACCGCCACCTGGATGTCCTGCCGTCGCCTGCCCATCTCGTCTCCCGTCGTCGAGTCCTGCTGCCCGCACTACCCGTCGGCGCCCGGCCCAGTCATCCCGGCGGGGTTGATTCGGGTTGCCCCGCGTGTGTCAGGGCGGGTCGGGCGGGTACCGCACGCCACGGACACCGACGAGAGGGGCGAACCATGGCCGCAGCGGGCGACGACCAGCCGGCCGGCGGCACCACGCCGGCGGTGCTGCGTGACTATGCGCTGCTCGGCGACGGGCACCGGGGCGCGCTCGTCGGCCCCGGCGGCGACGTCGCCTGGCTGTGCGCGCCCGGCTGGTCCGATCCGGCGGTGTTCAGCGCGCTGCTCGGCGGGGCGGGCCGGTTCCTGGTCGCGCCGGCGGCGGACCGGTTCGTCTGGGGCGGGCACTACGAGCCGGGCTCGCTGATCTGGCGCAGCCGGTGGGTCACCGGGGACGGGATCGTCGAGTCCCGGGAGGCGCTGGTCTTTCCCGGCGAGGCGGGCCGGCTGGTGTTGCTGCGCCAGGTTCGCGCGTTGCAGCGGCCGGCGCGGGTGCGGGTGGTGCTGGATCCGCGGGCCGGCTTCGGCCGGGAGCCGGTGCGGGACGTGACCCGCGACGGCGAGCGGTGGCGGGCCCGCACCGGTGGGCTGCACCTGCGGTTGCAGGGCGGTGGCGGGTTGCACCCGGACCGGCAGGGCTTCCTGGCCGGTGAGCTGACGGTCCCGGCGGGCGGCCGGCACGACCTGGTGCTGGAGCTGGCCGCCGGCCCGCTCGACCAGCCGGGCGAGTCGCCCGGGGAGCTGTGGCGCGCCACCGAGCAGAACTGGGCGTCGGCGGTCCCGTCGCTGGACGGGCCGGCGGCCCGGGACGCCACGCTGGCCTACGCGGTGCTGCGCGGCATGACCCGCCCGGGCGGCGGCATGGTCGCCGCCACCACCACCGCCCTGCCGGAACGGGCGATGGCGGGCCGCAACTACGACTACCGGTACGCCTGGATCCGCGACCAGTCCTTCGCCGGTCAGGCCGCCGCGCTGGTGGGCCGGTACGACCTGCTCGACGACGCCGTCGCGTTCCTGACCGATCGGGTGCTGGCCGACGGCGACGACCTCGCGCCGGCGTACACGGTCGGCGGCGGGCCGGTGCCGCCGGAGCAGGAGCTGGACGGTCTGCCCGGCTATCCGGGGGCCGGGGCCCGCACCGGCAACTGGGTGCGCGGCCAGTTCCAGCTCGACGCGTTCGGCGAGGTGCTGATGGTGCTGGCCGCCGCGCAGCGCCGCGACCGGCTCGACAGCGACGGCCAGCGGGCGATGCGGGTGGCCGCCGAGGCGATCGAGCGGCGCTGGGCGCAGCCGGACGCCGGCATCTGGGAGCTGCCGCCGCGGCAGTGGACGCACTCGAAGTTGACCTGTGTGGCGGGGCTGCGGGCGGCGGCGCGGACCGCCACCGCGCGTCCGGCCGCGCACTGGTCGGCCCTGGCCGACCGGATCCTGGCCGACGCCGCCGCGCACGGGCTGGCCGCGGACGGGCGCTGGCGGCGCGCCTACGACGACGACCGGGTCGACGCCGCGTTGCTGCTGCCCGGCATCCGCGGGGCGCTCCCGGCACGTGATCCGCGCACCGACCGGACCCACCGGGCGGTCATCGCCGACCTGGCCCAGGACGGCTACCTCTACCGGTTCCGTCCGGACCGGCGACCGCTCGGCGACGCCGAGGGCGCGTTCCTGCTGTGCGGGTTCGCCGCCGCGCTGTCCGCCTGGCAGGCGGGCGACGCGGTGGGCGCCAACCGGTGGTTCGAACGCAACCGGGCCGCCTGCGGCCCGCCGGGCCTCTACACCGAGGAGTACGACGTGCGGCAGCGCCAACTGCGCGGCAACCTGCCCCAGGGTTTCGTGCACGCGCTGATGTTGGAGACCGCGGTGACGCTCGGCCAGGTGGAGCCCTGCCGCTGACCGCCCTACCGGCCCGCTCCGGCGATGAGCGCCAGCCCGGTCTCCGGGTCGACCCGCTTGGCCAGCTCGGGGGCGACCTCGGTGACGATCACCTCCAGCGTCGGCCACACCCGGGCCGAGAGCAGGTGCCCGCCGACGGTGCTGCCGTCGGACCGGCCGAGCACCGCGTGCACGTGCAGGGCCGGCTCGCCGTCGCGGGCGGCGACGTCCCCGACCAGCGACAGCACCTCCACCTGCTCGCGGACCGGGATGGGCCGGTAGTCGCCCCGATCCCGGTCGAACCAGCCGACCTCGGCCTCCTGGAAGCCGCCCACGGCGGTGACCCGGCCGGCACGCAGGTCGTGCCGGCGCAGCGCGTCGCCGATGGCGGTGACCGGCTCGTCGCCCTTGTCGCAGACGACGACCAGCACCCGGCCGGTCGGCTGGTGCAGTTCCTCGGTCCTCACGGCTTCTCCTCTCGTGCGGTGGTCACGCCCAGCGCCGCCCAGGCGGCGGCGACTGCCGCGTCGGCCAGCGCGGCGTGTCGCTGCCGCCGGTCGACCGCGGCGAGGGCCAGGGCGGTGAGCGCGTGGGCGCCGTCGACCGCCGCGCCGGCGGCGAGCACGCCCGGCGCCGGCCACCGGAGGGTGACCGCGGTCTGGGCGAGGTGCCGAACGCCGAGCACCCGCAGCGTCGCCGTCGCGGCGGCGGTGGTCGGGCCGACCGGCCGCAGCAGCGCGCCGGGGGCGAGCAGCAGCAGGGCGCCCCAGGCGAGTCGGCCCGTCACCGCCGCGCGGCGCAGCGCCCGTCCCGGTCGTCGACGCCCCACCTCACGCCACCCGGTACTGCTGGGCCGCTTCGGCGCGGAACTTCAGCCCGTTGCCCGGCCGGTCGGTCCGCACCGGCACCGTGCCGCCGGTGGCCGACTGCGCGCCGTCGAAGAGCATCGCCTCGATCCGGACGTGGTCGTGGAACCATTCCAGGTGACGCAGGTTGGGAGTGGCGGCGGCGACCGCGAGGTGTTGGTGCGGCGCGCAGTGCCCGGACACCTGCAGCCCGGCGGCGTCGGCCACCGCCGCCGCGCGGAGGAACGCGCTGATCCCGCCGCACCGGGTGACGTCGATCTGCAGGCAGTCCACGTACGGGGCCATCCGGTGGAAGTAGACCAGGTCGTAGCCGTACTCCCCGGCCGTGACGTCGGGCGCGACCCGGTCGCGGACCAGGCCGAGGCCGGGCAGGTCGTCGGAGCTGACCGGCTCCTCGTACCAGCGCACGTCGAGGTCCGCGGCGGCGTGCGCGACCCGGATCGCCTGCTTGCGCTGGTACGCGCCGTTGGCGTCGACGAACAGCTCGACGTCGTCGCCGATGGTGCGGCGCGCGGCGGCCATCCGCTCCAGGTCGCGCCGCACCTCGGTGCCGCACGACTCACCTATTTTGATCTTCACCCGGGGGATGCCCTGCTCGTGCGCCCAGCCGGCGAGCTGCCGGTGCTGCCGTTGGGCGTCGTAGGTGGTGAAGCCGCCGCTGCCGTAGACCGGCACCTCCCGGCGGGCGGCGCCGAGCAGCCGGGTCAGCGGCAGGTCGTGCCGGCGTGCCTTCAGGTCCCACAGGGCGCAGTCGGCGGCGGACAGCGCGAGCCCGGCGACGCCGGGGCGGCCGGCGTTGCGCAGCCGGCGGCGCATCCGGTCCCAGGCGGCCGGCACGTCGTCCGGGTCGAGGTCGGCGAGCACCGGCGCGAGCAGGTCCGCCACCACGGCGACGGCCGCGATCGGGCCGTAGGTCCAGCCGATGCCGGTGTGCCCGTCGGCGGTCGCCCGCACCAGGACCAGGGTGGTCGCGCTCCAGGCGAGGGTGCCGTCGCCCTCCGGGGCGTCGGTGGGGATCCGGTACGCCTCGGCGGTGAGGCCGACGCCGCTCACCGCGCCCACCGGCGGGCCAGCGCGGTCGCCGTGGCCACCCCGGCGGCTACCACCAGGCCGGCCGCCGCCCAGCGGGTGACCGGTCCGGGCGTTCGGGGCCGGTCACCCCAGCCCTGTTCCGGCCGCCGGGGGACGGTGTCGTTGTGCAGCGCGGCGCGCAGCAGCTCGGCCAGGTGGAGCGCGGAACGGCCGTCGGAGGCGCTCTGCTCGACCTGGGTGCGGCAGCTGAACCCGTCGGCGAGGATCACGTCGGTCTCGGCGGCGTCCCGGACGGCGGGTAGCAGCACCCGTTCCGCGCACGCCTCGGACACCTCGTGGTGGCCCTGCTCGAAGCCGAAGTTGCCGGCCAGGCCGCAGCAGCCGGAGTCCAGGAACTCGGCGTCGACGCCGGCCGCGGCGAGCACGGCCTGGTCGGCGGCGGTGCCGAGGATGGCGTGGTGGTGGCAGTGGGTCTGGATCAGCGCGTGCGCGTCCAGTCGGGGCGGCTGCCAGCCGGGGCTGTGGTCGTGCAGCAGTTCGGCGAGCGTGACGGTCTGTTCCCGCAGCCGGGTGACGTCGTCGTCGGCCGGGAACAGCTCGTGCGCGTCGCTGCGGAACACGGCGGTGCAGCTCGGCTCCAGCCCCACCACCCGGGTGCCGGCGCGCAGGTGGGGCCGCAGCGCGTCGACGCTGCGGCGCAGCACCCGCTTGGCGACGTCGAGCTGACCGGTGGAGATCCAGGTCAGGCCGCAGCACACCGGTCCGTCCGGTACGCGCACCCGCCAGCCGGCGGCCTCCAGCACCTCGACCGCGGCGTGGGCCACCCCCGGGTGGAAGTGGTTGGTGAAGGTGTCCGGCCAGAGCACGACCTCGCCCCGGGAGCCGTCGCCGGTCGGGGTGCGGCGGGCGAACCAGCGCTGGAACGACTCCGCCGCGAACGGCGGGATGTCCCGACGCCTGTCGATCCCGCCGACGATCTTCGCGAGGTGGCTCAGCCCGGGGGCGTGCGCGAGGGCGTTGACGGTGCGGGGCAGCCGGGCGGCGACGGTGGCCACCAGGGGCAGCCAGCCCATCGAATAGTGCGCGCGGGGGCGCAGCCGGCCGGCGTAGTGGTGGGACAGGAACTCGGCCTTGTAGGTGGCCATGTCCACGTTGACCGGGCAGTCGGCCTTGCAGCCCTTGCAGGCCAGGCAGAGGTCGAGCGCGTCGCGGACCGCGTCGGAGCGCCAGCCGTCGCCGATGGCGCCGCCGCGGGCCGCGCCGTCGAGCATCTCGAACAGCAGCCGGGCCCGGCCCCGGGTCGAGTGCTCCTCCTCCCGGGTGACCATGTAGGACGGGCACATCACCCCGCCGGAGTGCCGCCGGCACTTGCCGACGCCCACGCAGCGCAGCACCGCGTCGCCGAAGCTGCCGCCGTCGTCGGGGTAGGCGAAGGTGGTCGACACGTCGCCGTGGTCGTAGTCGACGCCGAGGCGCAGGTGGCTGTCGAGCGGGTAGGGCGGCATCACCTTGCCCGGGTTCATCCGGTCGTCCGGGTCGAAGATCGCCTTGACCTGGCCGAACGCCCGGATCAGGCGCTCGCCGTACATCTTCGGCAGCAGCTCGCCGCGGGCCTGCCCGTCGCCGTGCTCGCCGGAGAACGACCCGCCGTAGGACACCACCAGGTCGGCGGCGCGTTCGACGAAGGAGCGGAAGTCGCGGACCCCGTCGGCGGTGCGCAGCCGGAACGGGATCCGGGTGTGCACGCAGCCCTGCCCGAAGTGCCCGTACAACGAGGCCTGCTGGTAGCCGTACTCCCGGTAGAGCGCCTGCAGGTCGCGCAGGTAGTCGCCGAGCCGGTCCGGGGCGACCGCCGAGTCCTCCCAGCCGGGCCAGGTGTTCTCGGCGCCGGGCACGTGGGCGGTGGCGCCGAGCGCGGACTCGCGGACCGCCCACATCCGCTTCTCGTCGGCCGGGTCGGCGAACTCGTGCACGCGCGGCCCGCCGTCGCGGCGCACCGCGTCGATCAGCCGGTCGGCGGCGGCCCGGGCCTGCTCGGGGGTGTCGCCGCCGAGCTGCACCATCAGCCAGGCGCCGCCCTCGGGCAGCTCGTGCAGCGCGTGCGGGTGCAGGTTCTTGCGCCGCTCGAAGCTGACCAGCTTGTCGTCGATGCCCTCCAGCGCGATCGGCTGGTGTGCCAGCACCCGCGGCACGTCGTCGCCGGCCGACGCGACGTCCGGGTAGCTGAGGAACACCATCGCGTCGGCCTTGACCCGGGGGATCAGCTTCAACCGCGCGCGCAGCACGGTGACGAGCGTGCCCTCGGAGCCGACCAGGGCCTGGGCGACGTGGAAGTTCTTCTCCGGCAGCAGGCTGTCCAGGTTGTAGCCGGAGACCCGGCGGGGGATGTGCGGGTAACGGGTGCGCAGGTCGGCCAGGTACTCGTCGCGCAGCGCCCGCAGCCGCCGGTAGATCTCGGCCCGGCGTCCGCCGTCGCGCTGGATGCGGGCGTACTCGTCGTCGCTGGTCTCCCCCACCCACATCCGGGTGCCGTCGTACAGCAGCACCTCCAGCTCGACGATGTTGTCGACCACCTTGCCGGCGCGCTGCGCGGTGGCGCCGCAGGAGTTGTTGCCGATCATGCCGCCGAGCGTGCAGTGGTTGTGGGTGGCCGGCCGGGGGCCGTACTCCAGCCCGGTCGCCTCGAGCTGGGCGTTCAGCTCGTCCAGCACGATGCCGGGTTCGACCAGGCAGGTGCCGGCCCGCTCGTCGACCTCCAGCAGGCGGTGGCAGTACTTGGACCAGTCGAGGATCACGGCGGTGTTGGTGCACTCGCCGGCCAGGCTGGTGCCGCCGCCGCGCGAGGTGAGCGGCGCGCCGTGGCGGCGGCAGACCGCCACCGCGGCGACCGCCGCCTCCACCGTGCGGGGCACCACCACGCCGAGCGGCACCTGCCGGTAGTTGGAGGCGTCGGTGGAGTACGCGGCGCGGGAGCCGGCGTCGAAGCGGACCTCGCCGTCGACCTCCGCACGCAGGTCGGCGGCGAGCGCGGTCAGGTCGACGTCGTCGGCCGGTTCGGGTGGACGCAGGACCGGGTCGGGCAGCACCGCGGTCATGAGCGCAGCTCGTTGATCTTGTCGCGGGCGACGGACGCCACGGTGGCGACCTTGTGCGGCTGCCCGCGCAGGAACGCCTCGGTGAAGTGTTTCGCCTGGTCATATTTGATCTTACCGGGCATCGGCGGCTCGTTCGGGTTGACGTCGCAGTCGACGAGCGCCGGGCCGGGGTGGGCGAGCGCCTCCCGGATCGCCCCCGGCAACGCCTTCGCGTCGGTCACCTTGACGCCGAACGCGCCGCAGCCGCGCGCCCAGGTGGAGAAGTCGGCCTCCGGCTGGCGGTGCCGCACCGCGTACTCGGGGTAGCCGAGGATGATCTGCTCCCACAGGATCTGCCCGTACGAGTTGTTGTTGTTGATCACCACCTTGATCGGCAGGTCGTGCCGGACCGCGGTGAGGAACTCGGCCATCAGCATGGCGAAGCCGCCGTCGCCGACGAACGCGATCACCTGCCGGTCCGGGTACGCGTGCTGCATGGCGATGGCGTACGGCAGGCCCGGCGCCATCGTGGCCAGGTTGCCCGACAGGTAGAACTCGCGATCCCCGCGGATCGTCCAGTGCCGCGCCGACCAGGTGGCGATGGTGCCGGAGTCACAGGTCAGGATCGCGTCGTCGGCGGCGGCTTCGTCGACGCAGCCCATCAGATACTGCGGCGCGATCGGCGACCGCTCCGGGTCCACCAGGCTGGTCATCTCCGACCGCCAGTCGTTCATCTTGCCCTGGTACTTCTCCAGGAACGACCGGTCCGGCCCGTGGTCGAGCATCGGCAGCAGGTCCCGCAGCGCCAGCCGGGCGTCCGCGCAGACCGGGGCCTCGACCGGCAGCCGCATCCCGATCAGGCTCGGGTCGGCGTCGATCTGCACCACCTTCGCCTGCCCCGGGCCGGGCAGATACTTCCCGTACGGGAACGAGGTGCCCACCATCAGCAGGGTGTCGCACTCCTCCATCAGCTCCTCGCTCGGCGCGGTGCCGAGCAGGCCGAGCCCGCCGGTGGTCAACGGGTGGTCGTCCGGCACCACCAGCTTGCCCGGCAACGTCTTGACGATCGGGCTGGCCAGGGCCTCGGCCACCGCCAGCACCTCGTCACGGGCGCCGCGCGCGCCCACGCCGACCAGCATGGCCACCTTCCGCCCGGCCCGGAGCACCTCGGCCGCCTTCGCCAACTCCCGCGGGTCCGCCGGCAGTTGCGGGTACGACACCGTGGTCGCGCTCATCGGCGGCGTGCCCGGACTGACGTGCCGGTACGGGTCGTCGGAGGCCGGGGCCACCTGCACGTCGTTGGGGAAGGTCAGGTGCGCCACGGTCCGCTTGCTCATCGCGTCGCGGATCGCCAGGTCGACCACCGCCGGCATCTGCTGCGGGTTGGTGACCATCAGGTTGTAGGAGGCGACGTCCTGGTAGAGCTGGGTGGTGTGCACCTCCTGCTGGTAGTGCGAGCCCAGCACCGAGGTCTCCTGCATGCCGGTGATGGCCAGCACCGGCACGTGGTCGAGCTTGGCGTCGTAGAGCCCGTTGAGCAGGTGGATCGCCCCCGGGCCGGAGGTGGCGCAGCAGACCCCGAGCCGGCCGGTGGCCTTGGCGTAGCCGGTGGCCATGAACGCCGCCGCCTCCTCGTGGTGCACCAGCACGAACCGCAGTTTCTCCCGCTGCCGGCGGAAGCCCTCCATCAGTCCGTTGATGCCGTCGCCGGGCAGGCCGAACACGGTGTCGACCCCCCACTCCACCAGGCGTCGGGCCAGACTCTCGCCCACGATCTCCTGCACGTCGTCCTCCTCATTTGCGGGTTCGCCCGTCCTCGTCCACAACATCCGCCGCCCGGTGGCGGTCACCCGCCGTACCGGACACGGCGCACCAGGGCGGACAGTTCGGCGGCTACCCGGCCTCCCCGACGGCAAACCAACCGGGCGGCCGGGTTTGCGCGCGGGGCGGTCACCCGTGGCTCCCGTCGCGGGGCAGCACCGACAGTCGTCCCCGCCCCTCCAGCACCGCGAGGTGCACGGCGTCGGTCCCGTCCATGCCGTGCTCCCGCACCAGGGCGTCCAGGTCGGCGCGGGTCAACCCGGCCCGGTGCAGGTTGCCGGTGAGCACCCGGCCACGGGCGACCACCACCACCGGGCCCTTCTCGATGAGCCGTCGCCCGCCGGGTCGCAGGCGCACCCAGGTGATCAGCGCGTGGGCGGCCAGGATGGCCGCCAGGGTCACCGCACCGGACAGGTAGCTCGCGTCCGGGGCGCTGGGCAGCCGCCCGACGATCGCGCCCACCGCGACGGCGGCCACGAAGTCGTAGCCGGACAACTCCGCGAGGGTCCGGCGGCCACCCAGGCGCATCGCGAGCACCGCGGTCACGTAGAGCAGGAATGCCTTCACCGCCACCCAGAGCAGCCAGCCCGGGTGACCGACGAGCGCGTCGACGGCGGTCACCGTGGCGGCCCGCCCCCGCCGCGATCCCGCTCCCGCCGCCGGCGCAGGGCGGCGGCCAGCAGCGACACGCCGAGGGCGGCGTTGCCCCAGCGGCGCAGCGCGGTGCGGACCCGGCCGGGCGGCGCGGGGGGCGGCGGGCCGGGCACGGTCACCTGGTCGACGCCCGGGTAGGCGAGCCGGGCCGAGTCGGCCGCCTCCCGCTCGGTGTGCACCGCCCGGTTGCTCAGGATCGCCACCCCGGCCGGCTCGTCCCGGTAGCGCCAGCGCCACACCCCGCCCTCCGGCCACAGCTCGATCCGCTCCCCCGGGCGGTCCGCCGCCGGCAGCTCCGGCTCGTCCGGCGACGACCGGGCGCCCGGTGCCGGGCGACCGGCGGCCCGCAGGTCCGCCCGGGTCAGCTCGCCGAGGCGGGCGGCGTCGCCGCGGCGCAGCGCCCGGGCCAGCACCACCGCCAGCGCGCCGGTGAGCAGCGGGAGCACCAGCACCACCACCCGCAGCACGTCGAGCACGTCGTACACCGGAACCCGCAGCAGCCGCGCGAGGATGCCGTCGCCGGCGGTCACCACGAGCGCCGCGAAGAAGGTCAGCGCCGCCACGCCGATCCCGGTGCGCACCGGGTGGTCCCGCGGGCGGTCCAGCAGTTGGTGGGGCCGACGGTCGCCGGTGCACAGGCGTTCCAGGAACGGCCAGGCGTAGAGCGCGAGGAAGGTGACGCCGCCGAGCGCCACACCCGGGAAGAACGGCGCGGGCACCAGGTGACCGGCGATCCGGAACTCCCAGGGCGGGAACAGCCGCAGCGCGCCGTCGCCCCAGGCGACGTACCAGTCGGGCTGCGCCGGCGAGGTGGCCTGGCCGGGCGCGAACGGGCCGTACAGCCAGACCGGGTTGATCTGCACCAGCCCGCCGAGCGCGAACAGGACCGCCAGCACCCAGGCGAACAGCGCCAGCGAGCGCAGGCTGTAGCTCGGATAGAGACGGGAGCCCACCACGTTGTGCTCGGTGCGGCCGGGCCCGGGGAACTGGGTGTGCTTCTGCCGCACGATCATCGCCAGGTGCGCCGAGACGAGCGCGACCAGCACCGCGGGCACCAGCAGCACGTGGCTGACGAACATCCGCGGGATCATCGCGTCCGACGGGAACTCCCCGCCGAGGCCGAGGAAGACCAGCCAGGACCCGACCAGCGGGATGGACTCCACCACCGAGACGATGATCCGCAGACCGAGGCCGGAGAGCAGATCGTCGGGCATCGAGTACCCGGTGAAGCCGTTCGCCAAGGCCAGCGTCAGCATTGTCACGCCGACCAGCCAGTTCGCCTCCCGGGGCCGGCGGAACGCGCCGGTGAAGAAGATCCGCACCAGGTGCACCAGGATGGCGGCGACGAAGACGAGAGCCGCCCAGTGGTGGGTCTGCCGGATCAGCAGCCCGGCCCGGACGTCCCAGCTCAGCCGCACCGTCGAGGCGTACGCGGCGGAGGTGGTGCTGCCGTCCAGCGGCGCGTACGAGCCGTGGTAGACCCGGTCGGCGGAACTGGGGTCGAAGAACAGGGTCAGGTAGACGCCGGTCAGCACCAGCGCGACGAAGGCGTAGAGCGCGATCTCGCCGAGCATGAACGACCAGTGGTCCGGAAACACCTTGGCCAGCGCCTTGCGCGCCACCGGCGACAGCCGCAGCCGGTCGTCGACGGCACGCGCCAACCGGTCCACGATCACCGCCGGCTCCAGAAGCCGGCGCCCGGTGCGGCGGTGAAGTCGCCGGTGGCGCGCAGGTAGCCGTCCGGGTCGACCGCCACCGGCAGCCCGGGCAGCGGGCGGGCGGCCGGGCCGGCGACCGGTCGCGCGTCGGCGAGCAGGTCGAAGGAGGACTGGTGGCACGGGCAGAGCACCCGTCCGGTGCCCTTCAGGTAGAGCCGCACCGGGCAGCCGGCGTGGGTGCAGAGCAGCGAGTAGACGACCAGCCCGTCGAGGTGCCCGGCCGCCGGCGGCCGGGTGAGGCGCTCCGGTCGCAGCCGCACCGCGAAGGCGGGCGCGTCCCCGGCCTCGGCACCGCCCTCGGGAAACACCGCGACCACCGTGCCGGCCGGCACGTCGCCGGGGCGCAGCGGCCGGCCGTCGGCGGTCAGCAGCCGCACGCCGGGCCCCCACGGCGTGTCCGTCAGGGCCCGCACCGGGCGGGCCCGGTCCCACGGGAGCAGGGACCGCAGCGGGAACAACGCGGCGACGCCGAGCGCGGTAAGCGCCAGGCCGAGCGCGGCGAGCAGGCCGCGCCGCCGGATCGGACTGTCCGGCGCGGTCAGCACCGCCGCGGTCAACGCCTGCTCCCCGGGCGGCGGGGCGAACCCCTCGTGCTCCTCGACGTAGCCGCCGACCGGCACCAGCCGGCGACCCCAGATCGCCAGGCCGCAGGCGAGCCCGGCGAACGCCACCGCCAGGCAGACCCCTTCCCACCGGGTCTGCCCGCCGAGGCCGTAGGTGACCGCGAAGCCGATCGCCCCGGCGGCGCCGGCCAGGAAGGACAGGACGATCCGCCGGTTGACGCCGGGCGGGGCGGGCGCGACAGGTGGCCGCCTCACTCGCCGGCCCTCCGGCCCAGCCACCGCGCGGCGGCGACGAGCAGGCCCAGCGTGACCACCCAGGCGACCAGCCCCTCGGCCAGCGGGCCGAGCCGGCCGAGCGGGTTCCCGCCCCGGTCCAGCCGCTCGCTGCGCAGTCGCTGCACGTAGGCGGCGAGATCGTCCACCTGCTGGTCGGTGAGGACCTGGCTGGGGAAGACCGGCATCAGGCCGGGGCCGACCCGGACCGCCTCGGCGACCTGGACCGCGGTGGCGTCGTACAGCGGTGGGGCGATCCAGCCGTTGGTCAGCGGCGCGCCCGCGCCGGTGCCGCCGTGGCAGGGCGCGCAGTTCGCGGCGAACAGTTCCCGCCCGGTGGGCAGGCGGCCCGGGCCCACCCGGGGAACGGCCGGACCGCCACCACCGAAGCTGGTGACGTGCGCGACGAGGGCGGCGATCTCGTCGGCCGAGAAGACCGGCTCGGCGCGGCGCGGCTGCTGCACCTCGTGCGGGATGGGCATCCGTCCGGTGCCGACCTGGAAGTCCACCGACGCGGCGCCGACACCGATCAGCGACGGCCCCCGTTGGGCGCCCTGGCCCCGGTCACCGTGGCAGCTCGCGCAGTTCTGCCGATACAGCGCCTCCCCGTCGGGGGCCGGCGCGGCGGTCACCGGCGGCGGCGCGACCCCGGCCGGCGCGACGAGCGCGGCGGTCACCGGCGGCGGCGCGACTTCGGCCGGCGCGGCGAGGGCGGCCGGCCCGGCGGCCAGCGCGAGCGCCGCCCCCGCCGTCGCGGCCCGGGCCGGATGCCACCACCGGTGCGTCCAGACGGCCATCGGTCAGTCCAGGGTGAAGAGATAGGCGGCGATGTCCTGCGCGTCCAGCGCGCTGACCCCCAGGTCCGGCATGGCGGTGCCCGGCTCCACCGCCTGCGGGTCGGCGATCCAGTGCTGGAGGTTGTCGGCGTTGTTCACCAGCTTCCCGGCGACGTAGGAGCGGGACCCGAAACGGGTCAGCGGCGGCCCGACCAGGCCGTCGGCCCGGTCGATGCCGGGGATGGCGTGGCAGGAGCCGCAGCCGTAGCGGGCGATCAACTCCGCGCCCCGGGCCGGCTGCCCGCCGCGTACCTCCGGCGGCGGTGGCGGATCGGTGCTGGCGCAGCCGGGCACGGCGGCCAGCGGCGACAGGGCGACCAGCAGCGCGAGCGACGCGCGGACGCGGTGGATCACGACACCACTCCCTCGGTAGCGGCCAGCCGGCCCCCGGCCTCCGGCGAGGTCACCCGCTCGGGGCGCCGCCGTTGCAGCGCCAGCAGCCAGCGCAGGAACAACGCGAGCGTGACCAGCAGCGCCACCACGTCCATCGGGATCCACATCAGCAGACCGGCGAGCTGCTGGTCGGTCAGTGGGTCGGTGCCGAGGACGTCGGCCGGGTAGACCGGCCGGGGAGCGAAGGTGAGCACCGCGCCCAGCGCGGACGCCGGCAGCATGGTGGCCACCAGCAGCAGCATCCCGGTGGGTGCGGGCAGCCGGTGCCGGGCGACGCCGAGCAGCGGCGCCCACAGCAGCCAGGCCGCGCCGACGAAGCAGGCATGCTCCAGCACGTGCAGCAGCGGGTCCCGTTCGGCCGCGGCGTAGGGCACCGGCAGGTGCCAGAACCAGAGCACGACGCTCTGTCCGCCGCCGGCGGCGAACGCGACCACCACCGGGCTGCGCAGCCACCGGCCCGCCGCCCCGGCGCGCAGCCGGGCCAGCCACCGGCGGGCCCGGACCGGGCACGACAGCGTCAGGGGCAGCCCGGACGCGCCGGCGGCGAGCAGTGGCCCGGCGACGAGCAGCAGCAGCATGTGCTGGGTCATGTGCCCGGCGAGACCCCGCTGTGCCAGGGCGGTGACCGGCCCGCTCTGGGCGGCCAGGACGGCGAGCAGCCCGGTCCCGAACGCCGCCACCCGCCAGCCGGGGAGGATCGCACCGGCGCCGCGCCGCGCCCACAACTCGTGCACGCCGCGGCCGTAGCCGGCGGCGAGCAGGGCCAGCGCCGCCCCGAGCAGGATGGCGAGCAGCCCGGCGGCGACGTCGTTCCCGCCCGCGGCGGTCAGCGTTGGCATGGCGGCAGCACCAGCAGGGCGACGCCGCCCAGCACGATGATGGTCAGGAACAGCAGGTTGGACCAGATGCCCACCACGGCGAGCATCCGGCTGCGCCCCACCGAGCGGTCCCGGCCGTCGTGCGGCGCTGCGGCGGTACGCCGCCAGAGCAGCGCCGCGGCCAGCAGCGCGCCCACGGTGGCCAGCGCCGGCAGCACCACGGCGGCGCCGACGACCACGCGCAGCGGAAGACCGGCGACGTGCTCCGACCCGGCCGCGCAGGTCAGCTCGTCCACCCCCCAGCCGGCCAGCAGGTGCACCGCCCAGGCGAACGCGCCGCCGAGCACGGCGTACCAGAACAGCAGGCCGCCGGCGAGGCGGGCGCGGGGGCCGGGATGGGTGCTCATCACAGCCTCGGCGACAGGTAGACGGTGAACAGGATGGCCGCCCAGACCACGTCCACGAAGTGCCAGTAGATGGCCGCGTTGCGCACCCGGTCGTGCCGGTGCGCGCCGAAGCTGCCCCCGCGCAGGGACGCGGCGAGCAGCCAGCCGACCATGGTCAGGCCGACCAGGACGTGCAGGCCGTGGAAGCCGGTGATCACGTAGAACAGCGAGCCGTAGGCGTCGGTGGTCATGGTGAACTCGCGCAGCTTTTCGGCGTACTCGCTGGCCTGCAACGCCAGGAACGTCACCCCGAGCAGCAGGGTGGCGGCCAGCCCGGACCGCAGCCGCCACCGCTCGCCCCGGCGGATGCCGTGCTCCGCCCAGACCACGGGCAGGCTGCTGGGCAGCAGCACGGCGGTCATCACCAGCGGGCGCAGCAGCTTCGGCTCCCCGATGCCCGGCGGCGGCCACTGCGCGCCGTACTGGAAGCGCAGGTAGAAGTAGCTGCCGAGCAGGCAGGCGAAGAGCGTCGCCTCGGTGACGACGAACATCACCATGCCCCACCAGCCGGTGGACCGGCCGACCGGCAGCTCGGTGGTGAGCGCCTCGGCGCCGGTGGCCGCCGTCACCCCGCCGCTCACGCGCTCACCCCGACCTGCTCGGCGGGTCGGCGCGGCGGCCACAGCCACACCGCCATGGTGACCGCGACCGCCACCGCCGCCACGGCCGCCACCGGATACCAGGCGAACAGCATGGCGGTGAAGAACGTCAGCATCGCCAGCGCGAGCACCAGCGGCTGGACGGACGCCTCGGGCATCTCCACCGCACGTTCCCGCCGCCCGTCGAGTTCGCTGGTGAACAGCGTGCGCCGGCCCTCGGCGAGGACCCGGTCCGGCCGCGCGCCGGCGCCCATCGACTCCCGGCTCGGTTCGTCCCAGGTCGGGTGCAGGCTGTGCACCCGGGGCAGCACCGGGAAGTTGTACGGCTTCGGCGGCGACTCGGTGGACCACTCCAGGCTGTCGCCGCCCCACGGGTCCGGCGGCGCGGGCCGGCCCCGCCGGACGGCGTGCACCACCCCGGCCAGGACCAGCAGCAGCCCGAGGGCCAGCACGTACGAGCCGACGGTGCTGACCAGGTTCCAGCCGTCCCAGCCGGCCTCGCTGCGGTAGGTGTAGACCCGCCGGGGCATGCCGAACAGGCCGTACAGGTGCATCGGGAAGAACGTCACGTGCATGCCGGTGAACACCAGCCAGAACGCCCACCGGCCGAGCCCCTCGTGATACATCCGGCCGGTCATCTTCGGCAGCCAGTAGTAGATGCCGGCCAGCATCGGGAAGACCGCGCCGCCGATGAGCACGTAGTGGAAGTGGGCGACCACGAAGTAGGAGTCGGTGACCTGCTGGTCGAACGCGGTCAGCGCGAACATGGTGCCGGTGAGGCCGCCGAGCACGAAGGTGACGACGAACCCGATCACGAACAGCAGCGGCACCCGGACCACCAGCCGGCCCAGCGCCATGGTGGCGAGCCAGGCGAAGATCTGGATGCCGGACGGGATGGTGATGATGGTGCTGGCCGCGCTGAAGAAGCTGTACGACAGCTGGGGCAGCCCGGTGGCGAACATGTGGTGCACCCAGACCCCGAACGAGATGATCGAGATGGACACGATGGCCAGCACGATCAGCGGGTAGCCGACCACGCCGCGGCGGGTGAACGCCGGCAGCACGGCCGAGACGATGCCCAGCGCCGGCATCACGATGATGTAGACGTCCGGATGTCCGAAGATCCAGAACAGGTGTTGCCAGAGCAGCACGTTGCCGCCGGCGCCGGGGTCGAAGAAGTGGGTGCCGAAGCGCCGGTCGAGGAAGAGCATCGCGTTGTCGAGGTTCAGCGCCGGCAACGCGAAGATCACCATGAAGCCGGTGGCGACGATCGCCCAGACGAACAGCGGCACCCGGTTCAGCGACATCCCCGGCGCGCGCAGCTTCAGCGCGGTGACGATGAAGTTGATCGACCCGGCGGTGGTGGCGATGCCGAGAAAGAGCAGGCCCAGGCTGTAGACGTCCAGGTGCAGACCGGGGGTGTTCTGTTCCGCGGTCAATGGCACGTAGGCGAACCACCCGCCGTTGGGCGCCGCGCCGAACGGCAGGCTGGCCCACATGAACAGCCCGGCGAACAGGAACACCCAGTAGCCGAGCGCGTTCAGCTTGGGGAAGGCCATGTCCCGCGAGCCGATCAACAGCGGGACCAGGAAGTTGCCGAAGCCGAACAGCATCGGAGTGGCGAACAGGAAGATCATCGCGGTGCCGTGCATGGTGAACAGCTGGTTGTACTCCTGGGGGGAGAGCAGGCGCGCCTCCGGCCGGGCCAGTTGGGTCCGCATCGCCAGCGCGCTCAGCCCGGCCAGGGCGAAGAACAGCCCGGCCGTCACCAGATAGCGGCGGCCGATCTTCTTGTGGTCGACGGTGGTGAACCAGGCCCGCACCGAGGCGCGTTCGCCCCAGTGCTCCTCCAGCCGGGCCAGGTCGTCCCGGCTCGCGCCGGACGCCGGCGCGGTGGTGGTGGACATCCTTCCCTCCCTTCCGCTCAGGTCAGCGACCGCAGGTAGGCGATCAGGTCCGGCAGCCGCTGCGCGTCGACCGGCTGCGGCGGCATGTAGTTGCCCGGCTTGACCGTCTGCGAGTTGGCGATCCAGCCGCCGAGGTGCCCGCCGTCGTTGGGCACCGCCCCGGCGCCGATGCTCCAGCGGGCGCCGACGTCGGACAGGTCCGGCCCGATCCGTCCGTCCGCTCCGGTGCCGCGGATCGCGTGGCAGCCGGCGCAGGTGCCCTGGACGAACGCCTGCTGACCGCGTCGCTGGGCGTCGGTCCGGGGCGCGGCGGCGGGCGCGCCGAGGCGCGTCACCCAGGCGTCGAAGTCGCGGCGCGGCTCCGCGACCACGAGGAACGCCATGTGGGCGTGCTGGGTGCCGCAGTATTCGGCGCACTGCCCCCGGTAGCTGCCGGCCCGTTCGGCGTGCAGCCAGGTCTCGCGGACCTCGCCGGCGATCAGGTCGGTCTTCGGCATCAACTGCGGCACCCAGAAGCTGTGCAGCACGTCGGCGGTCCGCAGCCGGATCCGCACCTTCTCCCCCACCGGGATGTGCAGTTCGTTGGCGGTGGCGCCGGAGACCCCGGCCACCCGCACCTCCCACCACCACTTGTGGCCGGTCACCTCGACGGTGGTCGCCCGGGGACCCGGGCCGTCGCCGAGCGCCGCCAGGTCGCACAGGCCGAGCGCGTAGACCGTCACCAGGATGACCAGCGGCACGCCCGCGCCGGCGACGGTGACGAACCGCAGCGGCTGGCCGTGCCGGACCTTCGCGCCAGGTCGGCGGCGGAACACCAGCGCCCAGGCCAGCACCACCATGACCTCGGCGAACACCGCCATGGACAGCCAGAACAGCACCCACCACAGGCCGGCGACCCGGCCGGCGCCGGCGCCGGCCGGGTCGAGGGCCGACGGCGCTGTCCCGGAGCAGCCGGAGAGCGCGAGCAGGGCAGCCGGCGTCGCCACCCGGGCGAGGTGCCGGGTGGCGGTCGTCGGTCCGGCTCGCGTGTTCACCGGGGTCGACTGTAGTGACGATTCAAGCTCAATTGTCCTTTTAAGTGATTTGGGTGCTTCGTTACGCTGACTCCGATACGTTCGGTGCTCGGCAAGCAGCAGGCGACCGTCGACGGGACGATGATGCGAACCTCCACCGTGGAACTGACCGCGGACTCCCCCCGGGGTGCCGCCGCAAGGCGTACCACCGCCTGGACCGCCGTCGGCCTCGCCGCCGGGGCGGCCCTCGCCGGCGGCCTGCTGGCCCCGACCGACGCCGCGCAGGGCCCGGCGCAGCGCCTCATGTACCTGCACGTGCCCGCCGCATGGGTGGCCTACCTGGCGTTCGCCGTCGTGCTCGCGGCCAGCGTCGCCCACCTGGCCCGCGGCGACGCCGGATCAGACCGGGTCGCGCTGGCCGCCACCGAGATCGGCGTCGTGCTCACCGCGGTCACGCTCGCCACCGGCTCGCTCTGGGGGCACCTGGTGTGGGGCACCTGGTGGGCCTGGGACCCGCGGCTGGTCGGCACCGCGCTGCTGTTCCTGGTGTACGCCGCCGCGCTGGCCCTGCGCCGGGCCCTCGCCGAGCGGTCCGGCCGGCCGGCGCACGGCGACGGCCGGGTGACCCGGCCGGTGGCCGTCCTCGGCGTCGGCGGCTTCCTGCTCGTCCCCCTGGTGCACTTCTGCGTGCTCTGGTGGCGCTCGCTGCACCAACAGGCAACCGTGCTGGCCCCGCAACGGCCGCCCATCGACCCCCGGATGGCGTTGGCGCTGCTGCTGGCCGTCGCGGCGGCGACCGTCGCCGCGACCTGGGTGCTGGCCCACCGGCTGGTCCGGCTGCACCGCCGGGCCGGCACCGTCCGGACCGCCGCCGCGCGACCGCCCGTACGCCAGCCGGACCTGGTGCCGTGATCCGGCGCCCCGCCCGCCTGGTCCTCGTCGCGGTGCTGCTCGCCGGCGGCGGCCTGCTGGTCACCGCCGCGCTGCGGGACACCCTCACCTACTACCGGACGCCGGGCGAGGTGCTCGCCGACCCGGCCGCAGCCCGCGACCGGGTCCGCCTGGGCGGTGCGGTGGTGCCCGGCTCGGTACGCCGCGACGGCGACCTGGTGCTGTTCCGGCTCGCCGGATCGGGGCACGAAGTGGCCGTGCGGCAGCGGGGCGCGCCGCCGGAGACGTTCCGGGACGGCGCGGACGCGGTCGTCGAGGGGCGGCTCGGCATGGACGGCGTGTTCGACGCCGACCACGTGGTGGTGCGGCACGGCAACGAGTACCGACCCTCCGCACCCGCTCCGGAGCCGGCCGATGCTCGGTGAGCTGGGCACCGCCGGCCTCGTCGCCGGGCTGCTCGCCGCCCCGCTGGCCGCGCTGCTCTGGCTGCGGGTGGCGCTGACCGGCGCCCCCGCCCGGCCGGCCCGGCTGGCCTCGGTCGGCGCGCTGTGCGCCGCGGTCGCGGCCTGCGCGGTGCTGGAGGCGGCGCTGCTGGGCCACGACTTCGGCGTGCGGTTCGTGGCCGAGAACGGCGGCCGGCACGTGCCCGGCTACTACACGGTGACCAGCCTGTGGTCGGCGATGGACGGGTCGCTGCTGCTCTGGCTCCTGGTCCTCGGCGGGTACGGCGCCCTGCTGGCGCGCGGGCGGCCGGACCGGCTGCGCGCGTACGCGATGGTGGTCGTCAGCGTGGTCACCACGTTCTTCTTCGCGCTGTCCACCTTCGCCGCCAACCCGTTCCGGTCGGTGCAGCCGGCCCCGCCCGACGGTCCGGGCCCGAACCCGCTGTTGCAGGAGCACGCGGCGATGGGCGTGCACCCGCCGCTGCTCTACGCCGGCTATCTCGGCATGGTGGTGCCGTTCGCGTTGGCGCTGGCCGCCCCGCTGGCCGGGCCGGCCGGCCGGAACTGGCTGCGGGTGGCCCGGCCGTGGGCGCTGGTGGCGTGGACCGCGCTCACCGCAGGCATCGTGCTCGGCGCCTGGTGGTCGTACGCGGTGCTCGGCTGGGGCGGCTACTGGGCCTGGGATCCGGTGGAGAACGCGTCCCTGCTGCCGTGGTTGACCACCACCGCGTTCCTGCACACCAGCCTGGACGGCGGCCGGGGCCGGGAACTGTGGAACAGCGTCCTGGCCTGCGCCGGCTTCCTGCTGGTGCTGCTGGGCACGCTCCTGACCCGCTCCGGCGCGGTGGCCAGCGTGCACGCCTTCACCGAGTCGCCGCTGGGGCCGCTGCTGCTCGGGTTCGTGCTGCTGGCCGTGCTGGCCGCCACCGCGCTCACCGCCCGCCGCCGGCCGGTGCCCGCCCGGGCGGGCGTCAGGCCGTGGTCCCGATCCACGGCCGTGCTGGTCAACGCCGTCGCGCTGGTCACCGTCGCCGCCGTGGTGCTGATCGGCACGGTGCTGCCGCTGCTGGCCGAGCCGCTCGCCGGCGCGCGCGCCTCGGTCGGGCCGGGCTACTACCACCGCACGGCGGTGCCGCTGGCCGTGGTGGTGCTGCTGCTGGCCGGGCTGCCACCGGCGCTGCGGGTGCGCGACCGCGCGGGGGTGCTGCGCCGGCTCGCCCTGCCGGGCGCGGCGGCGCTGGCCACCGTGGCCGGCGTGGGGCTGCTCGGCCGGCCCGGTCCGGCCGCGCTCACCGCGTTCGGCGCGGCGGCGTTCGTGCTCACCGGCCTGGTCACCGCCCGCGACGACCGAGCCGCGGCGGGCGGGCGCCGCCGGTTGCCGGCGGCCACGCTGGGGCACGCCGGGCTCGCCCTGCTCGCCGTGGGGGTCGCCGCGTCCGCCACGTACGAGCGGGTCGACGAGCGGACGCTGCGCACGGGCGAGACGGTCCGGGTGGGCGACGTGTCCGCGCGGCTGGAGTCGGTGCAACGGTCCGCCCCCGGCGGGCGGATGACGGTACGCGCCCGGCTGGCCGTCTCGTCGGGCGGGCACACCCGCACCGCCGCCCCGGCGCTGCGCTACGACCCGGCGCGGGACATGGCCGTCACCGTCCCGGCGATCGACGCCGGCCCCCGCCGCGACGTCTACCTCACCCTGCTCGCCGTGGCCGCCGACGGCACCGGCGCGACCGTACGCCTGGCGGTGAACCCGCTTGTCGGTCTCGTCTGGGCCGGCGGCGCGGTGGGCGTCGCCGCCGGCCTGCTCGCCCTGGCCGACACGCTGCGGGCACGCCGACGGCGACCGCCACGGGACACCGGCGTCGCGGCGAGAGCGGCGGTGCCGGCGTGAACCGCCGGACGTCGCGGTGGGGACGGATCCGGCCGGTCCCGGCGACGGCCCTGCTGGTCGCCGTCGCCGCCGCCGCGCTCGTCGCGGCCCGGCTGCCCGGCCCGACCGACCCGGGGCCGGCGCCGGCCGCGCCGGCGCTGGCCGGCGCCACCCTCGACGGCGGACGGTTCGACCTGGCGGCGCTGCGCGGGCAGGTCGTGCTGGTCAACGTGTTCGCGTCCTGGTGCGGCCCGTGCCGCGACGAACTGCCGCTGCTGGCCGAGACCGGGCGGCAGTGGTCGTCGCGCGGGCTGCGGGTGGTCGGGCTGAACCTGCGGGACGGGCCGGACGCGGTGCGGCCCCTGCTGGCGCAGAGCCGGGCGGCGGAGCTGACGGTCGTGCCCGACCCGGACGGCGCCCGGTCGGTCGAGTGGGGCGTACGCGGCGTGCCGGAGACCTTCCTCGTGGACCGGGACGGGCGGATCGTCGCACACCGGCCCGGGGTGGTCACCCGGCAGTGGCTCGACGAGCACCTGTCCGCCCTGCTGGCCGCGCCGTGATCCGGCGGCTGGCGGTGGGGCTGGCGGCGGTGGCGCTGGTCGCGGCGGCGGCGGTCGGGCTGATCCGGTCGGCGACGCCCGCCGGCCGGGTCGATCCCGGCGCGGCGATCGCCGCCGGGCTGCGCTGCCCCGCCTGCCAGGGCGAGTCGGTGGCCGACTCCCGCTCCCCCATCGCCGCCTCGATGCGGCAGGTGATCGCCGACCAGAGCGCGCAGGGCCGCAGCCCGGCCGAGATCCGCCGGTGGTTCGTCGCGCGCTACGGCGAGGAGGTGCTGGCCGAGCCGCCCGCCCGGGGGCCGGGACTGCTGCTGTGGCTGGTGCCGGCGGTGGCGCTGCTCGGCACGGGCATCGCCGCCGCGCGGACGCTGCGGGCCCGACCCCGGGCCGGGCCCGCGCCCGGACGCCGGCGGCGGTCGCGCCGGCCGGTCTGGTGGCTCACCGCCGGCGGCCTGGTCGCCCTGGTGGCGACCGTGGCCGTGGCCGCCGACCGGCTCGCCCCGCCGGTGGTGACGCCCCGCGCCGACCCGACGGCGGTCGCGCTGCGGCTGGCGCAGGACCTGGAGGGCCAGCAGCGCTATGACGCCGCCGCGCAGATGTACCGGGAGGCGCTGCGGGAGCGGCCCGACGACGCCGTCCGGCTGCGCCTGGCCTTCGCGCTGCTGCGGGCGGCGGACGCGGCCGGCGCCGAGCGGACGGCCCGCGACGTCCTCGACCACGCGCCCAGGTCGCCGGACGGGCTGCTGGTGCTGGGCCTGGCGCAGCGCACCACCCACCCGGGCGAGGCGCCGGCCACCTTGCGCCGGTTCCTGGCGGTCGCGCCGACGCACCCCGCCGCCGCGGAGATCCGCCGCCTGCTGGACGGCGGCGCGAAGGCCAGGACCGGCTGAACGACCACGATTCGCCGGGCACGCGGTCCCCCGCCCGCGCGGGCCTCTCGACCAGATCCACCATTCCGTCCGGCCGAGGATGACCGATATGACAGGGTCAGGACGGTGAGGAGGCGGTCATCGTGCCCGACAAGCGCCAGATCCTGGACCTGCTGGACCAGGGACGCGACTACCACGAGATCTCCCGCCTGCTCGGCATCCCGCCGGGGCGGGCCTACCTGATCGCCACCGGCATGCCGGCGGACAACGGGGACGCGGTGACCGGGTCGCGGCGCGAGCGGACGGGCGTGCTGCCGTCCCGGACGCAGCGCCTGGTCAACGACCGCGAGGTCAACCCCACCTCGTTGCCGCGGGTGCACGCGTGGATACGTCGCCGGGCCGCCGACGACGCGCAGATGCAGCGGGCCGCGCGCGCGAGCGGGCAGGGCTGACCGAACGGGGCGGAAGGGACGGGCCGGTGGGGAACTTCTCGATGCGGGCGTGGCCGGTGTGGCGACAGATCACCGGCGCCGACCGGTACGGCCGGGGCGCGGCCGCCAGGTCCTCATCGTCCTGACGAGTTGCCTGGCCGCCGCGCTGGCGGTGCGACAGCAGGCGGGCCGGGCGACACGGCGCCGGTGACCGCGAGCGGGCGCGGTCGTCAGTGCCGGGACCGGGCCACCAGGTAGCCGAGGAGCAGGCCGCCACCGACCAGCACCACCGCCCGCGGTGTCACCGCCGCGCGCAGTTTGCCGAGGCCCGCCTTCGGGTCCACCACGCTGCCGGCAACGTCGCCGGCCGTGCCCACCACCACGTCGCCGAGCTTGCCGAGATTCATCCGACCCACCACCCTTCCGGAAGTTGCCGCCTACCCGGCGGACCACTATCGAAACGGCTACCCGCCGGGACGGGTGAAGACCCGCTCCGCGGCGGGCTGCTCACCGCCGGCCACCAGCACCTCGTCGCCGGCCCGCAGCACCGTCGCCCGCCCGAGCCGGACCTGCTCGCCGTCGCGGCTGATCAGGCTCACCCAGACGCCCTCGTCCCGGCTCAGCTCGAACAACGGCCGGCCGTCGGCCGGGGCGCCGGACGCGACCGTGTACTGGCGCAGCCCGACCGGTTCGCCCTGCACCCGGATGCCGACGGCCCACGGTTGCAGCGGGATGCTGCGCATCGGCACCCGGCACCAGCGGGCCATGAGCGGGACCAGCCCGCCCTGCACCACGATCGAGAACGCGACCACGGCGAAGACGATGTCGAACAGCCGCAGGTCCTGCTCCAGGTCGGCGGTAAGGATGAACGTGCCCAGCAGGATCGGCACCGCGCCCTTGAGCCCGGACCAGACCACGAAGATCCGTTCACCCCAGCGCAGCCGGACCGTGGTGAGCAGGCCACCGACCACGATCGGCCGGATCACGAAGGTGAGCAGCACGGCCAGCACCAGGCCGGTGAGCCAGGCCCGTTCGGTCACCATGCTGCGCAACGACACGATCAGACCGAGCAGGCCGAACGCCAGGATCTCGCCGAGGCTGGCCAACGCGCCGTGGAAACGCTGGATCTCCCGCTTGAACGGCGCGCGGGCGTCGCCGACGACGATGCCGGCGAGGAACACCGCGAGGAAGCCGGAGCCCCGGGCCAGCGTCGCCACGCCGTAGATCGACGCCGCGGCGAACAGCACCTGGAGCGGGTAGAGACTCTCGTCCGGCAGCGACACCCGGCGCATCAACTGCAGGATGAGCCACCCGCCGGCCAGCCCGAGCACCAGACCGACCACGAGTTGCAGCGCGAACTCGCCCGCCCCGGAGGCGACCGCCGACCACCCGCCGGCGGTCCCGGCGGCCAGCAGGCTCACCATCAACGCGATCCCGACCGGGTCGTTCGCGCCCGACTCGCCCTCCAGGATGGTGCCGCTGCGCCCCACCACGGTCCGCCGCCCGAGCACCGAGAACACGGCGGCCGGGTCGGTCGGGGACAGCGCGGTGCCGACCAGCAGCGCGGCCAGCCAGTCGAAGCCGAACACCCAGCGCAGCACCAGGGCCAGCGCGCCGGCGGTCAGCAGCGTCCCGGCCACGCCCACCAGCGCGACCGGGCCGAGCGACGGCCGCAGCCGCCGCCAGCCCATGCTCATCCCGCCGCTGAACAGCACCAGCACCAGCGCGATCTCGACCAGGTGCCGGACCGCGTACAGGGACAGCTCGTTCAGCTTCGGGAACAGGTCGGAGACGATCGCGGCGGCGAACAGGAACAGCGCCGGCGCGGGCAGCCGCAGCCGGTCGGCGAGCCGGTTGGACAACACCGCGAGGACCGCCACCGCGCCCAGCGCGGCGACGTAGATCGCGAACTCCGTCACCGCCACCCCGTTCCCGCTCCGGTTCGCCCCCGCGAGCACCCGTCGGCTACCGCTACCCGCTCCGGTCCCGGTTAACCGGGACCGGAGGTCCACCGACAAGGTGACCGCGACCCTCCGCTGCCACCACGGATCCGTCGACGAGACGTCAGCGTTGCAGCGTCTGCTCGACCAGACCGGCCAGCGGAAGCGCGCCGGCCGCACCGAGAAGCGCCGCCACCGCGGTCGCCACCGCCACCACCCGCGGTCCTCGCGGCGAAGCGGGCCGCAGCGGGCGCGGGCCGGAGGGCAGCGACAGGGCGGGGACCAGCCAGCGCAGGTAGTAGAAGAGGCTGGCCACGGTGTTGACCGCGGCGACCACCACCAGCCAGGCCAGCCCGCCGTCCCAGGCGGCGGTGAACACCGTGAGCTTGCCGGCGAAGACCGCCGTCGGGGGGGTGCCGACGAGACCCAGCAGGCAGATCACCAGCGTCGCGGCGAGCCAGGGCCGGCGGCGGGCCAGCCCGCGGTAGTCGTCGAGGGTGTCGTGCGGCTCGGCGGCCAGCACCGCGAACGCGCCGAGGTTCGTCACCGCGTACCCGGCGAGGTAGACCAGCAGGGCGGGCAGCGCGCGCTCCGCGCGGCCGGCGACCGCGACGGCCATCAGCAGGTAGCCCACCTGCGCCACGGTGGAGTACGCGAGCAGCCGGCGCGGGTCGGCCTGGCCGAACGCGGCGAAGTTGCCGAGCGTCATGGTGACCGCGGCGAGCACCGCGACCAGCAGCGGCCAGTCCACCACGTCGGCGGGCACCGCGACGGCGAACAGCCGGTACGCCGCGAGCAGGCCGCCGAGCTTCGGCACCGTGGTCAGCAGCGCGCCGGCCGGGATCGAGGCGCCCTGCACCGCGTCGGGCACCCAGAAGTGCCCCGGCACCGCGCCGATCTTGAACAGCAGGCCGGCCAGCACCCCGACCACCCCGACCGCGACGGCGGTGGACGGCGCCCCGGCCAGGCCGGCGGCCAGCCGGTCGTAGTCGCTCGCCCCGCCGCCGAGCGCGGTCAGCAGCGCCGCGCCGGCCAGCAGGCCCACCCCGGCCAGCGCGCCGACCAGATAGACCTTCAGCGCCGCCTCGGCGCCCCGCCGGTCCCGCCCCCAACCGGCCAGCCCGGCCAGCGGCACCGACGACAACAGGTACGCCACGGCCAGCAGCAGCAGGTCCGACGCGCCGGCGAGCAGCACCGCGCCGAGCACGGCGAGCAGCGTCAGCACGTAGAACTCGGTCTCCCGACGGTTGCCGGCGACCCGGCCGGCGGCGATCCCGACCACCAGCAGCCCGGCCAGCGGGATCAACAGCCGGGCGGCCGTGGTGCCGGCGTCGAGGGCGTAGCTGTGCGCGTACACGGTGGTGCGCTCGCCCACGGCGGGCAGCGTGGCAAGCACGGCCGCGAGCAACGCCCCGGCGGCGACCAGCCGGGCCACCCACTGCCGTTCCCTCGGCAGGAACGCGCCGGTGAGCAGCGTGCTGACCGCGCCGGCCAGCAGGAGCAGCTCCGGCAGCAGGGCGAGCGGACGCTCGGTCACCGGGCCACCAGCTCGGTGACCGCCCGCGCGGCCGGTTCCACCACGTCCAGCAGCAGCCGGGGGAACACGCCGATCAGCAGGGAGAGCGCCAGCAGCGGCAGCACCGCGGCGGTCTCGGCGGCGGTCACGTCGGCGGTCGCGGACAGCCGGTGCCGGGCCGGGCCGAGAAAGACCCGGTGCAGCGCCCACAGGAACAGGGCGGCGGTGACCAGGATGCCGGGCAGCGCGAACGCCACCGCCACCGGCGCGGAGCCCAGGCTGCCGGCGAAGATCTGGAACTCGGCGATGAACCCGGAGAAGCCGGGCAGGCCGAGGCTGGCGAACGCCGCCACCGCGGTCAGCGCGGCGAACCGGGGCGTGTCGCCGGCCAACCCGCCGTAGGCGTCCATCCGGTAGGTGCCGCCCCGGTCGTAGAGCACGCCGGCGAGCAGGAACAACGCCGACGTGATCAGCCCGTGGCTGACCATCTGGGTGACCGCGCCGGTCACCGCCACCGCGCGGGCCTGCGCGTCCGAGCCGGCGACCAGCCCGGCCGCGCCGACCGCCAGCACCACGTAGCCCATGTGGTTGACCGACGTGTACGCGACCATCCGTTTGAAGCTGCGCTGGGCGAGCGCCACCAGCGCCCCGTAGAGCACGCTCACCACCCCGACCACGACGACCACCCAGGCGTGACGCCGCCAGGCGTCCGGCAGCACCGGCATGGCGATCCGGACGAACCCGTAGGTGCCCATCTTCAGCAGGATCCCGGCCAGCACCGCCGAGCCGGCGGCCGGTGCGTCGGTGTGCGCCGGCGGCAGCCAGGTGTGGAACGGGAACGTCGGCGTCTTGATCGCCAGCCCCAGCAGGATCGCCAGCAGCACCAGCGCGCCGGCCACACCCCGCGTCGGCGGGTCCCGGGTCAACGCCACCATGTCGAAGGTGTGCGGCGCGGCGGCGACGTAGAGGCCGATGAAGCCCAGCAGCAGCGCCAGCGAGCCGAGGAACGTGTAGAGGAAGAACGTCAGCGCCGAGCGGCGGGCCTGCGGGCCGTGCCCCCAGCCGGCGATCACCGCGTACATGCCCACGATGGACAGGTCGAAGAAGACGAAGAACAGGATCAGGTCGAGCGAGACGAACAGCCCGAGGCAGGTGGTCTGCAGGGCGAGGAACAGCGCGGCGAACTGCCGCGGCCGGGGCTGGCGACGCAGCGAGTACACCGCGCAGGCGGCGAAGACGACTGTGGTGAGCGCGAGCAGCGGCAGCGACAGCCCGTCCACCCCGACGTGGTAGCCGGCCCCGGCGCCCGGGATCCACGGCCGGTCCACCTCGTACGCGAAGCCCTCCCCCGGGTACGCCCACCACACGCCCAGCACCGCCACGACCTCGACGACGGTGACCGCGATCCAGAGCCACGACACCGCCCGCGCCGGCAGGCCACGCCAGCACAGCAGGAGCACGGCCACGGCCAGCGGCGTGAAGACGATCAGGGACAGCACGGGTCACCTCGCCAGCAGCAGGATCAGCACGGCGGCGCCCAGCATGAGCACCACCTGGACGTAGTACTGGTGGACCAGGCCGGTCTGCGGCCGGCGGGCCAGCACACCGAGCCGGCGGGCGGCCCGGGCGAGCCGGCGCACCAGGGCGTGCACCCCGTGGTCGTCCAGCCGGGCCACGGCGTCCGCGGCCCGCCGGGTCACGGCCGGCACCGCGCCGACCGCGCGGTCGAGCCCGGCGTCGTCGAACCTCGCCAGCCCCCGCGCCGCACCCAGGGCCGCGCCCGGCACCGCCCGCACGGCCCGGTCGAGCACCCGGTCGTCGAAGCGGGCCAGCCCCCGGGCCAGCGCGAGGGTCGGCCGGACCACCAGCAGCCGCGCGGCCAGGTCGAGCCCCAGCCAGGCCCGCGCCCAACCCGGAGCCGGCGGCCGGGCCGGCGCGGCGACCGCCACGGTGAGCCCGGCGACCGCGAGCAGGCCGGACAGGACCAGTTCGGCGATCCGGGTCGGCGGGGCCGGGCCCGACCCGACCGCGTCGGCCACCGCCTGAGACAGCGGCGGCAGCGCCAGGACGCCGAGCACCGCCGCGCCGACCGCCAGCGGCACCAGCGGGCCCCGCTGCCCGGGCGTCACCACGCGGGTGCCGTCGCGCTCGGTGTCGTAGCCGGACTCGACGCCGGGCGGCACCGGGCGCAGGACCACCGCGAGCGCCCGACCCGCGTAGAGGGCGGCGAGCAGCGCGCCGGCCAAGCCGACCAGATACAGCGCCGGGGACCGCTCGCGGGCGCCGGCGAGCACCTCGTCCTTGGTGGCCCACAACGCCAGCGGCGGCACCCCGGCCAGCCCCAGGGCGCCCACCGCGAACCCGGCCCCGACCAGCGGGTGGCGCCGGCCCGCGCCGCGCAGCGCGGACAGCCGGCGGGTGCCGAGCGCGCTCAGCCACGCCCCGGCGGCGAGGAACAGCAACGCCTTGGTGGCCGCGTGACCGATCAGGTGCGCGACCGCCCCGGCCGGGGCGACGGCTGCGCCCAGCACCACATACCCGAGCTGGGCGCTGGTGGACGCGGCAAGCAGTTGCTTCAGGTCGGACTGGGCCAGCGCCACCGCCCCCAGCGCCAGGGCGGTCAGCGCGCCGCCCCAGGCGGCCACGTCCACCGCCCAGCCGCTCGCCACCAGCAGCGGGTGCAGCCGCACGAGCAGGTAGCCGCCCATCGCCACCATGGCGGCGGAGTGCAGCAGCGCGCTGACCGGGCTCGGGCCGAGCATGGCCCGGGACAGCCAGAACGAGAACGGCAGTTGGGCGGCCTTGCCGAAGCCGGCGGCCAGCACGCCCGCGGCGGCCACGTCCCGCCAGCCGGGCGGCAGCCCGGCCAGCCCGGCCAGGTCGAGCGTGCCGCCGGCCAGTCCGGCCCCGGCGGCCAGGTAGAGCCCGAGGTCGCCGGCGCGGGTGGTGAGGAACGCGGTGCCACCCGCCGCGACCGCGTCGTCGCGCCGCCAGTGGTGGGCGATCAGCGCGTACGACATCGCGCCCATCACCTCCCAGCCCAGCAGCAGCACCGGCAGCGTCGTCGCGGTGGCGGTGAGCAGCACCGCGGCGAGGAAGACCAGCATCAGCCCGTGGAACCGGGACCGGCCGGACCGGATCTCGGCGGCGGCGTACCCCAGTACCAGCAGCGCCACCACGGCCACCGCCGGCACGACGAGCGCGGCGGTCCCGTCGACGGCCAGACCCCACCGGGCGCCGGCCATCATCGGTGCGTCGACGGCCGGCCGGGCCGCCGCCACCGCGACGGCCAGCGCCGCCACCAGCGCGGCCACGCCCAGCGCCAGCGCCGGCGCGACCCGATCCGCTCGCCGCCCGCCGAGCAGCAGCGGCCCCCCGGCGACGGCCGGGAGGACGACCAGGGCCCACAGCGCGACGGTCATCCGCGCAGCTCCCCCGCCATGTCGGTCATGTCGGCGTCGCTCGAGCGGAACAGCAGGGTCACCACCGCGAAGCCCATCGCCATCTCCACGGTCATCGCGGCGATCACCACCAGCACCAGCACCTGCCCGTCGGGCTGCTGCGGGGCCAGGAACCACCACAGCGCGGCGGCGGCCACGACCACCCCGTTGATCATGAGTTCGAGGCCCATCATCACCATCACCACCGCCTGCTGGCTCAGCGCGCCGTACAGGCCCACGCTGAACAGCGCGGAGGCCAGCAGCAGGAACATCGGCAACGTCACGGCCGCTCCGGGGAGTCCGCACGGTCGTAGCGGCCCCGGGCGGTGGCGAGCACCAGCGCGGCGACCATGGTGGCGAACAGCACCGCCGAGATCGACATCATGACCAGCATCTTCGACCCCATGATCGCCTCGCCCAGGGCCCGGGTGGGATCGGCGGGCGGCCCGCCACGGCGGGTGGGCCACGGCACGAGGACCGAGCCGGCCGCCAGCACGACGAAGACACCCACCGAGACCGCCAGCGCGCCCCGGCGGTTGTGCAGCATCGACATGGGCATCAGACCGGCCGGGTTCATCATGAACATGACCATGAACACCGCCATGACCGCCATCTCCATGACCATCATCAGGACGGTCACCACGCCCAGGTAGCCCAGGTCGAGCAGGAGCAACTCGCCACCCACGGCGACGAACGACAGCGCCAGCGCGAACGTCGCCCGGGCCATCGAGTCCACCGTGAACACGGCGACGCCGGACGCCACGGCCACCAGCGCCAGCACCACGAACGCGACGACGACCACCTCAACCCCTCCCCACCACGAGCACGGCCACCACGAGCACCTGCGCCAGCGTGGCGGGCAACACCACCAGCCAGGCCACCCGCATCAGCCGGTCGGCCCGCAGCACCGGCACCCGGCCCCGCAGCGCCACCAGGGCGGCCAGCACGACGAGCGTCTTCACCACACTCCACGCCCACGCCGGCAGCAGCGGACCCGACCCGCCGCCGAGGAACAGCGCCACCGCCGTCGCCGCGCCCGCGGCCAGCAGCGCGTACCGCCCGGCGAGCAGGACCAGCCGGTCCACCCCGGACGGCTCGGCCAGCACGCCCCCGGCGACGTCCCGCCCGTCCGGGTAGGCGAACGGCCCGGACATGCTGAACGCGAGCACCGCGCCGAGGAAGACCAGGAACGCCACCGGCATCCACCCGACGAACCACAGCTCCCGCTGCGCCGCCACCACGTCGGCGATCCGGAGACTGCCGGCCGCCACCGCCGGGGCGGTCAGCGCGAACATCAGCGGCAGTTCGTAGCCCAGCGCCTGCGCCAGGAACCGGTAGCCACCGACCAGGCCGGGCCCGCTGTTGCTGCCCCACCCGGCGAGCCACACGGCCGCCCAGAGCAGCACGTCCATCGCGTTGAACCAGACCACGCCGACCGGCAGGTCGGCCACCACCCGGTCGCCCAGCGGCACCACCACGACCATCAGCAGCGCCACCACCAGCGGCCCGGCCAGCCCGAGCCGCCACAGCAGCAGGTCCGCCGCCACCACACGTCGCCGGCGCTGCCGCAGCAGCCGGGCCGCCTCCCACACCGGCCGCCCGGCCCGGCCCGCGAGCGTCGGCCCGCCGGCCGGGTCGAGCAGTCCGGCCAGCGCCGCGGCGGCCAGCGCGAGGCCGAGCAGCACCCCGGCGGCCGGTAGCACACCCCACCACGGACCGGCGGTCACGACCGCACCCCGGCGGCCACCACCGCGTCCGGGTCGGGGTCGAACGAGGCCAGCACCACCCGGGCCGCGGCCAGGTCGAGCCCGACCGTCAGCCGGGCGGCCACCGCCAGCACCGCCGCCGCGTCCGGCTCCGGCGCGGCCGGCTCACCGCCGGCCAGCAGCCGGTAAGTCTCGGCCAGCCGGCGCCGCCACCGGTCGGTCGCGTCGCCGCACACCGCCGCCGGGTCGGCCAGCCCGGCCCGCCCCGCCGTCACCTCGGGCAGCACGCCCAGCCCGTCGGTGGCGCGACGCAACGCCCGCGAGCGCCGGGCCCGCCGGTCCAGCGCCCGGAAACCGGCGTACGCCGTGGCGAGCGGGACGTGGTCGACGAGCGCGTCGCGCAACCGACGCGCGGCGACCGCGCCGGCCGGCCAGCCCACCACCGCCCAGAGCCGGCCCAGGGCGTCGAGGTGAGCCACCGCCTGCCGGCGCCGGCGCAGCTCGGGATGGTCCACGTCCGGGTACGGCCGCACCGCCGCCGGATCGGCCGGCGGCAGCACCCGGGCGTCCGCCGACTGCACCACGTCGCCCTGCACGGCCAGCTCCACGACCAGGCCGGCCGGCCAGTCCGCCAGCACCGGACCGAGCGCCAGGTGCAGCACGTCCAGTTTCAACCCGTCGCGGTCCTCGGCCCGCTCGGCCATCATCAGGCCGCCCGGCATGGACATCCCGTCGTGGTCACCGTGGCCGGACGATCCCGACCCGCCGTCGTGCTGCCCGCCGCCCGCCTCCGGCCCGGGGTCCGCCGGCTCGCCGCCGGTCCCGGTCAGCCGGGCGACGGCCGCGTGCAGCGCGGACGCCGCACCGGCCGGGTCGGTGACCCGCGCCCGCGCGCGGGGGCCCGGGAACTGGGCCCACACCCGCTCGACCGCCGCCGCCAGTTCGGACCCCGGTTCGCCGACCACCACCAGCAGGTCGGCGTCCGCCGGGGACGGCGCGAGCGGCCATCCGCCCCGGTCGGCGTGCGCCTCCACGGCCAGGCGGGCGACGGTGGCGCCGGGCGCGGCCACGACCAGCGGATGCGGCCGGCGGGCCGCCCAGCGGGCCAGGAGGTCACCGGTCAGGCCCACCGCAGCGCCCCCTCCCGCCAGGCGTAGACGACACCGGCCATCAGCAGGGCGAGGAAGACGAACATCTCCGCCACGGCGGGCGTGCCGACGTCGGCGACCACCACCGCCCACGGGTACATGAACAGCATCTCCACGTCGAAGGCGAGAAAGAGCAGGCTGACCGCGTACCAGCGGACGTGGAACCGGGAGACGGCGTGCTCCGCGGGCGGCAGCCCGGACCGGAACGCCGCGACGGTCGACGGCGTGGCGGCCACCGCCGTCCGCAGGTGCGCCAGATACAGCGTGCCCACTGCCGCGGCGGCCAGCCCGAGCATGGCCAGCACCGGCGCGAACCCTCCCATCCGCCCTGCTCCCTCCGGAATCGGTGCCTCCACCCTGCCAGCCGGCCGGCGCTCCCGCCCGGTATCGGTCAGTCCGCCGCCGAGCGCGGGCCGGGCGGCACCGCCGCGGCACGGTCCTGACGGAGGTCGTACGCGGGTCGCTCGGAGCGGATGCGGGGCATCCGGTCGAAGTTGCGCAGCGGCGGCGGGGAGGACGTCACCCACTCCAGCGACAGGCCGTGACCCCACGGGTCGGGCTCGCGCACCACCGGGCCGAACCGGTAGGAGCGCCACACGTTCCACAGGAACGGCAGCGTGGAGACGCCGAGCACGAACGACCCGATGGTGGAGACCGTGTTCAGCCCGGTGAAGCCGTCCTGCGCCAGGTAGTCGGCGTAGCGGCGGGGCATGCCCTCGGCGCCCAGCCAGTGCTGCACCAGGAACGTGGTGTGGAAACCGATCATGGTCAGCCAGAAGTGGATCCTGCCGAGTCGCTCGTCGAGCATCCGGCCGAACATCTTCGGGAACCAGAAGTAGATGCCGCCGAAGACGGCGAACACGATGGTGCCGAACAGCACGTAGTGGAAGTGCGCCACCACGAAGTACGAGTCGTGCACGTGGAAGTCGACCGGCGGGCTGGCCAGCAGCACCCCGGTCAGGCCGCCGAGCAGGAACGTGACCAGGAAGCCGAGCGCGAACAGCATCGGCGTCTCGAAGGTGATCTGCCCCTTCCACATGGTGCCGATCCAGTTGAAGAACTTGATCCCGGTGGGCACCGCGATCAGATAGCTCAGGAAGCTGAAGAACGGCAGCAGCACCTGACCGGTGGCGAACATGTGGTGCGCCCACACGCTCATCGACAGCGCGGCGATGCCCAGCGTCGCGCCGACCAGCCCGCGGTAGCCGAAGACCGGCTTGCGGGAGAACACCGGGATGATCTCGGTGATGATGCCGAAGAACGGCAGCGCGACGATGTAGACCTCGGGGTGCCCGAAGAACCAGAACAGGTGCTGCCACAGCATCGGCCCGCCGGTGGCCGGGTCGTACACGTGCGCGCCGAGCTGCCGGTCGGCCAGCGCCGCGAGCAACGCGGCGGCCAGCAGCGGGAACACCAGGATCACCAGGACGGCGGTGACCAGGATGTTCCAGGTGAGGATCGGCATCCGGAACATGGTCATGCCGGGGGCGCGCAACGTCAGCACGGTGGTGATCAGGTTGACCGCGCCGAGGATGGTGCCCAGCCCGGAGATCACCAGGCCGACCGCCCACAGGTTGGCGCCGACGCCCGGCGAGTGCGCCGGGCCGGCGAGCGGCTGGTAGGCGGTCCACCCGAAGTCGGCCGCGCCGCCGGGGGTGGCGAACCCGCCCAGCACCAGCAGCCCGCCGAACAGGTAGAGCCAGTAGGCGAACGCGTTGAGCCGGGGAAACGCCACGTCCGGCGCGCCGATCTGCAACGGCACCAGATAGTTCGCGAAGGCGAACACGATCGGGGTGGCGAACAGCAGCAGCATGATCGTGCCGTGCATGGTGAACATCTGGTTGTACTGCTCCGGGGAGAGCAGCTGCATCCCGGGGCGGGCCAGCTCGGCCCGCATGACCAACGCCAGCAGCCCGCCCACCAGGAAGAAGCCGAACGCCGTGGTCAGGTAGAGGATGCCGATCTGCTTGGCGTCGGTGGTCCGCAGCAGCCGCGCCAGCGCCGAGCCGCGCACCGGCCGGCGGACCGGCCCCACCACGTCGACCGGCCCGGGCGCCGTCCACAGGTCCATCAGCTCCCCCTCCCCTGCGCGGAGGCGGTGTCCGGCCGGGCCGGGCCGGAAACCTCGGCCGGGTTCATTTCTCGCCGGTGCTCGCCGCCCGGGACGGCCCCAGGCCGAGACCGACCAGTTGCCGGACCGCGATGATCGCGGCCGCGCTGAGCAGTTGGTCCCAGGACGGCGGCAGGGCCAGCCGGAGCAGCCCGGCGGCGAGCCACAGGTCGAGCGCGACCCGCAGCGCGAGCCGGCCGTCCCGGGCAACGACCAGCACGACCAGCCCGGCGAGCAGCCCGGCGGCGACGCAAACCGCCGCCGCGTACCCGATGAGGGCGCTCACGACGGCCGTCCCGCCGGCTCGTCCACCGGGTCCGGCGTGGCCCGGCCCTCGCTCCGGGCCAACTCCGCGCGTTCCTGCCGGATCTCGCGGGCCAGGAAGAAGTTCAGCGCGGTCCGGATGGCGGCCACCGCGGCCAGTTCCGCGATCTCCCGCAGGGTCGGGGCGATGGCGGTGCGCAGGATGTCGGAGGCGAGCTGGAACTCCAGCCCGAGGGCCAGGAAGCGGCCCAGGCCGAGCCGCACGGGCACGAACGCACGGGTCCGCCGGTCCCGTAGGCCGACGACCACGAAACGCACCAGGGCGGTCATCGCACCGACGAAGATGATCAAGGCGCCGGCGGTCTCCACCAGTCGCACCAGCAGGTCGACGGAGTGCGACAGCCACTCCTCACCGAGCACATCGTCCATGACGCGCTCCGATGCCCGCACCGGTCGGGGTCACGCCCCGTGCTCAGTAGACATGCGTCACGTCGCGCAGCGCTTCCTAGGAGGCTAGGTGAAAGCCGGATCAGGACCTGCCCCCAGCGGCACCGACCAGGCCGGGCGACGTCAGCGGCGGGCCACCGCGCCGCGCACCCCGGCCACCCGGCCGTCCGGGTCCACGACGGGGTCGGCGACGAGCCGCACCGGCCACGTTGCACCGCGCCGCCGCACGGTGAACTCCAGGTCGGCCGGCTCGGCCCGCTCGACCAGGGCGCGCAGCGCCGCCCGCACCCGGGGCGCGTCCGGCGGCGCCGCCCAGCGGTGCAGCGCGCCCAGCGGCAGCGGGCCGTCGGCCGGATCGCGGCCGAGCACCCGGTACGCGCCCGACGACCAGGCGACGGAGTCGCCCGCGAGGTCCCACTCCACCCAGCCGACGGCACCGGCCCGCTCCAGCCGGGCCGTGCGGTCCGCCGCCCGGCGCTGCTCGTCGTGATAGCGCCAGCCGACGAGCAGCCCGTCGCCGAACGGAACGGCGCGCAGGCTGAACAGCACTCGGGTCGGCCTGGCGCCGCCGGCCCGCCACACCTGACCCGGTCCCCAGTGGAAGGGACGCCCGTCGCGCAGGGCGCGGGCGCACCCGGCGACGATGCCGTCGTCGGCCGCCGACGGGTGGAGTTCGAGCAGCCGGAGGCCGGTGAGCGCGTCCCGGCCGCGCTCCGCGCCGTCGGTCGCGTCCGGGCCGCACCGGTCGAGGCGGAAGTCGACGACCGCCGCGTCGTCGTCGCGCACCGGCGACCACCACGCCACCGAGCCGGGCAGCACGTCGAGCACCGCCTCCAGCCAGTGGGCGGCCGGCGCGTCCCCGACTCCCCCGGACAGCGCCGACAACCGGCGGCCGGCGACCTCGGCGAGCGCGCCCAGGTACGCCCGTTGCCCGTCGTCGAGGTCCCGGTGGGCGTCCCAGCTGATCGCGGCCACCCCGATCGTGCGGCCGGCCCGGCGCAGCGGAAGGCAGACCCGCACCGCTGCGCCGCCGATGAAGTCGTAGCCCCGGCGGCGGGCCTCGTCCCGGGTCAGCCAGAGCGGGTTGCCGTCCACCGCGGCGCGCAACAGCGCCATGTTGACCGTGCCGGGGGCGCGCTGCCACAGGCTCGCCACGGATGGCGGCAGGCCGTGCGAGCCGACCAGCCGGACCGCGCCGTCCGGTTCGAGCAGACCGAGCAGGGTCGAGTCGGCGCCCAGGTGGCGTACCGCCCCCGCCAGCGTCTCGGCCAGCGCGTTCGCGTCGCCGGCGGTCGCCATGGCGGCCCGGGCCAGGTGATAGCGGGCGGCGGCCTCCCCGGTCAGCGGCGCCGGAGCGCCGGTGTCCGGCTCCGGCCGGGGCGCGGGCGGGTGCAGGTAGCGCTCCGGCCGGAACGGCTCGGGCGCAGGCGGCGGGGCCGAGGGCGGCGGAGCGGCGGCGCCGAGCAGCCCGGCGGCCACGTCCACCAGCCGGATGTTGCTGTGCTGGGAGATCCGCCGCAGCTGCGCGAACGCCTCCTCCGGCGAGCAGCCCTGCCGGGCGATCAGCAGACCGGTGGCCTGCTCCACCACCGCGTGGGCGCGCCGCTCCCGACGCAGCGCGTCCAGCTCGCGTTGCAGGCGCTGCACGGTCGCCACCAGGGGTGGGGGCGGGACAGCCGCGGCCCGCCGTCGCGTCACCTGTTCTCCTCGTCGTCGGTGCGCCGTCGACGGGACCGGAGCCCTCGACGACGACAGGATGGACCTCAGCCGACCTTATCGCCGCGGGTGCCGCCGGGCACGGCGGCGACGGCCGGTCCGCCTCGACGTCCCCCGACGCGACGCCCGGCCCGGCCGGGGAGACACCGGTGGCCCGGCCCCGGACCGGCAGGCAGGGAATCAGTCGGGTCAGGCCCGCCCGCCGCAGCAGGCGCAGCCCGTTCGGCGGCAGGTTGACCAGCGTGAGCCGGGCCCGCACGTGCGCGCAGGCCCGGTGCAGGTCCAGGACGGCCCGGGCCAGCCGGGGCGACTCGACCGACGCCCGCCGCAGGTCCACCACCACGCCGCGGGGCCGTTCGGTCACCGCCATCCGGGTGAGCCGGTCCCGGAGCACGTCCACGCCGTCGTCGTCGAGGACCCCGCTCACGCCGGCCAGGGTGGTGACGCCGGCACTGTGGAACGTCACCCGGACCCGGGCGCCGCCGGGGTCGGCCGGCTCCTCGGCGGTCATCTCCCGCCGGAGCAACCCGATCGCCCGACGCAGCAGGCGCGACACGTGCATCTGGGAGACGCCGAGCAGATCGCCGATCTGCTCCTGGGTCTGGTTGCCGTGGAAGTAGCGGATCACCACAGCGCGCTCCCGCTCCGGCAGCCGGCGCAGCGCCGCCAGCAGGTCCAGCCGGTCGCAGAGCCCGTCCACCCGCAGGTCCCGCTCGGCCAGCAGGTCCTCCCGCTCCACCGGCTCGTCGTCCCCACCGGCCGGCCGGTGCAGGGACACGTTCCGGTACGCCCGCCCGGCGGCCAGCGCCTCCACCACCACGTCGACCGGCACGCCCAGGTGCCCGGCCACCTCGTCGGCCCGGGGCGCGCGCTGCGAGCGGCGGGTCAGTTCGGCCTCGGCGGCGTGCACCAGCAGGTAGCGCTCCTGCAGGCTCCGGGGCACCCGGACGTCCCAACCGTGGTCCCGGAAGTGACGCTTCAACTCGCCGAGGATGGTCGGGGTGGCGTAACCGACGAACGGCACCCCGCGCCGCGGGTCGTACCCGTCGACCGCCTTGACCAGGCCGTAGCAGGCCACCTGCACGAGGTCGTCGAGGGGTTCGCCGCGGTGGGTGAAGCGGCGGGCCAGGCCCACGGCCAGCGGTCGATGGGCCTCGACCAGGCGGTCCCGGGCGCGCCGGGCGGTCGGGCCCTCGGCATCGCGCAGGGCGGCGAACATCTCGTCGACGTCTGCGTCGGACCGCGAGACGGACATGGTCATGGTCGTCCTCCACGAGGGGCAACGGGTCGATAGGCGCGGGGCGACCGCCGCGTCGCGTGGGTGGCACGCGAGCGGGCAGGGGTCGGCCCCGGACCGGCGCGCCGAGCCGTCAGGTGGACGTGGTGATCCTGGTGCCGTTGGTCGACACCGCGGCTGCCAGGCGCGAGCTACCGTGATCGCTTTCCTGGCACGCCGCCGGTAAACCCGGGCCCGCGCACCGTTACCGCTTCGAGACCTCGCGCTGCCCGGCGGCGTACCAACGGCGGCCCGGCATCGCGGTGACGCCGTGCACCACGACGCTGAGCGCGACGACGAGGCTGCCGGCGGTCCACAACATCTCCTGCCCCGCGCCCTCGTCGGCGCTGAAGGCCAGGTAGAACAGCGCGGACACGCCGATCGGGCCGAACCAGCCGAGGAAGACCAGCTCCCGCCAGGGCAGCCCGAGCGGCTTCTTCAGCGCCAGCACCACCGGCAGCCGCCGCAGCAGCAGCACCGCGACGGCGAACAGCGGCAACCGCCAGCCGGCGTCGAGCCAGTCGCGCCACGGCAGTTCGACGCCGAGCAGGAAGAACAGCGGCAGCAGCAGATAGCGGGTGAGCGAGTCGTCGAGCTTCTGCTCGGCGAGGCGCGGCTGGTCGCCGATGACCCGGTTGTAGGCCAGCCCGGTGACGAACGCGGCGAGGATGCCGTCGGTGTCGAGCACCCGCGCGACGCCGAGCGCGGCGATGCCGAGCAGCACCGCGAAGACCAGCAGCGAACCCTGGTCGAGCGTCTCCCGGTGGCTCGCCGCGCGCACCGCGTGCCCGGCCAACCAGCCGAGCAGGACGCCGACGCCCACCGCGCCGAGCACGCCCCACACCGCTGTCGTCACCTGGTCGGTCCAGGGCTGCGCGCCCACCGCCGCCAGGGCGAGGACGACGAGCGGGAACGCGAGGCCGTCGTTGCCGCCGGACTCGCCGCTGACCACCCGCCGGAGCCGGGCCGGCAGTTGCCGCTCGGCCGGGCCGCCGGAGACGATGCTGGAAGCCAGCACCGGGTCGGTGGGGGTCAGGCAGCTCCCCAGCAGCGCGGCCAGCCCCAGCGGCACGCCGAGCACCAGCCAGGACAGGCCGGTGCTGAGCACGGCCATGCCGATCATGCCGGCGGAGAGCAGCACCAGCACCGGCCGCAGCACGGCCCGGTAGCCGGCGGCGGAGAAGCGCAGCGCCACGGCCATCAGGGACACCGCCAGCAGGGCGCGGCTCACCTCGCGGATCAGGTCGGCGCCCAGCCGGTCGGCGAGGTCGACCAGGCCGAGCACCGGGCCCGCCAACACCCCCAGGCCCAGGGCGAGCAGCGGTTCGGACAGCACGGTCCGGCGGATGGCGCTGGACCAGAAGGCGAGCAGGACACCGAGCCCTCCCACGAGGGCGTACGCGAGCAGCAGCGGACTCATGGCCGGCCGCTACCCGCCGCGGCCCCGACCACACCCACCTCCCGGGGTCGACGCCTCACCGGCGCCGGGCGCGGGCGGTGGCCCGGGCGTTGGCCTTCTCGATCGCCTCGACCAGCTCACCCTTGTTCATGTTCTCCGGATCGTCGATGCCGACCCTGCGCGCCACGTCGTCCAGGTGGCCCTTGTTGGCGTTGGCGTCCACCCCCTGGGCGGTGGGCCGGTCACGCTCCCGCGAGGCCGGGGTGCCCTGCGCCGCCTGCGGGTCCGAGGGCCCCTTGTGCTCCTTGGGCTCCCAGTGGTCGCCGACCTTCTCGTGGGTGTGCTTCAACGACGCGTAGGCGGCCCGGTGCGCGCGCTCGCCGTCGCCGTAGCTCTCCTCGGCCGACTCCAGCGTCTTCTTGTAGGTGCGCACGGCCTTGTCGTCGGAGCGCGCGATGGTCGACGGGACCTCGTCGCGCATCTCCTCGGCCTGCTCGTGCTTGTCCGGCATGTCGTCCTCCCGGTTCCGCGTCACCTGTCCAGTTCGTCGCGGGCGGCCTCGGCGCCGGCGGGCAGCACCCGCCCGGCGGTCCCGGTGACCATGTCCCGCACGTCGTCGGCGAGCCGGGCCGACGGGCCGCCGGCCGCGCGCAGCCGCGCCAGGCCCACGCGTCCCAGCAGCACGGCCGTCACCAGATAGCCGGTGGTGAGGCCGGCGGCGGCCAGCCGGCGCGGGAGCATCGTCTCCAGCACCCGCAGCACCGTGGTCGACGCCGCTCCCGCGCCGAGCACCAGGCAGCCGCCGGCGGCGGCCAGCAGCGCGATCCCCACCCCGGCCGGGCGGGCCGCCTCACCCACCTGCGCGCGCACCGCCCGGACCTCCGCGCGGGCCACCTCGGCCACGTCCTCGGCCAGCCGCTCGGTGGGGCTTCGCCGCCCGTCCCCGGCCACGGTCCCGTCGCTCATCACACCTCCCGCTGCGTCACCGCGTGCTCCCGGTGTACCCGGCCGGGCCGGCCGCACACCCCCGCCGTCTCCGTGGGCGGGTGCGGCGACAAAGCCAGCCGCTGCTGGCCGCCGTGTTCATCGGGGTCTCGCGGTCGCCGTGCGGCACTCCCCGCTGTCCGGTCCGGTCAGCGCGGTCCTGCACGGCGGCGTGGTGATCTACCTGTCGAGTCAGGCGGCGGTGGCCCGCCGCGCCTTCCGGCGGACGAGCCGCTCCACCCTCGTCGGGGTGGTGCTGATCGCCGCGCTGGCGGTGCCCGTCGCTCACGTCGCGCCGCTGGTCGCCCTGACGGTGCTCGTCACGAGCTGCGGCGCGCTCGCGGTGTTCCAGCGGATGTCCGGCGAGCGCAGGCGGATCAAGGCATCGCTACGCCGCGAGGAGCACGCCGTCGAGCAGACGGTCAGCGCGTGGCGGAAGCAGTATCTGGAGCTGGTCGCGCGCCGGGTGCCGTGAGCGGCGGTTCCCGGTCCCGGCCGGCGGGTAGGCTGCCGCAGGGTGAGCGACGATCCGGGCCGACGACACCGCGAGGACGACGCCCGCCTCAACGGCCTGGCCCACCGGCTGGACAAGCCGATGGGCATCCTGGGGCTGTTCTTCCTGCTGCTCGTGCTCGCCCAGGCGATCGTCCACGACGAGCCGCTGAGCACCGTGCTCACCGTCACCAGCTGGATCCTGTGGGCGGTCTTCGTCGCCGAGTTCACGCTCCGCGCCTGGCTCGCCCGGCACCGCGCCGGCGAGTTCTGGAAGCACAACTGGTGGCAGTTGATCTTCCTGGCGGTGCCGTTCCTGCGCTTCCTGCGCGCGGCGAGCGCACTGCGGGCGGCCCGGGGCGGCGGCGTGGTCGCCGCCGCCATCCGCGGATCGCGGTCCGCCGGCCGGCTGCTCACCGACCGGCTGGCCTGGCTCGCGGTGGTGACCGTGGCCGTCATCCTCGCGGCCGGGCAACTGCTCGTCGTCACCGGTTCCTACCGCAGTCTCCCCCGGGCGCTGCACGACGCGGCCTTCACCACCATCACCGGTGAGCCGCTGCGCGTGACCGACACCTTCGCGCAGGTTCTGGAGCTGGTGCTGGCCGCGTACTCGGTGGCGGTGTTCGGCACGCTGGCCGGCGCGCTCGGCGCGTTCTTCCTCAGCCGGGAACGGGCCGAGGACGAACGCCGCCGACCGCAGGAGTGAGCGTCGCCGTCAGGCCACGGCCGGACCGGGAAGGCGACGGACGGCGCGCGGAAGGTCCGCGCCAGGGCCGCCGGCTGACGGCACCGGCCGCTCGTGCCGGTGCCGTCAGTCCGGCCGGCTGCGTCCCAGCGCGTCGACGGTGCCCCACCGGCCGGGGATGTCGAGGATCTCGACACGACCGAGCCCGGGGGGATGTCGGGATCGATGACCAGGTGGTCGTCGTGCGGTTGCAGGCCGAGCATGACCCGGAGCAGGAGCAGCGGTGTTCCGGCCGACCAGGCCTGCGGGCTGCACGCGGTGGGATACTGCACCGGGTAGTTGGTGAGGCCACGCTGATAGCCGGCGAAAGCCTCCGGCAGGCGGCCCTGGAAGTGCCGGGCCGCTTCGAGGATGCCGGCACAGACGCGTCCGGCCTCCTCCCGCATGCCGTACCGCCAGAGCCCCCAGGCGATGATGGAGTTGTCGAACGGCCAGACCGTGCCCACGTGGTAGCCGAGGGGGTTGTAGCGGGCCTGGCCGGCCGCGAGGGTGCGGACCCCCCAGCCGGTGAACATGTCCGGGCCGAGCAGGTGGTCGGTGACGCTCCTGGCCCGGTCGACGTCGACGATGCCGCTCCACAGCAGGTGTCCCATGTTGGACGCCAGGGCGTCCACCTGGTTGCCGTCGGCGTCCAGCGCGAGGGCGTAGTATCCGCCGTCGGTGACCCAGAAGTCACGGTTGAACCGCTGCTTGAGGTCGGCGGCCTCGCGTTCCAGCCGTCCGGCGTACGCGTGGTCGTGCCACACGTCGCGGGCCAGCCGGGCGGCGCGGATCTTCGCGTCGTAGGCGTAGCCCTGCAGCTCGCAGGTCGCCCGGGGGAAGCCGGGAAGCCGGCCGTCGCGGTAGCAGATGGCGTCCGGCGAATCCTTCCAGCACTGGTTGGGCAGGCCGGTGCGCGGGTTGCGGGTCTGGTAGTAGAGATAGCCGGTGCCGCGGCTGTTGCCGTAGGTGTCGATCCAGTCCAGCGCGGCGCGCACCTCCGGTTCCAGGCGCCGGACGAGGTCCTGGTCCCCGGTCCAGCGTTCGTACTCGTCGAGCAGGATCACGAACAGCGGCGTGGAGTCGGCGGAGCCGTAATAGGGCGAGTGGGGTTGCTCCTCGAAACCGGCCAGTTCGCCGTAGCGCAGCTCGTGCAGGATCTTGCCCGGCTCCTCGTCCCGGAAGTCGTCGAGCCGGCTGCCCTGCATACCGGCCAGGACCGCGATGGTCGGCGGTAGGAGACGGGGCAGGAACGGCAGCGCCTGCAGGCCGGTGATGATGCTGTCCCGGCCGAACAGCGTCATGAACCAGGGAAGACCGGCGGCGATCAACTGTTTACCGAAGGTGATGGACTGGTAGCGGAGCGCTCCCAGGTCGCGGACCCCGGTGTGGTACGCGGCGGCCAACGGCGCGTAGTCGCAGATCAGCCGCGGCACGGACGCGACGAAGCTGGTGCGCTCGGCGCGGATCTGCTCGACGTCGCGATCGAGGCCGATCGGCAGCGCCTCACGGAAGTCCCGTCCGTCCGCCCCGATGATCAAAGCCTGCGCCAGCAGTCTCATCCGCCACTCGCCGTGCTGCTCCACCCGGATGTGGAACGTCATGCCCTGCTCGTCCACCTCACCCGGGGCGCTGCTGGTCACGCGCACCTCGCGGTGGAACCGCTCCCGTCGGTAGCTCAGCAGCAACTCGTCGCCCGCGACCCGGGCCGTGGCCCCGCCCGGTTTGCGCTGCGCGTTCTTGATCTCGAACAGGTCGGCGAAGTCCGAACCCACCTCGATCCGTAACGTCAAATCGACGGCCGAGGTGGTGTGGTTGAGCACGGTAAGCGTCTCCTCGAAGCTGCCGTTGATCGCCCGGTAGCGCAGCACGGAGAGGTTCGCGTCGACGTAGTGGCTGGGCACCCCCGGCACCAGGAAGTACGTCGTCTCGTACGAGGTTTCCTCGTCCACCGACAGCGCGTTCAGCCGCTCCCCGTCGAGCGTCAGCACCCAGGTGGACAGGAAGCGGGTGTCGAAGGAGAACAGCCCGGTCGGGTAGTCCAGCGAGGGCTCGATGTCGCCCCGCCGGTCGGACACCACGAACGTGTTGCCGTCCAGGATGCTGATCAGCTCCTTCACGCCGGTGTCTCCGGTTCCACCGCGCCCACCGTCCGCGGGTCGCGCGCTCGCGGCGACGGGGGGAAGAACCGCCGGAACGCCAGGAACAGCTCGACGTCGCCGCTGAGCGTCGCGTCGTTACGCAGCAGCGCCGCCACCGGTTGGGACTCGCCCGTGACCAGCCTCTCGAACAGCTCGGCGTCGCTGCGCCACACCGTGTCCGCCTCGGCGTATCCGGGGGCGGCCACCGGACGGCCCGATCGCAGCGTCACCACCCAGTGATCGGTGTGCTCCCCCGTGTAGAGGTCGACCCGCAGCACCCCGTCCACCGGGCTGCGCAACCCCTGCGGCGTTCTCGCCTGCAGCGTGCTGAAGAACTGCCCCACGAGCGCATCCATACAACAACAATAGGTGCAGAACGGGCAAAGAGCGGGGTCGGGTCGAGGTCCGACCCGGGAGGAGGACGAGGCTCACCCGTCGCCCGTCCCCGGCAGATCACAGTGGTACGTGCACACGACGTCCCCGTCCGGCGTGGGCCGCGCCTCGCCGGCCATCCAGCCCAACCGTTCGTAGAAGCTCGTCGCGCCGAGCGAACCGGTCGAGGTCTGCGCCTCGGCCCGGCTGGCGCCCGCGCTGCGCGCCGCCGCGAGGAAATGCGACACCAGCGCCATGCCGATGCCGCTCCTGCGCCACGTCGGGTGCACGGCCAGGGCGGTCAGGACAGCCACCTGCGGGCCCGACCGCACGCGGTCCGGGTCCGGCGTGCTCGCCGACGCCCGCCGACCGCGCGCGCCGCGACCGGCCGGCCCGCGTCGGCGCCGCAGCAGACGGCAGGTCCACGGCCGCACCCGGGAGCGCAGCAGGCGCGCCACCGCCCGCGGTCGGGCGCCCAGCGCCACGAGCCCGGCGAGGGCCAGGAAGGCGAGCGCCCGCCGGTCGCCGGCCAGCGCCGCGGCGTAGGCCGCCTGGTCGCTGGCGCCGAGGACGAACCCGACCACCGCGCCGTTCGAGACCGCGTCGACGGCGACCAGGCCCAGACCGTGCGGCGAGTCGAGATAGGTGCGATGCCACCGCCGGACGAACGCGGCGCCCAGCGACGGAAAGAACCCGATCGGGAGAAACGCCACGTGCGCCCGGGACATCCCGATAAGATCCTCGTGTTCCGCCGCGCGCACGACGAGCCGACCCGCCGCCACCGCGTCGAGCGGCGGCGGCGCCACCACGTCCGTCCGCAGGTCATCGACAATTCCGCCCGGAATCCTCATGGCTCGACACCCCCGTTCGACGCTGGCGCATACCCTCGCCGCCGGCCGGTACGCGGGGGTCCGCCGCACATCACCGCCGGTCCACCGTCGACGACCGGACCGCGGGGGCGAATCCGGCCGGCCGCGACGGACCTGCCCGCCGGGCGTCACGGGAGGCACCGGTCATGCCCACGGACAACAGCGGCGCGACGGCGTACCCCGGTCGCCGGCACCCGTTCGCGGCCCTGCGCCGGCGGGCGGCCGACCTGCTCGGCGGCCCGCACCGGGTGCGGGTCGTCGCCCTGCTGGCGGCCGTGCTCGCGTTGAACAGCGCCGACACCGGCACGGTCGGGGCGGCGGCTGCCCAGATCGAGGCGGACCTCGGCATCAACCACGCCCAGTTGGGCCTGCTGGCCACCGCCTCCTCGGGCGTGGGCGCGCTGGCGACCGTGCCGCTCGGGGTGCTGGCCGACCGGGTCGACCGGACCCGGCTGCTGGCGCTCACGATCACGCTCTGGGCGGCGGCCATGACCGCCGGTGGCCTCGCCCCCGGCTACGGGTGGCTGCTGGCCTCCCGGCTGCTGCTCGGCGCCGCCGTGGCGGCCTCCGGCCCGGTGGTGGTCTCCCTCACCGGCGACCTCTTCCCACCGGCGGACCGGGCCTCCGTGCTGGGCTGGATCCTGACCGGCGAGATCGTCGGCGCCGGCGTCGGGCTGCTGGTCGGCGGCGAGGTCGCCGCCCTGGTGTCCTGGCGGGCCGCGTTCCTCGTGCTCGCGGCGGCCAGCGTGGGGCTGGCCCTGGCGGTGTGGCGGTTGCTGCCGGAGCCACCGCGCGCAGCGGCCCGGCCCGACCCTACGGCGGCCGGAGGTGGCGGGTCGGCGGACCGCCTGCGGGAGGCGCTGAGCGACCGGGCGGTCCCGCCGGCCCGCGACCGGGTGGTCACCGACGACCCGAACGGCTGGTCGCTGCGCCGCGCGCTGGCATACCTGCTGACCATCCCCACCAACCGGCTGCTCATCGTGGCGTCCGCGGTCGGCTACTTCTTCTTCGCCGGGCTGCGAACCTTCGTGGTCGTCTTCGCGGTCCGGCACTTCGGCGTCTCCCAGACCGCGCTGGGCGCGCTCGTGCCGGCGATCGGGGTGGCGGCGCTGGCCGGCGCGGTGCTCGCCGGGCGGTTGACCGACCGCGCCCTCGCTGGTGGCCGGCTCGACGTCCGCATCGTCGTGCCCGCCGCCGGCTACTCCCTCGCCGCGGTGCTGTTCCTGCCCGGCGTGTGGGTCACCTCGGTCGCGACGGCCCTGCCGTTGATCGCGCTCGGCGCGGCCGGCCTCGCCGCGGCGAACCCGCCCCTGGACGCGGCCCGGCTGGACATCGTTCCCGGCCGGTTGTGGGGCCGGGCGGAGAGCCTGCGGACGATGCTGCGACTGGTCGCCGAGGCAGCCGCGCCGGCGACCTTCGGCTGGGTCGCCGACCAGCTCGGCGGTCCGGCCGGCCGGTCCAGCGGCACCGGGCTGCGCAATGCCTTCCTGGTCATGCTCGTTCCGCTGCTGGCCAACGGGATGCTGTTGCTGGCCGCCCGGCGCACCTACCCGACGGATGTCGCCACCGCCACCGCGTCCGACCGGGCCGGCGACGGCGGCCCGGGGTGAGCGCTCAGTACACCCAGACCCGGGTCTTCTTCGGCAGGACGTCCTGGGCCCACAGCCAGTCCATGGCCGGCAGCGTCACCCGCACGCACCCGTGCGACGCCGGGTACGGCGGCACGCTGGTGTAGCCGTGGATCGCGATCCCCTGCTCCTGGAAGTACTTCGGCCGGTACAGCCGACCGAGCGGGCCGTCGCGCCAGCCGTCGACCTGCCAGTCGATCGTCCACCTGCCGCGCGGGGTGTCCGCCAGGTATGTCTCGCCCCGGTAGGTGTAGTGCTCGAACGTGCCGGTCGAGGTGTTGAAGACCCGGCTCACCTCGCCATCGTCGACGATCATGAGGAGCTGCCGGTCCAGGTCCACCTCGGCGAGGTGGCCGTCGGTGCTGCGGGCGTCCGGGCGCTTCCCGGCGGCGAGCGCGGCCCGGGTCTTCGGGCCGACGATCCCGTCGCGACGCAGACCGGCCGCCTTCTGCAGGGCGTAGACCGCCTGCTCGGTGAGCAGGCCGAACGTTCCGTCGGACGCGCCGACCCAGTAGCCGAGCCGGTCCAGCCGCTGCTGGAGCGCCCGGACCGCGTCGCCGGTGTCGCCCCGGCGCAGGGCGTCCTCGGCGTCCGCCGGACCCGACGGCGACGGGCTGGCCGGCGACGGGCTCGACGAGGGCCCCGACGACGGCCCCGACGACGGGCTCGACGAGCGCGAGGCAGCGGGCGACTCCGTGGTGGGCGAGGGGGCGGCGCCGGTCGGGGTGGCCGTCGGCGGTCCCGGCGGTGGCGACGCCGTCACCGGGCGACTCGGGGCGGCCGTGGTCGGCCCGTCGTCCCGGGCGTCGCCGCAGCCGGCCCCGAGGATCAGCAGGACGGCGGACGTGACGCCGGCCGTAAGGTGTCGACTCTTCATGATCAGCGTGCCGGGGTCCCGGCCCACCCCCTTCGTCGTCGGAATCTCCCTCTGCCCAGAAAAGCAGACCTTTCGGCAGGTATGCAAAAGGCGCCCAGCGGGGACTAGTGCGGGATGGACCACGCCCCGCGTACTCTCCGTGCCCGCCTCACCGCGGCCTGGTCGGGCTTCTGGCTGGTGCCGGCGGCGTTCGCGGCCGGAGCCGTGCTGCTGGCGCTCGCGCTGTCCGTGGCCGAGCTGCGCCTGGGCCTGCCCACCGGCGGGTTCCTGCCCAGCAGCGTCGCCGGCGCCCGGTCGCTGCTGTCGTCGATCATCACCGCGATGATCTCGTTCACCGCGCTCGTCTTCTCCATCACCGTTGTCGCCGTGCAACTGGCCAGCAGCCAGTACTCCCCCCGGGTGCTGCGGACCTTCCTGCAGGACCGGATCACGCAGGCCGCGTTGGGCACCTTCCTGGCGACCGCGCTGTTCGCCATGGTGGTGCTGGCCGCCCTACCGGCCGGCGCCGACCCCCGGCTGCCGGACCTGTCGCTCGCCGTGGCGATGACCTTCGTGCTCGCCAGCAGCGGACTCTTCGTCTACTACCTGCACCACGTCACCACCGTGATGCGGGTCTCGCACATCATCTCGGCCGTCGGCGCCCAGACCCGCCGGGTGATCGAGGAGCAGTATCCGGTCGGCCGGGCGTCCGAGCCGGTCCCGCCGCTGGCGCCGCCGGTGCAGGTGATCGTCGCGGTGCAGCCCGGCATGATCCAGCACGTCGGCCTCGACCGGCTCGCCGCGCTGGCCCGCAAGCACGACTGCGCGCTGTCGGTCCTGACCGCGCCGGGCGACTTCGTGGTGGCCGGGCAACCGCTGATCGCGGTCCACCCCCTGCCCGGTGACCCCTCCCCCACCACCGTGCCGGACGCGCAGGCCTGCGTCGCGGTGAATCTCGGCGTGGAACGGACCCTCGGCCAGGACGTCGGGTTCGGGTTCCGACAACTGACCGACATCGCCGAACGGGCCCTCTCCCCGGGCATCAACGACACCACCACCGCGGTCCGCAGCGTGCAGGAGATGCACGACCTGCTGCGCCGCCTCGCCGGCCGGCCCGGGCACCGCCTGCTCGTCGACGACCCCGACGGCACGCCCCGGGTGCGGGCCCGGGGGCAGGACTTCGACGGCTTCCTCGCGGTCGCGGTCGACGACGTCCGACGGTCGGGACGCGACCAGCCGCGGATCACCCGGCTCCTGGACGACATGCTCGCCGACCTGCGCTCCGTGGCCCTGCCGGACCATCTGCCCGACATCGTCCGCAGGATCGCCGAGCGGCAGGCATGACCTGGCGGTGACGGGGGAAGCGGCCGGCACAAGCCCGCGCCACCCGGTGCGGCGGAGGGAGTGCCATGACCGCGTCCAGCGAGCCGGCCCGCGGAGCCGGCGCCCCGACCCGCGCCGGTGCGGGGGCCAAGACCAGCACCGCCGCCGCGCTCGCGCTCGTGTTCGGCGTGTCCGGCCTGTTCAGCGTGCTCACCGCCATCCTCGCCTGGATCGGCGTGGTGCTCGCCATCGTCGGCATCGTCCTGGGCATCGTGGGCCTGCGGATGGCCGCCCGACCGGGCGTGACCGGCCGGGGGGTGGCGATCGGCGGGCTCGTGCTCAGTGTGGTCGCCCTGCTGCTCGGGCTGGCGCTCGGCGCGGGCATCACGACCTTCCTCAACAACGAGGGCGCGGTCGACCGGCTCCAGCAGCAGGTCGACGACCTGCGCGACCGGCTCGACAGCTGACGGTCAGTGCACGGTCACCTTCTCGGCGACGATCGCCCGGCCGCCCTCGAAGCTCCGGTAGGGACCGGAGGGCCCCAGATCGTAGCGGTCGGCGAACTCGCGGTACGAGAAGTCGACGACGGCGCCGCTGACGGTCACCAACTGCGGCGGCTCGGCCGTGATCGGCTCGGCCGACAGCACGAGCATCGTGCCGTCGGTGAAGTCCACGTCGCGTACGACGAACGCGCCGCCGGTGACCACGCGGTCGACGGTCGCGGTCACGGTCAGCCGGGCACCCACCTCAGCCCGGGCGACGGTGCCCAGGCGGACCGTGGGGGTCGGCTCCGGTGTCGGCTCCGGATCCGGCCGGCCGGCGCAGCCGGCGGCGAGCAGGACGATCGCCGACAGTGCCACGGCCGCCCGGCGCGCCCCGGGTCGCCACCTGTCCATCCGCGGTTGCTCCCTCACTGCTCGCGACCGGGTCCGGCCCAGGCGACGGTCGGTTGCAGGACGGCCTCCCGCAGCGCCCGGGTCCGCCAGCGGGTCACCTCCTGGTATTCCGGGTCGGCGACCATCCGGCTGAACGCCGTCCGACTCGGATAGCGCACCAGCAGCACCGCGTCCCACGCCTGGCCCTCCTCGGCCACCAGCGCCGGTCCACCGTCACCGGCGTAGAGCACCTCGCCGCCGTAGCGGGGCAGGAACGTCTCCCGCAACGCGGCGGCGTAACGCGCGTAGGACTCCCGCCCGCCCTCGGCGAAGCGCAGGAGGTTGAGCATGACCACCGGGGCGTCGGGGTCGGTGGCGAGGAACCCCTTGAGGTCCCGGCCGGTGGGGTCGACTGCCATGATGCGCGGCTCCTGTCGGATCGGGTGACGACATCAGACCACGTGCAGCCGGATATTGACGTCGTGCACCCCGGGCACCGCCCAGGCGAGCGCGCGGGCGTGGGCCAGCACGTCGGCGGAGCGGACCCGCCCCTCCAGGATGACCACCCGGTTCTGCGCCTCCACGCAGATGCGCTCGCGGCGCAGCAGCGGGTCGCGGTGCATCTGGTCGACCACCCGGCAGGCCAACCGGGTGTCGTTGGCGGCGGGCCCGTCGTCGAACAGCGACGGCAGCCCCTCGGGGAAGAACCACGGGTGGGTCACGACTGCCTCCTGACGTCTCACATCGGCGTTCCTCACGCCCTACCCCAAGGGTTCCGCCGGCAATACGACAGGTTCGTGACGATCCGCATTCGCCATCGTGACAACCGGCCGGGTCGGCGTCGGGCGGCGTTTGGCGGTGCGGGCACCGGGTAGCGGCTCGCCAGAGGGCCGGAAGGTCCGTCGGGTCACCGGCACTTGGGGAGGGCAGAGACGTGGGACGTGGATCGCGCCGGGCGGCGCTGATCGGCAGCGTGGCGCTGCTGGCCGTGACGGTCGGCTGCACGGCGGACGGCGGCGTCGACGAGAAGGCCGCCGCGGCGCCGACGGTCTCGGCCGCGCCGGCCGCCGGCCTGCCGCAGGTGGTGGCCCGGCTGCAACCGTCGGTGGTCACGGTCCGCACCGACGAGGGGCTCGGCTCCGGCGTGGTCTTCCGCGACGGCGGGCTGGTGCTGACCAACGAACACGTGGTGGGCGACCAGAAGGACGTGGAACTCGCCCTCGCCGACGGCACCCGGGTGCCCGCCCGGGTGGTCGCCGCCGACGCCGTCACCGACCTCGCGGTCCTGCGGGCGCAGCGCACCGACCTGCCGCCCGCCCCGCTGCGCACCGAACTCCCGCAACCCGGCGAGCCGGTCGTCGCGCTCGGCAGCCCGCTGGGCTTCCTCAACAGCGTGACCGCCGGCATCGTCTCCGGCGTCGGCCGGGAGATCCCCGGCTCGGCGACCCAGGGCAACGCCCTGGTCGACCTGATCCAGACCGACGCCGCCATCTCCCCCGGCAACTCCGGCGGCGCGCTGGCCGACTACTCCGGCCGGGTCGTCGGGATCAACGACGCCCACCTGCCGCCGCAGACCGGGGCGGTGTCCATCGGGTTCGCCATCCCCGCCGCAACCGCCGTCGACATCGCCGACGACCTGCTCGACGACGGCAAGGTCACCCAGCCGTACCTCGGGCTGGCGGTGGCCCGGCTGACGTCGCAGATCGCGCGGTCGCTCGGCGCCGCCACCGACCGGGGCGTGCTCGTGCGGGACGTCGCCGGGGCCGGCCCGTCGGCGAAGGCGGGCCTGCGACCCGGGGACATCATCACCGAGCTGGCCGGTGAGCGCACCGAGACGCTGGAGGCGTTCCTCGGCGCCCTGCGCGCGGTCGAACCCGGCCAGCGCGTGTCGGTCACCTACCTGCGCGGGGGCGACACCCGTCGCGCGACCGTCACGCCGACGGCCGCCACCCGCTGACCCCGGCCCGCCGGACGACGCGGTCGGCGGCGCTACGCCGAAACCGGGGCGGCCCGGCCGGCGCCCGACGAGACTGGGGCGGTGAGTGCTCCCATCGCCGTGCGCCGGTCACCCTGGTTGACGCCGATCGAGCCGGGAACGCGGGTCACCCGCCTGGAGTTGTTCTTCGACCTCATCTTCGTCTTCGCGTTCCTCAACGTCACCGGCCTGGTCTCCACCCACCCGACCCCGAGGTCGGTGCTGGCCGGGTTGCTCGTGCTGGCGCTGCTCTGGTGGTGCTGGACGGTGCTGGCGGCCCTGGGCAACCTGGCTCGCCTCGACAAGGGCGTCCTGCCGGTGTTCGGCCTCGGCATCACCGTCGCCACGTTCGTGCTGGCGATCACCATCCCGCAGGCCTTCCGGAACCAGCTCGACGACCTGGCGGGCCCGATCGTGTTCGCGCTGGCCTATCTGGTCGTGCGCGGTCTCACGCTGGGCGCGTTCCTGTTCGTGCTGACCGGCGTCGGTCGAGCCCGCTGGCAACTGGCGCTCGTCTCCGCGCCGCCGGTGGTGGCCGCCGTCCTCGTCGTGCTCGCCGCCACGGCGGCGTGGTGGGCCCCGCCGGACGTGCGGTTCGACGCCCGTCTCGGCCTGTGGACGGCCGCGCTCCTGGCCGAGTATTCGGTCGGTCTGATCCTGCCCTACGCCAGGTGGACGGTCGCCTCGGCCGGGCACTGGGCCGAACGCCACTCCCTGATCATCCTGATCGCGCTCGGCGAGGCGGTCATCTCGCTGGGGCTCGGGCCGGGACGGTTCGAGCGTCTCGCGCTGTCCGCACCGGTGATCGCCGGGTCGGCCCTCGGCATCCTGCTGCTCGCGGCCCTGTGGTGGCTGCACTTCGACACCCTCGCGCCCAGCGTGGAGCAAGCCATGCACGGCACCCGGGACGTGCGGCGGATCTCGCTGGCCCGAGACGTCTTCACCTACCTCCACCTGCTGATGATCCTGAGTGTCATCGCCGTCGCGCTCGGGCTGAAGTTCGTCCTCGAAGCGGTCGCCCAGGTCCTCGTCGAGCCGCTGAGATGGGCCGGGGTGGTCGCCCTCTACGGCGGGGTCGCACTGTTCCTGCTGACCGAGGTCGCGGTGGTCGCGCGCACCTTCCGCCGCACGCGGCCCACCAGGATCGTCACCGCCGTCGCCGTGTGCCTGCTGAGCTGGCCGGCAACGCTGGTCGCACCCCTCGCCGCGCTGGGCTGGCTGGTGGCCGTCCTGATCGCCCTCATCGTGGTCGACCGGTTCACCGGCGCCGCCGCCCGCCGCCGGATCAAGGCTTCGCTGCGGCACGAGGAAGAGGCGGTCGAGCGGGCGGTCAGCCAGTGGCGGCGGGAGAACCTCTGACAGACGTGGTCCGCGAGGGCGCACCCGCCGCAACGACATCGAGATCGTCCACTACGAGCCGCAGATGGCCGCGGGCTCCAAGGCCGAACGACGGGTCGGCGCGGAGCAGCCCCCACCACCCTCGCCGGAGACACCCCCGGCGACCCGGCCCGCCTCGCCCCCTACTCCCCGACCCCGTCACCGGCGGCCAGCGGCCCGCCGTCAGGGTCGACGACCCGGCCCGCGCGCTTCGACCTGCCCCCGCTCAGTTTCGTGCGGTTCAACGACCAGGCCGGCCGCCACTTCCGGCTTCTCGGTCTGGACGAGTCACTGCGCCCGGGCCAGAACGCGACGGTGACCTTCGACTTCGGCAACGGCCAGCGGGTCACCGGACCGGCGCCGGTCGCCGCGCCGTTGACCCCCGTCGCGCCGCCACCCCCGCCGATCGGGCCCGCGGCGGCCGGGACCCCCGCAGCCGGCCGACCCCCCGCGCCGGCCCGCCGGGGCCCGACTGTTTTCCCTGCTGGTGCCTGGGGTAGGAGGAAGACGCTCGCACAGCCGATCGAGCGGTCGGATCGACCGTGGAAGGGGGTGCGCGATGCGGGTGTTGGCGGGACGCTACCGCCTGGTGCGGCAGGTCGGCCGGGGTGGGTCGGCCGTCGTCTGGCAGGCGGTGGACGAACTTCTCGACCGCACCGTCGCGGTCAAGCTGCTCGCCCCCGGTCCGGCGGAGGACCCCCGGTGGCGCGGGGCCGTGCGCGGCGAGGCGCGGGCCGCGGCGCGGCTGGACCACCCGAACGTCGCGGCGGTCTACGACTACGGCGAGGCCCGGCTGTCGGGGCTGCGGCGGGTGCCCTTCCTGGTGCTGCAGTACGTCGAGGGCGAGACGCTCGCCGACCGGTTGCGCCGGGTCGGCGCGCTGGGCTGGCCCGACGGCGGACAGATCTGCGCGCAGGTCGCGGCCGGGCTCGCCGCGGTCCACGAGGCGGGGCTGGTCCATCGCGACGTCAAGCCGGGCAACGTGCTGCTCGCGCCGGACGGGGCGAAACTGGTCGACCTCGGCGTGGCGCTCGCGGTCGGCGCCGCCACTGTCGACGGCCGGGGCGAGATCCGCGGCACGCCCTCGCACATGTCGCCCGAGCAGTTGCGCGGCGAACCCGCCGTGCCCGCGTGCGACATCTACGCGCTCGGCCTCCTGCTCACCGAGTGCCTCACCGGGCGGCCCCCCGCCCAACCCGGCCGGCACGGCCGCGACGACCACGAGGCGACGCTGCGGGTCGAGGGGGTGCCCGAGGCCGTCGACGAGCTGCGTCGCCGCTGCCTCGCACCCGACCCCGCCGAGCGGCCGAGCGCGGGAACCGTGGCCCGGTCGCTCGCCACCGCTGGCGCTGCCGCACCGGCGCCGGCGCCGATGCGGCCGGCCGTCGGCGCGCGCCAGGACCTGCGGCCCACGACCCTCGCGTCACCGGGCAGCGGCCGGCGGACGACGCTGCGACGCGCGGCGTTGGCGGGTGGTCTGCCGGTCGTCCTGGCGGGCGCGCTGCTCGTCGCCCAACTTTCCGGGTCCGGTTCGACGCCGGACGCCTACGGCGCGTCCGAGGCGACACCGAGCCCGACCTTCGGTTGCACCGTCACCTACTCCGCCGAGCGTGCGCAGGGCACGTTCGGCGCGGAAGTCACCGTCGAGGTGACCGGCCGGCAGCCGACGGGGCGGCAGGTGCTGCACTTCCGACTCTCCCCCGGCCAGCACCTGGACGCGCCGATGGACCGGTGGCAGTCGGGGCGGCAGGTGCGGCTGCCCCTGCCGTCGGACACCTCGGCGCCGATCCGGGTGCCGCTGCGGGGGACCTACACCGAGCCGGCCCGGTCCGGTCCGGACGGCTTCGCGCTCGCCGGCGTGCCCTGCCGCAGATCCGCGGCGCTGGTCACCATCGCCGGCGGCGACGAGCCGGAGTCGAGCGCGCCGGCGACGCGCGCACCGCGCGCCCGGGTCGACGAACCGGCGCCGCCGCGCACCACCGGGCCGGCGACGACGCCACCGCAGCCCACCGGGGAGGCGACTCCGGCGAGCCCACCGCCGGCGACCGGGAAGCCCACCGAGAGCGTCAAGCCGTCGCCGTCACCATCGACGTCCACCACCCCCGCGCCGTCGGCCAGCCCGACCGGCTCCGCCGAACCGACCACCAGCCCGTCCGCCTCCGCGTCGGCGCCGCCCGGCACGGATGCGCCGGCCACCCCGGCCGATCCGACCTCGGCCGCGCCGACCGGCGACCCCGCGCCGACCGGGACCGACGTCCCGGTCTGACCGCCCGCCCGGGGAACGTCATCGCCCGCCGCGAGCGGCGTCGGTGACGTCGTCCGGCAGTCGTTCGATCAGCAGCAGCGCGAGGTCGTCGCGGGGTTCACCGTCGACGTGCGCCCGCACCACGCGCCAGATGGCGTCGAGCGCCCGGGGCAGCGAGGGAGCGGACAACGGGCGGTCGAGCAGCCGGAGCGGGAAGAACCGGCCGCCGTCGTCGCGCGCCTCGATCAGGCCGTCGGTGTAGAGCAGCAGGCGGTCCCCGATCGACCAGGGGTGGCGCGTCGGCGGGTCACGCCGGCCGCCCAGCCCCAGCGGCCGGCCCGGCTCGACCTCGGCGAGCGGGCCGGGCGTACGCCCGGGACGGTGTCGCAGCGGCATGGGGTGCCCGCAGCTCGTCACCCACAGGTCCGGCCCACGCACCTCCAGCAGCACGGCCGTGACGAAGGTGACCCCGTAGGCGGGCTTCGGCTCCCGGGCGACCAGGGCGTCGAGGTCCGCGGCGACCTCCTCCAGCCGGTCGCGCACGATCGCGGACTGCCGGAAGGCGCCGATCACCGCCGAGGCGAGTTGCACCGCCGGCAGGCCCTTGCCGCAGACGTCGCCGATGATGATCCGCAGCCGATCCGGTCCCGGCACCACCTCGTAGAGGTCGCCGCCCACCCCCGCGCCCTGCTGGGCGGAGACGTACCGGGCGCCCAGCGCGACGGCGCCGATCGTGGGCGGGACCTCCCGCAGGATGGCCCGCTGGGTGACCCGCACGATCTCGCTCATCCGGCGGATCCGCTCCTCGCGCAACGTGCGGGCCCGGGCCACGTACAGGGCCGCGACGCTGACCGCGATCACCACGGCCACCCGCAGGACGTGGTCGAGACTGCCCAGGGTCTGGCTGGGCAGGCCGGCCAGGACGGCGGCGAGCGTCGCCGCGGCGGACGCGACGGCGGTACGCCGTGGCGTGTCCACCGCGGCGGCCAGCAGCGGAGCCAGGGCCAGGAACCCGATGAGGACCGCGTGCGCGGCCGCCGCCACGTCGACCAGCAGCACGACGGCGATGAAGGCCAACGCCGCCGGCAGTCCGAGCCACGACCGGTGGCCCGAATCCGCGGAGCGCCCCGGGTCAGTCATCGACGCCGAGCGGATCGGGCACACCGGCGGAGGACCGCGACTCCAGCCGCGCCCGCAACGCGGCGATCTCGTCGCGCAGGGCCGCGACGTCGGCTGCCGTCGCCGGTTCCGCGCGGCTCCGGTCGGCGACCCGCTCGACGATCCAGGTCGCGAGCGACCCGGTCACGAAACCGATCAGACCGATCCCGCCGACCATCAGGCCGAGCGCGACCAACCGCCCGGCCGCGGTCACCGGGAACAGGTCGCCGTACCCGACTGTCGTGATCGTCACCGCGGCCCACCAGAGAGCATCGGCGAACGAGGTGATCGAGGCGTCCGGCGCGCCTCGTTCCGCGTCGAGCACCGCCAGCGCCGACACGACCACCAGCAGCACGGTCGTGGCGGTGACGTAGAGGGCGAGGCGGCCACGGGCCCAGTCGGTCGTGCGCCGGGTCAGATTCAGCACCACGGTCACCAGCCGCAGCGCCCGCAACGGACGCAGGAACGGCAGCACGAGCACGGTCAGGTCGAACAGGTGCGAGCGCAGGAACCGCAGCCGGTCACCGGCGAGCGCGAACCGCACCAGCAGGTCGACCCAGAAGAGCAGCCAGATCGTCAGGCTGGTGGCCTCGCAGGCGACCACCCACCGGTGGGCAAGCTGCGGCACGAGGATCGGCCAGGCGTATGCGGCGAGGAAGACCACGGACAGCAGCGTCAGCGGGGCGGCGCTGAGCTGCTCCCAGCGCCCGACCGCCCGCTGCCGGGATTCGTGCCGCTGGCCGAACACCACTCCACCGCCCTTTCCTGCACCCGTGCAACCATTGTGTGGTGGGACTCTACGTGCCGGCGGAAGGGCCGGTGAAGGACCCCGAGTCGGCGCTCGTCGCGCAGCTCGCCGCGCTGAGCCGGGTGATGGTGGGCTTCACCGCGCACACGCTGGCCGGCCGCGACACGGAGCTGACCCTCTCCCAGTACCGCACGATGGTGCTGCTCGCCGCGCGCGGACCGCTGCGGACGGTCGATCTCGCCACCGCCCTGGAGGTCCACCCGTCGACCGCGACCCGCGCCTGCGACCGGCTGGTCCGGCGCGGCCTGGTGGCCCGCCGGCAGGGCACCACCGACCGGCGGGTGGCCTGGCTGACCCTCACCGAGACGGGGCGCGACCTGGTCGGGGAGGTGGTCCGGGGGCGGGCCGACCGGATTCGTGCCTCGTCCGCGCCGCCGCGCCGCCGCGCGCCGCGGCCGGGGCGGAACTCATCGGCGCGCTGGTGGCAGCCGCCGGCGAGCCGACCGAGGACCAGTGGTGGCGGCGGTGGGCGGGCAGCGCCCACCGCGCGGCCGGCGGTTGAGCCACCCCGCCGCGCCGCCCGGCACGCACCGCGCCGCCGCCGACTAAGGTGATCATCGGAGTACCGGAGAGTCCGGTCGGCACACCCACCGTCGCGTTCACCGAACCCGCAGGAGTTGTCGTGCGAGCCCGAGACCTGGCCGTTTCCTTCCCGACCATCACCGTCGGCACCTCGGTCCTGGAGGCCGCCCGCCTGCTGGCCGGGCACAACCTGCCCGGCCTGATCGTGGTCGACGCCGCCGGCCGTCCGGTGACCGTCCTGCCCGGCACGCAGGTGCTGCGGCTGGTGATCCCCGGCTACTGCCGGGAGGATCCAGCCCTCGCCCGCATGATCGACGAGCCGGCCGCGGACATGTTCCTGCGGGGAGCCGAGGGCCGGTCGGTCGCGGACCTGCTGCCACCGGAAAGGTTGGCCCCACCGGTGGTCGGCCCGGAGGCCACGGTCCTTGAGGTGGCCGCGGTGATGGCCCAGAAGCGCAGCCCCCTGGTCGCGGTGGCCCCACCCGGCAAGCCGATGGTCGGCGGCATCACGCTCGACGCCCTGCTCGACCGGATGCTCGCCGCATGAGCGGGCTGGCCTGGGCCGCGGTGGCCGTCTTCACCGTCGCGTACGTGCTGATCGCCACCGAGAAGATCCACCGGGTGGCCGCGGCGCTGGGCGGGGCGGCGGTGATGTTCCTGATCGGCGCGACCGACACGGGGCACGCGTTCTTCTCCGAGGACGCCGGCATCGACTGGAACGTGATCTTCCTCCTGATCGGCATGATGCTCATCGTCGCCGTGCTGAAACGCACCGGCGGCTTCGAGTACGTGGCGGTGTGGGCGTCGAAACGAGCGCGCGGCCGGCCGTACCGGGTGATGGTGATCCTGGTGCTGATCACGGCGGTGGCGTCGGCGGCGCTGGACAACGTCACCACCGTCCTGCTGATCGCGCCGGTGACCTTCCTGGTCTGCGAGCGCCTCGGCGTGCCGGCCGTGCCGTTCCTCATCGCCGAGGCGATGGCCTCGAACATCGGCGGCACCGCGACGCTCGTCGGCGACCCGCCGAACATCATCATCGGCAGCCGGGGCGGCCTGAGCTACAACGACTTCCTCGTCCACCTCGCGCCGTTCGTGGTGCTGCTGCTGGTGGTGTTCCTGGGCATGTGCCGGCTGCTGTTCCGGGACTCGTTCCGCTACGACCCGGAGCGAGCCGCGCAGATCGCCGCCCTGCACGAGGGCGACGCCATCCGCGACCGCCGGCTGCTCATGATCGGCCTGGCCGTGCTCGGCGCGGTCACCGCCGCGTTCGTGCTGCACACCACGCTGCACCTGGAGCCGGCGGTGGTGGCGCTGCTCGGCGGCCTGCTGCTGCTCGCGCTCTCCCGGCTCGACGCCGGGGAGATCAGCCGCGACGTCGAGTGGCCCACGCTCGTCTTCTTCGCCGGCCTGTTCATCATGGTGGGCGCGCTGGTGAACACCGGCGTGGTCGAGCAGATCTCGCGCGCCGCGATCGACGTCACGGACGGCCGGCTGCTACCGGCCTCGATGGTCCTGCTGTGGGGTTCCGCGGTGCTGTCGGCACTCGTCGACAACATCCCGTACGTCGCCACGATGAGTCCGGTCGTGGCCGACCTGGTGCAGGCCCAGGGCGGCGGACAGTCCCACGTCCTGTGGTGGGCCCTGGCCCTCGGCGCCGACCTGGGCGGCAACGCCACCGCGGTCGGCGCCTCCGCCAACGTGGTCGTGCTCGGTCTCGCCGAACGGGCCGGGCAGCGGATCAGCTTCTGGCAGTTCACCCGCTACGGCCTGGTGGTCACCGTGGTCACCGTCGGGCTGGCCGTGCCGTACCTGTGGCTGCGCTACTTCGCCCTCGCCTGAGGCTCCGTCGTCGCGCCGTCGCCGGCCGGGCCGTCCCGGCCGGTCGGCTGCGCCGCGCCGGCGTCGTCCGCCGCCGGCCGGCCGGGCCCGGCGTCGGCGCGGCCGGTGCGCCGGATCCGGCGCAGCACGCCGTACCAGTTCGGGACCTCCGCGCTCTCGTCGAACGCCCGGGCCACCACCACGTCGGTCGAGGAGTGGGCCAGGATGGAGATGACGATGGTCAGCGCGACGAGGTGGAACACCTCGTCCGCGGCGCCGATGCCGGCCTCCAGCACGAGCAGTCCGTAGACCACCGAGGCGAAGCCCTTGGGGCCGAACCACATCGCCGCGGCCTGCTCGCGCAGGTTGAGCCCGGAGCGCAGGAACGACACCCACAACGCCAGCGGCCGGGCGACCACGATGGCCAGCAGCGCGAACACCCACCCGGTCCAGGGAATCTCGCCGAGGAAGCCGGGCGAGATCAGCGCCCCGAACACCAGCAGCGCGGCCAGCTTCAGCAACTCGGCGACGTTCTCGCCGAAGTGCTCGAACGCGACGCGCTCCCGGGGCCCGAAGGTCGCCACCGTGATGCCGGCGGCGAACGCGGCCAGGAACAGGTTGCCGTGGGTGGCCTTGCCCAGCGCCAGCACCAGCAGCCCGATCGCCACCCCGTTGAGCGGCGCGTAGGCCGCCGACGCGGCGAAGAACCGGGTCCGCTCCAGCGCGATCGCGGCCAGCGGCACCAGCACCCCGATCGCCAACCCGACGCCCAGCTCGGTCGCCAACTCGCCCAGGTGCAGGTCGTCGGAGCCGGCGGCGACGGCCAGCAGCACCACCACGAACGGCAACGCCAGCCCGTCGTTCACGCCCGATTCGACGTTGAGCAGGTGCCGCAGCCGGGCCGGCACCTTGTCGTTGCCGACCAGCGCGGCGGCGAACACCGGGTCGGTGGGCGCCAGGATCGCCCCGATCAGCAGCGCCTCCGCCCAGTCCAGCCCGGCCACGTAGTGCGCCAGCACGGCGGTGACCAGCAGGGTCAGCGGCAGGCCCCAGCCCAACGCCCGGCCGGGCAGCCGCCACGCGCTGCGCAGGTCCGCCCAGCCCACCCGCATCCCGTCGGTGAACAGCACCGCGAACAGCGCCAGCTCGGCCAACTGCGCGACGATCGGCGACTCCGCCCGCAGGTGCAGCACCCCGGTGGTGCCCTCACCGAGGGCGAAGCCGGCGATCAGGAACAGCGCCGCGGTCGACAGGATCGTCCGTTTGGCCAGCGCCGACACCAGCACGGCGGCGAGCAGGACGGCAGCGAAGCAGAGCAGCAGCACGGGGACCTCCGGCGGGCACGGCGAGACAGGGTGCCGACCAGACTTCCCGGCGCTCCACGGACCGGGCCGATCATAACGGCCCCGCGCCCGGGCCGCCCTCGCACGTCACGGTGGGCCGACGCTGACGATCGCCGCCGGTGCGGCCATGGCAGGATCCAGGCGTGACACGGACGGGACGAGTGGGGCGGACGGCCCGGACGGGCGGCCCGGGACGGGCGGGACCGCCGTGGTCCTGACCGCGCGCCGGCCCGTCTGGCAGCGCCGCAGCGCCCGCTTCCGGCACCCGGCCCAGGTGATCACCGTCGGGTTCGGCACGGCCGTCGCGGCGGGCACCGGGCTGCTGTCGCTACCGGTGGCCGCCCAGTCGGGCCAGCGGGCGCCGTTCGTCGACGCGCTGTTCACCGCGACCTCGGCGGTCTGTGTCACCGGCCTGACGACCGTCGACACCGGCGGCTACTGGTCGCTGTTCGGCCAGGTGGTCATCCTGCTGCTGATCCAGGCCGGCGGCCTGGGCATCATGACGCTGGCCACGTTGTTCACCGTGCTCGTGTCGCGGCGGCTGGGCCTGCGGGCCCGGTTCCTCGCGCAGGCGGAGACGAAGAGCCTGGACCTCACCGACGTACGCGGCGTGGTCCGGCGGATCGTGCTGTTCAGCCTCGCCGCCGAGGCGGTCGTGGCCGTGGTGCTGACGCTCCGGTTCGCGTTCGGGCACGGCGAGGCGGCCGGGCCGGCCACCTGGCACGGGGTGTTCCACGCGGTGTCGGCGTTCAACAACGCCGGCTTCTCCACCAACCCGGACAGCCTCGTCGGCTATGTCACCGACCCCTGGATCACCCTGACGATCTCCGGGGCGGTGATCCTCGGCGGCCTGGGGTTCCCGGTGGTGTTCGAACTCGCCCGGTGCTGGCGGCGGCCCGCGACGTGGTCGGTCCTGACCCGCCTGACCGTCACCCTCACGGCGGCGCTGCTGACGCTGGGCACCGTCGTGCTGACCCTGTCGGAGTTCACCAACCCCGCCACGCTGGGCCCGCTGCGCGGCCCGGAGAAACTGCTGGCCGGGTTCTTCGCCTCGACGATGACCCGCACGGCCGGTTTCAACAGCCTGGACATCGGCGCGATGCGTCCGGAGAGCCTGCTCGCCAGCGACGTGCTGATGTTCATCGGCGGCGGCAGCGCGGGCACCGCCGGTGGGATCAAGGTCACCACGTTCGGGCTGTTGGCGTTCGTGCTCTGGTCGGAGATGCGCGGCGAGACCCACGTGCACGTCGGGAGGCGGCGCGTCCCGGCCAGCAACCAGCGGCAGGCGCTCGCGGTGGCGCTGCTGAGCGTCGGCGCGGTGGTCGCCGCCACGTTCACGCTCGTGGCCATCACACCGCACGGGCTCGACCGCGCGCTGTTCGAGGTGGTGTCGGCGTTCGCCACCGTCGGGTTGTCCACCGGGATCACCGGTAGCCTGCCACCGCAGGCCGACCTGTTGCTGATCGTGCTGATGTTCGCCGGCCGGATCGGGCCGCTCACGCTGGCCTCGGCGCTGGCGCTGCGGGAACGGACCCGACGCTTCGAACTACCCGAGGAGAGGACGATCGTTGGCTGACCTGACCGAACCCGTGGTGGTCGTCGGCCTGGGCCGGTTCGGCTCCGCCCTGGCCCTGGAGCTGATCAGCCGCGGCACCGAGGTGCTCGGCATCGACCACCGGCCGAAGGTGGTCCAGGCGCTGTCCGGCCACCTCCCGCACGTGGTCACCGCCGACTCCACCGACATCGAGGCGCTGCGGCAGCTCGGCGTCGGGGAGTTCCGGCGCGCCGTCGTGGCCATCGGCACCGACATCCAGGCCAGCATCCTCACCACCAGCCTGCTCTCCGAACTCGGCATCCCCGACATCTGGGCCAAGGCGGTCAGCGACCAGCACCGGCACATCCTCACCCGGGTCGGCGCCCACAAGGTCGTCGCGCCCGAGCACGACATGGGCGAACGGGTGGCCCACCTGCTCTCCGGCCGGATCCTCGACTACGTCGAGGTCGACGCCGACTTCGCCGTGGTCAAGACCACCCCGCCGCGCGAGGTCGTCGGCGTGCCGCTGCGCGACTCCCGGGTACGCAGCCGGTGGGGCGTCACCGTGGTCGCGGTCAAGCCGCAGGCCCCGCCGCCGGGCGGACGCCCCGAGTTCAGCCACGCCACGGCCGACACCGTGCTCGCCTACGGCGACCTGATCCTCATCGTCGGGCCGGTCGACAACGTGGAACGCTTCGCCGCCAGCGAGTAGGCCGTCCCCCGTCGGGTCGACGACGGCGGCGCTTCCCGGGTTGGCGAAGCGTGGGTACGGTGACCGGTGGTGTGCCGGGAAGCCTGGTCGGCGTTCGTGATCCTCCGTCGACCGAGAAGGCTCCTGATGACCACGCCTGCCGTGCGCACCGACCAGCTCACCAAACGCTACGGCCGCCTCCTCGCCCTGGACCGGCTGGACCTGACCGTGCCCGCCGGTGAGGTGTTCGGGTTCCTCGGCCCCAACGGCGCCGGCAAGTCCACCACCATCCGCCTGCTGCTCGGCCTGGCCCGGCCCACCGCCGGCCGGGCCCGGATCTTCGACGTCGACGCCGGCGACGTGGCCGCCGCGCACCGGCTGCTGGCGTACGTGCCCGCCGACGTGGCGCTGTGGCCGCAGCTCACCGGCGCGGAACTGCTGGACCTGCTCGCCGCCACCGGCCCGGGCACCGACACCGCCTACCGGGCCGACCTCGTCGCCCGCTTCGACCTCGACCTGTCCCGCCCGGCCCGCACCTACTCCACCGGCAACCGGCAGAAGGTGGCGCTGGTGGCCGCGTTCGCCACCCGCGCTCCCCTGCTGGTGCTCGACGAACCGACAAGTGGCCTGGACCCGTTGATGGAACTGCAGTTCCGCCGGGCCGTCGCCGAGGCGCGCGCCAACGGGCAGGCGGTGTTCCTCTGCTCCCACCAACTGGCCGAGGTGGAGGCCGTCTGCGACCGGGTGGCGATCCTGCGCGCCGGCCGGCTCGTCGACGTCGCCACGGTGCCCGAGCTGCGCCGGCTGCACCGCAGCGAGGTCACCGCCCGGTTCACCGGCCCGGCACCGGACCTGGCCGCCGTGCCCGGTGTCGACCTGCTCGACCGGGCCGACGGGATGCTGCGCTTCGCGCTGGCCGGGCCACCGGCGGCGGCGCTGCGCGCCCTCGCCGCGGCCGACGTCACCGCCCTCACCGTGCGCGAGCCGAGCCTCGAGGAGATCTTCCTCGACTACTACGGGCAGGCCGAGCAGTGAGCGCCGTCGCGCCGGGCCAGGCGGTCACCCGCCTCGCGGCCCGCCAGGTGCGCCGCCCGGCGCTCGTCGTCGCGGCGGTGACCGCCGGCATGTCCGCCCTCGTCGTCGCCACCTACGCCCGCACGATGGGCGACGCGGGCGCCGCGTCGGCGTTGGCCGCGCTCGCCGGCAACCCGGCCATCCGCACCCTGTTCGGTGAACCCGTCGGCCTGGACACCGCCGGCGGGTTCACCGTCTGGCGCACCGGCACGGTGCTCGCCGTGCTGCTCACCACCTGGGGCGCGCTGGCGACCACCCGGGTGACCCGGGGCGAGGAGGAGGCCGGCCGCTGGGACCTGCTGCTCGCCGGCCGGCTGACCCCGGCCGGCGTCCTGGGCCGGCACCTCGCCGTGCTCACCGCGGCGCTGGTGTCGACCGGGATCCTGCTGGCCGGGGCGCTCAAGGCCAGCGGCACGCCGGCGGCCGGGGCGCTGCTGCACGCCACCGGCCTCACCCTGGCCGGGCTGACCGCCGTCGCCGTGGCCGCCTGCGCCACGCAGGTCTTCCCCACCCGCGCCGGAGCCACCGGCGCCACCATGGCCTTCCTCGGCGTCGGGCTGCTGGCCCGCATGATCGGCGACGGCGGGCCGGCGGCGGCCTGGCTGCGCTGGCTGCCGCCGTACGGGCCGCTCGCCCTGACCCGCCCCTACCACGGTGACCGGTGGGCTCCCCTGCTCGCGCTCGCCGTCGCCGCGGCCGTGCCGGCCGGCGCCGCGCTGGCCCTGGCCGGCGGACGCGACATCCGGGCCGGGCTGCTGCGCCCGCCGGTTGGCCGGGCGCCCCGCCGCTGGCTGCTCGGCTCCGTCGAGACGTTCGCCGTGCGGCGCGCGGCGCGCCCCCTCGCCGGCTGGTCGGCCGGCATCGGCGCCTACTTCCTGCTGATCGGGCTGCTCGCCGACTCGCTCACCGGCTTCCTCGCCGACAATCCCCGCTTCGCCGACCTCGCCGCGCAGGCCGGCTTCGCGGGTCTCGGCACCGTCGAGGGGTACACCGCCACCCTGTTCGCCCTGCTCGCCATCCCGATCGGCGCGTTCGCCGCCGTCCGCCTGGCCGCGTTCGCCGCGGCCGAGACCGCCGGGCGGCTGACCCTGCTGCGCGCCGGGCCGGTCACCGGCACCCGCCTGCTGGCCGCCGAGGTCGCCACCACCGTCGCCGGCGGCGCCGCGCTCGCCGCCGTGGCCGCGGTGGCCACCTGGGTCGGTACGACGCAGGTGGGCGCCGGCCTGCCGCTCGCCGCCGCGCTCGCCGGCACCGCCAACGTCCTGCCGGTCGCACTGCTCGGCGGCGCCGCCGCCACCCTCGCGCTCGGGGTGGCGCCCCGCGCGGTCACCGCGATCGGCATGCTGCCCACCGCGGGCGGGTTCCTGCTCACGGTGACCGCCGACAGCGTCCACGCGCCGCCCTGGGTCGGCGCGCTGTCGCCGTACGGGCACCTCGCCGCCGTGCCGGCCACGGCGCCGAACTGGCCGGCGACCCTGGTGATGGTCGCGGGCGCCGCCGCTCTGACCGGCGCGGGCATCCTGAGCTACGCCCGTCGCGACCTCCGGCTCTGAGGCGCCGGAGTACGGCCCGGACCACCTGATCGCGCGGCGGTGATCCTCGGCGGCGCGACCCGGATCCTGCTGACGGTGCCCGGGGTGGTGAAGGACCCTGATCTTCGCGGCGGCGGTGCCGCCGGACCTGGCGAGAGCGGCCCCGCGGCCGTGCGCAAGCTGCACGGTCGGGGTGGCCGGTTGTCGGGTTGACCGGGGATCGCCGGACCGGCCGCCGCCGGATGGCATGGAGACATGAGTGGAGATCTGTTCGCCAAGGTTCGCCGATACGATTCGTACGCCTTGCGCCGGGAGTTGGAGACACAGGGTGAGCTGCCCTACTTCCGGGTGATGCAGGGGCCGCCGACAGCGGTGACGATGATGGGTGGGGCCCCGCGGATCAACCTGGGTTCCAGCAACTATCTCGGCCTCTCCGGCGATGAGCGGCTCACCACCGCGGCCCACCACGCCCACCAGCGCTACGGCACCTCGATCAACGGATCGCGGCTGATGAACGGCACCACCGAGCTGCACCTGCGGGCCGAGGCGGCGGTCGCCGACTGGTTCGGCGAGGAGGACGCGCTCGTCTTCGGCAGCGGATACACAGCCAACCTGGGGGTCATCGGCGCGCTCGTGGGTGAGGGCGACATCGCCGTCTGTGATGCCGGTGACCACGCCTCGATCCTGGACGGCGCACGGCTGGCTCCCGGCCGGCTGCTCGCGTTCCGGCACAACCGGATGGACCGGCTGGAGACGCTGCTGCGCCGGGCGAGCACGACCGAGGCAGGGGTGCTGGTGGTCGTCGACACCGTCTATTCCATGCAGGGTGACCTCTCGGACATCGTGGCGGTCACCGGGCTGGCCCGTCGGTACGACGCCCGGCTGCTGGTCGACGAGGCGCACGCCGTCGGCGTGCTCGGACCGGACGGCCAGGGGGTGACCGCGCTGGCCGGCCTCGCCGACGGCGTCGACCTGCGGATGGGCACGTTCTCCAAGGCACTCGGCGGTGGGGGCGGCTTCGTCACCGGGCCGGCCGACGTGATCGACTTCCTCCGGGTCCAGGCCCGTTCGTTCCTGTTCACGGCTGCGGCGCCGGCCGGCGGTGTCGCGGCTGCCCTGACCGGGATCGAGATCGTCCGCTCCGACGAGGGTGAGGAGCGCCGGGCACGACTCGCGGCCAACACGGCGCGGCTGCGGGAGGACCTGACCGGCCTGGGCTTCGACCTCGCCCCGGTGCCGGTGACCGCGCACGAGGTGCCGGTGCAGACGCCCATCCTGCGGGTCCCCGCGCCCGATGACGCCACCGCCGCCCGGATGTGGAAGCTTCTCTACGACGAGGGCGTCTACGTCAACGTCGCGCTGTATCCGGCGGTGCCCCGCGGCCAGGCGCAGCTCCGCGTCAGTGTGATGGCCACGCACACCGACGAGCATCTGGAACGGGTGGTGGCGGCGTTCGCGGTGCTGGCCCGGAAGTTGGCCGTACACCCGGTGGACATGGTCGCGGGGTGAACGTCGCTGGGCCGGGCGGGCGGTGACCGGGCCGCCCGGCAGCCCCCGCCGACCCGCCCGGCGCTCTCTCAGGTGCGCGCGACATCACCCGAACGGGCCACTTCCAGCAGCAGGTCGTTGCCCTCGGGTGAGCCGACGGTGACCCGGACGCCCTCGCCGGGGAAGGCGTGCACCAACAGGCCTCGGGCCCGGCAGTCCGCCGCGAACCCGGCGGTGCGGTCACCCAGCGGCAACCAGACGAAGTTCCCCTCGCTCGCCGGCACCGCGACACCGGCGGCGCGCAACGCGGCCGTGACCCGATCCCGCTCGGCGACGACCGCCCGCCGCCGGGCCGCGTACTCCGGTTCGGCGGCGAGCGCGGCGAGCGCGGCGGCCTGGGCGGTCTCCGGCACCAGGAACGGCATCGTCACCCCGCGCAGGGCGGCGATCGGGCCCGGGTGCCCGACCGCGTAGCCCACCCGCAACCCGGCCAGCCCGTACGACTTGGAGAAGCTGCGCAGCACGATGAGGTTGGCATGTCCGGGCAGCGTGGCCAGGCCGTCGGCGGTGGCGGGGTCGCTGGCGAAGTCACGGTAGACCTCGTCGAGGACGACGAACACCCGCCGGGGCACCCGGGCCAGGAAACGGTCCAGGTCGTCCTGCCGGATGGGGACGCCGGTCGGGTTGTTGGGGCTGCACAGGAAGATCAGCTTCGTGCGGCGACGCACCGCCTTCGCCATCGCGGCCAGGTCGTGGGCGTGGTTGCGCAGCGGGACTCGCCGCACCGGCACGCCCATGCCGGCGGCGACCACGGGATAGCCCTCGAAGGAGCGCCAGGCGATGAGCACCTCCCCCCGTCGCCGGCCACGGGCCACCAGGTGCAGCATCTGCTGGATCAGTCCGGCCGCGCCCGCGCCGACCGCCACCTGGTCGGCCGCCACCCGGTGGTACGCGGCGATCGCCTCCGCCAGCGCGGTCGGATAGACCTGTGGGTAGCGGTTGACCCGGTCCGCCGCGCCGACGATCGCGTCGAGCACCGCCGGCGCCGGCGGGTCGGGGCTTTCGTTGGCGTCCGCCCGGTGGATCCGTTGTTCCGACATGTCGCCTCCTCAGCCCGACGCTATGTCCGGTCCGGGCAGTGGCAAGCGGCCGGACGGCGCGGCCACGAGGGCGCGACAGGGCTGCCCGGTCGGGCACCTCGGTCGGCGCGGTCGCCGTCGGCTGGCCGGTCGGGGCACCCGGTGGCAGCGTCGCCTGGCCGGGGCACCGCCCCGCCGATCACACGCCGAAGACAGGAGAAAGCCGTGGCGGCCGGATCCGCGCGACCCTCGTCCTCCCGCACCGCCGTCCTGGTGGTGGTCTGCCTGGCGCTGTTCATGGCGTTGCTGGACAGCACCGCGATCAGCCTCACGCTGCCCGCCATGCGGGCCGACCTCGACGCCGACCTGACCGGTCTGGTGTGGATCGCCGACGGATACGTGTTGGTCTTCGCGGCGCTGCTGCTGACCTCGGGCAGCCTCGGCGACCGGCTCGGCCGGGCGCCGATGTTCCTCGCCGGGCTGGCCGTCTTCACGGTCGGCTCGACACTGTGCGCCGCCGCACCCCGGCTGGAGCTGCTGGTGGCCGGCCGGGTCGTGCAGGGGCTCGGGGCGGCCCTGGTGACCCCGCAGACGCTGGCCATCCTGTCGCACACCTTCCCCACCCCCCGGGAGCGGGCGCGGGCCTTCGGCATCTGGTCGGGGGTGTCCGCGCTGGCCCTGCTGCTCGGGCCGGTGCTCGGTGGAGTGCTCACCGCGCGGTGGGGATGGCGGTCGGTGTTCCTGGTCAACCTGCCGGTCGGCGCCCTGGCGCTCCTGTTGGGCGCGCGGGCGCTGCTGGGCCGGGACGGCACCGCCCCCGCCGCCGGTCCGCTGCGCCGCGTGATCGACCTGCCGGGTCAACTGCTCGCGGTGATCTGGCTCGGCACGCTCACCGTCGCGTTGGTGGAGGGGAGCCGCTTCGGCTGGGGCTCACCGCTGATCGTCGGCCTGTTCGTCGCCTCGGTGGTGGCGCTGGCGGCGCTGCTGGCCGTGGAGCGGCGGGCGGCGCATCCGATGCTGGACCTGAACCTGTTCCGGTCGACCACCTTCACCGCCAGCACCCTGGTGATCGGGCTCGTCGCGTTCGGAATGTACGCCTCGTTCTTCCTGATCAGTCTCTTCCTTCAGCAGGCGCAGGGGTATTCGGCGGCGGAGGCCGGAGTGCGCTTCCTGCCGGCCATGGCCACGGTGATGGTGGCCGCCCCACTGGCGGGGCTGCTGGCCGGGCGGGTCGGCGCCCGGGTGCCGGTGTGCGCCGGGGCGCTGCTGATGGGCGTCGCGCTGCTGCTGCTGGCCCGGGTCGGCACCGACGACCCGTACGTCGGGTGGTGGCCGCTGCTGGTGCTCTTCGGCGTGGGCGTCGGGCTGGCCATCCCACCGGTCAACAGCGCCCTGATGGGCAGCGTCCGACCCGACCGGGCGGGCCTGGCGTCGGCCACCGGGGAGACCGGGCAGCAGATCGGGGCGCTGGTCGGCATCGCGGTGCTGGGCGCGCTGGTCACCGGCGGGTTCCGTCGGGTGGTGGCCGATGGCGCGGATGCGGTCGGCCTGTCCGGCGCGGACTCGGCCGAGCTGGCCCGGCGGCTCTTCGCCCAGGACGGTGACCTCGGCGGCACGACGACCCCGGCCGTCACGGCCCTGGTGGACCGGGCGCTCACCGCCGGCATCCACCTCGGTCTGACCGCCGCGGGGATCGCCGCCCTGGTCGCCGCGGCGGTGGCCGTGCTGATCCGGGAGCCCCGGGCGGCGGTCCCGGCGGCGTCCGCCGCCGTGGTGGAGCCGGCACACCGCTGACCGGGCGGGCCGGCGACGACGACCGGCTCCACCCGGCGCGGCGTGCGGGGGTGCCGTGGCCCCGCCGCCGATCCGGGCGACGGGGCGACGGCTCACCGCCGGGAGGCGTCGGGGGCGGTGATCCGCGGCGGACGTTGCATCTCCTGCCACATCTTCGGCGCGCTCCGCGACACGACCACCTTGGCCACCTTGCCGACCGCCCACCGCAGTGCCTTGTTCCGGACCGGCTTGAACCGGTTCACCCGCAGCACCCGCTCCCGGATCCAGAAGACGCGTTCCCGGCGGCGGCGCTCGTACTCCCGCAGTCCGCTGGTGACGTCGGGGGCGGTGGCGAGGCAGTCGCCGAGCACGACCCCGTCCTCGATGGCCATGCACGCGCCCTGGCCGAGGTCGGTGGGGAGGGCGTGGGCGGCGTCGCCGAGCAGCGTGACCGGTCCCTCACCCCACCGGTCGTGCCACTCGTGGTAATAGACGTCCAGCCGGCTGATGCTCTCCGGCGGGGTGGCGCCGACGAAGACGGGGGCCGGCCCGCCGACGGAGGCGGCGAGTTCCCGGGCGCGGGCCGCGGTGCCCTGCGGGTCCTCGCCGCCGGGTTCCCGCTCGCAGGAGAGCGTCCACACCACCCGGTCGCCGCCGATCAGCCAGGCGCCGCCGCCGATCCGGGTGTCCGGGTTGGAGAGGAGATTGACCACACCAGGGTTGAGCCCGCAGGTGCCCGGGGCGATGCCCCGGTAGGTCGACCGACCTGTGTGGATGATGGGCAGGTCGCCGCGTAGCTGGGTGAGGATCGTCGAGCGGATGCCGTCGGCGGCCACCAGGGCGGCGCCGGTCACCGTCCGACCGTCGCCGAGTTTCAGGGTCACCCCGTCGGCGGTGGATTCGTACCCGGTGGCGCGCTGCCCGTACTCGGGTCGCACGCCGTGCTCCGCGCACGCCTCCCGCAGCAGTTCGATGAGGTCGCCGCGGCCGATGCCCACCGCCGGGGTGCCGCCGGGCGAGATGCTCTCCGCGATGGCCATCCGGAACATCACCCGTTGGCGCTGGTCACGGCTCTCCGAGCCGGTCAGCACCTCGGCGCGGTCGAGCAGCCGCTGTGCCAGCCCCAGCGACGCCAGGGAGGTCGTCGCGTTGCTCCAGATGGTGTGGCCGAACCCGGCGTTGGTGACGATCTCGTCCAGGTCGCGCCGCTCGTACACCTGGACGGGGATGCCGTGCCGGGCCAGGGCCAGGGCGGCGGTCAGGCCGCCGACCCCGGCGCCGGCGACGAGGATCGGTCCGGTGGTCTTCATGGTGGCTCCTCCAGGTCAGCGCCGGGTCATCAGCAGCATCACGGTGCGCGGGCGGGTCGGCAGGTACTCCAGGTCGAAGGCGTCGCCGAAAAGCTCCTTCTCCTCACCGGGAGCGATCATCGGCGCGATCTTCGCGCCGCCCTTCAGTTGGCTCTTGTCGCCCTGGAAACACCAGAGCAGCACCGCGCCACCGGGCCGGCTGAGCCGGTGGATGGCCCGGGCCACCGCCAACCGCTGCTCCCCCTCGGTGTCGTTGAGCGCGCCGAAGTCGCAGATCAGGTCGTAGGAGTCGGCGAGGCCGGGAATCGGGCCGGCGGTGACGTCGGCCTCGGTGAAGGTGCACCGGTCGGTGACCCCGGCCGCCTTCGCTCGGGCCCGCGCCCGGCGCAGCGCCACCGGCGAGAAGTCCACCCCGACGACCGGCCCGAAGCCCTGCCGGGCCAGGTAGACCGCCTCGGCGCCGGTGCCGCAACCGAGGTCCAGCGCCCGGGGCAGCTCCGTCGGGGTGAGCCGGCCGGACTCGACCAGCTCGGTGAGCTGGGGGCGGACCTCCTTGTCCCAGGGCGCCAGGTTGAACCGGTAGAGGGTGTTGTAGAAGCCGGGGCGAAACCGCATCAGGACGTCCTTCCGTTCTCCACCGGCACCGTCCGGGCCGGCTCCAGGTCTGCGGCGATCCCCTTGAGCACGGTCGCCTGCTCGTCGTTGAGGAAGAAGTGGCCGCCGGGCAGGATCCGCACCTCGTGCCGGCCGGTGGTGAGCACCGCCCAGTCCGGCAGCGTCTCCGGTGGAGCCTCCGGGTCGTCCGCGCCGCCGTAGACGGTCAGTGGTGGACTGATCCGAGGGCCGGGCCGCGACCGGTAGGTGTCGGCGGCCTCGAAGTCGGCGCGCAGGACGGGGATGACCAGGTCGAGCAGCTCGTCGTGGGCGAGCACCTCCTCCGGGGTGCCGGCCAGCTCCCGCAGCCGCTCCCGGAACAGCGCGTCGGGCAGCCGGTAGTCGTACTGGCCGGGGGGTCGCGGGTGCTGCGGCGGGATGTGGCCGGAGACGAACAGGTGCGTCGCGGGCCGACCGTGCAGGTGTTCCAGCCGGCGGGCCAGCTCGAACGCGACCAGCGCGCCGAGGCTGTGGCCGAAGAGGGCGTACGGGCGGTCGATGCGGTCGAGCACCGGCGGAAGGACGTCCGCGGTGATGTCGTCCACGCTGGTCAGGGGCGTCTCGACGATCCGGGCGCCGCGTCCGGCCAACTCCACCGGCACCACCTCGACGCTGTCCGGCAGTTCCCGCTGCCACCGTCCGTAGACGCGCATCGCGGAGCCGCCGGCGTACGGCAGGCAGAACAGCAGGACCCGGCTCACCGGTCAGCGCTCCGCCGGGGCGACGCCCCGGTCACCGGTGGCAGCGATGGTACGGAACTGCATGTTGGAGGTCCCCTCGTAGATCTTTCCGACCTTGGCGTCCCGGTAGAACTTCTCCACCCCGTGCTCGGGCACGAAGCCGTTGGCGCCGAGCGTCTCCACGGCCAGCCCGGCGGCCCGCTCGGCGACCTCCGAGGCGACGTACTTGGCCATCGCGGTGGCACGCAGCCGCTGGGTGGACGAGCCGCCGTGCTGGAGCAGCCGGGTGGTGTCGTAGAGCAACGCGCGGGCGGCCTGCAGCTCGGCGGCGACCCGGGCCAGCGGGAACGCCACTCCCTGATAGGCGCCGATCGGCTGGCCGAACTGGTGGCGGCGGGCCGCGTAGCCGGTGGCGGCGTCCAGCACCCCCTGAGCCAGGCCGACGAGCTGGGCGGCGATACCGACCTTGCCGACGTTGAGCGTCTCCACCGCCACCAGTTCCCCCGCGCCGGGGCGGCCGAGCAGGTCCCGCCGGCCGACCCGGACGCCGTCGAAGGTGACGTCGCAGGTGGAGCTGGCCCGGATGCCCATCTTGGCCACCGGCGGGCCGACGCTCAGGCCGGGCGTGTCCCGGTCGACCAGGAACGCGGTGAGCCCGGCGTCGGCGAGTCGGGCGAAGACCACGAACAGGCCGGCCTCCGCGGCACTGCTGATCCAGCGCTTTCCGCCGTCGATGACGTATCCGCCAGCGTCGGCGACGGCCCGGGTACGGCCGGCGAAGGCGTCGCTGCCCGCGTCGGGCTCGCTGATCGCGTACGCGCCGACGGTGCCGTTGGCCAGCCGGGGCAGGTGCCGACGGCGGGTGTCCCCGTCGCCGTGGTGCAGCAGCGCGCTGGCCACCAGGGCGTTCTGCACGTCGACCAGGACGGCCACCGAGGGGTCCACCCGGGCCATCTCCTCGACGGCGACGACCACGGCGAACAGGTCCCGGCCCGCTCCCCCGTACACCTCGGGGATCTCGACGCCCATCAGCCCGGCGGCGAAGAGTTCCCGGATCAGGTCGGGGTCGATCCGGGCGGCCTCGTCCATGGCCCGGACCCGGGGCGCGACGGTCTCGGCGGTGACCACCCGGACGGTGTCGCGCCACTTCTGGTCCTCGGGCGGCAGCCAGGTCACCGGCTGCGGCACGCCGGGTGCGGTGGGGACGGTCATCGTGGGCTCCCCTCGGTGTCGGCGGACCGCCCGGCGGTGCCGTCGTCCGCGTCGGGGGCGGGTCCGGCGGCGCCGGACCGGCGGCTGGTGACGGCGGTCAGGAAGGCGGTGAGGTCGACGCCGCCGAGGCCGGCGAGCGGGAAGTCGCTCGGGCTGACCGTGCCGGCGCCCGGTCGGGCGCAGTGCGCGGCCAGCTCGCCCAGGGCGGCGTCGAGCGCGTCCACCAGGGCGTCCAGGGTGGCGGCGTCGACCGGGCCCACGTCGGCGGCCTGCACGTCGACCAGCAGGTCACCGGCGGCGAGGTGCCCGGTGACCAGCACCCGGTGCCCGGGGCCGTCGTGCGCCCGGGGAGCGCCCGCCGGTTCGCCGGCCGCGCCGGGTGCGCCGTCGAGGTCGCCCAGGTGCCGCAGCAGCAGTTGCGCGGGCCGGACGGTCGGCACCGGCCGCGCGGCGGCCCGCCGGTGGTGTTCCTTGACCGCCGGCACCAGCTCCGCCAGGTCGTCGGTGAGGGTCAGGGCGAGCGGGGCGATCACGGCGTACGGGCCGACCGCGCCGGTGACGTCGAGGTCGGCGACGCCGTCGGCGCGCAGGTCGTGCTCGACGTCCAACACCGCCCGGTCGTTGCCGGCTCCGGCCAGCGCGCGGGCGAGCGCGACCAGCACCACCTCGTCGGCGGTCAGCCGGTACGCCCGGGACGCCGCGTCGAGCAGCGCTCGCGCCGCCGGCACCCGCAGCAGCCGCCGGTAGTCGGCTCCCGGCGTGGCGGGGCCCAGTGGCAGCGGGGCGAGTCCGTCGGCACCGGGGTCGACCGGCGACGGCTGGTCGACGGCGGCCAGCCGGTCCGCCCAGCGGGCCAACGGCACGGGCGGGGCGGGCAGTTCCGGCTCGGCGCCGGCGGCGGCGGTTTCCAGGGCCCGGCGCAGGTCGGCCCAGAGCGGCGCCCAGGAGCGGGCGTCCACCGCGAGGTCGGCGACCAGCCAGACCAGCCGGCGCTCCCCGGCGCCGAGGTCGAACAGGGCGGCCCGGGTCAACGGCCCGTCGACCGGGTCCAGCTCGGCGCGGATGTCGGCGACCATCTGGGTGTGGGCCGCCGCCCGCCGGGCCTCGGGCAGCGGCGCGAGGTCGATCAGCGGCACGTACTCCTCGTCCGCCGCGCCGATGCGCTGCCGCCAGCCGTCCGGACCGTCGACCAGTCGCAGCCGCAGCGCCGGGTGGGCGGCGAGCAGGGCGGCCAGCAGCCGGCCGGCGGTGTCGGCGTCCAGTTCGGCGGGCACCGGCACGTCGAGCACCTGCACGCCGAGCGGGCGGGCCGGCCCGTCCGGGCCGAGCAGCGCGCGCTGCCACGGGGTGAGCGGGAAGCTGCCGTCGGCGGTGGCCCGGCCGGCGGCGGCGGCCCGGGCCTCGACGACCGCCGCGAGGTCGGCGACGATCTGGTGGGCGAAGAGGTCGGCGGGGGTGACGTCGAGGCCCTCGGCGGTGGCCCGGCCGATGATCTGGATGCCGGTGATGGAGTCACCGCCGATGGCGAAGAAGTTGTCGAACGGTCCCACCCCGGGCTGGCCGAGGACCTCCCCGACCAGTCGGGCCAGCAGCAACGCGGTGGGGGTCGCCTCGCCGGTCGGCGCGTCCGGTCCGGCCAGTCGGGCCGGGTCGGGCAGGGCCGCCCGCTCCACCTTGCCGTTGGCCGACAGCGGCAGCCGGTCCAGCGCCACCACCACGGTCGGCACCATGTACGCCGGCAGCACGCGGGCGGCCTCCTCCCGGACGGCCTCGACGAGGGCGTCCCGGTCGGCGGCCGGATCGGCCGGCACCACGTACGCGACGAGCCGGCGGTGGTGCCGGTCGCCGAGCGCGGCAGCGACCGCGGCGGCCACGCCCGGGTGGCGGGTCAGCGCCGCCTCGATCTCACCCAGCTCGATCCGGTAGCCGCCGACCTTGACCTGGAAGTCCTCCCGGCCGAGGAACTCGATGCTCCCGTCCGGACGCCACCGCCCCAGATCACCGGTGCGGTAGAGGCGTTCCCCGGTGACCGGGTGGGTCACGAACCGCGCGGCGGTCTTCTCCTCGTCCCGCCAGTACCCGTCGGCCAGGCCGGCGCCGCCGATGAACAACTCGCCGGTCACCCAGACCGGGCACTCCTGCCAGCGGTCGTTGAGCACGTGGAAGGTCTGGTTGCGCAGCGCCCGGCCGTACGGGATGGACTCCCAGGTGGGGTCCACGTCGCCGATCTCGTAGCAGATCGACCAGATCGACGCCTCGGTGGCGCCGCCGAGGCTCACCGGCAGGCAGTGCGGAGCCAACTCCCGCAACCGGCCCGGCAGGTCGACCGGGATCCAGTCGCCGGACATCAGGAACAGCCGCACCGGCTCCAACGCACCCGCCGGTCCGTTGGCGGCCACCTGGTCGGCGAGCATCTGGGCCAGCGCCGGCACCGAGTTCCACACGGTCACCCGGTGCGTGGCCACCAGCTCCGCCCAGTGGCCGGGGTCGCGGTTGCTGCCGTGCCGGGGCAGTACCAGCCGACCGCCGGCGCCGAGCAGCCCGAACACGTCGTAGACGGAGAGGTCGAAGCTGAGCGACGACAATCCGAGCGCGGCGTCGTCCGGGCCCACCGCATAGCGGTCGTTGATGTCGTCGACGGTGTTGCGGGCCGCCCGGTGGCGGATCATCACGCCCTTCGGGGTGCCCGTGGAGCCGGAGGTGAAGATGACGTAGGCCAGATCGTCCGGACCGGCGATCTGCTCCGGTGCGGTTTCCGTACCGGCCGGCGGGTCGGCGGTGAGGTCGACCGCCAGCTCGGCCACCCCGTCCGGCCAGGACCGGGTCGGGCCGCCGGCGCGGGTCAGCACCGCCCGGCAACCACCGAACGACACCAGGTGATCCTGCCGGTCACCCGGCAGATCCGGGTCCACCGGCAGGTACGCCCCACCGGCCAGCAGCACGCCGAGCGCCGCGGCGACCTGCGCGGCGGACTTGTCGACCGCGACGGCGACCAGTTCGTTGGGGCGTACCCCCAGCTCCCGCAGCCGGTGCGCGACGGCGCAGGCGTGCCGATACAACTGCCCGAAGCTGACAGCGCCCTCGGCGGTCACCACCGCCGGGCGGTCCGGCTCCCGGGTGGCCCAGTCGACGAACGGTGCGTGCAGCAGCCCGTCGGCGGGCGGCCCGCTGGTGTCGTTGGCCGCCACCACCAGCTCCCGCTGGGCGGCCGGACGCAGGTCGCCGGGGTCGGCCTGCCAGGCGGCCTCGTCCTCGGCGAGGGCGGTGGTGAGCCGGCCGAACGCGCCGAAGATCGCATCGAGCACCCCGTCGGGGAAGAGCTGCCGGACCCCGTGCCAGCTCATCCGGACCCCGTCGGCGGTCTCCAGCAGGGCGAAGTCGAGCCACACCTGCGGGGTCTGGGCGACCTCGTGGACCATCTCGCCGAGCCAGCCGAACCAGGTCTCGTCACCCGGCTCGCTCTCCTGCACGACCGTGCTGGTGAAGACCACCGGCATCACCGCGCCGGCCGCCCCGCCCCGGGCGCGGGCCATCTCGCGCAGCACCTCGACCCCGCTGACGTAGCGGTGTTCCAGGTCGTGCCAGCTCTGCTCCTGCAGGCGCCGGGCGAGCCGTGCCACGCTGCCGGCGGCGGTCAGGTCGACCGGGAGCAGGTCGAACGAGGCGAACTCGCCGACCAGGTCACCGACGTGCGGGTGCACGGGCAACCGGTTGGTGACGGTGACGTTGACGGTGAACCGCCCGGACCGGCACCAGGCGCCCAGCGCGTACGCGTAGACGGCGAGCAGCACCGCCGACGGGGTCAGCCCGTGCCCGCCGGCCCGGTCGGTGATCCGCTTCCAGGTGTCCCGGTCCAGTTCCAGGTCGAAGGAGACCGGCTCGGGCCGGGCGACAGCGGCGGGCGCGACGGCGAGCGGCAGGTCCGGCCGGGGCGGCAGGTCGGCGATCCGCTCCCGCCAGTACTCCAGCGACCGCTGGTGCAGCGGGCTGCCGCGCAGCTCCTCGGTGGCCAGCACGTAGTCGCGGTAGGTGACCTCCAGCGGGGCGAGGCCGCCGGCCTCCTGGTGGATGCGGCGCCAGTCGCGGGAGACCAGCCGGATGCTGCCGATGTCGGCGATCATCAGGTCGAAGCCGAGGTGCAGCCGGGTCCGGCCGCCGGGCAGCAGGGTGGCCCGGACGTCCCACAGCGGCCACACGTCCACCGGCCGCATCTGGTGCGACAGGGTCTCGCGCCGCTCGGCCAGCACCTGCTCCACCTCGTCGGCGGGGCGGTCGCGCAGGTCGGTGGCCTCGATGACGTACCGGCCCGGGTCGGGCAGGACGCGCTGCCGACCGTCGTCGCCGACGACCGCGCGGAGCATCCCGTGCCGGCGGACCACCTCCTGCCACGTCGCGGTGAGCCGGTCCAGGTCCACCTCGCCGGTCTCCACCTCCCAGTAGACGTGCGCGGCGACGTTGCCGCCTTCGACGCTGCCCAGCCGGCCCAGCCACTGGGCCTGCTGGATCTCGGCCAGCGGGAACGGCTCGTGCGCCTGGTCCGGGGCGGGCACGGCGAGCGGCAGGCCGGGCCCCGGCTCGTCGGTCTCGTCGGCCCGGCCGGCGGTGACCAGGGCGGCCACCCCGGCGACCGTCGGCGCGGCGAGCATCTCGCGCAGCCCGATCCGGCTGCCGAAGGCCTCGTTGACCCGGGCGACCACCTTGGTGGCGAGCAGGGAGTGCCCGCCGAGTTCGATGAAGTTGTCGTCCACCCCGATCGGGGCGGCCCCGAGCAGCTCCTGCCAGATCGAGGCGACCAGGCGCTCCCGGTCGTCGCGGGGGGCGACGTACGGGGTCTGCACGTTGGGACGTCCGTCCAGCCCGGCGGTGTCGGTGTCGCCCTCCGGCGCCCCACCGTGCAGCCCACTGAGGTCCAGCGCACCGCCCTCCCCGCTCGGGGAGATCCAGTAGCGGCGGCGCTGGAACGGGTAGCCGGGCAGGGACACCCGCCGACGCGGCCCGGCGTCGGCGAGGTCGACGTCGACGCCGGCCGTCCAGAGCCGGCCGAGCAGCGTCGGCCCCGGGTGCGGGCCGGCCGGCGGGTCGCCGGGGGCGGGCATGCTGGCCAGCACGACGGACTCCCGGCTGGCCTGCCGGGCCAGGGTGCCCAGCGTCCGGCCGGGGCCGACCTCCACCAGCACCACGTCGGGGCCCGCGACCAGGGCCACGGACGCGCCGAAGCGGACGGTGTCCCGGACGTGCCCGGCCCAGTAGGCCGGGTCGGTGGCCTCCCGGTCGGTGATCCACTCCCCGGTGCGGTTGGCGACGAACGGCAGTGTCGGCGGGGCGAGCCGGATGCCGGCGAACTCGGCGGCGAAGGGCTCGCCCACCGGGTCCATCATCGCCGAGTGGAAGGCGTGCGAGGTGTGCAGCCGCCGATGCGACACCCCCCGTTCGGCGAGGACCGCCGCCAGGGCGGCGACGTCGTCGTCCGGGCCGGAGACCACACAGAGTTCGGGAGCGTTCGCGGCGGCGAGGGAGAGCGCCGCGGTGAGCAGGGGCCGGACCTCGTCCTCACCGAGGGCCACCGAGAGCATCGAGCCGGGCGGCATCGCCGCCATCAGCCGGCCCCGGGCGGCCACCAGGCGGGCCGCGTCGGCCCGGTCCAGGACGCCGGCCAGGCAGGCGGCGGTCAGTTCACCGACGCTGTGGCCGATCATCGCGTCCGGCCGGATGCCGTACGAGGTCAGCAGCGTGGCGGTGGCGTACTCGACGGCGAACAGGGCCGGCTGGGCGAGATCGGTGGACGCCAACCGGTGGGCCGCCTCGGCCGGGTCGACGTCGGCGGCGGGGTGCAGCACGGTCCGCAGGTCGAGGCCGAGGTGTGGTTCGAGGTCGGCGGCGACCGCGTCGAGGGCGTCGCGGTAGGCGGGTTCGGTGCCGTACAGCTCGGCGCCCATGCCCGGGTACTGGCTGCCCTGGCCGGGAAAGAGGAAAATCAGCCGGGGCCGGTCGACGGCGGCGCCGGTGACCGTGCGGGTGGGATCGGCCAGCGCGGCGGACGCCTCGGCGGCGTCGGCGGCGACCACCGCGCGGCGGTGCCGGCCCGGCGCCCGGGTGCGGTGCAGGGTCCAGGCGACATCCGCCAGCGGTGGGGCATCGGGTGCGGCGAGGGCGGCAGCGAGCTGCGCACCGGCCGCCTCCAGCGCCTCGGGGGTACGCGCGGACAGGGTGATCACCTGGGTGGCGCGGGCCGGCGGCGGCAGCGGGGCGGGGGTGGGCGCCTCCTCGACGACGACGTGGGCGTTGGTGCCGCCCATGCCGAAGGAGCTGACCCCGATCCGGCGGGGCACGTCGGTGACCGTCCACTCGCGCAGCTCGGTGTTGACCCGGAACGGCGAGTCGTCGAAGTCGATCTCCGGGTTGGGCTTGTCGTAGTGCAGGCTGGGCACCAGCTCCCGGTGTTTGAGCTGGAGCACCGCCTTGATCAGACCGGTCACACCGGCGGCGGTGTCCAGGTGGCCGACGTTGGACTTGACCGACCCGAGAGCGCAGTAACCCTTACGGCGGGTACGGGCACCGAACACCCGGCTCAGGGCGGTCACCTCGATCGGATCCCCCAGCAGGGTGCCGGTTCCGTGCCCCTCCACGGCGGTGATCGTGTCCGGTTCCACGCCGGCCACGCCGAGGGCCGTGGCGATGGCCCGGGCCTGGCCGTCGACTCCCGGCGCGGTGTAGCCGACCTTCGCCGAGCCGTCGTTGGTGACCGCGCTGCCCCGGATCACCGCCTCGACGTGGTCGCCGTCGGCGAGGGCGTCCGCCAGCCGCTTGAGCACCACCACCCCGACGCCGCTGCCGAACATCGTGCCGGTGGCGCCGGCGTCGTAGGGACGACAGTGCCCGTCCCGGGAGAACACCAGCCCCTCCTCCCAGAGGTAGCCGCTGGGTTGGGGCAACCGGACGGCGCTGCCACCGGCGAGGGCGATGTCGCACTCCCCCTCCAGCAGGGCCTGACCGGCCACGTGCACCGCCACCAGGGAGGAGGAGCAGGCGGTCTGCACCGCCATGGCGGGCCCCCGGAGGCCGAGCTTGAAGCTGACCCGGTTGGCCAGGTAGTCCTTGTCGTTGGTGACGAGCAGTTCCAAGGTCTCCGCGATCGAGGAGATCGTCCGGCCGCCGAGGACGTTGCTCAGCAGGTATGTCGACAGGGCGCTGGCCGCGTACACGCCGACCGCGGCGTCGGTGGTCCCGGGTCCGTAGCCGGCGTCCTCCAGGGCGTGCCAGGCACACTCCAGGAACAGTCGCTGCTGCGGGTCGATCAGCGCCGCCTCCCGGGCGTTGTAGCCGAAGAAGCCCGCGTCGAACAGGTCGATGTCGTCGAGCACCGAACCCGCCCGGACGTACCGGGGGTCGGTCAGCTGCTCCTGGGGCACGCCCGCCGCGCGCAGCGTGTCCTCGTCCCAGAAGGTGATCGACTCGACGCCGCCGCGAAGGTTGCGCCAGAAGGTGGCGATGTCCGGGGCGCCGGGGAACCGGCCCGCCATGCCGATGATCGCGATGTCACCGGCGGAATCGGCCGACGTCATGAGTGGATCTCCTCCGAGGTGGGCCGGCCACGCCGCCGATCGCGACGGCGACCGGCGCGGCTGAAGGCGTCGGCGACCGAGGCGTCGGTGTCGTCGCCACCGTCGAGCCGGACGGCGAGTTGGCGGATGGTGGGGTGCTCGAACATGGACATCAGTGGGAAGGTCCGTCCGAGGGCCGTGCAGAGGCTCCGGTAGACCCGGACGATGATCACGGAGTCGGCGCCCAGGTCGAAGAAGCGGTCGTCGAGGCCGACGCGCTCCACCCCGAGGTGTTGGCGCAGGGCGTCGGCGACGGCCTGTTCGACCGCCCGGGTGGGCGCGACGTACGGGGCCCGGGCGCCGGTGGCGACTCCCGCCTCCCGCGCCATCCGCTCGACGCCCGCGCGGTCGACCTTGCCCTGCGACGTCAGCGGAAGCTTCTCCAACAGCGTCAGCGTGCCCGGCACCATGTAGCCGGGCAGGGTGCGGCGCAGGTGTTCCCGCACCTCGTCGACCAGGCCGCCCGACGTGGCCTCCGCCGGGTGGTACCCGCCGCCGAGCAGGCTGTGCAGCAGCACGTCGTCCCCGTCGAGGGCGAGCGCCGCACGCACCTCGGCCTCGTCGCGGACCAGGCCCACCTGGCACAGGCCGAGATCGTGGTCCGGAGCGCCCTCCTCCAGCAACTGGGTCATCTGGCCCGCCTCCAGCAGGCAGAAGCGCAGCGCCCGTTCCCCGTACATCGGGCTGATCGCCGACAGGCGGCCGACCAGGAAGATCTCGAAAGCGCTCTGGTCGGCGGTGGACCGGTTGGCCGAGACGTGCACCTCGGTCGGCAGGGTCGTGCCGGAGCCCACCGGTAGCAGGCGGTGCGCCGCAGGATCGTGGTAGTACGCGCCCTCCGCGAGCCCGTCGACCCGGCCGGGTCGCACGTACACGTACGTCTGCACGGGGTAGAGGGAGCCGGCCGAGGCGTACCGGTACTTGGGCAGCAGGTCGCCGTCGTGACTGCGCAGGGTGTCCAGTAGCCGGCCGAGGGCGGCCAACGGCACCGGTGCGGCCAGGAAGGACCGTCGGCTGGCCCGTCTCGTCCACGCCTGTCGGGCCTCGTCCTCGGCGGTCGGCAGCGGCACGCCGGGCGTGTCCAGGTCGTCGCGCAGCCCCTTGCGGGCCAGGGTGAACGCGGTCCGCCGGGCGGCGTCGGTCTCCACGTCGCCGAGGACCCGCTTCGCACTGTCTTCGGTCACCAGGTCGTGGGCGGTGCCGCCGCGCCCGGTGGTCGGGTCGGCGGGTACCAGGTAGGCGACGAGCCGCCGGTGGTGGCGGTCGCCGGGCGCGGCGGCCACCGCGGCGGTCACGCCGGGGTGGCGGGTCAGCGCCGCTTCGATCTCGCCCAACTCGATCCGGTAACCACCCACCTTGACCTGGAAGTCCTCCCGGCCCAGGAACTCGATCGTCCCGTCCGGACGCCACCGCCCCAGATCACCGGTGCGATAGAGGCGTTCCCCGGTGACCGGGTGGGTCACGAACCGCGCGGCGGTCTTCTCCTCGTCCCGCCAGTACCCGTCGGCCAGACCGACACCACCGATGAACAACTCACCGGTCACCCAGACCGGACACTCCTGCCACCGATCGTTGAGCACGTGAAAGGACTGGTTCCGCAACGCCCGCCCATACGGAACCGACTCCCAGCCAGGATCCACCGCATCGATCTCGTGAAAGATCGACCAGATCGACGCCTCGGTGGCACCACCCAGACTCACCGGCAGACAGCACGGAGCCAACTCCCGCAACCGGCCCGGCAACTCCACCGGAATCCAGTCGCCAGACATCAGGAACAACCGCACCGACTCCAGCGCGCCCGCGCCCGACGGTCCGCCGCCGGCCACCTGGTCCGCGAGCATCTGCGCCAGCGCCGGCACCGAATTCCACACCGTCACCCGGTGCGCGGCCACCAACTCCGCCCAGTGGCCCGGGTCCCGGTTGCTGCCGTGCCGCGGCAACACCAACCGGCCACCGGCGCCCAACAACCCGAACACGTCATACACCGACAGGTCGAAACTCAGCGACGACAATCCGAGAGCGGCGTCGTCCGGACCCACCCGATAGCGGGCATTGATGTCGTCGACGGTGTTACGAGCCGCCCGATGCCGGATCATCACCCCCTTCGGGCTGCCCGTCGACCCCGAGGTGAAGATCACGTAGGCGAGATCATCCGGACCGGCGGTCTGCTCCGGCGCGCTGTCCACACCGGCCGGCGGGTCGGCCGCCAGGTCGACGACCAGCTCGGCCACCCCGCCCGGCCACGCCCGCACCGGACCACCGACCCGCGTCAACACCACCCGACACCCACCGAACGACACCAGATGATCCTGCCGATCAACCGGCAGATCCGGATCCACCGGCAGATACGCCCCACCAGCCAGCAACACCCCCAACGCCGCCACCACCTGCGCGGCGGACTTCTCCACCGCCACCGCCACCAACTCGTTCGGACGAACCCCCACCTCCCGCAACCGGTGCGCGACGGCGCAGGCGTGCCGATACAGCTCCCCGTAACTGACCGTGCCCTCACCGGCGACCACCGCCGGACGGTCCGGCTCCCGCACCGCCCACTCCACCAACGGGGCGTGCAACAACCCGTCCGGGGCCGGGCCGGCGGTGTCGTTCGCCGCCACCACCAGCTCCCGCTGGGCGGTGGGCATGACGTCCACCGCGCCGGGTCGCCACGCGGCGTCGTCGTCGGCGAGCCGGGCCAGCAGCGCGCAGTAGGCGTTCAGCATGTCGTCGACGAGGCCGGGCGGGAACAGCCCCTCCACCACGTCCCAGTTGAAGGCCAGCGCGCCCCGGTCCTCGTACACCTGGTGGTCGAACTGCACCTGCGGGGTCTGCGAGACGACGTAGGTCGTGTCGCCGAGCCAGGCCGCGCCGAGCGCGCCCTGGGTGCCCTCGGCGTCGCGGCCCTGTTCCCGGCCGCTGGCGAAGACCACCGGCGCGAAGGTTCCCGGGCGGACGGCGCGCTGCCGGCTGACCTCGCGCAGCACCTCGATGCCGGAGAAGTAGCGGTGTTCCAGGTCCTGCCAGAGCTGTCGCTGGATCCGCTCCGCGAGGCCGGCCAGACCGTCGTCCGGCGCGACGTCGACCTCCAGCAGCGTCACCGCGGTGAAGTCACCGATGATCGACCCGATGTCCGGGTGCAGGGGGAGCCGGTTGAACAGCGGCACGTTCAGCACGAAGCGGCTGGTGCGGCTCCACCTGCCCAGCACCGCCGAGAAGGCGGCCAGCAGCACGACGGTGGGCGTGACCCCCCGCCGGGTGGCCTGCTCACGCAGCCGGGACCAGCGGCCGGGCTCCAGCACCCGCGCCCGGCGGGTCCGCTCGGACCGGGCCGGCACCGGGAGAGTGGGCAGCTCCGGTCCCGCCGGTAGCTGCGGGACCCGGTCCGACCAGTAGGCACGCGACGCGCGGTAGGCCGCGGAGTCGCGCACCTGGTCGAGGGCGAGCACGTAGTCGCGGAAGGACACCGCGGGAGGGCGCGGATGCGCCCGCGGGTCGCGGTAGAGGTCGCCCCACTCCAGGAAGAACAGTCGCACGCTGGCCAGGTCGGCGATGAGCAGGTCGAGGCTGACGTGCAGCCGGGTGACCGGGCCCGGCAGGCGGGTGGCCCGGACGTCGAACATCGGCCAGTGCCCGGGCGGGAGGACCTGGTGGCTCAGTTCCTCCCGCACGGCGTCCAGGTGGGCCTGCCGTCCCGGGCCGTCCAGCGCCGCGGCGTCGACGATGGGGATCGTCAGCGGATGGACGGCGGCCGACGCGAGGATGCGTTGGGTGCCGTCCGCCTCGATCACCGCGCGGAGCATCTCCTGCCGCTCCACCAGCAGGTTGAGCGCGGCGGTGAGACGGTCCAGGTCGACGTCTGTCGTCTCCACCTCGAGATAGAGGTGGACGGAGGCGTCACCCAACTCGTATCCGCTGCCCCGGCCGACGAAGTAGGCGTACTGCTGTTCGGTCAGCGGAAAGGGATCGGCACGGTGCTCCGGGTCGGCGACCAGGGGGCGCCAGGTGACCACGTCCGTTCCGACGGCACCGCCGAGGTGGTCGGTCACCCGGCGCACCAGGTCGGTCACGGAGCCGCGCATGAACTGCACCAACGGCAGCGGCACCCCGAGGTCGCGCTCCAGGTCGCGGCGCAGTTCGATGGCGCGCAGCGACTCCAGGCCCAGCCCGGCCAGAGGCAGGTCGGTGCCGACCCGGTCGGTGGCGGTCCCGAGCAGGGCGGCCAGTCGACGTCGCAGTTCAGCCACGAGGACCGGCACGCGCAGCGCGTCGTCGAGGGCCAGCAGCATGTCCCGCAGCGGGGCGCCGGCCGGCTGCGGGCTCGTGGGTGCGACGGCCGGCGCCCGGCCGGCGGTCGCCAGCGGGCGCAGTTCGCCGGCGGCGTACCGGTCTCGGCAGGCCCCCCGCTGAACCTTGCCGCTGACCGTCTTGGCGACGCCGTCCGGGCCGACCAGCACCACCTCGTGCGTCTCGACCTCGTGTTCGTCGGTGATGGCGGCGCGCAGCCGGCGAGCCAGATCATCCAGGTCGAGGCCGGTGGGGTCGGGAACGGACTGCACCACGACGAGACGCTCCTCGCCGTCGACGTCCACGGCGAACGCCGCCGCCGGGGCACCGGCCAGCGCCGGGTGCACCCGTTCACAGGTCATCTCCACGTCCTGCGGGTAGAGATTCCGCCCCCGAATGATGATCATTTCCTTGAGCCGGCCACACAGGACCAGGTCACCGGCGTGTCGGAAGCCCAGGTCACCGGTGCGCAGGAACGGTCCCGTCCCGTCGGCGAGCCGGGCACCGAAGGTCTCCTCGGACAGCTCGGGGCGCTGCCAGTAGCCCTGGCAGACCACCTCTCCCCGCACCCACAGCTCGCCCACCAGGTCGTCGTCGACGGCCTGGTGGGTCTGCGGATCGACCACCAGGATCTCGCAGTGCGGCCCGGCCGGACCGACCCCGACCAGGGTGAGGCTGCGCTCGCCGCCGTCGACGGGCGCCACCCGACCCCGCTCCAGCTCGGCGGCGTCGACGGTCAGCACCAGCGGCTCCGGGTCGGCGTGCCGGCCGGTGAGGAAGAGCATCGCCTCGGTCATCCCGAAACCGGGACTCATCGTCTCCGGCCGGAACCCGTACCGCCGGAACTCGTCGGTGAAACGGGTGATGGTGCTCGCCCGGACCCGCTCGGCGGCGTTGAAGGTGGTGTGCCAGCCGGAGAGGTCCAGGCCGGTCCGTCGCTCGGCCGGCACCTGGGTGAGGCAGCGCTCGAAGGCGAAGTTCGGGGCGCAGCCGAAGACCGGGCCGGGGGTGTCGGCGACAGCCCGCAACCAGCGCAACGGATCGGCGACGAAGTCCTCCGGGGTGAGGAAGACCGCCCGGCCGCCGAGGTACTGGGACAGCAGCAGATGGCCGGCCACACCCAGGGCGTGGTAGGGGGAGATCCAGCTGACCACGTTCGCCCCGGCGGGCAACCCGGCCAGCGCGACGGTCTGGTCGATCTGGTGCAGCAGGTTGCGGTGGCTGACCATGACGCCCTTCGGCGCGCCGGTCGAGCCGGAGGTGTACTGGAGCAACGCCAGGTCCTCGCCGGTCAGCTCGGGCGGGGCCCAGCCGTCGGCGGCGGACTCGTCGACGGTGTCGACGGCGATCCACGGCACGTGCGGGCCCAACCGCTCGCGCAGCTCGCCGAGCTGGCCGAGGAGTTCGGCGGTGGTCACCACCACGGTCACCTCCGCGTTGCCGGCGATCTGCACGGCCCGTTCGGTGCGCGGGTCGCCCGCGCCGTCCACCGGGGGCGGGCAGGCCACCGCGACGCCACCGGCGTACAACACGCCGGTGAGACCGACCAGGAAGTCCAGGCCGGGCGCCAGCAGCACCAGCACCCGACCCGCCGGGGCCAGGTGCGGGGCGATGGTGGCCGCGAGGGCGGCGGAGCGCCGGTCGTACTCCCCCCGGGTGAGCCGCCGGGCGACGCCACGCCCGTCCGAGGTGTCGGTGCCGGCGGGGAAGGTCAGGTGCACGAAGGCGACCGCCCCGGGATCCTGCACCGCGTTGTCGCGCAGGATGTCGAGCAGGGTGGTCGCCTGGATGCCGCTCTCGATGGCAAGGTCGGTCATGCGCGCTCCTGGCTGCGAGTGGTCGGTACTGCGGGTCGTACGTCCCGTTCGCCGGACGAACGGTCGTGAGCTCAGGGGTCACCTCACCGTGCCAACGGCGCTCCGGCTCGGCCGACTCCCAACGGGCGCTCCGGCCGGGCACCCCCGGCCGCGGGCACCCCTCGCCCCCGGCCGGGGTGCCCGGTCGGCCACCCCCGTGCGCCGCCGGCTCACCGCGAGCCCACCACCTCGTCCGGGTGGACGGTCAGCTCCGGCAGACGCTGCATCTCCTGCCACATCTTCTTTTCGGCCATCGCCAGATAGACCCGGGTCAGGTGCCCCATCACCCAGCGCGCCGCCGCGCTGCGTGGCTCGGCCGCGGTGGCGACCTGGACCGACTGCTGCCGGACCCATTTCACCCGTTCGTACCGGCGGCCCTCGTAGACGCGCAGGGCGGCGGCGACCCCCGCCTGGCTGGACAGGTCACCGGCGGCGAGGGCGTCGGCCAGCACCACCGCGTCCTCGACCGCCTGGCAGGCGCCCTGCCCAAGGTCGTTCGGCATCGCGTGGGCGGCGTCGCCGACCAGCGTGACCGGCCCCTCACCCCACTGCTCGTGCCACTCGTGATACCAGATGTCGGTGCGGATGACGGCCTCCGCCGGGGTGGCGGCGACCCGGTCCCGCAGCAGCGCCGGCAACGGCCGCGCCAGTCGCACGGCGTGGGCGTGCTCCGTGCCGGGCTCCTCGCGCTCCCCCGCCGGCGCCTTCCACGACAGGGTCCAGGCGCTGCGGTCCCCGCCGATGCGGTAGACCCCACCGCCGATCCTGGTCTCGTCGTCGTGGAAGAGCTGCGGGATCTCCGGCACCAGGCCGGCGGTGCCCGGCACGACGCCCCGATAGGTGGTGCGACCCAGGTAGACGCCGGGTACCTCGCCGCGCAGTTCACGCAGCACCGTCGACCGGACCCCGTCCGCGCCGACCAGGGCGGCGCCCAGGACGGTGTCCCCGTCGACGAGGCGGACGCGCACCCCGTCCCCGGTGATCTCGTGATCCGAGACCGGGCGGCCGTAGTGGACCTGGACGTCCCGCTGTCGAACTGCCTCCATCAGGATCTCGGCGAGGTCCATCCGACCGATCGACAGGGACGGCAACGCCCCCGGCCAGAGATGCGGATGGCTGGACATCTTGAACCGCAGCCGGCCCCGGGAGTCGAAGTTGTGGATGGCCACCACCCGGTCCGACGCGGCCAGCAGCCGGTCGCCGAGGCCGAGCCAGCCCAACGGGGTCGAGGCGTTGCTCCACAGCGTGAGACCGCTGCCGGGGGCGTTCCGGATCTCGTCGGCGGTGCGCCGCTCGTACACCTCGACGGGGAGCCCGTGGCGGGCCAGGGCGAGGGCGGTGGTGAGGCCGCCCACCCCCGCCCCGGCGACGACGATCGGCCTACGCGGAACCATCGGTGCTCCCTTCCTCGGAGTGGTGCGGACCGCCGCCCGGGGGCGGCGGAAGGACGCCGTCGGCGACCAGCGTGTCCAGGTAGTGGCCCAGCAGGGCGGTGTCCATCCGGGGCGGCGGGAGCTGCGCGCCGATCAACTCCCGGGTGTTCCGGTCGTCGAACGTCGGCTCACCCGGGCCGGTGACCCGCCCCTCGGCCAGCGGCGCGTACATCGCCAGGACCGGGCCGAGCTGGTCGTCGCCGGCCCGCGCGGCGGCGGTGACCGCGTCGTACCACCGCCCGAGCGGCACGCGGCGCACCGGCCAGCCCCGCTCGGTGAGCGCGTCGGCCAGGAGGACCAGCGGCACCTTCGCCGCCAGGGCGAAGTGGAAGGTGCGGCCGAGGGCGGCGCGGCGCCGGGCCAGGCCGGCGATGGTGGCGGCGATGTGGTCGACCGGCACCAGGTCGGTGGCGAGCCCGGTGTCCGGCACCTGCCCGGTGGCCACGCAGGCCCGGATCACCTGGCAGACCAGGTCGTCGCCGCGCCAGGTGCCGGAGCGGGTGTCCCCGGCGATGCGGCCGGGCCGGTACACCGCGACCGGGACGCCCCGGGCCCGGGCCAGCGTCACCACCTGCTCGGCGACCCACTTGCTGTGGTTGTAGCCGGTGTCGGTGGCCGGCGGCGGGTCGTCGGGCAGGGTGTCCTCGCGCAACACCACACCGGAGGCGTCGACCGGGCCGGGACCGCCGGGCCGGGCCAGCCCACCGAAGACCGACATGGTGGAGACGTAGTGCACCGGCACGGGACGGTCCAGGGTGGCCAGTCGGAGGATCTCCACCGTGCCGGTGACGTTGCCGGCGCGCAGCGCCGCGTACGGGCGCAGGAAGTGCACCACCGCGCCGCAGTGGTAGATCGCGTCCACCTGCCGGGCCAGCGCGGCGAACCGCTGCGGGGTGAGGCCGAGCCGGGGCGCGGCGAGGTCACCGGGGATCGCCCGGAACCGTTCGGCCCACTCGTCCCGCCAGCACCGGTAGCGGCGTAGCTGTTCGGTGAGCCGACGCTGGGCGTCCGCCTCGTCGCGGCCCCGCACCAGGCAGAGCACCGTGGCGCCGGCCTCGGCGAGCTGCCGGGCCAGATAAGCCCCGAGAAACCCGGTGGCCCCGGTCAGCAGCACGGTGCCGGGCCGGTCGGTCCAGCGGACCTCGCCGACCGGCCGGACGTCCTCGGGCAGCACCACGTCGGCGCGCAGCGCGGCGGCGTGCTCGGCCTCGGCGGCGGCCACGTCGATGCTGCCCTGCTCGTCGAGCAGGTCCGCCAGCGACCCGATCCGGGAGCGTTCGAAGAGCACCCGCACCGGCAGGTCCACCCCCCACAGCCGGCGGATGGTGGCGTGCAGGCGGGCGGCGAGCAGGGAGTGCCCGCCGAGGGCGAAGAAGTCGTCGTCCAGGCCGACCCGGTCCACTCCGAGCGCCTCGGCGACCAGCCGGGTCAGCCGCCGCTCGGTGGGGGTGGTCGGCGGGACGTACCGGTCCTCGTCGCCGGCGCCGGCGGGGGCGGGCAGGGCCCGGCGGTCGACCTTGCCGTTGGCGTTGAGCGGCAGGGCGGGCAGCGCGACCACGGCGGCTGGCACCATGTACTGCGGCAACCGCGCGGCGACCGCCTCCCGGGCGGCCCGGATCAGCTCGTCGCCGGCACCGGCGTCGGCGGGGACGACGTAGCCGACCAGGCGCTTGTCGCCGGGGCGGTCCTCGCGGACCACCGCCACCGCCTCGGTGACGCCGGGCGCGGCGCGCAGCGCGGCGGCGATCTCCCCCAGCTCGATCCGGAAGCCGCGCAGCTTGACCTGGTCGTCGGTGCGGCCGAGAAACTCCAGGTTGCCGTCGGGCAGGTAGCGGACCAGGTCGCCGGTGCGGTAGAGCCGTTCGGAGGTGACCGGGTGCCGGATGAACGCCGCCTCGGTCAGCTCCGGCCGGTGCAGATAGCCCCGGGCCAGCCCGGGCCCGCCGAGGTACAACTCCCCCGGCGCTCCGATCGGCCGGGGACGCAGCCGCTCGTCGAGCACCCGGACCACGGTGTTGACGACCGGCCGGCCGATCGGAGGGTGCCCGCCGCCGACGATCTCGTCGGTGACGGTGGCGTAGACGGTGGCCTCGGTCGGGCCGTACCCGATCAGGAAGCGTTTCTTGCCGCCCCACCGCTCGGCGACCTCGGCCGGGCAGTCCTCACCGCCGGAGCCGAGCACCTCCAGGGTCGGCACGTGTTCCGGCGCGAGGTGGGCCAGCAGGGACGGCGGGATGAAGGTGAAGGTGACCCGCTGCCGGTTGATCAGCCCCACGATCTCCACGCCGCCGGCCAGGTCCTGCGGGGCGGGCACCACCAGCGGCACGCCGCCGAGCAGCGAGAGCACCATCTCGAAGACGGAGACGTCGAAGCTGAACGGGGCGAACTGGAGGACCCGGCTGCCGGGGTGCAGGCCGGCCAGGTCGCGGGTGAGCCAGAGGTTCGTCACCGACCGGTGGGTGACCGCGACGCCCTTGGGGGTGCCGGTGGAGCCGGAGGTGTAGATGACGTAGGCCAGGTCGTCGGGGCCGCTGCGGCTCGGCAGGTCGTCCTCGGGCAGGTCGGCCAGGTCCGGTGCGTCCACCGCGACGACCGTGGCGTCGGTGCCGGCGGCCCGGTCGGCGAGCGCGGCCGGGGTGAGCAACAGCCGGGCCTCCGAGTCGGAGATCATGAACGCCACCCGGTCGGCGGGCAGGCCCGGGTCGATCGGCAGGTAGGCGCCGCCGGCCTTGAGCACGGCGAGGACCGCGACGACCATCTCCACGGACCGTTCGGCGAGCACACCGACCAGCTGGTCGGCACCGACCCCGGCGGCGACGAGCCGGTGGGCGAGGCGGTTGGCCCGGGCGTTCAGCTCGGCGTACGTGACGGTCTCGTCGCCGAAGAGCACGGCGGGGCGGTCCGGACCCTCGGCCACCTGGCGGGCGAACAGTTGCGGCCAGGTGGTGTCGGGCAACTCCCGGGCCGGGCCGTGCGCCCACCGCTCCAGTTGGGCGGCCTCCTGCGGGGGCAGCTCCGGCAGCGCGGCGACCGGGCGGTCCGGGTCATCGGCGAACGCGGTGAGCAGCATGGTCAGGTGGGCCAGCATCCGGTCCACGGTGGCCGGGGTGAACAGGTCGGCGTCGTACTCGCCGAGCAGCCGCCAGCCGCCGTCGTCGGCGGGGACCACCGTGACGGTGAGGTCGGTCTTGGCGGTGCCGGGGTCGAACGGCAGCGGCTCGGCGCGCACCCCGGCGAACTCGCGGTCGGCGGCGTCCACCCGCTCGACCAGGGCGAACCCGGCCTGGGCGACCGGGGTGCGGGACAGGTCCCGGGTCAGGCCCAGCCGCTCGACCAGCACGTCGAACGGGGCGTCGGCGTGGGCGTACGCGCCGAGGCAGGTCTGGCGGACCCGGCCGATCAGCTCCCCGATGCCGGGGTCACCGGTCAGGTCGGCGCGCAGCACGAGCGTGTTGGCGAGGAACCCGACGAGCCCGTCGAGTTCCGGCCGGTCCCGCCCGGCGACCGGGACGGCGATTCCGAAGTCGGCCTGACCGGCATAGCGGGCCAGCATCAACTGGTAGCCGGCGAGCGCCACCATGAACGGCGTGGCGTCGTGCCGCCGGCCCACCTCGGTCAGCCGGTCCACCACCCGGGTCGGCAGCGCCGCCTCGCGCTGGCCGCCCCGGTGGCCGCGGGTGGCCGGGCGGGTCCGGTCCGTCGGCAACTCCAGCACGGGCAGCCCGGCCAGCCGTTCGGTCCACCAGGTCAGGTCCTCGTCGTGGTCGCCGCGGGCCAGCCGGTCGTGCTGCCAGGCCGCCACGTCGGCGTACCCGAGCGCCAGTGGCGGCAGGTCGGGGTCGGTGCCGGCGAGCCGGGCCCGGTACGCGGCGACCAGGTCCCGGACGACGACCTGGGTGGACGCCTGGTCGCCGACGGCGTGGTGCACGGCGAGCAGCAGGTGGTGCTCCTCGTCGGCGACCCGGGCCAGGGTGGCCCGCACCAGCGGCGCCGCGGCGAGGTCGAAGCCGGCGGTGAGCCGGTCCCGGGTGAGCGCGGCCAGGGCCACCGGGTCGGGGACGTCGACCCGCTCCACCGGCACGGTCAGGTCGGGGTGGATCCGTTGGACGGGTTCGCCGTCCACCACCTCGAAGCTGGTGCGCAACGCCTCGTGCCGGGCCACCACGTCGGCGAACGCCGCCGCCAGCGCCGCCGGGTCCAGCGGCCCGGTCAGCCGGACCGCGCTGCCGATGACGTACGCGGCGGCGCTGGCCGGGTCGAGCTGGTGCAGCAACCAGAGCCGACGCTGCGCCGGGGCGGCCGGCAACGGCCCGGTGCGGGGCACGGTCGGGATCGGAGCGTCGACGCCGCTGCCGCGCCGCCCGCGCAGCCGGTCGGCCAGACCGGCGACGGTGGGGTGGTCGAAGAGGTCCCGGACGCCGGTGTCGACGCCGAGCGCGGCCCGGGTGCGGCTCATCGCCCGGGTGGCCAGCAGGGAGTGCCCGCCGAGGTCGAAGAAGTTGTCGTGCACGCCGACGGTGTCGACGTCGAGGACCTGCCGCCAGAGGTCGGCGAGGGTGGCCTCCAGTTCGTCCCGTGCGGCGACGTGGCCGGTGTCGCCCGCGCCGCGCCGGGGGCGCGGCAGGGACCGCACGTCGAGCTTGCCGTTGGCGGTGCGGGGCAGCGTGTCGAGCAGGGTGAGGGTGGCCGGCACGAGGTATTCCGGCAGCAGCCGGCGGGCGTGCGCGCGCAGGTCGGCCGGGGTCGGGTCGGTGCCGGGGCGGGGCACCAGGTAGCCGGCGAGTTCGGTGTCGTCGGCCCGGCCGGGCCGGGCCACCACCACCGCGTCGGCGACGTCCGGGTGTTCGCGCAGCACCGCCTCCACCTCGCCGGGTTCGACCCGGAAGCCGCGGATCTTCACCTGGGCGTCGGTGCGGCCGAGGAAGTCGAGCGTGCCGTCGGGCAGCCACCGGGCCAGGTCACCGGTGCGGTAGAGCGGTCCCTCGGCGTACGGGCCGGTGACGAAGCGCTCGGCGGTCAGCTCGGGTCGGCCGGCGTAGCCGAGCGACACTCCGGGACCGCCGACGGCCACCTCGCCGGGTGCGCCCAGCGGCACCGGCCGCCGGTCGGCGTCGAGCAGCACGATCCGCAGGTCGGGCAGGGGCCGGCCGACCCGGTGGTGGCCGGGCTCGGCGAGTTCGGTGGCCCGGACCCGGTGGAACGTGGCGTGCACCGTGGTCTCCGTGGTGCCGTACATGTTGATCAGCTCGGGGCGGTCGTCGCCGTACCGGTCGAGCCAGCCGGCCAGGGCGCGCACGTCGAGCGACTCCCCGGCGAAGATCACGTAGCGCAGCGCGTCGAGGCGGTCCGGTGCGTCGGCGTCGGCGGCGGCGAGCTGGCGGAACGCGGTGGGGGTCTGGCTCAGCACGGTGACCCGGTGCCGGGCCAGCAGCGCGCGCAGCTCGGTTGGTTCCCGGCCGGCCAGGTAGGGCACGACGGCCACCCGGGCGCCGGTGAGCCAGGCCCCCCACAGCTCGAAGACCGACACGTCGAAGGCGACCGAGTGGAACAGGCTCCACACGTCGTCGGCGGTGAACCGGAAGCGGGTGGCCGCGCCGGTGACGAGGCGGACCACGTTGCGGTGGGTCACCATGACGCCCTTGGGGCGGCCGGTGGAGCCGGAGGTGTAGATCAGGTAGGCCACCTCGTCCGGTTCGGCGGCCGGGTCGGGCAGCGGCTCCGCCGGGTCGCCGGACGGCGGCAGCACGGGGCCGGCGAAGCCGGGCAGCGGCCGGTCGGCCACCAGCGCCCGCACCGCCGCGTCGGCGAGCACGTAGGCCATCCGGTCGGTCGGCCAGCCGGGGTCGAGCGGCACGTACGCGGCGCCGGCCGCGAGCACGCCGAGCACCGCCACCGGCAGGTCGAGGGTGCGGTCGAGGTGGATGCCGACCCGGTCGCCCCGGGCCACCCCGGCGGCGCGCAGCCGGGTGGCCAGGCCGTCGGCCCGGGCCAGCAGCTCGGCGTACGTGAGACGCGCGTCGCCGCACTCCACGGCCACCGCGTCGGGGGTACGTCCGGCCTGGTCCCGGAACCGGGCGACGAGCCCGGGACGGTCCGGTTGCGGGGTCTGCCGCACCCACTCGTGCAGCAGCAGGCGCTCCTCGTCGGCGGTGAGCGGGGCGAGGTCGCCGATCCGGCGGTCCGGGTCACCGGCCAGCTCGGCCAGGAGCAGCCGGAACTGGGCGGCCATCCGGTCCACGGTGGTCGGGTCGAACAGCTCGGTGTCGTACTCGATGCGCAGCCGCAGGTCGCCACGGTCCGGGTCGGGCACCAGCATGATCGACAGGTCGAACTGGGTGGTGCCGGCGCGCAGCTCGACCGGGGTGACGTCGACCGGGCCCATGGACCGGGTCGCGGCCGGGGTGTTCTGCACCGCGAAGAGCACAGTGAACAGCGGGGTCTGGGCGCGGTCGCGGACCGGGCGCAGCTCGTCGACGAGGCGGTCGAACGGCACGTCGGCGTGGGCGTACGCGTCGAGGCAGGTGGCGCGGACCCGGTCGAGCAGCTCCCCGACGGTCGGGTCACCGGTCAGGTCGGCGCGCAGCACCAGGTTGTTGACGAAGAACCCGACCAGCGGTTCCAGTTCGGTGCGCGGCCGGCCGGCGACCGGCGAGCCGACCGCGAAGTCCCGCTGGCCGCTGTAGCGGGCCAGCATCAGCTGGCAGGCGGCGAGGCCGACCATGAACACGGTGGCCGACCGGCGGCGACCCGCCTCGGTGATCCGGGTGACCAGCTCGGCGGGGACGGTGTCCCAGCGCAGGTCGCCGCGCCAGGCGCGGACCGCCGGGCGGGGCCGGTCGGTGGGCAGTTCCAGGGTGGGCAGGTCGGCCAGCCGGTCCCGCCAGTGGGCGAGCTGCGCCGCCGCGTGCGGACCCGCGCTCCACTGCCGCTGCCAGGCGGCGTAGTCGCCGTACTGCACCGGCAGGGCGGGCAGCGCGGCGCCGTCGGCGCGGTACGCGGCGACCAGGTCACGGGCGAGGGCCTGCACCGACCAGCGGTCACAGACGGCGTGGTGCACGGCCAGGTGCAGGACGTGCCGGTCGGCGGCGAGGCGGATCAGGGTGGCCCGCAGCAGCGGCGCGGTCCCCAGGTCGAACGGTCGGCCGGAGAGCGCCGCCAGGGTGCCGTCGAGGTCGGCCGGGTCGGTCAGCTCCACCCGGTTCAGGGGCACGTCCACGGTGGGGGCGATCACCTGCACCGGCTCGCCGTCGGCCTCGTGGAACGAGGTGCGTAGCGTCTCGTGCCGGGCGGCCACGGCGGTCAGCGCGGCGTGCAGGGCGTCCGGGTCCAGCGGCCCGTCCAGCCGGACCGCGCTGTCCACGGTGTAGGCGCCCGCCCCGTCCGGGGTGAGCTGGGCGAGGAACCACAGTCGACGCTGCCCGGAGGAGGCCGGCAGCAGATACCGGCCGGCCAGTTCGCCGCCGACCTGCGGCATCCGGAACTGCGCCGCGATCGGCGGCAGCGGGGCGCCCACGCCGGCACCGGCCGGCGCACCGGTGGCCGGGTCGGCGGGGCGGGCCGCGGCGGGCGGCGGCAGGGCGGCGGCGAGTCCGGCGACGGTGGGCGCGGCGAAGACGGCCCGCACGGGCAGGTCGGCGTCGAGGGCGTCGCGGATCCGGGCGACCACCCGGGTGGCGAGCAGGGAGTGCCCGCCGAGGGCGAAGAAGTCGTCGTCCCGGCCCACCCGGTCCAACCCGAGCACGTCGGCGAAGATCCCGGCGAGGGTTTCCTCGGTGTCCCCGCGGGGGGCGTCGTACGCGCCGACGTCGGGGCGCAGCCCGTCCGGGGCGGGCAGTTTCGCCCGGTCGACCTTGTTGCGGTTGGCGGTCAGCGGCAGCGCGTCGAGCAGCGTCACCGCCGACGGCACCATGTAGTCGGGCAGCCGCTCCCGGCAGGCGGCGTGCAGGGCCGCGACGAGTGCCGGGCGGTCGGTGTCGTCGGGGTGGTGCAGGTCGGCGTAGCCGACGAGCCGCTGGTCGCCGGGGGTGTCCTCGCGGACCACCACCACCGCGTCGCGTACCCGGTCGTGCGCGCGCAGCACCGACTCGATCTCGCCCAGCTCGATCCGGTGCCCGCGCAGCTTCACCTGGAAGTCGATCCGGCCGAGGAACTCCAACCGGCCGTCGGCGCGCCAGCGCACCAGGTCACCGGTGCGGTACACCCGGGAGCCGGGCACCTCGGGGTGGGTCACGAAACGCTGCGCGGTCAGCTCCTCTCGCCGCCAGTAGCCGGCCGCGACACCGGCGCCGCCGATCCACAGCTCCCCCGGCACGCCCACCGGCACCCGCCGGCCCGCGTCGTCGACCACCAGCAGTTCGGTGTTCGCCACCGGCCCGCCCAGCGGCAGCGGGTCCTCGCCGCCGGTCACCCGGTAGGCCGTCGACCAGACCGTGGTCTCGGTCGGCCCGTACAGGTGCCAGACGCGGGCGCCGGCGCCGTGCAGCCAGTGCGCCAGGTCGGCGGGGACCTTCTCCGCGCCGGCCAGGGCGGTGAACCCGGCCGGAGGCCGCCAGCCGGCCTGCTGGAGCAGCCGCCAGGTGGTGGGCGTCCCCTGGAGGTAGGTGACCGCGCTGCCGCGCAGCCGGTCGGCGAGCCGCTCACCGTCCACGACGGTCGCGTGCGGGATCATCTCGATCCGCGCGCCGACCAGCAGCGGCAGATACATGTCCAGCACCGGCATGTCGCAGGAGATGGTGTTGGCCGCGCCGACCACGTCCGCGGCGGCCATCCCGGGCGCCGCAGCCATGCTGAGCAGGAAGTTCACCACCGGCCGGTGCGGCAGCGCGACGCCCTTCGGCCGGCCGGTGGAGCCCGAGGTGTAGATCAGGTACGCCAGGTCGTCCGGCTCCGGTCCGTCCGGCACCGGGTCGGCGGGCTGGGCGTCGAGCGCCGGCCGGTCGGCGTCCAGCCGCACCACCGCCACCGTCGCCGGCAGCTCGGGCAGCAGGTCGACCAGGCCGGCCTGGGTGAGCACCACCGACGCGCCGGAGTCGGCGAGGATGAACGCCACCCGCTCGGCCGGGAAGTCGACGTCCACCGGCACGTACGCGGCCCCGGCGCGGAGCGCGCCGAGCAGGGCGACCAGCACGTCGCAGCCGCGCTCGGCGAAAAGGGCCACCCGGTCGCCCCGGGTCACCCCGAGCGTCCGCAGGTGGTGGGCGAGCCGATGGGCGCGGACGTCCAGCTCGGCGTAGCTGAGCGTGGTGTCCTCGTCGGCGACCGCGATCCGGTCGGCGAACTCGGCGAACCGGGCGGTGACGTACCGGTCGAGGCTGGCCGGCGGCACGGCCGGCCGGACGCCGGTGCCCCAGGTGGTGAGCCGGGCCCGCTCCCGGGCCGGCAGGGCGGGCAGGTCGGCCAGCCGGCGCTCCGGGCCGGCGACGAGGGCGTCGAGGACCAGCCGGTAGTGGTCGAGCATCCGGTTCACGGTGGCCGCGTCGAACAGGTCGGTGTTGTACTCGGCGACGACCCGCTGCGCGGTGGTGTCCGGCCCGGCGGGAAAGACGGTGAGGGTGAGGTCGTACTTGGCGGCGGTCTCCGGGGCGCGCAACGCGGTGGCGGTGACCGTGCCCAGGCGCAGCGACGGCGCGGGCAGCGGGGCGGCGATGAACATCACCTGGAACAGCGGCGAGTGCGCGAGGTCGCGGTCCGGGCGCAGCCGCTGCACCAGCCGCTCGAACGGCACGTCGGCGTTGGCGTACGCGTCCAGGCAGGTGTCGCGGACCCGGTCGAGCAGCTCGCCGACGGTCAGGTCGCCGGTGAGGTCGGCGCGCAGCACCAGGTTGTTGGTGAAGTAGCCGACCAGCGGCTCCAGCTCGGGGCGGTACCGGCCGGAGATCGGTGAGCCGACCGGCACGTCGGAGGTGCGCGCGTAGCGGGACAGGGTGAGCGCGTAGCCGGCCAGCAGCGCCATGAACAGGGTGCCGCCCCGCTCGGCGGCCAGCGCGGTGAGGCCGGTGACCAGGTCGGCGGGGAGTTCGGCGTCGCAGGTGGCGCCCCGGTGGGTCTGCACCGCCGGGCGGGGCCGGTCGGTGGGCAGGTCGAGCACCGGCAGGTCGGCGAGCTGCCGGTGCCAGTGGTCGAGCTGCCGCCGCTCGGCCGGGCCGCCGGCCCAGCGCTGCTGGGCGGCGGCGTAGTCGCCGTACTGCACCGGCAGGTCGGGCAGCTCCGGCCGGGTCCCGGCCGCCAACGCGGTGTACGCGGCCGACAGTTCACCGGTCAGCGCCTCCACGGCGAGCCGGTCGCCGACGGCGTGGTGCAGAGTGACCAGCAGGGCCGCGTCGTCGTCGCCGAGGGTGGCCAGGACGACCCGCAGCAGCGGCGGTTCGGTCAGGTCGAACGGCCGGCGGGCGGCGTCGTCGAGCAGGTCGGCCAGCGCGCTGTCCCGGTCGGCGGCCCCGGTCAGGTCCACCTCGGACAGCGGGCTGGGCACCTCGGGACGGATCACCTGCACGGGTTCGCCGTCCACGGCGGCGAACCCGGTGCGCAGCGTCTCGTGCCGGCCGACCACGAGGTCGACGGCGGCGCGCAGCGCGTCGCGGTCGAGCCGGCCGTGCAGCCGCAGCCCGCCGTACAGGTGGTAGGCGGCGGCGGTGTCCGGTTCGAACTGGGCGAGGAACCAGACCCGGCGCTGCTGGAACGAGGCGGGCAGCCGGATCAGGCCGTCGGCGTCCGCGCGACGCTCGGCGGGGGTGAGATCCCCGGCGGCGGGCGGTGCGCCGAGACCGAGGACGGCGGCGAGCCGGGCCACGGTGGGCTGGGCGAAGACCGCCCGGACGGGCACCTCGACGCCCAGCTCGGCGGCGATCCGGCCGACCAGGGCGGTGACGAGCAGGGAGTGCCCGCCGAGGGCGAAGAAGTCGTCGTCCCGGCCGACCCGGTCCAGCCGCAGCAGGTCGGCGAAGACGTCGGCGAGGCGTTCCTCCGCCTCGCCCCGCGGCGGGTCGTACGCGCCGGCCCGACGGGTCGGGTCGGGAGCGGGCAGCGCCCGCCGGTCGACCTTGCCGTTCGGGGTGAGCGGCAGGGCGGGCAGCGCCACGAACGCCGCCGGCACCAGATATCCGGGAAGCCGGTCCACGCAGACCTCCCGCAGCGCGTCGGCGTCGGCGCCCCCGACGTGGTACGCCACCAGCCGCTTGTCGCCCGGGGCGTCCTCGCGGACCACCACCACCGCCTCGCCGACGCCGTCGTGGGCCCGCAGCACCGACTCGATCTCGCCCAGCTCGATCCGGTGCCCGCGCAGCTTCACCTGGAAGTCGAGCCGGCCGAGGAACTCCAGGCGGCCGTCGTCGCACCAGCGCACCAGGTCGCCGGTGCGGTACACCCGCGCGTCCGGTCGCTCCGGATGCGCCACGAAGCGCTGCGCGGTCAGCTCGTCGCGCCGCCAGTAGCCGGCCGCCACGCCCGTGCCGCCGATCCACAGCTCCCCCGGCACCCCCACCGGCACCCGCCGGCCGGCGTCGTCGACCACCAACAGCTCGGTGTTCGCCACCGGAGCGCCCAGCGGCACCGGGTCCTCGTCGCCGCCGACCCGGTGCGCGGTCGACCAGACCGTGGTCTCCGTCGGCCCGTACAGGTTCCACACCGCCGCGCCGGTGGCGGCCAGGGCGTGGGCCAGGTCCGCGGGGAACGCCTCCCCGCCGCACCACACCGCGAAGTCCGGGCCGGGACGCCAGCCGGCGGCCAGCAGCAGCCGCCAGGTGGTCGGGGTGGCCTGCACGGCTGTCGCGCCGGCCTCGGCCAGGTGGGCGGCCAGCCGGGACCCGTCGGCGGCGACCACACGCGGCACCACGTCCACCCGGCCGCCCACGGTCAACGGCCCGAACAGCTCCAGGGCGGCGATGTCGAAGGAGAGGGTGGTGACCGCGGCCAGCACGGAGTCCGGGCCGAGGCCGGGCCGGTCGGCGAGGGTGGCCAGCAGGTTGCCCAGCGCGCGGTGCGGCACCGCGACGCCCTTCGGGACGCCGGTCGACCCGGAGGTGTGCAGCACGTACGCCAGGTCGTCCGGGCCGGGCACCGCCGGCCAGCCGGCCGCCTCGGGCAGGTCGCCGTCGACCCGCAGCGCCGGCAGGTCGCCGGGCAGCGCGTCGGCGGTGGTGGCGTCGGCGAGCACCAGCGCGGCCTCGCCGTCGGCGAGCACGAAGCGCACCCGGTCGGCCGGCAACGCCACGTCCACCGGCAGGTACGCCGCACCGCAGCCGAGCACGCCGAGCAGGGCGGCGGGCAGGTCGACGTCGCGGTCCACGGCGACGCCGACGAGTTGTCCGGGGCGTACCCCGGCGGCGTGCAGGGCGGCGGCGATCCGCTGGGCCCGGGCCACCAGGTCCGCGTACCCCAGTCGGCCGGAACGGCCGGTGACCGCGACCCGGCCGGGGTCGACGGCGGCGCGCGCGGCGACCAGGGCCGGCAGGGTGTCGGCCGGCAGCTCGCGGGTGGGGCCGCTCCCCCACTCCACCAGCCGCGCCCGGTCGGCGGCGGTGAGCAGCGGCAGGTCGGACAGCGCCCGGTCCGGGTCGGCGACGGCCGCGTCGAGGACCCGCCGCAGGTGGGTCACCAGCCGCCGGGCGGTGGTCGGGTCGAACAGGGCGGTGTTGTGCTCCACGGTGACGGTGAGCGCGCCGTCGGCGCGGGGCACGCAGGTGACGAAGAGGTCGAACTTGGCGGTGCCCGGGTCGACGCGGAACAGCTCGGCGGTGATCCCGGTGGCGGTCAGCGCGGGCAGCGGCACGTTGCCGAAGACGAACATCACCTGGAACAGCGGGCTGCGAGCCAGGTCCCGGTCGGGACGCAACCGCTCCACCACCCGCTCGAACGGCACGTCGGCGTGGGCGTACGCGTCGAGGCAGGTGGCGCGGACCCGGTCGAGCAGGCCGGCGAAGCCGGGGTCGCCGTCGGCGTCCACGCGCAGCACCAGGTTGTTGACGAAGAAGCCGATCAGGTGGTCCAGCTCCGGGGCGCGTCGTCCGGCGACCGGGGTGCCGATGGCCAGGTCGGTCTGGCGGGTGTGTCGGGCCAGGACGGCGGCGAAACCGGTCAGCACCGTCATGAAGGGGGTGGCCTGGTGCGCGCGGCCGAGCCGGTCCAGCCCGGCGACCAGCTCGGCGGGGAGCACGGTGTCGACGGTGGCCCCGGCGAAGGTCTGGGTGGCCGGTCGGGACCGGTCGGTGGGTAGCTCCAGCGGCGGCAGTCCGGCCAGCCGCTGTGCCCAGTACCGGAGCTGGCCGGCCTCCTCGTCGCCGCCGACCCACTCCCGCTGCCACGCGGCGAAGTCGCCGTACTGCACGGGCAGCTCGGGCAGCTCCGGTTCCGTCCCGGCCACCGCGGCGTCGTAGCAGGCCAGCAGCTCCCGGACGAAGACCGCGCCGGACCACTGGTCGTAGACGGCGTGGTGGAAGGCGACCACCAGGACGTGGTCACCCACGCCGAGGCGGTACAGCACCACCCGGAACAGCGGCGGCCGGGTCAGGTCGAACGGCTGCCGCAGCAGCTCCCGCAGCTCGTCGGCGAGGGCGGCGTGCACCGTCGGGGTGTCCGCGCCGGCGGGCACCCGACCGGTGGCGTCGACCTGTTCCACCGGCACGGTCAGGTCGGTGGCGACGGCCTGCACCGGTTCGCCGTCGACCAGCACCAGGCCGGTGCGCAGCGTCTCGTGCCGGGCCACCATGGCCGCGACCGCGCCGGTCAGCGCGGTGACGTCCAGCTCACCGGTGATCCGCAGGGCGCCGTGCTCGGTGTACGACGCGGCGCTGCCCGGTTCGAGCAGGTCGAGGAACCAGAGCCGGCGCTGCCCGTACGACGTGGGCAGCAGATACGCCTCCCGGGTGGAGACCGGGTTGTCATCGACACTCACGCGGACGCTCCTCGCTGGGGTGACACGGACGGTGCGGGGCCGGCGGGGCACGGGCGCGCCCCGCCGGCACGGGTCGGGATCAGACCCGCTGGGCCCGGCGCGGCTGGCGGGCGATCACCGGTGCGGCGACGGCCGGGCGGCGGCTCAGGTCGTCGATCGCGGTGGCCAGCCGTTCCAGCACGGGGTGGTCGAAGATCGCCCGGACCGGCACCTCGACGCCGAGCGTGCCGCGCAGCTTGAACGCCACCCGGGTGGCGAGCAGGGAGTGCCCGCCGAGAGCGAAGAAGTCGTCGTGCGCACCGGCCTTCTCCACCCCGAGCATCTCCCGCCACGCGGTGGCGACCACCTCCTCGGTGGGGGTGCGCGGCGCGACGTACTCCCGGGCCAGGTCGGGGCGGGCGCCGTCGAAGTCGGGCAGCGCGGCCCGGTCGGTCTTGCCGTTCGGGGTGAGCGGGAACCGCTCCAGGGTGACCAGGTGGGCGGGCACCATGTATTCGGGCAGCACCGCGCGCAGGGCGGCGGTCACGTCGGCGTCGGCCACCGCCGCCCCGTCGGCCGGCACGAGGTACGCCACCAGCCGGGTGTCCCCGGCGATCGTGCGGGGCAGCACCACCGCGTCGGCGATCTCCGGCCGGTCGCGCAGCGCGGCCTCGATCTCGCCGGGCTCGACCCGGAAGCCACGGATCTTGACCTGGTGGTCGGCGCGGCCGAGGAACTCCAGTTCCCCGTCGTCGGTCCACCGGGCCAGGTCGCCGGAGCGGTACATCCGCTGCTCGCCCTCCCCGGCGTAGAGATCGGGCACGAACCGCGCGGCGGTCAGCTCGGGCAGGTTCCGGTAGCCGAGCGTGACGCCGGCGCCGGCGACCCAGATCTCCCCCCGCACCCCGGGCGGCACCGGCATCCCGCGCTCGTCGAGCAGATAGATCCGCAGGTCGGGCAGGGGCCGTCCGACGTTGCTGCGGACCGTCCCGGTGAGGTCGGCGCGGGTGATCCGCCGGTAGGTGGAGTGCACCGTGGTCTCGGTGATGCCGTACATGTTGACCAGGTGCGGCTGCTCGTCGCCGTACCTGTCGATCCAGGGCGCCAGCGCCGGGGTGTCCAGATACTCACCGGCGAAGATCACGTAGCGCAGCGGCAGCCGGGGCGCGTCGTCGGCCAGCGCGGGCACCATGAACTGGCGGAACGCCGACGGGGTCTGGCTGAACACGGTGACCCGCTCGGCGTCGAGCAGGCGCAGCAGCGCCTCCGGGTCGCGGATGGTGTCGTGCGGGACGACCACCAGCCGGGCGCCGGCGCCGAACGCGCCCCACATCTCGAACACCGACACGTCGAAGGCGTACGAGTGGACCATGCTCCAGGCGTCGTCGGCGGTCAGCGCCATCCGGGTGCCGGCCCCGGCGACCAGGCGGGCCACGTTGGCGTGGCTGACCAGCACGCCCTTGGGGTGACCGGTGGACCCGGAGGTGTAGATCAGGTAGGCGACGTCGTCCGGGGCGGGGCCGTCGGCCGGTGCGGCGGCCGGCCGGGCGGCGATCGCCTCGGCGTCGGTGTCGAGGTTGACCACGGTGCCGGCGAAGTCCGGGGCGGAGCCGGCCACCGCGTCGTGGGTGACCAGGGCGGCGACGTCGGCGTCGGCGAGGATCCAGCGCATCCGCTCCACCGGGTGTCCCAGGTCCAGCGGCACGTACGCGGCCCCGGCGGTGAGCACGCCGAGCACGCCGATGACGGTGTCCAGGGAGCGTTGCAGGCAGAGCCCGACCCGGTCGCCGGGGCGTACGCCGGACTCGCGCAGGTGGTGGGCGAGCCGGTTGGCCCGCGCGGCCAGGTCGGCGTAGCTGAGCCGGGCGCCCGCACAGACCACGGCGACGGCCCCCGGGTCGGCGGCGGCGGAGCGGGCGAACAGCTCCGGCAGGGCGGCCACCGGTTGCCCCTCGGTGCGGTTCCAGTCCAGCAGGATCTGCCGCCACTGGTCGGCGGGCATGATGTCCACGTCGCCCAGCCGCAGCTCGGGGTAGCGCGTCATGTTGGTCAGGGTGGCGGAGAACTGGTCGACCAGCCGGCGGACGGCGGCCTCGGTGAAGCGGGTCTGGTCGTAGACCATCCGGGGCACCGGCATCGCCTCGCCCGGCATGACGATCATGGTGAGCGGGAAGTGCGGGCGCCCGTCGTAGGTGGACTCCAGCAGTTCCACCTCGTGCAGGGCCATGTCCGGCACCGGCACGTTCTCGAAGGCCAGGTCCAGTTCGAAGAGCGGCCGGTTGCCCGGCAGGTCGGCCAGCGAGCGCAGGTCGGTCAGGGAGATGTCGGCGTGCTCGCGGGCCCGGGCCATGTCGTTCTGCAGCTCGCGCAGCCATTCGACCAGGTCGGCGTCGTCGCGCACCCGGCCCCGGACCGGCATGGTGGCCAGCATCGGCCCCATGATGCGTTCGCTGCCGGTGAGCGTCGGCGGGCGCTGGGTCCCGGTGGAGCCGACGAGGACGTCCGGCCGGCCCAGGTAGCGGCTCAGCACGATCATCCAGGCGCCCTGCATGAGGGTGTTCAACGTCAAGCCGTGTTGCCGGCCGAACGTGGTCAGCGGCGGGAGCTGCTCCAGCAGCTCCGGCGTGGGTAGCACGGCATGGGTGGGTTCGCCCTCGGGCAGCGGGCCGGCCGGGGCCGGACCCAGCTCCAGGACGTCCGGGGCGGTGTAACCGGCCAGGTGCGCCCGCCAGAAGTCCTCGGCGGCCGACCGGTCCTGCCGGGCCCACCAGGACAGGTACGACCGGTACGGGCGGGCCGGCGGCAGGTCGGCCGGCCCGCCGCCGGCGAACGCGTTGTAGAGGGCGGTCAGCTCGGCGAAGGCCAGGCCGAACGACCAGCCGTCCATCAGCAGGTGGGAGAAGCTCCAGAAGAACTCCCACTCGTCGTCGGCGAAGCGGAGCAGCCGGCCCCGCATCAGCGGGGCGTCGGCGTAGTCGAAGCCGGTCATCCGGTCCTCGTTGACGAACCGAGCGTACCGGTCGCGCTGCCCGGCCGGGTCGGCGTCGCGCCAGTCCAGCACCTCGATCGGGAACTCCACCTCCCGGTGCACCACCTGGAGCGCCTTGTCGACACCCTCCCAGTGGAAGCTGGTGCGCAGCACCGCGTGCCGGTCCACGATGGCCTGCCACGCCGCCCGGTACGCGGACACGTCGAGCGGGCCGCGCATCCGCATGGTGACCTGCTCCAGATAGATGCCACTGCCGGGCGAGTACAGGTTGTGGAAGAGCAGCCCCTCCTGGATGGGGGACAGCTCGTAGACGTCTTCGATGCCCTCGTGCTCCATCAGCGTCTCCTCCCGGGCCGGGGCACGCCGGCTTCCGTCTGGTCGGGCAAGTGGGGTGACTCCGATCGACCGGTCCCGGCGAGCAACGCCCGCACCGTGCCGACCGGATCGGGGTGGCTCGGCAGCCGGCCGGCGTTGTCGGCGGGCAGGACCGCCCGCGTCGGCAGGTGCGGGGTGAGCTGGCGGAGCAGCGCGGTGAGGGTGCTACCCGGCCCCACCTCCACCAACCGGTCCCCCGGGCCGAGCTGAGCGGCGGCGTCGGCGAACCGCACCGGGTGCAGCGGATGGCGCAGCCAGTGCTCCCGGTCGACCGCCTCGTCGGCGCTGACGGGGCGACCGGTGACGGTGCTCAGCCAGCGGATCCGCGGGGTGCGGGGCGCGGTTCCGGCCAGGGCCGCCGCCACCGGACCGAGCCGGGCCGGCACGTCGTCGGGATACCCGGCGGCGGGTGCCGCCGACCGGTGACAGGCGACGTAGAGCTGGGCGAGGTCACGTTCCCAGCGCCGCAGCTCCGGCTCGGGGCCGGCGACCACGCAGGACTCCCGGGTGTCCACCGCGACGAGCCGTACCCCGCGCGGCAGGTGCCGGGTCAGGTCCGCGGGCGGTAGCCCGACACTCATGGTGGCCGTCGGCGGCAGGTCGGCGGCGAGCCGGCCGTACGCGACCGCCAGCCGCAGCGCGTCGGACGGCTCGAGGACCCCGGCCGCGCAGGCGGCGGCGACCTCGCCGACGCCGTACCCGACGACCGTGTCGGGTACCAGTCCGGCACCGGCGAGCAGCCGGGTCAGCGCGTGTTCCAGGATGAACAACGCGGGGCCGGCGGCGTCGGGTGGCGCTGCCGCCTCGGGCGGCCCGAACAGCACGGCGTGCACCCGACCGGCCACGACGGCGTCCAGGGCGGCGAGTTGCGTGTCGATGCCGGCCCGCACCGCCGGGTCGGCGGCCAGGGCGCGACCCATGCCGGCGGTGGCGGCGGCCCGACCGGGAAAGAGGAACACCAGCCGGACGGGGTCGCCCGGCCGCGGGACCGCGGTGGGAGCCTCGGCCACGGTGGCGGTGGTCGGCGGCGTCTCGGTCATCGGGTCCCCTCTCCTCGGTGGGCGAGACCGGTCGGGCCGGCGGCCGGCGGGGGTCGCCGGGGCGCCGCCCGTCGATGACGTTGCCGTCCGCTTCCCGGCCGGGCCGCCCTCGGACGGAGACTCCGCCCGGGTACCGTCCGGCAGGGTCGCCCGGCGGTGCCCGAACGGCTACCCGGCCGCCCGGCCGGCCCGACGCTCACAACTGGGTCCGGAGCTGCCACAGGTCGGGAAAGAACCGCTCGTCCCGCCGGGACCGCAGGTACGCCACCCCGGCGGAGCCGCCCGTGCCGCCCTTGTGTCCGATCAGCCGCTCGACCGCCAGCGCGTGCCGGGCCCGCCACATCGCCCATGCCTCGTCGTGGTCGAGCAGCGTCTCGGCGACCGCCAGCAGGTCGCTGTCCGGCCGGCCGCTGCGCAGCAGTCGGACCGGGTCGCTCACCCCGCGACGACGCAGCAGCACCCGGAAGGTCTCGGCGAGGCTCGGCTCGCGCAACCGCCGGTCGAGCCGGTCGGCGGCGGCACTGCCCGGCGGCGCGACCACCGCGTGACCACGGCCGCGCAGGCCGGAGAGATACTCGATCTCCCGGTAACCCACCGACTGGAATCCGCTCGCGGTGCCGAGGTGCGGGCGGAGGCCGGCGAACCCGGCCGGGCTGATCGTCGTCAACGTGTCCAGCTGGGTCACCAGCAGCCGGTCCACCGTCACCACCCGACGCAGCCGGTGCAGCGCGTCCGGCAGGGCGTCGGCGTGCAGCGCTGCCCGGGCGGCCACCAGCTCGTGCACGATGAGCTCGAACCACACCTCGAACGCCTGGTGCACCAGGACGAAGAACCGCCCGTCCGGGTGGTCCGGCACCTGGTGGGTGGCCGCCAGCAGCGCGTCGAGGTGCAGGAAGCTTCCGTAGTCGTCGGTGCCCGGCGCGACCACTGCCGACTCCGCACGCCGGTCCTGGTGGATGGTCATCGCTGGCCTCCTCGGTAGACCCGCCGCACCCGAGGGCCGACGCGGGTGAGCAGTTCGTTGGGGATGGTGCCGGCCGCCGCGGCCCACTCGGCCAGCGTCGGCTCGCCCGACGTGCCCGGTCCGAACAGCACGACCGGGTCACCGGCGACCACCGGTGCGTCGTCGACGTCGACCACGAACTGGTCCATGCAGACCCGTCCGCTGATCGGCCGGCGGCGCCCGGCCAGCAGCACCTCGGCGCGGTTACCGGCGGCTCGGGGCACCCCGTCGGCGTAGCCGGCGGCGACCAACGCCAGGGTGGTCGGCCCGGGCGTCACGTACTCGTGACCGTAGGAGACCGGGGTGCCCGCGGGAACCTGGCGGGCCAGCACGACGGGTGCCCGCAGGGTCATCGCCGGCACCAGGGTCACCGGCGGTGGCACCGGCAACGGGTTGATGCCGTAGATCGCGATGCCCGGCCGGATCAGGTCGTACGTGGCGGCCGGCACGGCCAGCGCGCCGGCCGAGTTCGCCAGGTGCCGCAGCCGGGGCGTGATGCCGTGCGCCGCGGCCACCAGGAGCGCCTCGTCGAAGCGCGCCACCTGCCGCGCGGTCGACGGGTGACCCGGCTGGTCGGCGTTGGCCAGGTGGCTCCACACCCCCACCACCTCCAACTCCTCCCCGGCCGCCTTCCCGGCGGCGAGGACCAGGTCGGGCCAGCGGGCCGGGGTGGCCCCGGCGCGGGCGCAGCCGGTGTCGACCTTCAGGTGCACCCGGGCCGGCCGGCCGACCCGGCGCGCCGCGGCGAGCAGGTCGTCGAGGGTGCCCGGGTCCGAGGCGGAGAGGTCGACGCCGGCCCGGACGGCCGGTTCCAGTTCCTCGCCGGGACGCGGCAGCCAGCACAGCACCGGGGCGGTGATCCCGGCGGCCCGCAGCGCCATCGCCTCCGGCAGGTACGCCACGCCCAGCCAGGTGGCGCCGCCGTCGAGAGCGGCCCGCGCGACGGGAACCAGGCCGTGGCCGTACCCGTCGGCCTTGACCACCGCCATCACCTCGACGCCGCGCAGCCGGCGCAGGACGGAGACGTTGTGCGCGACGGCCCCCAGCTCGATCTCCGCTTCGCACCCGACCATACGGCGAGTCTGTCGAGCGCCCCCGGGAAGGCGCAGTGCCTGATCGGGCCGTCCGAGGTGGGATGCCGGGTGACCGCCGGCACCGGGCGGAGCACCAGGTCGTCGGCGCTCGGTGCCCGGCCCGCCGGCGCGACCCGGTACCCGGACCGGGCCCGGTCGGGCACTCCGACCGCGACGGTCAACCGGTGACGGCGAAGTGGGTCCCTCTTCCGGGGATCCGGGTTTCCGGCAGCGGCCCTAGCGTCCGGGAAGCGGCCCACCGTCCGAGGTGGGCCGGCCGACGGATCCGCTCGTGGCAACCGGTGGGAGCGTGTGATGGACGAACAACAGGCGATGGAACTGGTCACCCGGCTGGTGGCCCGAGGCCGGGGGGTGGACCCCCGGGCACTGGAACCGGACACCGATCTGGTGGACGACCTGGGGTTCGACTCCCTGGACGCCTCGGAGCTGCTCGCCGCCCTGCACAGCGAGACCGGTACCCAACTGCCGCTGTCCGACCTGTCCGACCTGCGCACGATCGGCGACGTCGGTCGCGCGCTGAGCACCCGGCAGGTTGTCCGGTGATCGGCGTCAGCGGCCGGCACATCGACCCCGAGGATCCGGTCTGGATCCTCAACCAGTACCGGGCGGCGGAGGTGCACGGCGCCGGGGCCATCATGCGGATGGCCCGGCTGGCCGACACCGCCCGACTCCGCAGCGACCTGTCCCGCCACCTGCGCGACGAGGCGGTGCACGCCTGGCTGTGGACCCGCGCCATCGAGGACTTCGGCGGCGAGGTGGCCGAGGTGGCGCAGCCGTACCAGGCACGGCTGTCGGCGCACTTCGGCATCCCGAAGACGCTCACCGACATGCTGGCGCTGACCCTGGTGTCGGAGAAGCGCGGCCTGTCCGAGTACGAGCTGCACGTCGACCAGGCGGACCTGCCGCAGGCGGTCCGCCGTCCGCTGAAGGCGATCATCCGCGACGAGGCGTGGCACGTCTCCTACATCGAGGAGGCGCTGCGGGAGCGGGCCCGGGCGGACCGGCGGGTGAACGACATCATCGAACGCGCCGAGCGGGCGGACGTGCTGGCCGTGGCCGAGCTGGAGACGGAGGCGGCGGGCACCGACCGGTGAGCTGTCGCCGCCCTGGCCGGGCCGGTGGCGGCGCAGCCACCCGTCGGCCGGTCCTCCGGCCGGTCGACTCCCACCACAGCTCCGACGATGATTGGCGAGCCCGTGACCCAGCTCGATCTTCCCCCTTCCTCCGTCGCCTGGCCGGACGCTCACGCCACCGCGCCGGGCCTGTCGCTCGAGGAGATCGTCCGCCCGTACGGGTCGCCGGAGACGGTCACCTTCGTCGCCGGCGACGGTGACCGCGACACGGCCAGCTACGACGTGCTGGCCCGGCGGATCGCCACCGCCGCCCACCGGCTGCGGGCCGCCGGCCTGCGTCCCGGCGACCCGGTGGCGGTCACCCTGGCCAACGACCTGCCGACGGTGACCGCCGCACTGGCCGTCTGGGCCGCCGGCGGCACCCTGGTCTCGCTCCCCCCGGCGCCACGTCGGGGCCGGGAGGGGCACGCCGCCCGGTTCGGCGCGGTGCTCGACGCGATGGACTGCCGGCTGCACCTCACCGGGACAGCCGACGAGCCCGCGCTGACCGGCCGGATGCGCGCCGTGCCGATCGCCGCCGTCCAGGGCGAGGAGCGGGTCGCCGACCCGGAGCCGGCCGTACCGCGCACCGCCCTGGTGCAGTTCACCTCGGGCAGCCTCGGCTCCCCGAAGGGTGTCGCGGTGCGCGGGGACACCTTCGCCGGGCACGTCAAGATGATCAGCCGGTGCTTCCGGCTGGACCCGGCCCGGGACATCGTGTCGACCTGGCTGCCGCTCTACCACGATCTGGGCTTCGTCTGCTTCTTCGGCTCGGCGCTCTATGCCCGCACGACGCAGACCCACGCCGACCCGAGGTCGTTCGTGCTGGACCCGGCACGCTGGCTGACCATGCTGGCGCAGGAACGCGCCACGGTCAGTGGCGCGCCGAACTTCGGTTTCCGGCTCGCCTCCCGGGTGCCGTACCCGGACGGGCTGGACCTGTCGTCGATGCGCTCCTGCCTCAACGCCGCCGAGCGGGTGATCTGGGAGGACCTGGTCGACTTCCACCGGGTGGCCGGACCGCTCGGCTTTCCCTGGGAAGCGATCATGCCGGCGTACGGGTTGGCGGAGGGCACCGTCGGCGTGTCCTGTGCGCCGCACGACCGTGGGCCGGTCCGGGGGCCGGACGGGCACGTCTCGCTCGGCCCGCCGCTGCCGGGCAACCGGTACACGGTCGCGCCCGGCGAAGCGCCGGGAAGCCTGCTGCTCGACTCCGACTGGCTCTTCGAGGGTTACTGGACCGCCGACGGCTTCCAGGAGCGGCGGCCGGGCCCGTTCGACACCGATGACGCCGCCTTCGTCCACGACGGAGAGCTGTACGTGATCGGCCGACGGTCGGAGGTGGCGTCCGTGTCCGGGCACAACGTGTTCGCCGAGGACGTCGAGGCGGTGGCCCTCAGCACCGCCGGGCCGGCCCTGCTGGGGTGCGCGGCGTTCAAGCACCGCGGGGATGCCGGGGAACGGTTCGGGCTGGTGCTGGAGGTTTCGCCGCGGGCTCGCGAGGTCGCGCCCGAGCTGGCCCGGGCGGCCCGGCGGGCGGTGACCGACGCGCTCGGCACCCGGCCGGGCCCGGTCCTGGTGGTGCCGCAGGGGGCGATCCCGCGGACCACCTCGGGCAAGCCCCGCCGCCCGGTGCTGCGCGACGCGGTCCTCGGCGGTGAGCTGCCCGCGCGCCGCGTCCTCGCCACGCTGGCCTGACGTCTCGGGGGGTGGGGCACGCCGCGGCGTGCCCCACCCCCCGATCTCACGGGTGCGGCAGGTCCGCGTCGAGCAGCACGTCGAGCTGGGCGTCGAAGCGGCTGTCGGGCCGGATCAGCCGGCTGGCGACCAGCTCGGTCAGCACCTCGTCGGCGCCGCCGCCGATCCGTGCCAGGCGCACGTCCCGCCACCAGCCCTCGAGCGGAAAGTTGGTGGTGTAGCCACGTGCCCCGAAGACCTGGAGACAGTCGTCGGTGACCTGCTCCACGGTGTCGCAGACGACCAGCTTCAGCGCGGCGACCTCGTGCGCGAAACCCTCGCCAGCGGTAGCCCGGGCGACGGTGTCACGCAGTGCCGACGCCGCCACCGCGAGGCGCGCCTGGGCGAGCGCCAGCCGGTGCCGAACGGCCTGCTTGTCCAGCAACGGGCCGCCGCCGATCATCCGCCGCCGGGCGAACGCGGCGGCCAGGCCGAGCGCCTGCCGGCCGGCGGTGAGCAGTTGGGCGCAGATGGACAGCCGCTCGAACTGGAGCAGCCGGCTGGCGTAGGCCAGGCCCATGCCGGGGGCGCCGAGCAGCGCCTCGGGGCCGAGCAGGGTGTCGATCCCGACCTCGCCGACGTCGCAGGAGCGCAGGCCGGCGGTGCCGAAGAAGCCCTCGACCCGGACGCCGGGGGCATCCAGCGGGACGAGGAACAGCGCCAGGTCACGGGGACCGCTGCCGGCCACCCGGGCCACCGCGAGCAGATGGGTGGCGCCGCCCAGGTTGGACACGTACCGCTTTCGCCCGACCAGTCGCCAGCCGCGCGGGTGTGGGGTGGCGGTGCTGCGCAGTCCGGCCAGGTCGGATCCGCCCTGTGGTTCGGTGGCGCCGAAGCAGCCCACGGCCCGCCCGTCGAGCGCGTCGTCGAGCAGCGTCCGCTGCGCGTCGTCGGCGGCGAGCCATTGCAACGCCCCGACGAAGACCTCGCTGTGTCCCATCGCGGCCAGGGCGAGACCGCTGTCGAACTCGCTGAGTTCCTCGGCCATGGCGACCACCCGGGGCAGCCCCGCGATGGCTCCGGGCGCCCAGCGGTCGCGGAAGACCCCGTGGTCGGCCAGGGTGGTGAGCACGTCGCGGGGCAGGTGGCCGTCGGTCGTCCAGTCGCGCCGCCGGTCCGGGTCGATGCCGGCGATCGCGGCCCGGACGCGGGCCCGGTGGTCCGGTTCGACCACTGCCGCCACGGGGGTCATCCGACCAGCTCCCGCCAGGCGGCGTGCGCGGTGTTCCGACCGCTGGTGAGGTCGGCGTACGCGGTGGCGAGCTGCTGCGTCAGCGGGCCGACCTTGCCGCTGCCCACCGGCCGGCGGTCCACGCCGAGCACGGGCACGATCCCGGCCGCGGTGCCGGTGAGGAAGCACTCGTCGGCGTGGTAGAGGTCGGTGCGCACCAGCACGTCGGCGCGGGCCGGCGTGCCGGCCTCCCGGGCCAAGGTGAGCACGGTGTCGCGGACGACGCCCTCCAGGGCGCCCGAGGCCAGGTGCGGGGTACGCAGCTCGCCGTCGCGGACGACGAAGAGGTTGTGCGCCCAGCCGTCGGTGACCTGCCCCTCGGTGTTGATCATGATCGCCTCGTCGAAGCCGCTGGTCAGCGCCTCCATCTGGGCGAGGTAGGAGTTGAGGTACTGACCGGTGGCCTTGGCCGCGGGCGGCAGCACCTGGGAGGGCATCCGCTGAAAGCTGGCGACCTTGGCCTGCACCCCGTCCTGCTTCGCGCCGCCGGCCAGCGGCCCGTCGGCGGACGTGAGCACCGCCACCTGGTACGGCGCGGTGAGCGGGCTCTCTCCCGGGCCGAGGAAGACGATCGGCCGCAGGTACGCCTCGGTCAGGCCGTTGGCGCGGACGACGGCGCGACACGCCTCGGCGAGGTCCTCCACGCTGTAGGGCAGTCGGACCAGGTAGGTGGCCGCGGAGCGGGCCAACCGCCGCAGGTGATCGGTCAGCCGAAAGATCGCCGGCCCCTGTGGGGTGCCGTGGCAGCGGACGCCCTCGAAGAAACCGATCCCGTAGTGCAGTCCGTGCGCGCTGACGTGCACCCGCGCGTCGTCCCAGTCGACCAGCGACCCGTCCAGCCACACTGTGCCGCTCATCATGCTCTCCCTCCCTTGCCCCACTGCTGGCGCTCCGGCACGGATGCGATGCGACGACGAAGGTTGACCACGGCGGGGTCCGGTGGGGACGCCCGCTCCTCGGCCAGCAAGCCGTGGTTGAGGGCGACCGTCACCGCCACCGTCCGGTTGGGACAGTTCAGCTTGGCCAGGACGTTGCCGACGTGCCGCTTCGCGCCGTGCTCGGAGATGCCGAGCCGCCGGGCGATCTGCTTGTTGCTGAGCCCTTCGGCCAGCAGCTTAAGGGCCTGCCGTTCCCGGGGCGTGAGCATGAACGGCGGGTCTGAGCGGGGCTTGCCAGCGGTGCGTAGCTCGTCGAGAATGCGCCGCGCGAGGGAGCCCGGGATGGGCATCTCGCCGTGGCGCAGCTTGTGCAGGCTGTCGGCCAGGACCGTCCGGTTCAGCCCGGGTTCGAGCAGGAAACCGTCCACCGAGAGAGCGGCGACCTCCGGCAGCAGCGCGTCCTCCGCCTGGCGCAGCAGGAACAGCGACGACGTGCCACCGCGGGCGGCGGCGGCGAGCAGCGCGTCGGCGCCGCCGGTCGGCCCGCCCGCGGAGATGATCAGAATCTGGTACGCCCCGCTCTCCAGCAACCGGGCGGTGACGTGCGGATCGCCTTCCGGCTGGACCGCGGTCACCATCGGCAGATCACCCAGCATCTGGCTGAGGCCGCATCGGGTCAGCTCGTTATCGATGGCCACCAGGATCGCCAGTCCGGCGGACTGCGGTGTCGCCTTGCTCAGGTCGTGCATGCTTCTCCTCACCACGGCCCCGTGGGGCCTCTCGCGCACCTGGGCATGCGGGTGCCACGGCCGTTACGGGCTGCGGCACGTCGACGCCCTCCGAGGGTGGACATGGCCATACGGGTCGACCGGACGGCCAACATGCGATATCCGTTCAGGTCGATCAGTTATGCGAATGTTAACGGTCCGACGCCGTCCGCACCACAACAAGCGAATGACTACGATGAGTAGGCGACCCCAACAGCGGATGCGCGTTCGGCGGGGCGCACAACGCCTTTGTTGGGTAACCTCATTGTGGCATCATGCGCCTTGTCGGCGAATTCGACCACTCGGTAGGCCCTAATGACCGTTCTGCGCATTGGCGGAGCATTAGCTTCGCTCCTCTTCGGCCTCGCGGCGGGCTGGTCGGCGGCATCCGGGGCGGCGCGGCTCACCACCCGCCCGGCCGTCTTCCTCACCGCCGGCCTGATCGCCTACGCGGCCGTGACGGTGGCCGCCGGCTGGTTGCTGACCCGGCAGCTGCGTCCCGGGGAGGCGATGCGGATCCGGGTGATCGGCGGCGGCGTCGCGGCTGCCCTGGTGCTGCTGCCCGCGGCATGGACCACGCTCAACCCGGCCACCCCGCAGACCACGCCACCGCCGGCCGGCACGACGTTCTGGGTCCTGCCGGACGGGTCGCGGATCGCCGCGCTGCGGGTGCCGGGCCGTGCCGGCGCCCCGGGCGATCCGGTGGTCTTCCTGCACGGCGGTCCGGGGGTGGCCGACATGGACCACGACGCGCCGATCCTGGGCCGGCTGGCCGAGACCGGGCGCGACGTGTGGTTCTACGACCAGATCGGGGCCGGCCGCTCCAGCCGGCTGGCCGATCCGACCGGCTACTCGCTCGGGCGTGACCTGGCCGATCTGGAGCAGGTCCGGCTGCGGATCGGCACACCGCGGATGGTGCTGATCGGTCACTCCTACGGTGCGACACTCGCCGCCGCCTACCTGGCCCGGCATCCCGAGCACGTCTCTCGGGTCGTCTTCTCCTCACCAGGACGCCTGGTCCCCGAGGTCGGCGACGTGAGCGGCACCGGGATGGTGGGCCGGCTGGACGTCCGGCACCAGCTCCGCGTGCTGGGCACCCTCCTGCGACCGCGGGCGATGCTGACCTACAGCCTGCTCAAGGTCAGCCCCCGGGCGGCCCACGCACTGTCCGGCGACGACGAGATGGACAGCCGGTTCGCGACGCTGTACCGGCAGTCCGCACCCGGCCTCGTCTGCCCCGGAAACCCTGTCCCGGCCACGCCGGAACGGCCCGGTTTCTATGCCAACCAGGTGCCACTGAACCGCTCCCGCCCGGCCCCCGACATCCGTCCCGCGCTCACCGGGCTGCGGGTGCCCGCCCTGATCGTCAAGGGCGGGTGCGACTACCTGCCGTGGTCCTTCGTGGCCGACTACCGACGCAGCCTGCCGGGCAGCGAGCTGGTCTACTTCGACGACTGCGGGCACCAGACCTACGCCGAGCACCCGGAGCGGTTCCTGGCGGTGGTCACCGCGTTCCTGGCCGACGCGCCGCCGCCGTGGCCGACGTGGACGGCGCTGACGCCGCCGTCGTCCTATCGGGGGACGGCCTGACCGGCCGCCAGCAATCGCGCGGTCCGTCCGACCTGCTCTTTGTCTTAACGTTGTAAATTGTGAGCGGAATTTTGCCGGCGGCGACCGGCCAGCGGCCCGGCGGGCAGCTCCCACACCCCAAATCCGGAGCTATTCCCCGCACCCCGGAGAACCGTCAGCGCCTCCTTACCCAACGTTAAGCTACCGACAGTGACAACGGGCGGGCCGGACGATTCCGGGCGTTCGATGCAACCGCCGCCGAATACTGACGGCGCAACTATCATCCACCCGGCCGTGGCCTTTTCCACCAGGCCGAGGAACGCCCGCACACCCGGCCGCGGCGGCCCCGCCGTCGATCACGGGAGACGCACCACCTGGCCGGCATAGAGCAGGCCCGCGCCGAAGCCGAGCAGCAGCGCCAGCCCGCCACCGGCCTCCGGGGCCCGGCTCACCAGCCGGTCCAGCGCCAACGGCACCGATGCGGCCGCGGTGTTGCCCAGTTCCGCCACGTCCCGGGCGACCAACACGCTCGGGGGCAGGTCGAGCGCTTGCACCAGAGCGTCGGTGATCCGGTCGTTGGCCTGGTGCGGAACGAACGCGACCAGGTCGTCGACCTCCACCCGCGCCGCCGCCAACGCGGCGAGCGCCACCTCCCGCATGCGGGTCACCGCCCAGCGGAACACCGTCGGCCCCTGCATCCTCAGGTAGGGATAGCCCGGGCCGGCGCGGTCCTGCAACAGCGACCAGTCGTGGGGCTGGGCGATGGCGTCGCCGTGGTCGCTGTCCGATCCCCACACCACGGTGGAGATGCCCGGGGTGTCCGAGGGGGCCACCACCACCGCGCCCGCGCCGTCGCCGAAGAGGAAGGCCGAGGTTCGGTCGTGCGGGTCGACGATGTCGCTCATTCGCTCGACGCCCACCACCAGCACGTGCTCCGCGGAACCGCCAGCCACCAGGTCGCGGGCCGTGCCGAGGGCATAGCAGAAGCCGGCACAGCCGGCGTTGACATCGAACGCCGCCGGGTGCTGCGCCCCGGACCCGAGCAGGTTGGCGACCCGGGTGGCCAGCGCGGGCGCCTGCCTGAGGTGGCTCATCGTGGTGGCGATGACGCAGTCGACCTGCTCCACCGAGATGCCCGCCGCCGCCAGCGCCTTGGTGCCCGCGGCGTGGCCCATCGCCGCCAGACTCTCCTGCGGTCCGGCGAACCGCCGGCGGTGGATGCCCGAGCGGCGGACGATCCATTCGTCGCTCGAGTCGATCCCGTCGCACACCTCCTCGTTGCCGACCACCCGATCGGGAAGATAACCACCGGTCCCCGCGATCGAGGCGTGCCGCACCGGACGCTTCGACACCTCCATGGCGACTCCCTCCGGACGCCGACGCAGTGTCCGGTCGACGGCCCGTCCGAAGCCTGACGCCGGGACCGCCCGTCCGCGATGCCCTCTGGTGCGGCCGACCGCGCCCGGCGGGCCGCGACGGTCGGAGTGCCCGACCGGGCACCGACGAACCACCACCGTCCGGGTAGACCGGAGCCGGAGGAGGCGACCCATGAGCGACGACCATCCGCGATACGTGGCGAAGGAGTTGGACGCCGACGATCCGCTGGCGCACCTGCGGGACCGCTTCGTGGTCGCCGACGACGATCTCATCTACCTCGACGGCAACTCGCTGGGCCGGCTGCCGGCGGCCACCCCCGCCCACCTCGACCGGCTCGTCCGACGCGGCTGGGGCGAGCAACTGGTGCGATCCTGGCCGACGTGGATCGACTGGAGCCGACGCCTCGGCGACCGGCTCGCCCGACACGCGCTGGGCGCCCGCCCGGGCGAGGTGGTGGTCTCCGACTCCACCTCCGTCAATCTGTACAAGCTGGCCGCCGCCGCGCTGGACGCCGCCCCGGCGACGCGCCGCACGATCCTCGTCGACGCCGAGGACTTCCCCACCGACCGGTACGTGGTGCAGGGTCTCGCCGCCGCCCGCGGGCTGACCGTCCGGCACCTGCCGTCGGATCTCGACCACGGACTCCGCCTCGACGAGTTGCGGAAGGCCCTCGACCACACCGTGGCGCTCGTGGTTCTCTCGGCGGTCTCCTACCGTTGCGGGGCGCTGCTGGACCTGGGCGGGATCAACGCCGCCGCCCGCGCGGCCGGGGCGATGGTGCTGTGGGATCTGTCCCACGCCGCCGGAGCGGTCCCCGTGCGCCTGACCGACACCGGCACCGAGCTGGCCGTCGGCTGCACCTACAAGTACCTCAACGCCGGCCCGGGCGCGCCGGCGTTCCTCTACGTCCGCCAGGAGCTGCAGAGTCGGCTCCGCCAGCCCATCCAGGGCTGGTTCGGCCAGCGGGACCAGTTCCTCATGGCGGCGGGGTACGACCCCGCGCCGGGACTGGACCGGTTCCTGGTGGGCACGCCGCCGATCCTGTCGCTGGCCGCGCTCGACCCCGCGCTCGACGTGCTCGCCGAGGCCGGGGTGGACCGGGTCCGGCGCAAGGGGATGCGACTGGGCGACCTGCTCGTCGAGTTGGCCGACGCCTGGCTGACCCCGTACGGCTTCCGGCTGGCCTCCCCCCGCGACCCGAGGCGGCGCGGTAGCCACGTCACGTTGCGCCACCCGGAGGCGCTGCGTATCTCCCGGGCGCTCGCCACCGAGGGGCGGGTGGTCGGCGACTACCGCACCCCGGACCGGCTCCGGCTCGGTCCGGCGCCGCTCTACACCCGGTTCGTCGACGTGTGGGACGCCATGGACCGGCTCCGCGACATCGCGGCCCGCCGCGCGTGGGAACGGATGCCCGGCGAACCCACCCGGGTCACGTGAGCCACGAGCCCGGGGGCGGCGGTCAGCGCAGGCCGGGCCAGGCGGCGAGGTAACCGCCACCGGTGCCGAACGACGGGCCCGGTCCGCGCCAGAAGCCGACCTTGTCGACCTGCGCGACCGCCGCCGCGACCCCGCCGGCCACGGCCACCCCCCGCACCACGCCGGCGCCGCCGTCGGTGAACACCACCCAGGTCAGCCGCCGCCGCAGGTCGGCGGAGAGCACCAGCACCCAGGCGTCACCACCGGCGTACGGGGCCAGCCGCCGGCCACCCAGCGTCACCTGCGACCGGCCGGCGATCTGGTACGCCGACACCCCGCCGGCGTAGATCCGGCCGGACTCGTCGGCGGTGACCGCGAGCGGCGTGATGGTGTTGCCGCGGTCGCCCTTGCTGTCGATCCGGCTGATCACCACCTGCCCGGCGAGCTGGCGCCCGGAGGCGGGGTCGAAGCGCGCCAGGTAGGTGTAGTGCGCGTCGGCGGTGTTGCTGGCCCGGCTGAAGTCGTCGGTGACCACGTTGGGCGCGGCACGTCCCGGGTCGCCGGCCGAACGCGAGAAGATCGTGTTCCCGCCGGCGGTCTCCCCCGCCAGGTACAGCCGGCCGTCGCGGCCCATCGCGACCCGGTCGGCGCGGCTGTCCGCGCACAGGTCGCCCAACCGGTCCGCGGGATGGTCGTAGGCCCGCCAGCGCAGCTTCCCCCGCCGGTCGTAGGCGTGCAGGTAGGCGATCTGCACCGGCACGCACCGGCCACCGCCGGTCTGCCGGAACCCGCTGACGAAGACCAGGCCGCTGCGGTCGTCCACCGCCACGTCGCGGACCGTACGACCGGGCAACGCGACCCGGCCCAGCGTCGCGCCGCCGAGGTCGTACACGGTGACTGTCGAACCGCGCAGCGCCGCGACCGTGCCGGCGGACCCGACCGCGACCCGGCCGGCGGCGCCACCGCGCTGCCAACGGACCCGGTCCGCCGTGGGGTCCAGCAGCATGACGCCGCGGTCGGTCGCCACCGCGATCTCCCCGCCCGGCCGCCGTGCCTCCAGATCCTCGACCGCGCCGGCCAGCCGGACGGTACGCAGCAGCCGCCGGCCGGTGCCGTCGAGGAGCAGCACCGCGCCGGCGCCGCCGCGGCCGATCGTGGTCACCGGTCCGCCGGCCACCGCGGTGAACCGGCCACCGACCGCGAGCTGGCATGCCGGGGTCACGTCCACCGCGGTCGCCACGCCGCCGGCCCGCCCCAGGTACGCCCCGGCGGTCGGGGTAAGCCGGCTCGGTGACCGGGCCGCCGCGCCGGGCTGCGGGCAGTCCACCGGCGCGGCGCCCAGGCCCGCCCGTGCGCCCGGCGACGCCGCCGTGGCGGTCCCGCCCGGCCGGGCGGGGCTCGCGGAGGTGGGTGCGGCGACCGGACCGTCGACCCGAGGCGATGCGTCCGTGCCGCAGCCGACCGACAGCAGCACCAGGGCGACCCCGGCCGCCAGCCGGCGACGTGATCGCGGGATCGCGGGCATGCCAGTTCCTCCGTCGGTCGCGGCGCCCGGTGGGGCGCTCCTGCGGCGACGCGCAGACTAGCAACCGGCGCCGGTCCGCTCGCCGCGGCCGGGCCGCCCCGAACGCGATCTCGGGGCGGCCCGGCCGGTGCCGTGGTGGCGCGGGAGCGGTGCCCGGTCAGACGCCGATGCGACCGGCGCCGGCGCCCGCCGACACGACGGCCTTCACGGTGCAGGCGGTGTCCATCTGGTACGGGTACGGGATGCCGGCCACGCTGCCGCCGGCCTGCCCGCTGCCCGAGTTGACGAAGCAGTTGTCGCGGGCGACCAGCGAACCGGGGCCGGACGCGGCCTCACCGCGGTGGTAGGGATCGGCGGTGTTCTCGAAGTAGTTGCCCTCGACGAGCACCCCGGCGTTCATCGTCGAGGCGACGCCGTAGCCGCCGACGTTGCTGTAGAGGTTGTTGTAGACGTGCACCGGGTTGCCGAAGCGGACCCGGGGGTGGCGCTGGTTGGAGCCGTCGAACCAGTTGTGGTGGTAGGTGACCCGCAGGTGTCCGATGTCCTGGCTGCCGTTGCTGTCGCTGTGGCCGAGCAGCATCGACTTGTCGTGGCCGTAGATCCGGTTCCAGGACACGGTGACGAGGTCGGAGCCGCGCTTGATGTCGATCGCGCCGTCGTAGCCGTTGGTGAAGCTGTTGTGGTCGATCCAGATGTTGGTGGCCGACTGCTCCACGTTTATCGCGTCGTCGTTCCAGTTGCGGAAGTTCAGGTTGCGGATGATGACGTTGCGGTCACCGCTGACGGTGAATCCGCAGCCGGAGATCGTCGCGCTGGCGATGCCGAGGATCGTCTTGTGGGACCGGACCCGCAGCATGCCGGAGCAGGAGATGGTGCCGGACACCCGGATGACCGCGGGGCTGGCCGAGCCGACCGCGCTGGAGAGCGCGGACGCGCTGGTCACCGTGGTGGTCGCGGCGCTACCGCCGCCGGTGGTGCCGCCGTTCTGGGTGGCCCAGCCGACCAGGCCGGTCTGGGGCGTCCCCGGGTTCCCGCCCCCGATCGGGACGAGCTGCCACTGCTGGTTGGCGCCGTTGAGGTCGGCGTACTGGGAGATCCGGCCGCCGTCGGCGGTGGACCACTGCCACACCTCCATGGCCTTGTTCGAGTGCCGGTTGATCAGGCGGACGTAACCGCTGTCCGAGTCGAGGACCCGGAACTGCTGGTTGGTCGCGTTGAGATCGGGCCACTGCCGATATTCGGCCCCGTCGGCGGTGTTCCATTCCCACAGGTCGACCACCTTGCCGCTGTTGCGGTTCTGCAACCGGTACCAGCCGCTGCCGGAGCTGACGAACCGGAACTGCTGCCAGGCGCCGTCGTTGCGGGACCACTGCTGCAGGGGCGCGCCGTCGGCGGTCGACGTGTCCGTCACGTCGAGGACCTTGCCGCTGTTGCGGTTGACGAGCACGTAGTAGGCGTTGGTGTCGATGGAGGCGGCCTCGGCCGAGGGCGAGACGACCACCACGCCGACGATGCCGACGACGAGGGCGCCGACGGCGGCGAGCAGGGAACGCCGGCGTCGCCGGCGCCCCGGCGGGGGGCCGGTGAGAATCTGGGTCACGGGAACTCCTTCTGGCGGACGGTGGCTGGTGGCGCCACGGCTGAGGTTGCTGCCTTCCGGCCGGGTGCGCCGCGGCGCCCCGGCGCTCAACACCACGTCAGTGCCGAGTTGATGCGGGTGACGTTGCTGATCGTGTTGTTCGATCCGCCGCAGGGACTCTGGGTGATGTTGGTGTTGGTGACGGTCAGGTTCTGCAGGTGGATGCCGGAGGAGATCGGGAACTCGGTCCGCGCGGCGATCCGCACCTCGCCGCCGCCGGTCACCGTGCCGGACACCGCGGCGATGGTGACGTTGTAGCAGTTCTCCACGAGGATCGAGTTGTTGCCGGTGTCGGCGATCGTCACCCGGTCGATGACCGCGCCGCCGGATTCCGAGACGCAGAAGATCCCCCGGCCGCCGCCGGACGCGATCACGTTGCCGACCCGGATGTTCGTCGGGTACGAGCTGCCCACCCGGCCGTTGCGGTTGGCCATCCGGAACGCCGCGTATCCGGTGCCGGTCCCGGCGCCCTGCGCGTCGACGGTGCCTACCGTGGCGTTGATCGTGTCGTTGAGCAGCAGGCCGGAGTAGCCGGTGTTGCGCGCCGTGACCGTGCCGATCGTCAGGCCGTCCACACCGTACGTCTCCACCCCGTGCGCGCCGGTCCCGGACACGTAGACGGTGTCGATCCGCACGTTGCGCACCTTGACCGCCCGGTCGCCGCCGTGGTTGTCGATCCGCACCCCGAGGCCGCCCGAGAGCCGCATGTCGATCTGGCCCAGGGTCAGGTTGTTGACGTTGCGCATGAAGATCCCGTACAGCGGCGATCCGGTCAGGGTGAGGTTCTGCACCTCGACGTCCGTGGTGCCTCGGGAGTAGACCGGCGCGTTGTCACCCGATCCCGAACCGGTCACGTTGATCGTGCCGCAGACCGCAAGCGTCGTGTACGACGGCAGCGACAACCGCGATCCGGCGCTCACCGAGCCCGAGCCGCGCACCACCACCCGCTGTTTGGCGGTCCGTCCCGGCGACAGCGAGTTTACCGCGGCCTGCATCGCCGAGAGCATGCTCGAACCCGAGTAGACGGTCGACGATCCGTTGCGGGCCGTCCAGGTGCCGCCGTTCAGCACGGCCTCGGCCTGGTACGAACCGCTGCCGCACCCGGTGCCCGGCGGCGGGGTGGTCGGCGTGCCGCCGCCGACCCGGACCATCCGCCACTGCTGGTTGGCGCCGTCGAGATCGGCGTACTGGCTGATCCGGGCCCCGTCGGCGGTCGACCACTGCCAGACCTCCAGGGCCTTCGCGGAGTGCCGGTTGATCAGCCGGACGTAGCCGCCGTCGGAGTCGAGGACCCGGAACTGCTGGTTGGTCGCGTCGAGGTCGGGCCACTGCCGGTATTCCGCGCCGTCCGCGGTGTTCCACTCCCACAGGTCCACCACCTTGCCGCTGTGGCGGGCGCGCAGGCGGTAGTAGCCGCCGCCGGAGGAGACGAACTGGAACTGCTGCCACTCGCCGTCGTTGCGGGACCACTGCTGGATCGCCGCGCCGTCGCTGGTGGAGGTGTCCCGGACGTCGAGGACCTTGCCGCTGTTGCGGTTGACCAGCACGTAGTAGGCGCTGGTGTCGATGGTGGCGGCCCGCGCCGGCGGCGCGGCCACCACTGCGGCGCCGGCCGCGCCGGCCAGCGCCGCCACCAGGGCCAGCACCAGGCCGGCGCGTCGGCCCCGGCTACGTTGTGCCCGTGGGGGCGGCTTCACTGATGGGTTGAGCATGGTTGAACCTTCCGGTGAGGCCGTCGCGCCGAGCCCGGCGTCGGGGTGGACGAGGTGGCGCGTCGGCGGGGTGGGCAGGGCGACTCGCGCGACCGCTACTCCAGGTGGAAGGTGGCGGAGTCACGGTCGGCGCTCGAACCGACGGGTTCGAGGAACAACAGGCCGTCGCGGTGGCGGACGTAGCGGCCCGGGAAGTTCTGCGACTCCAGGGAGAGCCCGTCGCCGGCGGACAGGCCGGACCGCCGGTGGAAGCTCGCGTCGGCGTCGAACAGGGTCGACCCGTCGTCCCGCTGGACGTGGAGAGCGAAGTCGCGGTGGCGCAGGAAGTACCCGGGGAAGTTGGCGGACTCCAGCGACACGGTCCCCGAGCCGGCGAGGCCGGCGACGATGCGGAACTGCGAGTCGGCCAGGTTCGTCACGTTCGGCTCGACGCGCGCCCGGTAGTCGTAGTGGCGGACGTAGCTGTCGGTCAGGTCGTGCGACCGCAGCCGGACCGGCGTGATGCCGTCGGCCACCGGGATGCCGAAGTTCGGGGTGCCGTCGGCGTTCCAGTAGAGCTTCTGGATCCGGGTCCGGCGGTTCGGGTCGTTGAGCGGGTCACCGGTGATGTCCCGGTAGTTGCGGTCGTGGTAGACCAGGATGTCGCTCTGGCCGTCCTCGGACACGGTGAAGGAGTTGTGCCCGGGGCCGTACTGGCCGGTGGCCGCGTTGCTGGCGAACACCGGGGTCGGGCTCTTGCGCCAGGCGGCGGCGTCGAGCAGGTTCGCGCCGGCGGGGGCGCTCAGCAGGCCGAGGCAGTAGTTGGCGTCGGTGGCGCTGGCCGAGTAGGTGAGGAACACCCGGCCGTCGTGCTGGATCACCGACGGGCCCTCGGCCACCCGGTAGCCGCGGGTCTCCCAGTCGTACGTCGGCACCACCAGCCGGGTCACCGGGCCGGTGATCCGCCACGGGTCGGCGCCCATCCGGGCGAGGTAGACGTTGGAGTTGGTGGAGATGCCGGGCTCCTGCTGGGCCCAGGTCAGATACCGCACCCCGTCGACCGCGAACGTCGAGGCGTCCAGGCTGAACGTGTCCCACGGCGTGGTGATCCGGCCGCGTTCGGTCCACGAGCCGGCCAGCGGGTTCGCGCTCGCGTTCTCCAACACGTACATCCGGATCCGCCACACGTCGTCGGCCCGCCCGGCGGCGAAGTAGACGTACCACCTGTTGTTGATGAAGTGGATCTCCGGGGCCCAGATGTGGGCGCCCATCTCCCCGCTGGTGTGCCGACGCCAGATCGTCGTCTCCGCGGCGGTGGCCAGCCCTTGCAGGGTGGTGGCCCGGCGCAGCACGATCCGGTCGTACTGCGGCACCGTCGCCGTCAGGTAGTAGTAGCCGTCGGTGTGCCGGACGATGTGTGGATCGGCCCGCTGGTTGACGAGCGGGTTGGTGTAGGTCACCGACGGTGCCGCCTGCGCGGGTCGGGACATCGGCAGGCCGGCCGACACGGCGACCACCGCGAGCAGCACGGCCAGGGTCGATCGGAGCCGCCAGGAGGCGGGCACGGTGACGAGCACCGGGTTGGCCGCCCGGCCGGCCGCGGGGACAGGGTGCTGGTGCGACATGCGCACTCCCGATTGGTCGAGATGGTCGTCGGAGGAGGTGGCGTACCGGCGCCCGGCGCTTGTGGCCCGGTCCGGTCCCGGCGGGTGGGCTCGCGCCCGCCCACCGGGACCGGCGGCTCAGTAGACGCAGGGCCAGCCGGCGGCGTCGTAGCCGATGCGGTTGATGCCGAGCAGCGAGACACCGCTGTCGGCGTAGTAGTGGTAGAAGAGCTGGTCACCGTCGGTGTCGGCGAGGAAGGCCTGGTGACCGGGGCCGTGCACGCTGCCGTGCGAGGCCAGGACCTGGGTGCCTCCCCCGGAGAGCATGTCCCGGCCGGCACGGTCGACGAACGGACCGGTCAGGCTCGCCGAGCGACCGACCATCACCCGATAGGTGCTGGCGGCGCCCTGGCAGCAGCGGTCGAACGAGACGTACAGGTAGTACCACGAGCCGCGTTTGACCAGGACGGGCGCCTCGATGCCGGGGCCGTAGGCGGCGAGGCCGCGCAGGGAGCTGCCGAGCCGGCGGCCGGTGCCCGGATCGATCTCGATCAGCTTGATGCCGGACCAGAACGAGCCGAAGGTGAGCCACCAGCGGCCCTGGTCGTCCACGAACAGGTTCGGGTCGATGGCGTTGAAGGTGTCCGAGGTCCGCGACTCGATGACCAGGCCCTGGTTGGTCCAGCTCCCGGAGGCCCCGGTGGTGCTGGTGGCCAGGAAGATCGCCGAGCGGTTGGAGCCGAAGGTGGACGCCGAGTAGTACATGTAGTAGCGCCCGTTGTGGTAGGACAGGTCCGGCGCCCACAGGTTGCGCGCGCCACCGGTGTAGGTGGTGGTCCACGGCGCACCACCGGGAAAGGCGGCGCCCGCGTTGCGGAAGGCGACCCGGTCGGTGGAGGTCTTCAACGCGATGTCGTTGCCGGTGTGCGCGACGAGGTAGGTGCCGTCGGGTCGTTTGACCACCGTCGGGTCGTGCACGCCGATGTCGCCGGTGACCCGGCCGGGCTGCGGGTAGGCCGGCGGCGGGGTGCCGGGCGGCGACGTGGTGGGGCCGGGCCCGGTGGTCGGGTCCCCGCCGCCCAGGCGGACCAACTGCCACTGCTGGTTGGCGCCATCGGTGTCGGAGTAGGCGGCCAGCCGCCCGCCGTCGGCCGTCGACCACTCCCACACGTCGATGACCTTGTTCGACTGCCGGTTGACGAACCGCACGAACCCACCCGCGGAATCCTGCAACCGGAACTGCTGCGTGGCCGACGACCGGTCGGTGGACTGCACCAACTGGGTGCCGTCGTTGCCGTTCGGCAGCTCCAGCACCTTCCCGCTGTGCCGCGACCGCACCGTGTAGAACCCGCCACCGGCGTCCACGAACTGCCACTGCTGCACCGCGAGGTCGTTGCGGGTCCACTGGTTCACCGGCGCGTTCTCCGCCGTCGACCAGTTGTAGAGGTCCATCGCCTTGCCACTGTTGCGGTTCACGAACACGTACGTCGCCGTCGTGTCCACCGTCGCCGCCGACGCCGACGGCAACCCGTGCACCGTCCCGGCGCCGAGCAGCAGCACCGCGGCGCCCGCGACCGTCCCCACCCGCCAACCCCGCGACCGGGACCCCGACCGGGGCACCTGATCCGTCCCTGTCGTCGTCATCGGGTCCTCCTGTGGCTGGTCCGTTCCGGCTCGCGACGCCGGCCCTCTTCGGTGGTTCGGACGGCGACACCGGCCCGGACCGCGAGGGGCGAAGGCGAGCCGACAGTCATGGCGTCCGGGTTACCACAGCGTTACTTCTCAATGTTTGCGTTAACAAGATGCAGCCGTCAAGGCAATGCAGGCATCGAACTACATCGACACGCCTCGACCGGGCCCCAGCCGCGCTTCCGGCCCGGCGCAACGACGTCCGGGGTCCGCTATCGACCAACCCGCAGGCCAAGCCGTTGTGTTAGCGATAACAGGGGTGGAACATCGCTAGTCGAGCACCGTCAGCGCGCCTTTTTCCAACAGCTCATAGCCGTACTCCCGGCAGATGGTCAATGCCTGCGTCGCGTACGCCTCTGCCTCGTCGGCGGCGGTCGCGCCGCGCATCCGGCAGGCCCGGGCCAGACCGATCAACGCCTGCGCCTCGGCGTGCCGGGCCCCGTCGCCCCGAGCCAGGGCGAGAACCTGCCGCAGGTGGGCGACCGCCAGGTCGGCGTCGCCGCCGGCGAGGTCGAGACCGGCTTGGGCGAGCAGGGCGTGTGCCTCCACCCAGCGGTCGCCGGCCTCGCGGGCGATCCGCAGGGACTCCGCCGCCTCGCTCCGGGCGTCATCGAGGTCACCCGTCGCCGCGTGCACCGCCGCCAGCAGGCGCAGGGTGTCGGCCTCGCAGCTACGGGCCCGGGCCCGGCGGTGGGTGGTCAGTGCCTGGGTGAGGTAGGCCGACGCCTCGGCATGGCGGCCGAGCAGCAGATGCGCCTCGCCCAGGCAGCCGTGCGCCGTGCCCTGCCCGTGCCACTCACCGACCCTGCCCTCCAGCTCGATGACCTGCTCGCAGTAGGTGATGGCTTCGGTCAGCCGGCCCTGCTGCAGGCGGATGTTGCCGAGGTTGGCCAGCCGTGCCATCCGGCCGGCGAGGCGGCCGATCCTGGTGTCGATCTCCAGGGCGTCGAGACTGTACCGGGCCGCCAGGTCCAACCTGCCGGTCTCGAACGAGACGTGGGCGAGATTGTTCAGGGCGCTGCCCTCGCCCTCGGCCCAGCCACCCCGCCGGGCGAAGTCGAGCGCGCGGTGGAACTCGTCGAGCGCTTCGGCGTACCGGCTGGCGGCCAGCAGGACGGTGGCCCGGCTCAGGTACGCGGCGGCCTGCCCCAACGGGTCGCCGTCGGCGCGGGCGTACTCCAGGGCGGCCTCGGTGACCGGCAACCACTCCGCCGACGGCGAGGTGAAGTCCAGGTGCCAGCGCAGATGGTCGGTGAGCCGCCAGGCGGCCGTACGGTGCTCCGGCCCGGCCGCCATGATCGCGGCGATGATGTTGCCCCGCTCGGTCTCCACCCAGCGCAGCGCCGCGGCGGCTTCGGCGAACTCGACGCGGTGCCGCGCGCTCACCTGCGCCGGCAACGGCAGCCGGACGACGCTCGGATAGAGCAGGCTCACGGCACTGTCTGTCGTGGACAGGTAGTGGTCGTAGAGGCGGTCGAGGGCGGCCTCCCGGTCGGTCTCCTCGGCCAGGCTCCGTCGCCGGGCGTAGAGGCGGACCAGATCGTGCCAACGGTAGTGGCCGGGGGCGACCCGCTCCAGCAGGTGGGCGCGGGCGAGCGCGTCGAGCAGCGGCTCGACGTCGGCCACCGGCACGCCGGCCAGGGCGGCGGCCGTCGGTGCGGTGACGGCATCTCCCGGCGCGACGCCGAGCAGTCGGAACAACCGGCGGGCGGCCGGGGAGTGCGCCTGGTAGGAAAGGTCGAAGGCGGCGACGGTGGTGGTCGCGGTGTCGCCGGGGATGCCCAACGCCGCCAACCGGTCACCGGCTTCGAGCCGTCGGTTGTACTGCGCGATCGGCGTCAGCTCGGCCCGGAGGTTGGCGGCCGCGATGCGGATGGCAAGCGGAAGGTGACCGCAGAGCCGCGCCAGTTCCGCCGTGTCCCGCCCCGCCGCGCCGGGTAGCAGCCTGGCCAGCAGGTCGCCGGCCTCGTCCCGGGACAGCACGTCCAACCGCAGCATCACCGCCCCCTCCCGGGCGGCGAGCCCGCGGAGTTGCTCGCGGCTGGTCACCAGCACCACGCAACCGGCTCCCCCGGGCAGCAGCGGGCGGACCTGGTCGGGGTCCGCCGCGTTGTCGAGGATCACCAGGATCCGCCGGAGCGCCGTCACGCTGCGGTAGAGGCCGACGGCCTCGTCCAGCTGGTCCGGGATCTGATCGGCGGGCACGCCCAGGGCCTGCAGGAAGTGGGCCAGCGCGGCCATCGGCGTCACCGGCGGCCGTGGTGAGCTGCCGCGCAGGTCGAGATAGAGCTGGCCGTCGGGAAACCGGTCGCGCACCGCGTGCCCCCAGCGCACGGCCAGGGCGGTCTTGCCGACCCCGGCCAGGCCGGTGATGACCACCGGCGGCGCGGGCGGTCGAGCGGTGCTGGCGTCCAGGGCCGCCAACGGGTCGCGACGGCCGGCGAAGTCGGCGACCGCGGCGGGCAACTGCGCCGGCGTCACCGGCCGGACGGCGGGCGCGGCGAGGCTCCGATCGTCGGTGAGCACGGCACGTTCCAGGTCCCGCAGCTCCGGGCCGGGCTCGATCCCGGTCTCCGCGCCGAGCACGTCACGGACCCTTCGGTACGCCTCCAGCGCCTCCGCGCGGCGCCCGCAGCGGTAGAGCGAGATCATCAGATGCCGGCAGAGCCGCTCGCGCATCGGATGGACGGCCGCGAGCGCGGCCACCTCCTCGACGATCTCCCCGTGCTGGCCCAACTCGAGCTGCGCGGCGAACCGTTCCTCGTACGCGGCCAGTCGCAACTGCTCCATCCGGGCCGCTTCCGCCGACACGGTGAGCGTGTCCGGCACGTCGGCCAGCGCCGGCCCCCGCCACAACGCCAGCCCCTCGGACAGTTGCCGCACCGCGTCGGCGATCCGGCCCTCGGCGGCCTCCCGCTTCCCGGCGCGCACCATCCGCTCGAACACCTGGATGTCGACCCGGTCCTCGCCGGTCACCAGCTCGTAGCCGGCGGCGCGGCTGACCACGTCGCCGGCCTCACCGGCGCGCAGCATCCGGCGCAGGCGCATCACGTAGCCGTTGACGGCGCTGCTCGCCGTCCGGGTGGGGCGCGCGCCCCAGATCTCGTGGACCAGTCGTTCCCGGCTCACCGGCCGCCCGGCCTCGGCCAGCAACACCGCCAGCACGACGCGGTGGTGCGGCGCGGTGATCGACGTCCACTGCGTGCCGTCCCAGATCAGCACCGGCCCCAGCGCCTTTATCCGCACGGCCCCGTCCCATCGCTTCACCGCGGATTCATCGACGAATTATCACCCGTCGCTACGTTCCTCGCGAGGCGTAGGGGCACAACCCGGTGCTGCGCGCCCCGGCTGACAGCCTGAGAGGAGACGCCCGCTCATGAGATCCGCGTTTCACCGCAGGGGGAGAACCTGGAGCGCCGTCACCGCCGCCCTGGCGGCGGCGGCGGTCTTCAGCCTCACTCTGGGCATCGGCGCGCACGTCGCGCCCCCCGACCCACTGACCATCAGCCCGGTGGCCGCCGAGCCCGGCGCCGACCCGAACATCTGCACCCGCGACATCACCTACCAGGGGGTGCTCACCCGCTGGACCTTCGACCCCTGCGTGCCGGCCGGGCAGCCGCTGCCCGCCGACGTGCGCCAGGCGTTGGAGCAGGACGTGCGGGACGCGCGCGGTTGCCCGTCGGCGACTCCGAGCGCGACGGCTTCCTCGGCGCAGCCGACCCGGGTCGCGCAGCCCACCCGGGCCGCCACGGCGCAGCCCGTCGCGACGGGCGCAAGCCCCACCGCCTCGGCCAGCAGCAGTCCGAGCACCAGTCCCTCGCCGTGCGCCAGTTCGTCGCCCGGCCCGAGCGGCTCCCCGAGCGGATCGCCGTCCGGCAGCCCCAGCGGTTCCCCGTCCGGCAGCCCGAGCGGATCGCCGTCCGGAAGCCCCAGCGGATCGCCGTCCGGCAGCCCCAGCGGCTCCCCCAGCGGGTCCCCGTCCGGCAGCCCGAGCGGATCGCCGTCCGGAAGCCCCAGTGGATCGCCGTCCGGCAGCCCCAGCGGATCGCCCTCCGGCAGCCCCAGCGGCTCCCCCAGCGGGTCCCCGTCCGGCAGCCCGAGCGGGTCCCCGTCCGGAAGCCCCAGCGGATCGCCGTCCGGCAGCCCGAGCCACTCACCCACCACCACGCCGCCGACCACCCCGACCTACCCGCCGCCCCCGCCGCCCAGCCCGACGACCGCCCCACCGTGCCCGGGCAACACCGTCGACGCGAAGCTGACCGAGGCGCGCAAGGACCGCTACTGCCCGCCGAACCGCAACCCGGCGCAGCCGGTCGTGCTGGTGGCCACCGGCGACTCGATCACCTCCGCCCACCTGCAGCTCATCAACGCCTACCCGATGGGCGCCTGCGCCGGTAACACCAAGGCCGACTTCCGCGGCCTGCCCGGCAACGACATGCTGTTCAGCTACGCCGGCAAGTACGCCGTCAACCGCAACCAGCGGGTCGTGGAGTACTACAACTTCGCCCGCACCGGCTACGGCACGCGGCAGATCATCGACGCGCCGTTCGGACAACTGGACGCCTGCAAGAACCAATGGGCCCGCAACTGGCCCCCGGTCGATCTGGCCACCCGGGCCATCCGGCAGGCCAAGGCGGATCGGAAGGCCGCCTACTTCGTCAGCACCGGCGGGGTGAACAACACCGCGTGGACGGATCTGCTCAAGGCCCTGGCCAAGTGTGGGCTGATGGACCACTACCGGTTCCTCATGCAGGAGTTCTTCGCCGACCACGATCTGCCCCTGCAGGCGCAGATGGACTGGTTCGACCTGGCGGGCAACGACATCGCGAAGTCGAAGATCATCCAAGGCGGCGCGTGTCACGGCAAGGTCGTCGGCGACGTCACCGGGATCCAGTACATCCACCATCGGATCGACGTCCCCGTCTGGGACGGTCCGGCCCTCTACAACCAGATCAAGACCGACGTCGAAGACATCGTCGACGACGTGCTCGACGCCGGCGCCGACAAGGTGGTGTGGATGGGCTACTACGACATCAGCCCGGCCCGGTTCGACGTCGGCCGGCTCGCCGAGCAGTACCGGGTGAACCTCGCCCAGAAGCTGAACGGCTGGCTGCCGGGGCAGATCCCCTCCCAGGAACGGGACCTGATCGACGACCCGGGCTGGAAGGCGACGGTAGCCGCCTGGACGAACGAGCTCAACGTGGTGATCCGCGCCGGACTGCCGGCGAACCACCCGAAGGTGCGGTTCGCACCGCCCCCGGCGCTCGGGGTCACCGACCTGCAGAAGACGGCCTTCGGCGGCTCCCCCCACCCCAACGAGTCGGGCCACAACAGGCTGGCCGGGGCGCTGGACGCGACCTTCAACTGATCGGTGCCCGGCCCGGCTCGCCCGAGCCCGCAACCGCCGCGGGAAGTGGCCCGCTTCGCCCCGCCGGATCGACTCCGGCGGGGCGAAGTGGTTGCGCCACCCCTGCGCGCGAGCACGCATGTCGATGCCCGGCGGAGCGGCGGGCGTGGTTCCGGAACCACCGGATTTCCTTGACACGGGCCCGTCCCGCGCCGACGCTTGTCGCCAGGGAGCGCTCTCCATCGCTGGTCACGGCCGATCAGCGAACCGATCTCCGGCCACCGCCCGCTCCTGGAGACGCCCATGAACCACCACCTCGTCCGCACCGTCGACCCCCCGTCGCGGCGCCGTCGCCGCCTCCTCGCCGCCGCCCTCGCGGCGACGCTCGTCGCCACCCTGACCGGCCTCACCGCCGGCCCGGCCCACGGCGCCGACCCGCTGCTCTCCCAGGGCCGGCCGGTGACCGCCTCGTCCACGCAGAGCGCCGCCTTCCCCGCCTCGGCGGCGGTGGACGGTGACCCCGGCACCCGCTGGTCCAGCGCCGCCGCCGACCCCCAGTGGCTGCGCGTCGACCTCGGCGCCGCCGCCACCGTCAGCCAGGTGGCGCTCACCTGGGAGGCCGCCTACGCCACCGCCTACCAGGTGCAGGTCTCCGCCGACGGCGCGACCTGGACGACGCTGCGCACCGTCACCGGCGGCGACGGCGGCGTCGACACCCTCGCGGTCGCCGGCACCGGCCGGTACGTGCGGGTCTACACCACCGCCCGCGGCACCGCGTACGGGGTGTCGCTCTGGGAGTTCCAGGTGTACGGCACGAGCACCGCCACCGGCTGCGACACCACCGGCAACGCGGCGTTGAACCGCCCGGCCACCGCCTCCTCGACCGAGAACGCCGCGCTGCCCGCCTCGGCGGCGGTGGACGGCAACCCGGGCACCCGCTGGTCCAGCGCCGCCGCCGACCCCCAGTGGCTGCGCGTCGACCTCGGCGTCGAACGCGCCGTCTGCCGGGTCGACCTCACCTGGGAGGCGGCCTACGCGACGGCGTACCAGATCCAGCTCTCCGCCGACGGCGCCACCTGGACCACCGTCTACGCCACCACCACCGGCGCCGGCGGCAGCCGCCAGCTCACCGTCACCGGTTCCGGCCGCTACCTGCGGGTCCTCGGCACGGCGCGGGCGACGCCCTACGGCTACTCGCTCTGGGAACTCGCGGTCCGCACCACGGACCCGACGCCGACGACACCGCCACCGTCCGGCGGTGACGTGCTGCTGTCCTACGGCAAGCCGGCCGTCGCCTCCTCCCACCAGGACGACGGCGCCTGCTGGCAGTGCACGCCGGCGCGGGCTTTCGACCTGGACCCGGCCTCGCGATGGGCGACGAGCCCCACCACCGGCTGGGTCGACCCGGGCTGGATCTACGTGGACCTCGGGGCCACCGCCACCGTGCACCGGGTGGTCCTGCAGTGGGATCCGGCCTACGCCACCGCGTACCAGCTCCAGACCTCGACGGACGCGACCACCTGGACCACGATCTACCGCACCACGGCCAACCCGGGCTTCCGGCAGGACCTCACCGTCACCGGCACCGGCCGCTACGTGCGGATGTACGGCACCGCGCGCAGCAACGGCTACGGATACTCGCTGTGGGAGTTCCAGGTGTACGGCACCGGAGGCGCCCCGACCGCTCCCCCGGCCCGGCCCGCCGACCCGACGTTCCCCGCCACCACGCTCGTCTTCGCCGACGAGTTCGACGGTCCGGCCGGCGCCCGCCCGGACGCGGCGAAGTGGACCGCCGACCCCGGCACCGGGCAGAACAACGAGTCGCAGTACTACACCGACAACGCCAACGCGGCGATGAACGGCACCGGTCAGCTCGTGCTGGAGGCCCGTCGGGAGAATGCCGGCGGGCGCGCCTTCACCTCGCACCGGATGAACACCGGCAGGACGTTCCAGGTGCAGTACGGCCGGATCGAGGCGCGGATCAGGGTGCCCAGGGGCAACGGCCTCTGGCCGGCGTTCTGGATGATGGGCGGGGACTTCCTCACCGGTCGGCCGTGGCCGTACAACGGCGAGATCGACATCATGGAGATCCTCGGCCGCGACACCCACCGCAGCTACACCACCCTGCACGCGCCCGCCTACAACGGTGGCGGCGGCTACGGTCAGGAGCACGTCTGGGCCGTCGACCTGTCCGCCGACTTCCACGTCTACGCGGTCGAGTGGGACAGCCGGGGGATGCGCTTCCTCGTCGACGGCACGCAGGTGTTCTACGCCAGCAAGGAGACGGTCGAGGCGACCCGCGGCCCATGGGTGTTCGACCACCCCTGCTATCTGATCCTCAACCTGGCCGTGGGCGGCGACTGGCCCGGCCCGCCGGACGCGTCGACGCCGTTCCCGGCGCGGATGCTCGTCGACTACGTGCGCGTGTACCGCTGAGACGGCGGGTGCGGGGCGGCCGGGCCGCCCCGCACCCGGCCGCCAACGACCCATCATCGACCCGTCCCCACGCCGCAGCGCCGGCACTGTCCGCGCCCGGACACTGGCGGTGAGACGACACCACCATGCCGTGTAAGAACGCCGTCACAACGGGTGCCCGCACTGCGGCATCGATGGTTGCCTTTCCCCTGTCCGGCGACGTCACTGCCGGCTAGAGAATGGAGCGGCCATGGGGCTGTTTGCGCGAACACGCGGGGTGACCCGCAGACTTACCGGCGTCACGGCGCTGGCGGTGCTGATCGCGGTCGGTGGGTCGGCCGCGGCGGCGAACGCGGCGCCCTCGTCCACGAACCTCAACTCGTGGCAGGCGCAGATCACGTCCGTCCCGCGCCCCTCGGCGAAGGGATGCTTCACCGCCGACTACCCGCGACTGGCGTGGCAGCGGTCCGGCTGCGTCGTGGCGCCGGCGATCCCGATGACCCCCAAACGCAGCATCCGCCCCCTGGTGGTGGGCAACGGCAACGACATCTCCGCCCAGGCCCCGAGCGGATTCATCTCCGAGTCGTCCGGCACGTTCGAGAACATCGTGAACGTGACAAGCGAGAGCTCGCCCATCGCCAACGCCGGCCCGCCCGTGGCGAACGCCTACACCCTCCAGGTCAACACCAACTTCTTCGCCAGCACGGCCTGCGCCGGGTCGCCGAACCCCGGATGCCGGGGCTGGGAGCAGTTCGTCTACGCGAACAACGGCTCCAGTGGCCAGGTGTTCATCCAGTACTGGCTGCTGCAGTACAACGCGGCCTGCCCGGCCGGCGGCTGGACCCAGTTCTCGTTCACCGGCGACCCCGACATCTACTGCTACCGCAACAGCCCGACCGCGACCGCCGTGCCCAACCAACCGATCACCAACCTGGGATCGTTGCGGCTGACCGGCACGGTCAGCGCGACAAGCGACAGCGCCACCCTGTTCGTGGGCGCGACCGCCTACACGGCGACGGGTTCCAACTCGGTCAACGCGGCGGCCGGCTGGACCCGGTCCGAGTTCAACGTGTTCGGCTACGGCGGCAACAGCGACGGCGGCGGCGCGGCCACCTTCAACGCCGGGGCGTCGCTGAACGTCCGGACGAGGATCACCTACGGCGGCACCGCCGCGCCCATCTGCGCGGCCGAGGGCTACACCGGCGAGACCAACAACCTCAACTTCGGCTCGCCCGCGCCCGCCGCCACCGCGCCCGGCCCGGCCGTCGTCTTCGTGGAGAACACCGCCGGCGGCGCGGCCACGAACTGCGCGGCGGCCTCCGTCATCGGGGACACCCACCAGCACACGTTCGCCGGCCTGCTGTACGACTTCCAGGCCTCGGGTGACTTCGTCGAGGCGCAGGCCGGCAGCGACTTCGAGGTGCAGACCCGCAAGGCGTCCGGCGCGCCCACCTGGCCCAACGCCTCCGTCGACAGGTCGGTCGCGACGCGGATGGGCAGCACCAAGGTGGCGCTCTGCGACGGCAAGGCCCTCGTGGTGGACGGCCGGACCAGGGAGGTCGCCTCCGGCGGCGCGCTGCACCTGCCCTCCGGGGTGGACATCCACCGCCTCGGCAACGTCTACGTGGTGACCGACTCCGGCGGCAACAGCATCCGGGTGACCGTCAACAGCAGCTACATCGACGTGACCGTCGGCCTCGGCACCTACCCGACGCCGGTGGTCGGCCTGCTCGGCAACCCCGACGGTGACCCCCAGCGGCTCGCCGCCAAGGACGGCACCCAGTTCGCCGTCCCGCTCTCCTTCGACGACCTCTACCAGCGCTTCGGCGCGAGCTGGCGGGTGTCGCCGATGCGGACCCTGCTCGCGCCCTGCGGCGCGGTCTCCTCGGGCAACCCGTCGAAGCCGTTCTTCGCCCGCGACCTCGACGAGGACCTCCGCAAGCGGGCGGAGGCCACCTGCCTGGAGTACAAGGTGCGCCAGGAGTGGCTCGACGCCTGCACGCTGGACGTCGCGGTCGTCGGCGGCCGGGCCGCCCTGACGTACGTCGGCCTGGTGCCGCCGGTCGTCGACGGCAACAAGCAGTAGCGCACGACGAGCGCCGGGGGGCCCGCACCTCCGGCGCTCGTCCGTCTCCCGTCGCGGCCGTGCCCGGCAGGTCCGGCCCCGGACACCCGCGCCCTGCCGGTCGTCTTCCCGGTGTGATCCGAATACCAGAAGCTCGTGCCGGGCGCCGATGGGCTAAGCTGCTTCCCCGATGCGGAAATCGATTAGCAGGTGCTACACCACTTTCTGATCAGCAAGGTGGCCTCCGGTGAGTCTTGACTTTGTCAGCCCTTACTGCCTCGTCCATTCCGAGGGCCGGGTCAACTACGCTCGCGGCGAGACGGTGCGGTCCTGGTCGCTCGCCGAGGTGCCTCGCCCGACCGCCCACCCGGTGCTGACCATGGTGCCCTACGCGCAGCTGCGGGAGCGCGGCTACGTCTGCCACGACGACGACGAGCCCCTCATCTCGTTGGTGCCGAGCGAGTTCCGTGAGGTCGACCTGGAGTCGTTCGCCGATGTGCGCGCCGACGTGCGGGTGGTCTCCGAGCCCGTGCACACCCCCGACGACGAGGAGTTCGCCGCCCGCATCGACCGGGTGATCAAGGAGGAGATCCAGCGCGGTGAGGGCTCCAACTTCCTCATCTCGCGGCGTTGCGACGTCACCATCGGTGACTTCGGGCCCGAGGTCGCGCACACGATCTTCGCCCGGCTCGCCCGCAACGAGATCGGGGCGTACCTGACCTTCTGCTTCTTCGACGGGGAGCGCTACTTCATCGGGTCCTCGCCCGAACGGCACCTGACCTACCGCCGCGGCACGGTCACGATGAACCCGATCTGCGGCACGCTGCCGCGCGCGGCGCTGCAGAAGCGGGCCGACCTCATCGAGTTCCTCTCCGACCGCAAGGAGGTCAACGAGCTCTTCCAGGTGGTCGACGAGGAGCTCAAGATGATGTCGCGGATCTGCGGCGAGGGCGGCGTCGTGCGCGGGCCGTACCTGAAGGAGATGAGCGCGCTCGTGCATACCGAGTACGTGCTCGAGGGCAGCGCCACCATGAGCCCGCTCGACGCGTTCCGGGAGTCGATGTTCGCCGCGACCATGGTCGGCAGCCCGCTGGAGAACGCCGCCCGGGTCATCCACCGCCACGAGTCCGAATCCCGCGGCTACTACTCGTCGGCCCTGATGATCCGCGGCCTGGAGGACGACGGCCAGGAGTGGCTGGACAGCGCGATCACGATCCGGACGATGGCGGTGGACGCCGACGGGCACGCCGTGATCCGCAGCGGTGCCAGCGTCGTGCGCGACTCGGTGCCCGCCAAGGAGTGCCGGGAGGTCCGCACCAAGGCCGAGGGGCTGCTGAAGGCGATCACCACCGCCGAACCGCCCGGCCCCTTCCTCGACCGGTTCGTGGACGACAAGGTCATCGAGGTGCTCAACGGGCGCAACCGCTACCTGTCGCGGTTCTGGATCAACCGGCAGGTCGACGACCGGTACGCCGCCCCCGAGCTCATCGGCCGCTCGGTGCTGATCGTCGACAACGAGGACCAGTTCACCGAGATGCTCAAGCACATCCTCGAGCACCTCGGGTTCAAGGTCACCATGCGCGACTACCGGGAGTCCGGCATCGGCCTCACCGGTTACGACCTGGTGTTGGTCGGGCCCGGTCCCGGCGACCCGAACGAGCTGAGCGACCCGAAGATCGCCCAACTGCACCGCATCGTGGGCGAGCTGATGCGGGCCGGCACGCCGTTCCTCGCCGTCTGCCTCGGCCACCAGATCCTCTGCCGTCTGCTCGGCATGACCGTGCGCCCGGTGGACCCCCCGCTGCAGGGTGTGCAGGAGACCGTCGACCTGTTCGGCCGGGCCGAGCCCGTCGGCTTCTACAACACCTTCTTCGCCGACGCCCCGGCCGAGGCCCCCGCCGGGGTGACCGTGGCGGTGGAGCCCGACGGCCGGGTGGTGGCGTTGCGCTCCGAACGCTTCACCAGCTTCCAGTTCCATGTCGAGTCCGTCCTCACCACCAACTGCATCACCATCCTCCGCGAGGCGCTGCTGTGGCTGTTGAGGTGAGCTGCCGCCGTCCGCGGCACCGGGCGACCTGACGCTCCTGGCCTGCGGGTTGTCCGCCCGGGTCAGCCGACCGCCGGGCGGTGGCGGTCGGCGACGGGCCGGCGCGGCGCGGCGAGCACCCCGAGCACGACCCCCGCGAGCAGCGCCGGGCCGTGGATGTCCCGGACCAGGGCGAGGACGGCGCCCGCGGCCACGCCCAGCGCGGCCATCGTCCGGGCGACGAGCGCCGGGCCCGGGAAGCGGCGCAGCACCCACCCGAACAGACCGCCGAGCAGGCCGAGCACCGCGATCGAGTTGCCCGCGCCGTCGGGCTGCCAGAACCTGGCGACCGCCTCACCGGCGGCGGCGCCGCCGAGGTAGAGCAGGAGCCAGCGGCCCGGCCCGAACAGCCGCTCCACTGTCGGACCCACCAGCAGCAGGGCGATCAGGTTGATGGGCGTCTGCCACCACGGATCCTGGACCAGCAACTGGGTGCCGAACTGCCACCATCGGCCGCTGGACCAGGTGTCGGCGTGTCGGGCCAGCTGATCCAACAGCTCGGGTCGGGCGAGTTGCCACCCGGCGAAGGCCGCCGTGAGCGAGCACACGAGCACGGTCAGCGGGCGCGGGCGGCGCCACTCCGAGGCCAGCGCACCCGGGATGCCGCCGGGCGCCTCGCCCAGCGGACGCGGCACCACGCGGACCAGCACCTGGACGGAGGCCGCCATCAGCACCGGGGCACAGCCGAGGCGGATCAACGAATCGGTGTTCATCAGTTCCTCTCCACGCCGGCCCGAGCCGGTGCCTGACGGCCGGCCGGCGTCGGCCCGCCCGGGCTGCCGCCCATCGGACGGGTCACCCCCGCATCGCCTCGGCCACCGCGCGTCGCACCTCGGCGGGGTCCACCCGCTTCAGGCCCCGCGAACGCATCATCGCCAACACCTCGTCGGTGACGTCGTCGACGCTCCGGCCGGCCGACCGCTCGATGATCCGGTTCGCCTCCCGGTTGACGTCCCGCAGACGCCCACCGGTCACCCGACCGATCAGGTCACCGAGCCGCGGGCTGCCGCTCATCCGCATCTGAAATTCCATGATCCGATCCTCCGTTGTCGCGTTCGATCTTGGCCGGCGGCCGGGTCGCGGCCGCGGCCACCGCCGCCTGCCACCACCACAGCACCGGGGGCAGCAGGAGTTCGACGAAGGTCGCCGCAAACAGTACCGGGTGCGGTCGACCCACCTCCAGGATGGACAGCAGCCGGGCGAGGCCGCTGCCGAACATCACCACCAGCGCCGCCCGGAAGGCCCCGCCGGCGTGGGCGATACGGGGTACGAGACGCAGGACGAACACCCCGTACGCCAGCCAGTAGACCGCCATGAACCGCACCTCGCTGTCCACCGTCGAGTTGGTGCGCTGGGCGACGAGCATCCCGGCCGGGCCACCGGTGACGGCCAGCAGCCCGGTCACGACGGGAAGCACACCGAAGGGCAGGACCACAGCCTGCAGGGCCCGCTTGCTCATCCGGCGTCTCCCGGGTTGGCGGCCAGGTAGCGGGCCCGGTAGTCGGAACACGCCTGGAAGTCGTCCGGCCGGTGCAGCGTCGTCCAGCCCGGCGGCAGGGGCAGGTAGCCCGAACGCACCGAGGGCCGGCCGTCCGGGTCCAGCGCCACCACGAAGGTGGCCGTGGGATCGTCGAACTGATCGATGATGGTCATGTGAAGCCTCCGCAGAAGGTCGCCGTGACGGGCTGTGCCGCCGGCGCCGGGCCGCGACCGGTCCGGGCGAGCGTCACCAGATCCGCGACCAGCACGTCGACCGGCGGCAACGCCAGCAGTCGCCGCTGAACGACCCGGGCCGCCTCCCGGTACGACGGCGTCGACAGCACGTCGGCGCAGGCGGCGGTCAGCCGCTGCGGGCGTAGATTGGCCGCGGGCAGCACACCGGCCACCCCGAGCCGGGCGCAGCGGTCCGCGTGGTACGGCTCGTCGCCGATCACCGGCACCGCCATCATCGGGACACCGGCCCGCAGCCCCTCCCGGACGCTGCCGAACCCGGCGTGCGTGACGAACAGGTCCGCCGCTTCCAGCAGCAGCGGCTGGGCGACCCGGTCCACGACCCGGACGTGCTCCCACCCAGAGTGCAGGTTTGCGGCGGTGGACCCGGCGGCCACCACGGCGACGCAGTCCAGCGCGCCGAGCGCCGCCAGCACGGTCCCGGCCAGCGGTCGCATCTTCCAGTCGACGTCGGGCACCACCGAGCCGAAGGCCGCGAAGACCAGCGGCCGGTCGCTGGGCAGCCTCCCGACCCATCCCGGCAGCCGTTCACCCGCCCGGTCCGGCTGGGCCTGCCGGTACCGGCGCAGCGTGCCGGGGGTCGGGTGATCCTCGTAGCCGGGCGGGGTGAACGCGGCGAGCAACCACGGATAGGGGTCCGGGGCGTCGGTGTCCGGCAGGCCGTAGCGTTCGCGCAGCCGCCGCAGCGGCGCGCGGACGGCGGTCGGGCCGAGCAGGTGGGTGTAACCCGAGGCCACCGCGGCGTGGGGCAACCCGGCCCGCTCCGCGGCGAGGTAGCCGCCGAACTCCTCGGCGACCCGCAGCAGCACGTCGGGCTGCCACGCGCGGATCAGCCGCTGGAGGTCCGCCGCGGCCGACAACGCGGGCTCGCCCAGGAAGACCCGCTCGACGAGGGTCGAGTTGTAGTCCCGGTGCGCCCCGAAGGCCAACTGCCGGCCGATCGCCTCGACGGTCACCGCATCGCGGGTCCAGTCCTCGCCCACCGGCGCGAAGTCCAACCCGTGGGCGCCGGCCTCGTGCCGCAGGCCGGCGGGGGCGGCCACCAGCACCTCGTGACCGCCGGCCAGCGCGGCGAGCGCGACCGGCGCCAGCACCCGCAGGTGGGACGCCGCGTCGATGGTGGAGATCAGGATCCGCATGGCGATGCTTCCCGGGACTGCACCGGCCACGACGCCGGACCGGACCCGCCGGGCCACCGGCGGGGCGCCGAGCCGAGCCCGTTCTCCCAGGCCAGGCACGCCTCCCCCAGGGCCAGCCCGGCGGCCCGACCGGCCGCCTCCAGCGTCGTCGGCGTCGGCGCGTCCGCGTCGGCGCTGGAGGCGAGGCGAGCCGTGAAGTCGGCTGTCGACCGGTCGCGCCGGGCCAGCCAGGACAGCTCGTCCCGGGCGAGTGCGGCGGGCACCCGGGCGCCGGGCACCGGCCGGGCGAACCGGTGCAGGGCCCGGCCGATGGCGGCCAGCGGCGGCGCGGCGGTCCGGTCCGACGCGGCGGCGGCCGGGCGGGCGAAGCGGACCGGCAGATCCGGCCAGACGCCGGCGCCGACCCGGGCCTCCTCGACGACGTGGGCGACCAGATCGGTCAGCTCCCGGATCAGGGCCGGCTCGTCGCACTCGACGAGTTCGACCCCGGCCGACCGGCCCAGTTCGTCGAGGTATCCGATCAGCATCGCGGCCTGCCGCAGCAGTCCCACGGTCACGAACACGCTCCGCGCGGCCGGGTCGGTCACCTCCGCGTACCGCCGCCAGCTGCGCCTGCTGCCGGACACCAGGGCGTCGTACGCGTGCCGCGGCGCCGGCAGGTAGTAGTCCAGCGATCTCCGTTGCAGGTAGACCCGGGCGCTGCCGGCGCCCTGACGCAACGCGCGCCGCAACACCGACGCCGGGTTCTCGGCGACCTCGTGCACCGGCGCCTCGCCCCCGGCCGCCCAGGCGATGGCCCCGCCCGCGGCCCGGATGCGCAGCCCCAGGTCGGTGTCCTCGCCGAACTCGGGGTAGCGGTCCGGGTCGAACGGCGGCCCCGCGAAGACGTCGCGCCGGTAGCCCGCGTTCGCGGTCACCAGCGTCGCCGCCCGACCGGCGGACAGGGGCCGGGCGTCGAAGGCCCGCTCGTGTTGCAGGAACGCGGTCATCGGGCCCACCGCCGCGGTCCGCACCGGCGCGGCCACCGCGGCCACGGCCGGCACCGCGTGCAGGGCCGCAGCCATCCGCCGGCACCAGTCGGCTGGGACGACGAGGTCGTCGTCGACGAACAGCACGGTGTCGTGGCGGGCCGCCGCCACCCCGTCGTTGCGGGCGGCCGAGACGGCGGTGGCGGCCGAGCGCAGTACCCGGAGCCGGGGCGCGTCCGGCACCGCCGCCGGAGCCGGCGGGGCGTCGGGGCCGTTGACGACCAGGATCACCTCGGCGTCCGGCCCGCACCGCGCGGCGGCGGTGCCGGCCGCCCGGACGCACCGGCCGACGGTCGGGCTGCGGAGCACCGTCGGGATCACCACGGACACCGACATCTACCCGACCACCCGACGGACGAAGGCGCGGACCGCGAGGGCGCCGACCGCGACCGTGCCACCACCGAGCGCCAGCAGGAAGGCCCAGACCGGCAGGTGGGGCAGTTGCGGCGTGAGGGTGGCCCGCAGTCCCTCGCTCATGTAGACCACCGGATTGAGCAGGACGGCGACCTGCAACCACGGTAGGCGGTCCAGCGTCGACCAGGAGTAGTAGACGCAGCCGAGCATCGTCAGCGGCGTGACCACCACCGCGAAGAACTGCTGGGCGCGCTTGATGTCGACGAGGGTGCCCAGCAGCAGGCCGGTCGCGGCGCCGAGCAGGCAGGACAGCAGCATCACGGCGACGAACAGCGGCCAGTGGTAGACGTGCACGTAGGGTGCCTGGCCCTTGGCGTGCACCAGCAGCACGATCGGGAAGACCAGCAAACCCGCGAGCAACGCCTGGATGGCGCCGGAGGCGATCTTCTGCACGCCGAGCATCCAGATCGGCAGGGGCGCCATGGCCCGGTCCTCGATCTCCTTGTTGTAGGAGAACTCCAGCAACAGCGGCATGGTCACCGCCATGATGCCCTGAATGGCGATGGTGATGGCGACCAGGCCGGGCACGAGGATGGTGCTGAAGCCGCGCCCGTCGACGCCGGGCGCGCCCGACAGCCCGATCTTCGGCATCACGTAGGTGAACACGAAGGTGAAGAACAACGGCTGCATGACGGCCCGGACCAGCAGCGAACCGAGCTGTCCACGCAGCACCCGCAGGTCGCGGGCGAGCAGGGCGGCGAAGGTGTGCAGTCCGATCCGCCGCGTGCTGAGGTCCGCGTGCGGCAACGCGATCAGGGTCATTGCCGGTACTCCCGTCCGGTGAGGTTGAGGAAGGCGGTCTCCAGGCTCGGTCGGAGCGTGGACACGTCCTGGATGGACAGCCCCTGGTCGGCGCCGGCCGCCGCCAGCTCGCCGATCAGCCCGGTGGTCTGGGTGGCGTGGACGCGCATCCGGCTGCCCTCGACCTCGACCCGGGTGACGTAGCCGATCTTGCTGGCGGTCTCGGCGGCCGGGCCGGCGTCGCCGGTGAAGACCACGGTGGTCACCGACTCCGCGCCCGCGGCGCTCTTGATCTCGTCGATGCCGCCGGCGGCGACGACCCGACCGTGGTCGATGACGGCGATCCGCTGGCACAGCGACTCCGCCTCGTCCAGATGGTGCGTGGTCAGCAGCACCGTCTGCCCGTCGGCGTGCAGCCGGCGCAGCAGGTCCCACAGGTGCAGCCGGGTCTGCGGGTCCACCCCGGCCGACGGCTCGTCCAGGACCAGCACGTCGGGCCGGTGCATGATGGCCCGGCAGATCATCGCCCGCCTGGCCTGCCCGCCGGAGACCTCGTCGAGCGACGCGCCGGCCTTGTCGGCGATGTCGAACTCCGTCAGCAACTCCATCGCCCGCCGCCGCGCCTCCCGGCGGCCCATCCCGAAGTACCGGCCGCGGAACTCGAGGTTCTCGGCCACCGAGATCTGCCGGTCCATGGTGTTGCGCTGGGTGACCACCGCCACCCGACGCCGGACCTCGACCGGGCGGGCCAGCACGTCGATCCCCGCGACGGAGGCGGAGCCGCCCGTCGGCCGGATCCGGGTGGTCAGCATGCCGATCGTGGTGGACTTGCCCGCGCCGTTCGGCCCGAGCAGTCCGAAGAACTCGCCCTCGCCGACCGACAGGTCGATGCCGTCCACCGCCTTGATCGTGTGCGGTCCGTACTGGTATTCCTTGCGCAGTCCCGTCGTGGTGATCGCGGCTCGCGTCATCCTGGGCTCCTTCGTGGCGGCTATCGACGTCGATGGTTTCCGGTCCGCGGCCAGCGCGGCTCGACGATGATCGGAGAGCCGGCGGCGCCCGGCGGCGTCGCGCCGGGCCCGGCCAGGGGCCGCGCGGTGACGTCGTGTCCCTCGGCGCGCAACCGCGCCGCGGCGGCGTCCACGCTGCGCCGGTCGGCCTCCGCGGGACCGGAGCGCGCCGGCAGCAGCGCCAGCACGTCGCTGCGCCCGGCCACCACCGCCGGATGCCGGCGGGCGGCCACCGCCAGCGCCTGCCCGGGGCTCGCGTCGACCAGCAGCAGGTCCTGCTCGGCCAGGCGGGCGTCGAGGGTCGGCCAGAACAACACCGGCTCGACCGCGTGGCCGGCCCAGAACTCGGGCCGGGCGGCGAGCGCGCCGTCCACCCGTGACCCGGTGTACGCGGAGTAGAGCGGCAGCCGGGGCGGACGCAGCGGCAACCGGCGGATCAGCGGGAGCGAGTCGGCGGCGAGGTGCGCGGCGGCCGGGCTGTGGAACGCCACGGCGCAGCCGACCCGCTGGCAGACGAAGCCCGCCGCGCGCAGCCGGTGCGCCACCTCGGTCAGCGGTCCGTCGAGCCCGGCCAGCACGGTCTGCCGGGGCGAGTTCACCGCGCCGACGACCACCTGCGACCCGAGGAACGGGGCGACCTGTGCGACACCGGCCGCCACGGCCAGCATGCCGCCCGGCGGCGCCGCCGCCGAGGCGGCCACCCGGTGCCGCAGCAGCCGCACCGCGTCCGGCAGCCGGAACACCCCGGCCAGGGTGGCCGCCGCGATCTCCCCGACGCTGTGCCCGAGCAGCACCGCGGGCCGGCAGCCCCAGCCGAGCACCATGCGGCCCAGGGCGAGGTTGACGGCGAACAGCAGCGGCTGCGCCCGGGACACCGCGTCGATCGGCACGCCGGGCCGCTCGGCCAGCCAGTCCGCCCGCAGCGACGGACCGTCCGCGCCGAAGCACCCGAGGATCTCGTCCATGGTGTCGGTGAACACCGGGTCCGCACCGTAGAGGCCGGCGGCCATCCGTACCCGCTGGGCGCCCTGGCCCGCGAACAGCAACGCGACGGGCCGCGGCCGGACCGGCGGCGGGTCCGCGGCCGGTCCGGCCACCATCGTGGTTTCGCTGGCCATGAATCCCCCCGGAGGTACGGTCCTGACCCGCACCACGCTGGCCGGTGCGGTTCGAGCCGGGCTCGACAGCCGCTCGCGGGGCGCCGCCGGCCGGTCCGTCCGCCGGCTCTCGCCGCGTTCTCGTCCGTGGGTCGAGCCGACCCGGCGACGGTGGGGGCCAGGCGCGACCCGCCGATTCCGCTGTGCCGGCCACCGCCGGGTACCACCCGGGTCACGAGCCCGGCGGTACCCGGCGGCGCGGCGCGCCCGGTGCGAACGAGGGGGCTGCTGGTGAGGTTCGACGACATCCACATCGCCGGGTACGGCAGCGAGTTGCCGCCCGCCGTCACCGCCGCCGAGGCGGCCGGGCAGGGGCTGTGCGACCGGGCGCTGGCCGCGCAGAACGCCATGGAGGCGGTCACCGTCTCGACCGACCTGGCCGGCCCCGAGCTGGCGGTACGGGCCGGGCGCGCGGCCCTCGCCCGCGCCGGAGCCGCCGGCGAGTCCGTCGAGCTGCTGCTGCACAGCGCCCTGTACTACCAGGGCCACGACATGTGGGCGCCGGCCTCGTACGTGCTGCGGCACACCGTCGGGGACCGCTGCCCGGCGATCGACGTCCGGCAGACCTCCAACGGCGGGATGGCCAGCCTGGCGCTCGCCGCGAGCTTCCTCACCGGCCGGCAGGTGGGCGACGCCGCGCTGCTGACCTGCGGTGACCGGTTCTGTCCGCCCGGCATCGACCGGTGGCGCAGCGACCCGGGCACGGTCTTCGCCGACGGCGGCGCCGCCGTGGTGGTGGCCCGCGGCACCGGTTTCGCCCGGGTGCGCAGCCTGGTGCTGCACAGCGACAGCTCGCTGGAGCGGATGCACCGCGGCGACGACCCGTTCAGCCCGGGACCGATGACCATCCGGAGCCCGTTGGACGTGCGGCACACCACGCGCGCCTTCCTGCGCGCCGAGGGCGCCTCGTTCGCGGTGGGCCGGATGGCGGCCGGGCAGCGCGCGGTGGTCAAGACGGCGCTCGCCGAGGCGGGTCTCGAACTCGCCGACGTCGCCCGGTTCGTGCTGCCGAACTTCGGCCGCCGGCGGATGGAGACATCGTTCTTCCAGCCGTTCGAGCTGGACCCGGAGCGCACCACCTGGCCCTGGGGGCGCGGGGTCGGCCACCTGGGCGCCGGCGACCAGTTCGCCGGCCTGACCCACCTGCTGACCGCCGGTGAGCTGCGGGCCGGTGACGTGTGCGCCCTGCTGGGCGTCGGCGGCGGCTTCAGTTGGTCGTGCGCCATCGTCGAACTGACCGCCGATCCGCCCGCGGCCTGACGGCGGCGGCCGACGCTACCCGGCGAGGGTGGCCAGGCGGGTGACGAGGGCGTCCGGGTCGGGGCGGCGCTCGTGCTGGTCCCGCAGCGCACCGGCCGCCTCCCGGTACGACCGGTCGGTGAGCAACTCGCGCACCATCGCGCCGGCGGCGTCGGCCTGGAAGTCCGCGCCCGGCAGGTGCCGGCCCGCGCCGGCGGCGGCGATCCGGGCGGCGTTGGCGGCCTGCTCGCCGGCGAACGTCACGGCGAGCTGCGGCACCCCCGCCGCCACCGCCGTCATCACGCATCCCGCGCCGCCGTGGTGCACCACGGCGGCGCAGCCGGGCAGCACCCGCGCCAGCGGCACGTCGGTGAGGACCCGGACCGGTCCGCGGCCGGGCAGCCGGCCGGCGACGGTGGCGCCGCACGACAGCGCGCGGCCCGGCGCGGCCGACAGCCGCTCCCGGTCGGCGGCGCCGAGCAGCACCACCACCTCCACGTCCAGCCGCGCGAGCGCCTCGACCAGCTCCGGCACCACGAAGGACCGGGGACCGACCATCGCCGTCACCGAGGTGCCCCACACCACGCAGACCCGGGTCCGTTCGCCGGGGCGGGTGAGATCCGCCGGCGGTTCGCCGTCGAGCGGACCGGCGTAGGCCGAGTACCGGACGTCCAGCCGGGTCGCGGCGCCGACGGGCGGGCGTAGCCGCTCCGGGCACGGATCGGCCACGTGGTCGACGGTGGCCGCGGTGGGATCGGCCACCCCGTAGCGGGCGAACGAACCGGTCGGGTCGCCGGGCATCAGCCGCAACTCGCCGGGCTCGTCGATGCCGACCGGACCCCACAGGTGCAGCACGGCCGGCACGTCGACGACCCGCGCGGCGAGCAGCCCCTCCAGGCTGAGCCGGTCGTGCACCACCACGTCGGGTCGCCACTGGCGGGCCGTCGCCACCGCGGCGTCGAAGCTGCGGGTGGTGGCGGCGAGGGCCGCCGCCCGGTGCGCCCGCCGGTAGGCCGGGAAGTCGAAGTCGGCGAGGCTCGCCAACTCGACGCCGGTCACCGGATGCGGCGGCAGGAAAGGATACGGCCAGGCGCCCGCCTGGGCCTGCCAGTAGTGACTGAGGCGGGCCTGCAGCACCATGTCCAGCCCGTCGAGGGCCGGCACCGGCGGCAGGCCGGCGGCGGTCACCGCGGTGGCCTGCGAGGGGGCGCAGAGCACCCGCAGCTCGTGGCCGCCGGCCAACAGCCGGCGGCCCAGCGGCACCATCGGATAGTAGTGCCCGGGCCAGGCCGAGACGGAGAACAGCACGCGCATCGAGGAGTCCCCTCCGTCGGTGGCTCGGTCGAGCCGGTGGGCCGGGTCAGCCGGGCATCAGGAAGCCGGCCAGCAGGCCGCCGTCGGTGACGATCTCCGTGCCGGTGACGTACGACGAGTCGTCGGCGGTGAGGAACGCCACCACGGCGGCCACCTCGTCCGCGGTGCCGAGCCGGCGCAGCGGCAAAGTCTTGTGCAGCCACCCGGACACCCGCTCGTCCAGCCCTTCCGTCATCGCGGTGGTGATGACGCCGGGGCAGACCGCGTTCACCCGGATGCCGTCGGGGCCCAGCTCCATCGCCGCGGTGCGGCTCAACCCCAGCACCGCCGCCTTCGTGGCGCAGTACGCCGACAGGTACTTGAATCCGGTCATGCCGTCGATGGACGAGATGTTCACGATGGTGCCGCCGCCGGCCGCGCGCAGCGCGGGGACCACCGCCCGGATGCCGAGGAACACCCCGACCTGGTTGACGTCGACGACCTCCCGGAACGACTCCTCGGACAGCTCGGCGACGGTGCCGACGGCGAGCACCCCGGCGTTGTTCACCAACCCGTCGAGGCGACCGAACTCCGCCACCGCCCGTTCCACGGCCGCCTGCCACTGCGCCGGGTCGCGCACGTCCAGCCCGTCGCCCCGGGCGTGGTCGCCCAGCTCGGCGCCGAGTTCCTTGGCCGCGGCGACGTCGATGTCGGTGACCAGCACCCGGGCGCCCTCGGCGACCAGCCGGCGGGCCTGGGCGGCCCCGATGCCCCGTCCCGCGCCGGTGACCAGCACGACGCGCCCGGTCAGCCGGCCCATCACCGACCCCCGGCGGCCGACGCGGCGGCGGCCGGCCCGGGTCGCCGGTCGGCGCCGTCCGCCGCCACCTCGCCGCGGCGCACCTCGCCGATCATCGCCCACAGGGCTGCCGGGGTGGCGAAGTTGTCGGCGGTGAGGAGCGTGTCGGGCACGCTCACCTGATATGTCTCCTCCAGCCGGAGCAGCAGTTCGACGGTGGCCAACGAATCCAGCCCGTGCCCGCGCAGGCAGGTGTCGCCGGTCACCTCGGACAGCTTCGGCAGGACGTCGCGCAGGAGCCGCTCGAAGTGGGGGTCCCAGGGTTGCGTCATCGGGTCTTCTCGCCTTCTGGCGCCGGCCGGCGGATCAGCTCGGCCAGGCGCCGCTTGTCGGTCTTGCCGTTGGCGGTCAGCGGCAACTCGCGCAGCACGTGGCAGACCGGGGGGACCTTGCCGTCCTCCAGCCGCCCGGCCAGCTCGTGCAACACCTCGTCGGCCGGCACGGTGCCCACGACGGCCAGCTCCGCGTCCCGGCCGTCCGCCGGCGGGAGCACCGCGGCGGCCGTCACCCCGGGTACGTCGCAGGCCGCCGCCTCGATCTCCAACGCGCTCACCCGCAGGCCGCGCCGCTTGAACAGGTCGTCGCGCCGACCCTCGAAGTAGAGGTGCCCGTCGGAGTCGAGCCGCCCGTAGTCGCCGGTGTGCAGGGTGACGGTTCCGGTCACCGGGTCCGGGCGGAACCGTCGTGCGGTCAGTTCCGGCGCCCGCCAGTAGCCGGCCATCACGTGCGGGCCGCGCACGACGATCTCGCCGGTGTGCCCGGCGGGCAGCGGGTGACCGTCGTCGTCGAGGACGAGCACCTCGGTGCCGTCCAGGGCGCGGCCCACGGAGCCCGGCCGGGTCAGGTCACCGTCCGGTTCCGCGATGGTGATCCGCTTGCACTCGGTGGTGCCGAACATCGGCACCACGGCGGCGCCCGGGAACGCCCGTCGCAGCCCGGCCGCGTGCCCCGGGGTGAGGGCCGCGCCGGTGTTGGTGAACAGCCGTACCGGCGGCGCGGCGCCGTGCCGCCGGACGTGCCGGTCGGCGAGCCGGACCAGCGTCTCGGCGAGGCTGGGCACGACCGGCACCACGCTCACCCCGTGCTGCGCGATCGTGGTGACCAGCCGGACGTGCAGGGCCGGATCCGCCAGCACCAGGTGCGCGCCGGCGGCCAGCGCCAGGAAGATCTGGTAGAGGCCGTAGTCGAAGGCGAGTGGCACGGCGACCAGCACCACGTCGTCGGACCGGTAGGCGAGCCGGGCACCGACGGCCCGGGTGGCGAACAACACCGTGCGGTGCGGGCTCACCACCGCCTTCGGCGCGGCCGTGCTGCCGGAGGTGTAGATCAGCAACGCAATCCGGTCCGGGTCGTCGGCACCGGAGGGTCCCGCCGCCGACGGCGCGGCGGGACCGCCGGCCACCACGCGGCGCAGCTCGGTCAACGGACGTACCGGCACGGGGGTCAGCGCGGCGACCGACGGCAGGTCGGCGTCCACGCTCACCACGAGCCGGGGCTCGGCGTCGGCCAGCACGCCGCGCAGCAGGTAGGGGCGCACCTCCGGGTTCACCGGCACGAAGACCGCGCCGCGGCGCAGGGTGCCGAACAGCAGCGCCAGGAACTCCCGGACGTTCCCGACCCGGCCCACCACCCGGTCGCCGGGCCGCACACCGAGCCCGGCCAGCCAGGCGGCGCACGACTCGGCGGCGGCGGCCAGGTCGGCGTAGCTCCACCGGCCGTCCGGGTCGGTGACGGCCGGGGCGGCCGGGCGCCGGGCCGCGGTGGCCCACAGCAGGTCGGTGACATCGGCGCGGTGGTCGAGGCGTACGTCGTCCCGGGCACCGCCGGCGGGCGACGGTAGCGGACTGGCGGCGACGGTCATGTCCACTCCGGCGGTTCGAGGATCTCCACGACGGCGGCCGTGCAGGTGTAGCCGGCCCCGCCGCCCAGCAGGAGGACGTGGTCCCCGGCGTCGAGCGCGCCGGTCCGGAGCAGGTGCTCCAGGCCCAGCGCCCAGTCGCCACCGCCGACGTGGCCGGTGGTGCGGCCGTACTCCCAGGTGGTGGTCGACTCGGGCACGCCGAGCAGGTCGTGCAGTTGGGAGTCGCCGGGCAGCCGGCCGGTGGCGGGGGTGATGACCCGCCGGATCTGTCCGGCCTTCACCCCGGCGTCCTTCAACGCGGCGTTGCGCGCCATCAGCAGGACCCGGCCGATCCGCACGCTGGTCCGGACGGTGTCGGTGACCCGGGCGTACTGCCCGGAGCGGGCGAGCAGGTCGATCGGGTCGGACGCGGCCAACGACGCGGTGGTGAACGGGGCGTCGCCCCGGGTCTGGCCCTCCAGGGTGTTGTCCGCCACCGTGGCGGTGGACCGGATGCGGGCGAACCCGGACCGGGAGGACAGCACCATCGCGGTGCCGCCGTCGCCGTACACGTTGAAGTCGTGCATGGTCCAGCGGTCGACCGCCGGCGGGGCGAACCGGTCGGCGGTGCTGACCACGGCCGCCGTGCCGCGCGCGCCCCGCAGGGCGGCGGCGGCCAGCTCGATCGCGCCGAGCCCGACGTTGCAGCGCTGCTGCACGTCGAACGCCGGCACCGCCGGGTGTCCGGTCCGGTCCGCGACGTACGAGGCGGTGGGCCAGATGTCCAGGCCCTGGAACCACAGGCTGCCGTGCAGCAGCAGCGCCACGTCACGGCTGGTGACGCCGGCCCGGCCGACCGCCACGTCGATCGCGGCGACGGCCATGTCGGCCGGCGCCGTCTGCTCCCCCACGCAGATCGAGGTGTAGCCCAGGGTCTTGAACCGCTCGGCGTCCAGCAGCCCGGCGTCGACCGCCTCCCGGGCCGGCACCGCGGGGGGCAACCAGCTCCCCAGGCCGGCGAGGTACAGGTTCTCCCAGCGCATCGCCGTCACCTCCGGCCCGCGACGAACTCGCGGACGGACCGCGCCATGTATTCGATCATCTCGGTGGTCAGTCCGGGGTAGACCCCGATCCAGAACGTGTGGTCGGTGATCACGTCGCTGTTGGTCAGCTCACCGACCACCCGGTAGGTCTGGTCGGCGAACGCCGGGTGCCGGGTCAGGTTGCCGGCGAACAGCACCCGGGTGCCGATCCGCCGCGCCTCCAGGTACGCCACCAGGTCGCGGCGGGTGAAGCCGGCGTCCGGCTCGACCGTGAGCACGAAACCGAACCAGCTCGGGTCCGAGCCGGGCGTGGGCCCGGGCAGGATCAGCCCCGGGACGCCGTCGAGTTCGTCGCGCAGCCGCTGCCAGTTGCGCCGGCGCGCGGCGCCGAACTCGGCGAGCTTGCCGAGCTGGCTGAGGCCCAGCGCGGCCTGCAGGTCGGTGTTCTTCAGGTTGTATCCGACGTGCGAGAAGGTGTACTTGTGGTCGTAGCCGAAGGGCAGGAGGCCCTGCTGCTGGCCGAAGCGTTTGCGGCAGGTGTCGTTCTCGCCCGGCTCGCACCAGCAGTCCCGCCCCCAGTCGCGCAGCGACTCGACCACCCGGGCCAGCTTGAGGTCGTTGGTCAGCACGCAGCCGCCCTCGCCCATGGTGAGGTGGTGGGCCGGATAGAAGCTGGTGGTGGCGAGGTGCCCGAACGTGCCGGTCAACCGGCCGTGCAGGTAGGAGCCGACGGCGTCGCAGTTGTCCTCCACGAAGAACAGGTCGTGTCGGCGGGCCAGCTCGGCGATCTCGTCGGCCGGATACGGGTTACCGAGCGCGTGGGCGATCATGATGGCCCGGGTACGCGGCCCGATCGCCGCCGCCACCCGTTCGGCGGTGGTGTTGTAGGTGCCCAGCTCGACGTCCACGAAGACCGGAACCAGGCCGTTCTGCAGGATCGGGCTGACCGTGGTGGGGAAGCCGCAGGCGACGGTGATCACCTCGTCGCCGGGCCGCAGCCGGCGGTCCCCGAGTTCCCGCTGGGTCAGCGCGGTCAACGCCAGCAGGTTCGCCGAGGAACCGGAGTTGGTCAGGTGCGCCTTGCGCAGGCCCAGGGTGCGGGCGAAGGCCCGCTCGAACCGCCGTGAGCTGACGCCGGCCGCGATCCGCAGATCCAGCGCGGCGCCGACCAGCGCCACCCGGTCGTCCTCGTCGATGACCGCGCCGGACGGCAGCAGCGGCGTCACGCCCGGCACGAAACCCGGGTCGGACTGCTGCTCCCGATGGTATTTGCGGACCTGCTCCAGGATGAGCTCCTGCGCATCCGTCATCAGCTTCACCTCCAGGTGGCCCGTGCGCGGATACCGGTGGGGTTCCGCTGCCAGGACTACGGTGCCGGGGGTCGTTCGAGGACCGGTCCAACCTCCGCCGAGGACGCGGCGCGGACCTCCGCCCACAGCGCCGTGAGGGACTCGGTGAGGCCGCGCCGCGGGGCCCAGCGCAACCGGCAGCGGGCCTCGGTGATGTCCACCTGCTGCCAGTCGATCCCGGAGCCCCGGTCGGACCGCTCGGCCGGCACGCCGTGCTCGACGATCCTCGCCGGCACCCCGCTGGCGGCGATGAGCTGGTCGACGAGCCAGCGGACGCTCACCGCCTCGCCACGGCCGATGTTCGTCACCGCGGCCGGGTCGGTGGCGGCGGCTGCCGCGCACACCGCGTCGGCGATGTCCCGCACGTCCACGAAGTCGCGGTGGGCGCGCAGCGGGGCCAGTCGCAGCACGGCCGGCTCCCATCGGTGCCGGTGCGCCCGCAGTTGCCGGGCCACCTGGCCCAGCAGGCTCTTCGCGGGCGTGCCGGGGCCGCTCACGTTCACCACCCGCAGCACTGTGGCGTCCACCGCACCGGAGCGGACGGCCGCGAGGACCGCCTCGGTGCCCAGCAGCTTCGTCCGGCCGTACGGGCTGACCGGCCGGGGCGGGTCCTGCTCGCGGATGAGGGTGCCGGCGGGCACCGGCCCGTACTCGTGCACGCTGCCCAGGTGCACCAGGCGTGGCCGCCAGGGCAGCTCGCCCAGCGCCGCCACCAGCCGGCGGACCAGGGTCACGTTGGACGCCGTCAGCTCCTCGTCGCTGACCCCCCACACCGCGCCGGCCGCGTTGACCACGACCCGGGGCCGCATCGCGGTGAGCATGCCGCTGATGGTGGCCTGGTCGCTGGCGGCCAGGTCCAGCGCGATCGACCGGGCGGCCGGCAGCCGCGCCGGGCGGCGGGACACGGCGATCACCTCGTCGCCCGCCGCGGCGAGCGCCGCACAGGCGTGCCGGCCCAGGAAACCGTGCCCGCCGAGCACGAGTACGGGCGCCGCGGAGGGCTGCTGACGGGACACGCTCACCTCCCAGGGAGCCGCCGCGAAGGATCAGGCCACCGGCACGGCGGCCAGCTCCCGCAGGGTCGTGGCGAGCGCGGCGACGGTGGGCCGGGCCGCGTTGCGGTCCGCCAGTTCGGCCGCGGCGGCCGGGTAGCGGGGGTCGTCGAGCAGCTCGCGGACCGCGTCGCGGATCCGGGCGGCGTCGGCCAGGTGCCCGGCGACGTCCAGCCCGGCCCCGGTGGCGGTCACCCGCCGGCCGATGGCGCGCTGCTCGGCGCCGAAGGTCAGCGCGAGCTGCGGCACACCGGCGGCGAGGGCCGTCATCGCGCAGCCCGCGCCGCCGTGGTGCACGACCGCGGCGCAGCCCGGCAGCAGCAGGTGCAGCGGGGTCGCCGGCAGCACCCGGACCCGTTCGGGCAGCTCACCGAGCCGGGCGACGTCGTCCGGGTGCGCCGGCAGGACCACCTCGACGTCCAGCTCGGCGAGCGCCCGCACCACGGAGGGCACCAGGTACGCCCCGGCGCCGTACATCCGGCTCATCGAGTTGCTCCACACCACGCACACCCGGGGCCGGTCGCCCGGCGGCGGCAGCTCCGCCGGGCGACCGGGGCCGTTGTACGGCTGGTAGCGGACGTCCAGCCGGGTGCCGCGGATCGGTGGGCGCAGCCCGGGCGGGCAGGGGTCGACGACGTGCCGCAGCGCGTCGGCGTTCAGGTCGCCCACCCCGTGGCGGGGGAACGCCCGGGTGTGATCGACCGGCAGCGGATACAGCTCGCCGTCGCTCTCGTCGGTGCCGACCGGTCCCCACAGGTGGGCGACCGCCGGGACACCCAGCACCCGCGCCGCGAGCAGCCCGTCGGCGCTGAGCCGGTCGTGCAGCACCAGGTCCGGTCGGAAGCGTCGGGCGTACCCGAGAGCCGCGGCGAAGCCGGCCTCGGTCTCGGTGGCGATGCGCCGCTTCGCGGTGTCGGCGAAGGCGTCCAGGTCGAAACTCGCCAGGTCGACCGCCTCCCCGGTCAGCGGATGCAGCGGCGCCCACGGGTACGGCCAGGTCCCGGCCCGGGCGGCCCACAGGTTGGCGTAGCGCAGCAGGAACGTCATGTCCAGCGCGCCGAGCACCGGGACCGGCACCAGGCCGGCGGCGGCCACCGCGGCGGCCTGGTCGGGCGGGCACGCGACCCGGACCTCGTGCCCGGCGGCCCGCAACGCCCAGCCGACCGGCACCATCGGGAACCAGTGCGCGGGCCAGCCGGAGACGGTGCACAGCACGCGCATCAGGCACGCCCCGCCGCGAGGTCGACCAGGGTGTCGACCAGCTCCGCCGGGCTGGGCCGGGCGGACGAGGAGACGCGCAGCCGTTCGGCGGCCTCGGCGGCGGCGGGCTTCTCGACCAGCCCGGCGACGGCGGCCCGGATGGCCGGCACGTCGGCCAGGTGGCCGGGCAGGTGGGCGCCGGCGCCGGCGGCGGCGATCCGCTCGCCGTTGAGGGCCTGTTCGATGGCGAAGGTGAGGGCCAGTTGCGGGGTGCCGGCGTGCAGGGCGGTCATCGCGCACCCCGCGCCGCCGTGGTGCACCACCGCCGCGCTGCCGGGCAGCACCAGGTGCAGCGGGCAGCGTTCCAGGGTGCGCACCCCGGCCGGCATCGGACCGGCCGCGGCCAGATCCTCGGCGGTGGCGGTCACCACCACCTCGACGTCGAGCCCGGCCACCGCCTCGACGGCCGCGGGCAGCAGGAACGAGCGCGGGCCGGACATCCGGGTGGTGGAGGTGCCCCAGACGACGCAGACGCGCGGGCGGTCCGCCGGCTCCAGGAGCCAGTCGGGCGCCCCGCCCGGCCCGTTGTACGGCACGAACCGCACCGGCAGCCGGCGCGCCGCGGTCGGCGGGGCCAGTTCCGGCGGGCAGGGGTCGATGACGTGGCGGACCGTGTCCCGGTCCAGGCCGCGCACCTTCCACCGGGCGAACGTGCCGGGCGGATACTCCGGCACGAGGTCCAGGCCGTGTTCGGCGGGCTCGTGCGTGCCGGTCGGACCCCACAGGTGCAGCGCCGCCGGCACTCCCGTGGCGGCGGCGGCGAGCGGACCCTCGGTGGCCAGCGGGTCGTGCACCACGAGGTCCGGCCGCCAGTCCCGGGCCAGCCGGACCACGGCGTCGAAGCTGCGCACCAGCGCGCCGAAGGTCTGTCCGGTGTGCTCGGCGACGTACCTGTCGAAGTCGAACTCCCGCAGGTCGGTGACCTCCTCGCCGGTGAGCGGATGCAGCGGACGCCACGGGTAGGGCCACCGGCCCGCCTGGGCGTCCCACAGGTAGCGCAGCCGGCTGAGGAAGACCATGTCCATGCCGTCCAGCACCGGCACCGGGGTCAGCCCCGCGGTGGTGACCGCCGCCGTCTGGCTCGGCGCGCAGGCCACCCGCACCTCGTGGCCGGCCGCCTGCAACGCCCACCCCAGGGGCACCATCGGGTAGTAGTGCCCCGGCCACGCGGAGACCGCGAACAACACGCGCATCGGATCCGTCCTTCCTGCCTCGGGCGGGTGGTCAGAAGGCTCGCGGCGGCAGGTCGTCCCGGACGACCTTGCGCTGCCGCACCTTCCACTCGTCGCCCTCGCGGACCAGCACGTCCTCGCAGACGCAGTGCAGGTGCAGCCGGGCCGGGCCGCCGGCCGGGATGGCGAAGATCTGGGCGTAGCAGCGCACCGCCACGGTCCGCTCGTCGACCGGCTGGACGTGCACCATGCCGTGCCAGTGCCGGTGCTGCTCGTTGGCCGCGGCCAGCTTCTCCCGGGTACGCAGCACCCCGGCGCGCAACGCCGCGCGGCCCCGGACCGGCTCGGGCAGCACCTGCGGCCAGAACCACCCGTCCTCGGTGAAGGTCTCGGCCCAGGCGTGCGCGTCGCCGGAGTCGAGCAGGTGGAAGTGCGCCGCGTAGAACTGCTGCACCTGCGCGTACAGCTCGGCCAGACCGGCCCCGGCGGGCGTGCTGCGGGTCCCGACCTCGGTGGTGGGCGCGCTCATCGGGCCACCTTCTCGTCGAGGATCGCCACGGCGCGGGTCCAGCCGGCGCCGGCACCGGCGATCTTGACCGGGAAGCAGGCCACGGTGAAGCCGTGCGGCGGCAGGTCGTCGAGGTTGTCCAGCCGCTCGATCTGGCAGTACTCGCGGTCCCGGCCGACGAAGTGGGCCGGGAACAGCACGCTGTTGTCGGCCGACTCGTGGAACCGGCCGATCATGTCACCGAACGGCGCGTCCAGGCTGAACGCGTCGGTGCCGATCACCCGGACCCCCTGGTCGAGCAGGAAGTTGGTGGCGGTGGCCTCCAGGCCGACGAAGTTGGTGAAGTAGAGCATCGAGCCGGCGAACTGGCTGGCGCCGGTGTAGAGCAGCACGATGTCGCCCGGCTGGACGGTGTACTCGATCCGCTTCAGCTCCCGCTCCAGGAACGCCTGGTCGGCGACGCTCTCCGCCGCGCTGATGTCCAGCACCACGCCGGGCCCGTAGAACCAGTCCAGCGGCAGTTCGTCGATGTTGCGCGGCCGGCCGTCGCCGTAGGTGCACCGCGACCCGTAGTGTGACGGCGCGTCGATGTGGGTGCCGGTGTGGGTGGTCAGCGACAGCGTGTCGATGGACAGCAGCTCCCCGTCGCGCAGGTCGCTCGGCGAGATCTCCAGTCCGAAGTTGGCGGCCATCTCCTCCGCCATGTGCACGGCGCCCTCGGCCGGTGAGGTGATGGCGTGGGTGACCGTCTCCGGCTCCCACTTGGACGCGTCCACGGCCGTGGACAGGTCGATGATCCGCACGTCGTCCTCCTGAAGGGTGTCAGCGGTTGGTTGCGGGCTGGACGTCGAGCCGTACGTCCGGACGCACCCGCACGCGCGGGTTGCCGAGCGTCACGTGCCGGGTGACCCGGGCGCCAACCGGGGTGTGCATCAGCAGGCCGGCGACCTTCGGCCGGAGGAACCCGGCCAGGCCGCCGGCGGCGAACATGCCCTTGCTCTGCATGACCTGGAAGCGCATGACCGCGTCGATGTCCCGGCCCCGCCGGCGTTCGAACTCGCCGAGCCGGTCGGCGCCCACGTCGCGGTCGTTCAGCGCCGCCACCAGGATCGGGTGGGCCACCGCGGCATCCTGGACGGCCAGGTTGATGCCCTGCGCGCCGAGCGGACTGTGCGTGTGCGCGGCGTCGCCGATCAGCAGCAGACCGTCGTCGGCCCAGCGCCGGGCCCGGGCGCCGAACACGTCCAGCAGGGTCAGGTCGGACCAGGCACGCACCCGCCGGGCCACCGCGTCCGCGTACTCCGGCAGGCAGCGGGCCACCGCGGCCCGCACCTGCGCCACGCCGCCGCCGGTCACCTCCCGGTAGCGGCCGTGCGGCACCGTCCAACCGATCTGCACGGAGTCCGGGTAGGAGTCGTAGGCCAGCAGCGGTTCGGCGCCGGACCGGAAGATCCGGACCCGGCCGGTCGGCAGGCCGGCGGCGGGCAGCCGGAACCACAGCACGTCCTGGTCGAAGACCTCCTGCCGGTCGTTGGGGATGCCGGCCAACCGCCGGGTCTTGGAATACCGGCCGTCGGCGCCCACCACGCAGCGGGCCGGCACGGTCACCCGGGACCCGTCGTGCTCGGCCACCACCCCGCGCACACCGCCGGTGGCGGCGGTGCGGATCAGGGCGCTGACCCGGTGGCCGGCCAGATAGCGGAAGCCGTCGTGCTCCGCGCACCGCTGCAGCAGCTCGGTCAGCACATGCCGCTGCGGGATGCTCAGCAGGTGGTTGTGCGGGGCCGGGAGCCGCCGGTAGTCCATGTCCATCACCACGCGGTCGCCGTCGACGAGCTGGAAGCGGGTCAGCTCGTACCCGCCCCGCCGGCGCGCGCCGGCGAGCACCCCGAGCTGGTCGAGGATCCGCAGCCCGCCCGGCTGGAGGATCTCACCCCGGTACTCCCGGTCGGTGGACCGGGCCTTCTCCACCACGGTGACGGCCGCGCCGGAGCGCAGCAGCAGCAGCGCCAGGGTGAGTCCGGCCGGTCCGCCGCCGACGACGCACACGTCCGTACCGGGGTCGTCCATCGTTTCTCCTGTCCCCTCGTCCGATCGTCCCCACCTTGCCGGTGGCGCCTCGAAGGCCGACGGACCCGCCGTCGAGGCGCCGTCGTGCGGGTCAGACCGTGGCCTCGATCAGTCGCAGCGAGGTGCGGGTCGGGGTCACGCCGGTGAACCGCAGCCCGGCCCGGTCGAACAGGTGCCGGAACTCGTCCAGGGTGTGTTCCCGGCCACCGACGTTCAGCAGCAGCAGCAGGTCCATCGCGGCGGCGTAGCGCGGCTCCGGGGTGTCGTCGATGAGGTTCTGCACCACCACCACCCGCGCGCCCGGCCGGGCCGCGGCGCGGATGTGCTCCAGCACCCGCACCGAGCTGTCGAAGTCCCACTTGAGGACCTGCTTGACGACGTAGATGTCGGCCTCCACCGCGACCCCGTCCAGGCAGTCACCCGACACGACGGTGGTGCGCGGGGCCAGTGAACCGCCCGCCCGCAGCTCGGGGTCGGCGTCCGCGACGACCGCCGGCAGGTCGAACAGCAGGCCGTGCAGGTGGGGGTGCTTCTCCAGCAGGGTGCGCAGCAGGTGGCCCTGCCCGCCCCCCACGTCGACGAGCGTCTTCGCCCCGGTGACGTCCAGCGCCTCGGCGACGGCCCGGGAGGTCTGCCCGCTGGACTGGGTCATCGCCCGGTTGAAGACCGCGGCGTCCGCGCCGCCGTCCTCACGCAGATAGGTGAAGAAGTCCTTGCCGTACAGGCCGGGAACCACCGGCTCGCCGGTGCGGACCGCGTCCGTCAGCCGGGGCCACGCGTCCCACGCCCAGGCGGCGCCGGCCCAGAGCACCATGTCGGACATCGGGGTCGGCGAGTCGGATCGCAACAGCCGGGACAGGTCGGTGTGGGTGTACCGGCCGTCGTCGGTCGCCGCGAACACCCCTTCCAGGGTGAGGCCACGCAGCAGGCGGGCCAGGGTCGGCGGGTCGGCCCGGACGGCGGCGGCGAGTTCCGCCACGGTCGCCGGTTCGTCGTCCAGCGCGTCGGCCAGGCCGAGCCGGGTGGCGGCGTGCAGCATGGCCGCGTACGCCAGGCCGAGCGCGAGTTCCTTGAGGCGGGTGGGTGCGGAGGGCTGCGCGATGGTGCTGGTCACTGTCGTTCCCTTCTGCGGATGCCGCCGGCCGCGCCCCGGTCGCCCGGGGCCACGCGGACCGGCCGCGCCAAGAGGTGTCAGGGTGCGGATACGGGGGCGGGGAGCGGGTGTGCCGGCCGCAGCGCCGCCCGGACGGCGTCGACGCTCAGCGCGGCGCCCCGGGCGGCGACGTAGCCGTCCGGGCGGATCAGCAGCCATCCGCCGTCGGCGCAGCCGAGGGTGGCGGCCAGCACGCCGTCCGGGTCGACCAGCGCGACCGGCGCCGCGCCGGTCGTGGCGCCCGCGCCGGGGTCGGCGGCACGCACCACGTGCCGTACGGACAGCCAGGGCGGCACCGCGGCGGCGACGGCGTCGGCCGTCGACCCGGCGCCGGTGCCGAAGGCCAGCAGCGTCCACCGCACGTCCCGCAGGTGCGCCAGCAGGGCCTGCCAACCGGGGCTCGCGGCCTGCTCCGGATGCACCCGGGTCACCCGCTCGCCGGGGGCGGGCGCGTCCGGTGGCGTCGAGCCGGTGCTGGTGAGCGGCCCGGTCCGGTAGCCCAGCTTGAGCCCGGAGACCCGACCCAGCGCGGTCCGCTGCCCGCGCACCCGCAACGCCGGTATCCGCTGCACGACGCCGAAGACCACCGGCAGCGCCAGACCGGCGAGCCGGTTCTTCAGCGCCACCAGGGCCGTCGCCCGTCTGGTGGAGCCCAGCAACTCGCGGCCGATCGGCACCCGCTCGGCGCCGTAGGTGTCCAACAGCGCCGGCCCGGCCTCACCGCGCACCACCTGGGCCAGCTTCCACCCCAGGTTGTACGCCTCCTGGATGCCGGTGTTCATGCCCTGCCCGGAGGCCGGGCTGTGCACGTGCGCGGCGTCGCCGGCGACGAAGACCCGGCCGCCCCGCATGGCCGGCACCATGCGTTGCTGTGCCGTGAACACCGACACCCAGCCGGGTGACCGCACCGACACCGGCGTCCCGGTGCCGGCCGACAGCTTGCGGCTGAACCGCTCGGCGATCACGGCGGCGTCGCCGTCGTGGTCGACCTCGACGGTGTCCAGCATCCGCCACCGCCGCTCCCCCGGCAGCGGCGCCATCATCAGGGTGCCGGAGCCGGACCGGATCCAGTAGATGCTGTTGCGGGGCAGGTCGGTGTCGACCAGGGCGTCGGCGATCAGCCAGGTCTCGTTGGCCGCGCCGATCAGCGGCAGGCCGAGCTGCTTGCGGACCACGCTGTGCCCACCGTCGCAGCCGACCAGCCAGCCGGCCTCGACCACCTCCGGGCGCCCGGCGTCCGCGCCGGCCACGGTGGCCCGCACGGCGGCGTCGTCCTGGGTGAAGCGTTCCAGCCGGGTGCCCCACTCGACGGTCACCCCGTGTTCGGCCAGCGCCGCCCGCAGCACCTCCTCGGTGAACACCTGGTCGATGGCGAGGGTGAACGGGAACCGGGTGGGGATCTCGGTGTAGTCGGCGTCCAGCCGGGCCAGCCGGCGCCCGTTGGAATACATGGTGAACGCCTGCACCACCAGGCCGCGGGCGACCATGCGGTCGACGATCCCCATCTGGTCGTACGTCTCCAGGGTGCGCGGATGGGTGGCGATGGCGCGGCTGGTGGTCGCCGGTCCGGGCGCCGCGTCGACCAGACGCACCCGGACGCCCCGGCGGGCGAGTTCGTACGCGGCGGTCAGGCCCACCGGGCCGGCGCCGGCGACCAGCACGTCGATCGGCTCGGACATGGAGCGGCTCCTCGGAGGTCTCGGAAGGTGGGCCCGGTCAGCCGGCCACGGTCTGCTCGTCCCGCACCGTCTCGTAGAGGTCCGGCACCGACTTCTCGACAAGCGGGCGCAGCCGGGACACCAGCGGCAGGAAGCCATCGCTGCGCACGGCCGCCTGGTGCGCCTCGGCGCTCTCCCACTCGGCCAGTTCGACGAACACCTCCGGGCGGCGGGTGGACCGCAGCAGCCGGTAGCCGCCGGCGCCGGGCTGGGCCGACATGTACCGGTTGAAGTCCTCCAGCACCAGCCGGAACTCCTCGACGTCACCGGTGACGGTGAACTCGTTGATCAGGGTGAACATGGGGCGTCCCTTCTGGACTGCTCGGTGGTTTCCGGTTCGTCGTACGTCTCGCGCAGGACGCGCCGGGCGATCTTCCCGACCGGGGTGCGGGGCACGGCGTCGACGACCCGCGCGGCGACGATCCGCTGGAACGGGGCCAGCCGGCCGTTGGCGTACGCGAGCACGGTGGCGGCCACCTCGTCGTGATCCGGGCCGGCGGACCCGTCGAGCACGAGCAGCGCCACCGGGACCGCGCCGTGCAGCGGGTCCGGCCGGTCCACGACCGCGCAGTCGCGCACCGCGGGGTGGGTGCCCAGCACCTGTTCCAGCTCCGAGGGCGACACCAGTTCGTTGTCGCGCTTGAAGACGTCCTTGAGGCGGTCGACCAGGTACAGGTAGCCCTCCGGGTCGATCCGCCCGACGTCGCCGGTGCTGAACCAGCCGTCGGCGTCGACAGCGCTCGCGCCGTCGACGTACCCGGCCATCAGCTGCGGACCGCGGACCTGGATCTCACCCACCTCGCCCGCCCCCAGCGGCACCCGGGTCGTCACGTCGACCACCCGGCACCCGGTGTCCGCGGCCGGTACGCCCACCGAGCCGAACCGGGGCCGGTCCGGGCGGTCGAGGTGGGTCATCGAGCTGGCCTCGGCCAGGCCGAAGCCCTGCACCACCGGGATGCCGAAGTGGTCGCTGAGCCGGCGGGCGACCGGTGCGGGCAGCGCGGAGCCACCGCAGTACATGCCGCGCACCGAGGTCACCCGCAGCCGGTCGAGGCCCTCGTCGGCCGCCAGCATCGCCAGCAGCACCGGCAGCGTGTAGTAGTGGGTGGCACCCACCCGTTCGGCCTCGCGCACCGACTCGGTCACCCCGGCGGCGCCCCGCAGGGCCGGCGCGCCGTACAGGTGCTGGGTGGCCCCGGCGCACACCGCCGCGTTGAGGTGCATCAGATGGTAGGCGGGCAGCCCGTTGAAGGTGACCGACGCGGTGTCCAGGTGATGCGCCTGGACGGTCTGCAGGGCGTTGACGACCAGGTTGCGGTGGGTCAACAGCACCCCCTTGGGTTCCCCGGTGGTGCCGCTGGTGTAGTGCAGGCAGGCCACGTCGTCCGGCCCGACCGGAGGCGGCGGCGTCGCCTGCCCCCCGACCGGGTCGGCCGCCGGGGCGGTCAGCTCGGCCAGCGGGACCAGCGGGGGCAGCCGGTCGGCGAGCGGCGACAGCCGGGCCAGCGTCGCGGGGTCGGCGAGCACGAGCGCGGCGCCGGACGCGGCGATGGTGCCGACCATCGCCGCCGGCCGGTGCAACGGGTTGACCGAGACCGCCACGTTGCCGCTGCGGGCGATGCCGTAGAAGGCGCCGGCGAACAGCGGACTGAGCACGGTGGTGATCGCGCACCGGCGGCCCGGCCCGCCGACGCGGCGGGTGATCGCGGCGGCCACCCGGTCGGCGGTCGCGTCCAGGTCGGCGAAGCTGAGCCGGGTCGCGCCGTCCTGGATCGCGATCCGGTCCGGCCACCGGCGGGCCGCGTCGCGCAGCAGGCCGTCGACCGGGATCGCCGGGTAGTCCAGCGACGCCCGGTGCGCCGGGTCGCCCCGCTCGGGCCCGGACCCGGCCGGCGCCGCCACGGCGGCCGACGGGTCAGGCATCGGCCCGCTCCTCCGCGTGGGCCTTGGCGATCTGGAGGTTCTTCATGCTGTTGGTGCCCAGCACCCGCCGGGCGTAGCGCCGGGCGTCGGCCACCGTCGTGTCCGGGCCGAGCATCGACAGCTTGGACCGTTTCAGGGTCACCGTGTGCCGGGCGCCCAGGACGGTGCCCTCCGGCGTCTGCTCGAAGCGCCAGTGGCCGGTGTGCGCCTCCAGCATCGGCGGGAGCGTGATCTGCTTGTAGACGATCAACTCGTACGGCAGGCAGACCCGCACCGAACGGGTGGTGTGCGCGCGCCCGTCCGGGGTGGAGGTGTCCATGTCGAAGAACTGGATTCCGGGGCTGGGCTCGATCAGGTCGATCCGCGCCACGTGCGGGATCCGCTCCGGCCACCTGCCGGCCTCGTACAGGATCGTCCAGGCGTCCTCGGCCGAGCCGGAGACGAACAGCGTGTCCTCCCAGCCGATGACCAGCTCCTCCAGCTCCTTGCGCCGTTCGGCGGTGGACTTCAGCTCGGCGAGCTGGATCCGGGAGTGCCTGTCGAACTCCGCGCGGACCCGGGCGAGCGCCTCCTGCGGGGCGTCGGCGGCGACCACCGAGTGCCGCAGGGTGACCCGGCAACCCTCGGCGCCGACCGGTTCGACCTCCCAGTGCCCGAGCTGGCCGGTGGCCCCGGGCGGCGGCGGGTCGTTGTCGAAGGTCACCCGCAGGTTCTCCCGGTCGACCCACCGGCGTGCCGTCCAGGCCCGGACCGCCGACTCGCCGCGTACCCCCCACAGCCGCACCTCGTCGGTCGCGCCCCCGGATCCGGGCGCCACACTGGTGTGCACGAGGGAGCCGAAGAACTGCGGCCAGCGCCGCACGTCCACGATCAGGTCGAAGACCTCGTCCGCGGGGGCCTCCACCGTCACGTGCTGAGTCACCTCGACATGCCCTGACTGCGACACCGCGCACCTACCTTCCGGGCCGGAGCCCTCACACCCGTCGTGACGTGCCGATCGTGGCGTCCGCCGGTCGAGCGCCGGTCGAGCGCCCGTTGAAGCGCCGGCCCCGGTCCGGTCCCGATCGACTCAAACCGCCTTCGACCGGGGCCTGCCAGGCTGCCGTGAGCCGGCTACGGCGCCACCGGTGCGCGGGCGTCGCACCGGCCGCACCGGGGCCACCAGGGCCAGCCGGGTATCGGGCAGCAGAAAGGGACGACTTCATGCAGCTCCGCAGATTGGGCAGCGCCGGGCCGGTGACCTCGGCCATCGGGCTGGGCACCCTCGGTTTGACCGGCGGTTACGGCCCGGTCGACCGGGACGAGGCGGTCGCCACCCTGTGGCACGCCCTCGACGCCGGCGTCACGCTGCTGGACACCGCCGACTTCTACGGCGGCGGCGCCGTGGAGTCGCTCCTCGGCACGGCGATCAAGGGCCGCCGGGACGACGTGGTGGTGGCCACCCGGGGTGGCGCGCTGTTCACCCCCGAGGGGCGGCCGTTGGGGGTGGACGGCAGCCCGCAACGGCTCCGCGCGGCGTGCGACGCCTCGCTGCGCCGGCTCGGCGTCGACCACATCGACCTGTACTACCTGGCCCGGGTCGACCCGGAGGTGCCGGTCGAGGAGAGCACGGGCGCCCTGGCCGAACTGGTGGCGGCCGGCAAGGTGCGGCACATCGGGTTGTCCGAGGTGAGCGCGCAGGAGCTGCGCCGGGCCGCCGCGGTGCACCCGGTGGCCGCCCTGGCCAGCGAGTACTCGCTGTTCGAACGGCAGATCGAAGGGACCGTGCTGCCGGTGGCCCGGGAACTCGGAGTCGGGCTGGTCGCCTGCAGCCCGCTGGGTCGGGGTCTGCTCACCGGGCGGCTCACCTCGGTGGACCAGCTCGGCGACGGCGACTACCGGCGCAACCACCCGCGGTTCGCGCCCGAACACTTCGCCCGCAACCGGGCCCTGGTGAGACGAGCGGAGCGGCTGGCCGCGGAACGCGACGTCAGCGTGGGCCGGCTGGTCCTGGCGTGGCTGCTGGCGCAGGGGCCCGACGTCGTGCCGATCCCCGGCACCCGCTGCACCACGAATCTGGAGATGAACGTGGCCGCGACCCGGGTGCGGCTGACCGAGCAGGAGTTGCGCCTGCTCGCCGAGGCGATTCCGCCGGACGCGGTGAGCGGGGACCGCTCGCCGCGGCGGTGACCGGGTGGTCGGCCGTTCCCCGCCGCGCGGACGGACGGCCGGCCACCCGCGCCGCGCGCCCGGCGGTCACCCGGCGGCAAGCTTCTCCAGGTCGGTGACCAGCCCGGCCGGGGTGGGCCGCTCCTCGTTGCGGGCGGCCAGCCGCTGCGCGGCGCGACGGTGCTCCGGCACGTCGAGCAGGCTCGTGACGGCGTCCCGGATCCGCTGCACCGTGGCCTCGGCCCGGGGCAGGCGGATCGCGGCGCCGGTGGCCGCCAGTCGCGCGGCGTTGGCCGGCTGGTCCATCCCGGTGGGCAGGACCAGTTGCGGCACGCCCGCGGCGACCGAGGTCATCAGGCAGCCGGCACCGCCGTGGTGCACCACCGCCGCGCTGCCGGGCAGCGCCACGTGCAGCGGCACCCCGTCGAGGAGCCGGACGTTCGCCGGCGTCGGACCCACGCCGTCGAGGTCCTGTCCGGCGACGCCCACCAGCACCTCCACGTCGAGGTCGGCAAGCGCCGCCAGGATGAGCCGCACCGCCAGCGACGGCGGTCCGAACATCGCGGTGAGCGAGCTGCCCCAGACCACCGTCACCCGCTGACGCTCCGGCGGCTCCAGCACCCAGGTGGGCATGGTGCCAGGGCCGTTGTACGGGGTGTAGCGCACCGCAAGCCGGGTGGCGTCGACCGGCGGCGCCAGACCGGCCGGACAGGGATCGATGACGTGGGTGACCGTGTCCAGGGTGAGCGGGCCGGCCCGGTGCGGCGTGAACGAACCGACCGGGTACTCGACGACGGCGCGGATCGCCGGGTCGTCCTCGTGCGTGCCGACCGGCCCCCACAGGTGCACGGCCGACGGCACGCCGACCACCCGGGCGGCGAGCAGGCCCTCCATGGAGAGCGGCTCGTGCAGGATCAGGTCCGGCCGCCAGCGGCGGGCGAGGTCGATCGCCGCCTGGCCGCCCCGGGCCACCGGCTCGGCGATCAGCTGCCGGCTGGCGCGGGCGAAGTCGGCGTACCCGAACTCCGCCAGCGAGGACATGTCGGCGCCGGTCACCGGGTGCGGCGGCACCCAGTCGTACGGCCAGGTGCCCGCCTGGGCGTCCCACACGTTGCGTAGCCGAGCCAGGAACGGGATGGCCAGCTCCCCGAGTTCCGGCGCCGGGGTCAGGCCGGCCCGGGACACCGGCCCGGCCTGGCTCGGCGGGCAGGCCACCAGGACCTCGTGCCCGGCGGCCCGCAGCGCCCACAGCACCGGGACCATCGGGTAGTAGTGGCTCGGCCAGGCCGACACCGTGCACATGACCCGCATACCGCCTCCTGTCGCAGCTCGTCACGGTCCCCGCTGCGGCCAGCCTGGGCCACCCGGATCGAGTCGGGGTCCAGCGCCGGCGGCGACCGGGTGTGCTGCCGCAGCGGCACCGCCGCGCCGGGCCGGTCACCCTCGGCCGGCGGTGGACCGCAGCTCGAAGCCGCCGGGCCACAGTGGGTGCTCCGGGGTCCGGCCGGGCCACGTGGTGGTCGCCGGGCACATCGAGGAGGAAGGGCGCGCCATGATCGGACGGTACGACCGGGCGGCCGGCCCGCGCCGCGCGACCGGGGCGGGGCCGCGGTGACCGGCCGGACCCGCTGGCGGCGGTTGCTGCGATACCTCGTCGACGGGCTGGGCATGGTCGCGATGTCGCACGCGCTGGGGCTGGCCTGGCCGGACCCCGGCCCCGGGTGCGCACCGTGCCGGCGAGCGGCGGACGACCCGGTGCTGCCCGGTCATCCGGAGCGCGCCGCCGGCGCCGTCCCGCCGTCGGAGGTGGAGTTGGCGCTCTGGCGCGACCTGGGCTGGCGGGACGGCTCCGCCCGGCCCACCGGTTGACCGACCGGCCGGGACGGGGCCGCCCCGCGACCACGCGCCGGACGGCCCTGACCCGGCGGACGGGCGGTGCGGTCAGGCCGGGGCCGGCACCGGGTCACCGACGGCGAGGGCGGCCAGGTGGGGCAGGCCGGCGAGCACCGCGTCGGCGTCCCCGACGAAGTCGACCAGGGCGGCGATCTCGTCCACGCCGGCGGCCCGCACCGCGTCCACCACCGGGCGGCAGTCGGCCACCGACCCGATCAACGAGGTCCCGGCCAGGTAGCGGTTCACCGCGATCTCCACCAGGCGGTCCCGGCCCCGCTCGTCCGTCATCACCGTGCGCCCGGTCCGGCCGCCGCTCATCCGGCCGCCGGCGCCGACCGCCCGGGACTCCAGGTCGATCGCGGTCCGCAGGTACGACCGCAGCCACGGCAGCGCCACCTCCCGGGCCCGGCGCGTGCTGTCCGCGACGTAGGTGTGCATCATCAGGGTGACCGTGCCGGTCCGCCCCGGGTGGTCACGCTCGTACGCCTCGCGGTAGGCGCCGATGTTGCCCGCCAGCGCGTCGAGGTCCTGGTTCTCCAGGTGGGTCAGCACGTTCGCGCCCAGTGCACCGGCCTGCCGGAAGGTCTCCGGGCTGCGCGACACGGTGACCCAGATCGGCAGTTCGGCCTGGACGGGCCGGGGGAAGACCGGCAGGGTGACCGCCCCACCGACCGGGTTGGTCCCACTCCAGGTGCCGTCGCGCCACACCCGCCGGATCTCCGCCACGTCGCGCAGCATCCGCTCCCGCCGGTCGTGGTACGCTTGCGGGTTGAGGACGAAGTCGTTGACGTTCCATCCGGAGCCGACGGAGATGCCGGCCCGGCCGCCGGAGATGCAGTCGACGAGCGCGAAGTCCTCCACCACCCGCAGGGCGGGGTGCAGCGGGGTCACCACGCTGCCGGCCCGGATCTGCATCCGGCTCGTGACCGCCGCCAGCGCCGCCGAGGTGACGGCCGGGTTGGGAAACGCCCCGCCGAACCGGTGGAAGTGCCGCTCGGGGGTGGAGACGAAGTCGAGGCCGAGTTCCTCGCCCCGGCGGGCGGCGTCGAGCATCAGCCGGTACGTGCGGGGCGCCTCGTCGCCGAGGGCGGCGAAGAAGAACAGGCCGATGGGCGTTCGGGATCGGTTCATGCGAAGGACTCCTCGTGCTGGGTGGCGGGGTCGAGCAGCTCGGTCGCGAGTTGCGCGGGGGTGGGTTGCCGCAGCGCCTCGGCACGCAGCCGGGCCGCGGCGGCCCGGTGGCCGGCACCGGCCGGGCCGTCGTCGGCGCGCAACGCGGCGACCGCGTCGCGGATCGCCGACCCGGTGACGTCGGCGTCGAGCCGCAGCGCCGCGCCGGTGCCGGCCACCCGGTCGCCGTAGAAGGCGAGGTCGGGCATCTGGGCGAGGACGAGCTGCGGCACCCCGGCGTTGACGGCGCTCAGCAGGGTGCCCGCGCCGCCGTGGTGCACCACCACCGCGGCGTCCGCGAGCAGCGCCGGCAGCGGACAGTCGGTGATGGTGCGCACGTTGGCCGGCAGCGGCCCGGCGTCGGTGAGCGCCGCCGCCTGGCCGGCGGGCAGCGCCACCAGCGTCTCGACGTCCTCGTCGGCGAGTGCCCGGACGACCAGCGGCGGCAGGAAGGCCCGCGGGCCCACCAGGTCGGTGACCGACATGCCGAGGGTCACCAGCACCCGGGGCCGGTCCGGGGGACGCAACGCGGCCGGCTCGACGCGGCTGGCGGTGCTGTGCGGCACGTACCGGACGTGCCGCCACGGGCCGCTGGTGGGCAGCTGCACCGACGGCGGGCACGGGTCCACAGTGGTCCACTCCGGCACCCCGGCCAGGCCGTCGGCGTAGCGGTCGAACAGGGCCCGCACCGCCTCGGGCAGCCGGTCCCGGCCGCCGGTCCCCCGGCCGACGATGTCCGGGCCCCACAGGTAGCGCAGCGACGGCACCCCGAGAGCGGCGGCGGCGACCGGCCCCGCGAACGAGGTCGGCTCCCACACCAGAAGCTCGGCCCGCCAGCTCCGGGCCAGTTCCACCAGGTCCGCGACCATGGCCTCGGCCACGGCCGCGAACATCCGCTTGGGGTCCGCCGAGGCGCCCGGCCGCCGGCCGCGGTAGCCCGCGGCGAAGTCCACCTCCTCGCCCACCGCGACGGTGGGCAGCCCGGACCGGGCGACGGCCGCGGCCAGTCCCGGTGGCGTGGCCACCCGCACCGCGTGCCCGGCCGCCCGGGCGGCCCAGCCGAACGGCGCCATCGCGAAGAAGTGCGACGGCAGCGCCGACGTGACGAACAGGATCCGCATCCGACGTCTCATCTCCCTCTGCTGGCCGTGCGGCCGGTCAGGCCGTCCGGACCAGTGGGCGGGCGACCACGTACCGGTCGAGCACCGCCTCGTAGTAGGTTTCGGTGAAACCCATGGCCGCCACCGCGGGCACGAGCCGGCGCAGTTTCTCGGTGCAGACGAAGTGGTTGACCGGGCGGGTCGCCACCACGGTGCGCCGGGCCCGCACGCCGAGCCGCTGCTCGATCCGGTCGACGAGCCGCTCCACCGGCACCGCGTGCCCGGTGGCGATGTTCACCACCTCCCGGCTGACCCCCGCGCCCAGCAGATGGTCGAGGACGGCCACCACGTCGACCACGTCGATGATGTCCCGGCGCGCCCCCGCGTGCAGCCGTACCCGGCCGGCGAGCACCTGGTCGGCCAGGGAGGGCAGCAGTTGGTGCGCGGGCTGGGCCGGGCCGGCCACGTGCGCCAGCCGGACCACCAGGTGGTCCACCCCGGATTCGCGGACCAGGCCCTCGACCGCCAGCTTGTGCCAGCCGTACGGGGTGCCGGGGCGCACCGGCTCGTCCTCCCGACCCCGGCCGGTCGCGCCGTACATGCCGGTGGAGGCGGTAGAGAAGATCAGCAGGCGGCGCCCGTCGGCGGCACACCGCCGTACCGCCTCGGCGACCAACGCCGCCTCCCGGTCGAAGTCGGCCTGAGCGGTGCCGCTGGCCGCCGACACGCCGGCGGCCAGCACCAGCACCCCGTCGTGGGCGGTCGACCGGGCCGCCAGGTGCCGGGCCAGGAAACCCCGTCCGATGATGTCCATCCGCGCTCCTCGCCGCCGGTCAGTGTGGGAGGTCCAGGTAGCGGGCGGTGTCCCGGATCCGCTGCACCAGGGCGGCCTGGCGAAGGATTGCCGGGCCCTGCAGTCCGCTGTCCGTGCCGGTGCCCACGGCGTCGGCGAACGCGCCCAGGGCGGCCACGAACTGGTCGTCCGGTGCCAGGACCCGCTCCTGCACCTCGCCGCCGCGCTCGACGCGCAGCACCGGTTTCCAGGTGGCGGGCGGGGTGAACGCCCGGTCCAGCCGCAGCCGGCCGGCGCTGCCCCAGATCTCGTACTCGCACCGGTAGGCGTGTTCCATGCCGAAGGCGAGCTGCGCGGCCACCCCGTCCGGGGTGACCAGCAGGACGGTCCCGGACAGGTCGACGCCCCGGGCCGGGTCCCGGCGCAGTGTCGCGCCGACCACCTCCAGCCCTTGGCCGAGCAGCATGGTGGCGGCCCGCAGCGGGTAGCCGCCCACGTCGGCCAGGGCTCCGCCGCCGACGTCGGGACGGTAGCGGATGTCGTCGGCGGGCAGCGCCGGGATGGCGAACGCCGCGGTCAGCAGGCGGGGTTCACCGACCACTCCGGCGGCGACGAGACGGCGTACCTCGGCGTGCTGGGAGTGCCGGGTGAACATGTAGTTCTCAGCCAACACCAGGCCGAGGTCGGCGGCGAGCGCCACCAGCCGCCGGGCGTCGGCCTCGACGGTCGCGAGGGGCTTCTCCGCGAGCACGTGCTTGCCGGCGCGCAGCGCCCGCTCCACCCAGGGCGCGTGCAGCGCGGCCGGCAGCGGCAGGTAGACCGCGTCCACGTCGTCGCGGGCCAGCAGTGCCGGGTATCCGGTCACCGCTGTGCCGCCGAACCGGTCGGCGAACCGGGCCGCCCGGTCCGCGGTGCGGCTGGCCACCGCCGTCAGCCGTAGCCGCGGTACGGCGGCCAGCGCGGGTAGCGTCTTGCGCCAGGCGATGTCGGCGCAGCCGAGCACGCCCAGCCGGATCGGCCGGCGGGCCGCCGCGGCACCGGTGGCCGCCCGGTGCCCGGCCGGGTCGCTCACCACAGCGTCTGCAGGCACGCGACCAGGCTGCGCGCCTCCACGTTGAGGTGGTTGGACAGCCGCAGCATCGACATGAGCTGCGCCACCGTCATCCAGCAGTAGCCGGGTGGCTCGGCCAGTGGCAGGTCGTCCGCCTCGATGATCTGGTAACGGTTCTGCGCGTGGTAGAAGCGTCCGCCTTCCTCGGACTGGAGCACCTCGTAGCGGATCCGGGACCGGTCGACCGACAGCACGTGGTCGAGGAACGGCGGTCGCTCCTCCGCCGGCACGTCCCGGTAGTTGCCGGGCAGGCAGTGCACGGTGGGCGCCACCTCCACCACGTCCAGCGTGCCCGCCTCGGCCCGGGCCTGGGCCAGCACGTGCAGGACGCCGTCGAGACGCCGGGTGAGGAACGCCGAGATGCCGTGCCCGACCGGCGCCACCAGCGGCTGCGTCCAACTCGACACCTCCCGGCTGCTGGCCTCCACCCGCACACCGACGACCTGGAAGTACTTGTCGGCCTCGTGCGAGATCACGTCGTCGCCGCACCGCCAGCCCTCCAGCGCCCGCAGCGGGATCCGCCGCTGCGCGACCATGTGCCGGGACTTGGCCTCGACCAGCCAGCTCAGCACCTCGACGGTGCTGTGCAGGGCGCCGCGCCGGCCGCCCACCGACTCCACAAGCGCCGCCCGGAACGGGTCGTCGCCGGCGACCGCCCGGGCCGGTCCGTCCGGCCGGGCGAAGGGAATGCCGGACAGCACCGTACGCGCGTCCATGTTGACCAGGTTGTCCACCCGCAGCAGCTCGTGGATCTGGCCGAGGGTCAGCCAGCAGAAGTCGTCGCGGACCTCGACGTCCTCGGTCGTCTCGACGACCATGTTCCGGTTGCGCTTGTGCAGGAACCACGCGCCCTGCTCGGATTGCAGCGAGTCGGCGAGCACGGCGCCGGCGCGCGGCGCCACGAAGTGCTCCAGGTACGGGATGGCGCTGCCCTTGTGCACCCTCGTGTAGTTGCTGCGGGTGGCCTGCACGGTCGGCGACAACTGCAGGGTGTTGACGTTGCCCGGCTCCATCTTGGCCTGCATGAGGCAGTGCAGGACGCCGTCGAACTCCTTGACCAGGATGCCGACGATGCCGATCTCGGGCTGGTTGATGATCGGCTGGGTCCACCGGGGCGTACGGCCGAAGTCGGTGCGCACCTCCAGGCCCTCCACCGAGAAGAACCGGCCGCTGGCGTGCACCAGGTTGCCGGTGTCCTCGGCGAACCGCCAGCCGTCCAGGTCGGCGAACGGCACCCGCTGCACCGCGAACCGGTTGACGCCGGCCCGCTCGGCCAGCCAGGCGTCGAGCCGTTCGGTGGGTAGCAGCCGGCCGTCGGTGACGAGGGCCGACTCGGTGAACCGCTCGGCGGTGCGCCGGCCGTGCGCGGAGACCAGTCCGGGTCGTGCTGCGGTGGTGGTCACGCCATCTCCTTCCAGGGGCTCGCCGTGACGAGCCGTTCCAGCACGCCGACGACCTCCGCCGGGCCGGGCCCGGCGGCGTTCTCCTCGGCGATCAACTCGGCGTTCTTGCGGTACCGGGACTCGGCCAGCAGGTCGCGGCAGGCGGTCACCACCGCGTCGGTGGTCCGTTCCGCCGGCAGCAGCCGCAGCCCGGCGCCGGCGGCGACCATCCGGTCGGCGTTCTCGAACTGGTCGGCGGTCTGCGGCAGCGCCAGTTGGGGCACGCCGAGCGCGAGCGCGGTGAACAGCGAGCCGGGCCCGCCGTGGTGCACCACGGCGGCGCAGCTCGGCAGCACCAGGTGCAGCGGCAGCCAGCCGGTGGCGCGGACCCGCGGCGGCAGGTCCGACCAGGACCGGGCCACCTCGTCGGCGACCCCGACGACCACCTCCGCGCCGAGCCGGGTGAGCGCGGTCGCCCAGTCGCGCAGCATCCCGGCGAAGTCCAGCAGCCCGTGCCGGGGCAGCATGCTGCCCAGGGTCAGGCAGATGCGGGTCTCCCGCGCCGGCGTCCGCGCCCAGTCCGGCAGCACCGCCGGCCCGTTGAACGGCACGTACCGCATCCGCTGCCCGGCCGGCGTGCCGGGGCGCTGCACCGACGGCGGGCAGACGTCGATCCGCAGGGCCGGCTCGGGCAGGCCGGCCAGCCCGTACCGGGCGCACTCGCCGCGCAGTTCGACAGCGGCCGCCGGCCGGTACTCGGGCTGGACGGCGAGGCCCCAGGAGTGCTCGACCCACGGGATGCCGGCGGTGGCCGCGGCGACCGCGCCGGCGAACTCGGTGGGTTCGCCGATCACCAGGTCCGGCCGCCAGGTGTGGACCAGGTCGTGGGTGCCGTCGAGGGTACGGGCGGCCAGCCGGCCCCAGGCCCGACCGCTGGACTGCCGGCGCTGGGCCGGGTCGCTCGGCTGGTCGAGCCGCCGCCCGTCCCGGTCGTGGAACATGAAGTCGGCGAACTCGACAGCACCGGCGGACGGCGCCACCGGCAGGCCCGTCGCGGCGATCTCCTCGACGAAGTTGGCGGGGGCGGCGACCAGCACCTCGTGGCCGGCGGCGCGCAGCGCCCAGCTCACCGGCACGAGTGGGAAGAAGTGGCCGTGCAACGGGGCCGTGGTGACAAGTACTCGCATGATGTCCTCCCGTTCCGCTAGCGCGTGCCCCGTAGCGGCTTCCACCACCAGGAGTTGTCCCGGTACCACTGCACGACCTCGCCCAGTCCGCTGTCGAAGTCGACACGTGGCCGGTAGCCCAGCTCGGTGCGGATCTTGCTGTCGTCCAGTGAGTAGCGCAGGTCGTGGCCGGGCCGGTCGGCCACCCGGCGCACCATCGACCAGTCGGCGCCGCAGTGCCGCAGCAGCAGCTCGGTCAGCTCCCGGTTGCTCAGCTCGACGCCCCCGCCGACGTTGTAGACCTCGCCGGCCCCGCCGCCGGTGAGCACCAGGTGCACCGCGCGGCAGTGGTCGTCCACGTGCAGCCACTCCCGCACGTTGCGGCCGTCGCCGTACAACGGGACCGGCTCGCCCTCCAGCAGGTTCGTCACGAAGCGCGGGATGACCTTCTCCGGGTGCTGGTAGGGGCCGTAGTTGTTGCAGCACCGGGTGATCGAGACGGACAACCCGTGGGTGCGCCAGAAGGAACGGGCCACCAGGTCGCTGCCGGCCTTCGTCGCCGCGTACGGCGAGTTGGGCAGCAGCGGCCAGGACTCGGTCCAGGAGCCGGCGTCGATGGAGCCGTAGACCTCGTCCGTGGAGACGTGCACCACCCGTTGCACACCGGTGCGGACGCACGCCTCCAGCAGCGCCTGGGTGCCCACCACGTTGGTCATGGCGAACGGGGCGGCGCCGGCGACCGAGCGGTCCACGTGCGACTCCGCGGCGAAGTGCACCACCGCGTCGTGTCCGGGCAGCAGGTCGGTCAGCAGGTCGCCGTCGCAGATGGTCCCCTCCACCACGGTCAGCCGCGGATGCGCCGCCGGCAGGTTGTCCCGGTTGCCGGCATAGGTGAACTTGTCCAGCACGGTGACGTCCGCGTCCGTCCAGCCGGCGTGCCGGCCGGCGAGCAGCCCCCGCACGTAGTGCGATCCGATGAACCCGGCGCCGCCGGTGACCAGGAGCCTCACGCCACTACCTCCACCCGGGTGTCGTCACCGATGACCAGGCAGTGCCGGGCGACCTCGCCGGCGGACAGGCACACCTCGGCGGAGCGGCCGATCAGCGACCCGTGGATGCCGCGGACGTCGCGCACCGAGACCCGGTCCAGCACGATCGAGTACTCGATGCCCGCGCCGGCGAGCACGCAGCCCTGGCCCAGCGCGGTGTACGGGCCGACGTAGCTGTCCACGACGACACTGCCGGCGCCGACCACGGCCGGGCCGACGATGCGGGAGCGGACCACCCGGGCGCCGGGCTCGATGGCGACCGCTCCGCAGATCTCGCTGGCGACGTCCACCTCCCCCTGCACCCGCCGCTCGGTGGACTCCAGCAGCACCCGGTTGCACTCGAGCATGTCGTCGATGCGACCGGTGTCGCGCCAGTATCCGGTGTAGAGCGCCGCTCGCACGTCCGCGCCCTGCTCCACCAGCCACTGCACGGCATCGGTGATCTCCAGCTCGCCGCGGGCGCTCGGTTGGATCCGCCGGGTCGCCTCGTGGATCGCGGCGGTGAAGAAGTACACCCCGATGACGGCCAGGTCGCTCGTCGGATTGGCCGGCTTCTCCACCAGCCGGCTGACCCGGCCGTCCGGGTCGACCTCGGCGACGCCGTACTCCGACGGGTCGGACACCTTCGTGACCACGAGCTGCGCCGCCGGTCGGTCCCGGCGGAACGCCTCGGTCAGCTCACCGAGGCCGCTGGCGAAGATGTTGTCGCCGAGATACATCAGGAAGTCGTCGTCGCCGAGGAACTCCGCCGCGAGCCGGACGCAGTGCGCCAGGCCGAGCGGCGCTTCCTGGGGCAGGTAGCTGACCCGGAGGCCGAGCTCGCTGCCGTCGCCCACGGCGTCGCGGATCGCCTGACCCCGTTCGCTGCTGACCACGATGGCGACGTCGGTGATGCCGACCTCGCGCAGTCGATCGAGGCAGTGCAGCAGCACGGGCCGGTTGGCGACCGGCACCAACTGCTTGGGCATGCTGTAACTGAACGGCCGGAGCCTGCTGCCGAGGCCGCCGGCAAGGACCAGAGCCTTCATGCGGTAACCCACTCTCGACGGGCCGCTGGCACCTACGCGCGGCCGGGCACCTTCATGGATACGGACCGGGGCACGAGGTGACTTCGAGGACCGGTCCACGACCCGGGACGGCGGGCGTTCGACCCAGGCTTGAGTCGTCGTGGCTAACTTCCGGGCATGGAGATCCAACCGTTGTCGGTGCTCGACGCGTACCGGATCGTTCCGAGCAAGCTGACGGACGAGCGCGGCTGCTTCTACGAATCCCTGCGCCGCGACCGCCTGCTGGCGGCCACCGGCCACGCGTTCACCGCACGGCAGGCGAACTTCTCCGTCTCCCGCCGCGGCACGCTGCGCGGCATCCACGGCGTGCGGCTGCCGCCGGGGCAGGCGAAGGTCGTCAACTGCGTCCGGGGCGCGGTGCTGGACATCGTGGTGGACCTGCGGTTGGACTCGCCGACCTTCGGCACGCACGCGGTGAACCGGTTGGACGCCGACGGCGGCGTGGCGGTGTTCGTGGCGGAGGGACTCGGGCACGGCTTCGTGGCGCTGACCGACGACGCCTGCGTGGGATACCTGTGCTCCACCACCTACGTGCCGGGCACCCCGTTGGAGGTGAACCCGCTGGATCCCGAGCTGGCCCTGCCGTGGCAACTCGCCGGGCCACCACTGATGTCCCGCAAGGACGCCGAGGCGCCGGGGCTGGCGGAGGCGATCCGCGCCGGCCTGCTGCCGACGTACGCCCAGTGCCGTGCGGTGTACGACCGGCAGCGCGCGGCGCGGCACTGAGGGCCGGCGCGTCCGGTGCCGGGCGGCAGCCACCGCGGGCCGGGAGCGTCACTCCCGGCCCGCCGCTGATAGTCCGAAATTGATCAGTGGGTCTGGGCCAGGAATCGACCGTTCACGAAGGCGACGAACGCCGCCGGGGTGTCGACCTCGGCGACCAGGTCGTCGGGGAGCGACACCCGCAACTCCCGCCCCACCCGAGCGGCGGTCTCCAGCAGGGCCAACGAGTCGTAGCCGAGCTGCTCGAACGGCACCTCCCCGATGTCGCCGTCCAGGCCGGCGCCCTCCTCCTCGCCCGCGCACTCCCGCATGATCCGCTTCAGGTCGTCGATGGTGAACTGGCTCACCGGATGCTCCTCTCCTCGGTGTTCACCGTGCCGGATCCTCGTCCCGGACGGTGTCCAAACGGTCCGTCCCGCCGCCGTCGCGCAGCACCACTGCCGCGTTGAAGCCACCCTGCCCGCGGGCCAGCACCAGCACGGTCCGCACGGGCATCCGGCGGGGCGAGGTGACCAGGTCGATCTGGTGGCCGGGCGCCAGGTCGCCGACGTTCACCGTCGGTGGCACGACGCCGGCCCGCATCGCCAGCAGCGCGGTGGCGACGTCCAGCGCCCCGGCCCCGGCGCCCAGCCGGCCGGTCATCGACTTCGGCGCGGTCACCGGCACCCCGCCCGGGCCGAACAGCTTCTCCAGCGCCTGCGCCTCGGCCAGGTCGGCCCGGGGGCAGGCGGCGGCGTCCGCGAAGACGACGTCGATGTCGTCGGGCAGCACGTCCGCCTGGTCGAGCGCCAGTGCGGCGGCCCGGCTCAGCCCCGACTCCCGGCCGGATCCCGGCGGCGGGTCGAAGGTGGCGGCGTAGCCGCTGATCTCGCCGTACACCCGGGGCGCCCCGCGGCGGCGGGCCGCCGCGGCGTCCTCGACGATGAGCACCGCGCCGCCCTCACCGACCACGCTGCCGCTGGCGTCGGCGCCGAACGGCCGGTACGCGGTGGCGGGGTCCCGCCGCCGGCTGAGCTGACCGCTGGGCAGCTGCGAGACGAGGCCCATCGGGCACAGCGACGAGTCCACGCCCGCGGTGATCACCGCGGGGGTGCCGTCGCGGACCAGCCGCCGGGCATGGCCGACCGCGTCCAGTCCCCCGGCCTGGTCGGTGACCAGCGCGGACGCCGGCCCGCGCAGCTTGTGCCGGATCGAGATCTGTCCGGTGTTGACCGCATAGAACCAGGAGAACGACATGTACGCGCTGACCGTCGCCGGGCCCTCGGTCCACAGCTTCTGCAGCTCACGCTGGCCGAACTCGAAGCCGCCGGCGGAGGCGGAGGTGACCACGCCGAAGTCGAAGTCACGCCGGTCGTCCACGGTCAGTTCCGCATCGGCGAGCGCCCACTCGGTGGCCACGAGCGCCAGTTGGGTCATCCGGTCGGTCTGCGGGATCAACCGGCTCGGCAGGTGGCTCCTCGGGTCGAAGTCGGCGATCTCGCCGGCCAGCCGGACCGGGTAGGTGCCCGCGTCGAACCGACTGATCGGTCCGATGGCCGACCGGCCCGCGACCGTCGCCGCCCAGTGGGCCTCGGCGCCCACCCCGGTCGGCGCCAGCACCCCGACGCCGGTGACGACCGCCCGGCTCACCGGGCCACCGCCTCGGGCCGGGAGAGCACCATGGCGCTCTGGAAGCCGCCGAAGCCGCTGCCCACGTTGAGGGCCACGTCCACGGTCCACTGCCTCGCGTGCAGGGGCACGTAGTCCAGATCCAGCTCCGGGTCCTGTTCGTGCAGGTTGGCGGTGGGCGGGACCATCCCGTGGGTGATGGCCAACGCGCAGGCGGCGGTCTCGATGGCGCCGATGGCGCCCAGTGAGTGGCCGACCATCGACTTGATCGAGCTGGCCGGCGTCCGGTAGGCGTGCTCGCCCAGGCTGCGCTTGACCGCGGCCGTCTCGTGCCGGTCGTTCTGCTTGGTGCCGGTGCCGTGCATGCTGACCCAGCCGACCTGCTCCGGCCGCACCCGGGCGCGGTCCAGCACGACCCGGATGGCCTCGGCCATCTCCCGCCCGTCGGCCTGCAGCCCGGTCATGTGGAAGGCGTTGGCCCGGGTGGCGACGGCATCGATGGTGGCGTAGATCCGGGCGCCGCGGCGCCGGGCGTGTCCCAGTTCCTCCAGGACGAACATCGCGGCGCCCTCGCCCAGCACGAACCCGTTGCGGCTGACGTCGTACGGGCGCAGCGCGTGCTCCGGGTCGTCGTTGTGCGCGGAGGTCGCCTTGATGGCGTCGAAGCAGGCCACCGTGATCGGTGCGATGGGCGCCTCGGTGCCACCGGCGATGACGACGTCCGCCTCGTCGTCGCGGATGAGCTGGCAGGCGTATCCGATGGCGTCGATGCCGGCCGTGCAGCCGTCGGAGACCAGCGACACCGGGCCTTCGGCGCCGACCTCCCAGGCCACCTCGGCGGCAAGCGAGCTGGGGACGAAGTAGTCGTACAGGTGGGGTACGGCGTACTCGTGATCGACGTGCCAGCGCCGGCCGCCGTCGGAGAGAACGAGGTACTCGTTCTCCAGGTTGATGGTGCAGCCGACCGCGCTGCCCACCGTCACGCCGGTCCGGGTGGCTGCGACCTCGCCCGGGGACAGGCCGGAGTCGGCCAGGCACTCGCGGGTGCAGACGACGGCGAACTGGGCCGCCCGGTCCATCCGGCGGATCTCCTGCGGGCTCAGACCGTGCGCGGTCGGGTCGAAGTCGCACTCGGCGGCCATCCGGGACCGGAACGACGCGGGGTCGAAGGTGGTGATGGTACGGGTGGCGCTGCGCCCAGACAGGATGCGGTTCCAGAAGGCATCGGTGCCGATGCCGCCCGGAGCGATGACGCCGATCCCGGTTATCGCGACACGTCGGGTCATGCCGTCTCCTCTTCTCGTCCTGCGCCGATGGTGCCGACCGGTGCTGGGGGCGGCTTCGAGCCGGACTGGAGGGCCGCCCCGGGTCGGCCGCGCCGTCACTGCTCCGGCGTGAACCGGCCGTACCGGCCCTGGTGATGCAGCAGCGGAGCGCCGGGCCGGTGGTGCTCCGCGGCGACCAGCAACCCGACGACCAGGAAGTGGTCGCCGAGCGGCACGATCCGGTGCCGGTGACACACCAGGTGCGCGGCGGCCCCGTCCAACAACGGCAGTCCGTGCCGCCCGCGACGCCAGCGGCTCAGCGCGAAGCGGTCCACGTCGCGGCGCGCGAAGAGGGCGGCCGTCTCCGCCTGGGTGTCGGCCAGCACGTTGACCGCGAAGTGGCCGGCGGCGCACAGCGTCGACCGGCTGCCGGCCGCGCGGTCGACGCAGAACGACACCAACGGCGGCGACTGGCTGACGGAGGTGAACGAACTGGCCGTCATCCCGGTCGGGCCGGCGGCGGCGGTGACCACCACGACGCCGCTCGCGCAGCGGGCCAGCGCCCTGCGGAACTCGTCGGGGCGCAGGCCGCCGGGCTCGGCGGCGTCGGGTCCCGCGCTGCCGCCGGGCTCGGCGGCGTCGGGTCCCGCGCGCCGGTCGGGCCCGTGCTCGGGTGGTCGCTGCCGAGGCGGGACGGGCCGGACGGTGTCGCCGGTGAGCTCGTCGATGAACACGCCGCCTCCCTCCGCCGGCCGGTCCAGCCGTCGCCGGCACGCCCATCCTGGCCGCCGCGGCTATAGGACCGGTGGAGGATGCGGTCAGGGGTGCCGGCCGCCCTCCCCGTGACCCCCCGGCCGGGGCGCGCTGATCAGCTCGGCCAGCAGCGCCTTGTTCACCGCGTCGATCCGGGACACCGCACCCAACTTGGCGAAGATGTTGCTCAGGTGGCGCTTCACGGTGGCCTCGGTCACCTGCAGCCGGGAGGCGATCTGGGCGTTGGTCAGGGCCTGGGCGGCCAACTCCAGCACGTCGATCTCCCGGGCGGACAGTCCGGGATCGGCGGGCGCGGCGCGGATGCGGGCCAGGCTCTGCCGGGAGACGCCCAGGATGATGCGGTCGTCCTGGCGACGCACGGCGCGCACGGCGGAGACCAGTTCCTCCCGGCGGGCGCTCTTGAGCAGGTAGCCCCGGATGCCGAGGCCCAGCAGCCGCTGCAGGAGGTGCGGCCCGTCGTACATGCTGAGGATGAGGATCTGCGACTCGGGGGCGACCTCGCGCATCCGCTGGATCGTGGTCACCACGTCGTCACCGATGATCTCCACGTCGAGCAGGACGACGTGCGGGCGCAACTCGGCGACCACGGCCACCGCCGAGGCGCTGTCGCCGGCCTCGCCCACCACCGTCAGGTCGGGTTCGACCTCAAGGATGCCGCGGATGCCCTCCCGCACCAGCATGTGGTCGTCCACCAGCACCAGACGGGTCGGATCCTGGTCCATGTCACGCCTCCCCCAGTGGCACCAGCAACTCGACGAGGGTGCCCCGCCCCGGGGCGCTGGTGATGGTGAGGGTGCCGTCGAGCAGCGCCGCCCGTTCCCGCATCGACGCGATCCCGGCCCGGGAGCGGGGCACGCCGCGCGGGTCGAAGCCGAGACCGTCGTCGCGGACGATGCTGCGCAGCTCGTCGGGGGTGACGTCGACCCGCACCAGCAGCTGGCCGGCCCGGGCGTGCGCCACGACGTTCCGGACCGCCTCGCGCAGGATGAGCAGCAGTTCGTTGCGCACCTGGGGCGGAGCCCAGTGTTCGTCCCCGTTGACTTCGATGTGCGCTTCCAGCTCCGGGCGCTGCACCGAGTCGAGGAAGCGCTCGATCTCCTTCTCCAGGCCGTCCAGCGGCTCGTCGACCCGCAGGTTCGAGATCACGTCGCGCACCGCGTCGAGGGTCTCGCGCAACGCCTCGTACGCCACGCCCACCCGGGCCGCCGCGCGGACCGGCTGGCGCTCCCGATGGAGGTTGAACAGTTCCAGGTTGCGGTACGCCACGGTGACGCCGAAGCCGATCCGGTCGTGCACCTCCCGGCTGATCCGGCGTCGTTCCTCCACGTGCGCGCTGTGCAGGCGGTTGAGCAGGAAGCCGCCGTAGGCGTCGGCGGCCTGGCCGAGCGCCCGGACCAGCACGGTGTTCATCGTCAGCGCGACCAGCAGGGTCAACTCGGACCGGTCGGGGCGGTCCCCGAGGTGCGCACCGATGGTGCGCAGCAGCACGTCGAACAGGATGCCGGCCGCCCGTACCGAGTCGCCCGGGTGGAAACCCTGGGCGGCCCGGGTCGCGCCGATGTCGCTGGCGAGGGTCCGTCGGGCGGTCTCCTGGTGCTCTCCGTCGAGTTCGGCCAGCAGGTCGTCCAGCAGGTGCCGGGCGTGCGCGACGATCTGCTCCCGGGAGTCGTCGCTGCGAAACAGCGGGCTGTCCTGTTTGACAAGACGGCGCTCGAACGAGGCCACGATGTCCGGAATTGCCGCCCTCAGGTAGGACGCCAGCGCCTCAGACACGCCCTCCCGATGTCTTTCGGCCAACGCCGGTCTCCTCGCCCGCAGTGTTGCGAATGCGATGAGGCTAGCGGCGCGCTCTCACCAGAGCAATATCGAACCAGTAATCAGAAGGACACCATTAACCGCATATTGGGTTGCCATAAAAGCGCGGTACGGTAGCCGCCGTCGGCGGCGACTTCCCTGCGAAGCGGGGCTGCGGGCGAGCCCCGCCACCACGCCCGCGCCGAGCAGCATCGTGCCCGCCGGCCAGAGCAGCGCGGGCGCGAACAGCGCTGCGGCGACGGGGAAGGCGAGGCCGATGGCGAGGGCGTTGCCGGCCACCAGCCGACGGGCGCGGGCGTCACCCTTGACCAGAGCGGTCGTCCGGCAGCCGGCCGCGGCGTCTCCGGTGGTGTCGGAGAAGTCCTTGGCCAGCGCCCCGACCAGACCCATCCATAGAGACATGGTTACCGCAAATATGGTCAGGTCGAGGTTTATCTGCAATTTCCCATAGCTGCTGGCACCGGCGACGAAGGTCAACAGACCGCATATGATCACGGTGGCGCCGGCCGCCAGGGACGAACGCTTGAGCCGCACCGGTGGTGCGCAGTAGGCGTAGCCGAGCAGCAACGACACGCCGACGAGCACCGGGTACGGACTGCCGAGCAGGAGGGCGCCGACCAGCGCGGCCAGCCCACAACCCGCGGACACCACGGCGGCGAAACGGCGGGAGAGCGCGCCGGCGGCGATCGGACGGACCGAGGAGTTGAGCCGGTCCTCCACGACGTCCATCACGCCGTCGAACAGGTACGCGGACACCACCGCCAGTTCCCACACGGTGCCGGCGAGGGCCATCCGTCCGAGCGGGAGCCGGAGTCCGACCGGGCGGATCAACACGAAGCCGGCGACGAAGCGCAGCAGAAAGATCAACTGAACACAGGGGCGCGCCTCCACCAGGCAGGCCACGAGGTTCCGCGGCAGGGAGGAGACCGTCCGTCTGACAGCCTGCGCATGAAGTGACACGTCAACCGACATGCCCCAACCGTAGGGGCCCCACCCGTGCGGTCAACGTTTATACATCGAAAGTTGTAGTCATCACTCCCACCCCCGGCACCACGACCTACATCTATGCGATGCGACCACCTCACCCTCCGTATGATTTTCCTTGAGCAGTTGAAGAAAACGACCCTAGTGTATGAGTTCAGAACAGCCCACCGTGGCGCCACAACGGATCATCCTCGGTGCTCGCAGCCATAACCATTAATCCGGAGGAAATGGTCAATGCTCGACTTCAAGGTTCTCGGTCCGCTCCAGGTCATCGATTCGCAGCGGGTGTGCACGCCCACGGCGCCGAAGGTTCGACAGGTGCTCGCCCTGCTGTTGCTGCGCGCCAATCAGGTCGTTCCGGTCGACGCGCTCATCGAGGAACTGTGGGGTGAGGCGCCGCCGCAGAGCGCCATCACCACCGCACAGACCTACATCTACCAACTCCGCCGGTCCTTCGGCCGTTCGACGGTCACCGCCGGACGCGACGACTGGCTGATCACCACCCCGCCGGGCTATCTGATGTACGCCACCGCCCAGCAGGTCGACGCCAACGCCTTCCACGCCCTGTCGCGGCAGGGCCGGCAACTCCTCGACGGCGGCCGTACCGAGGAAGCCGCCGCCGTGCTGCGGCGCGCCCTGGACCTGTGGTCGGGCCCCGGCCTCGCCAACGTGCTGACCGGCCGGCACCTGCAGGCGCACGCCGTCCACCTGGAGGAGGAACGGCTGCGCACCCTGGAACTGCGGATCCTGGCCGACGCCGAGCTGGGCCGGCACCACGAGCTGATCGGTGAGCTGCGTGGCCTGGTGGCCGCCCACCCGCTCAACGAGTGGTTCCACGGTCAGTTGATCGCCGCGCTCAGCCGGTGCGGGCGACGCAGCGAGGCGCTGCACGCCTACCAGCACCTGCGCGCCGTGCTCAGCGAGCAGCTCGGCTTGGACCCGCAGCCGGAGCTGCAGCAACTGCAACGCGAGGTGCTCACCTCGGGCGCCCCCGAGGCGCCGGTCTTCGGCCTGCGGCTGCGGCCGTCGCTCGCCGCCGCCTCGTGACGGGTGGGCGCGCGAGCCGGCGAGGCGGAGCAGACCTGACCGACCGCCACCGGCCACATCCCGCCCTGGCGCTGACCGGGGTGGCCTACCGGTACGGGCAGCTCCGCGCCGTCGACCAGCTCGACCTGCGGGTCGCCCCCGGCGAGGTGCTGGCACTGCTCGGCCCCAACGGCGCCGGCAAGTCCACCACCATCAACCTGCTGCTCGGGTTGCTCCCACCGCAGACCGGCACCGTGGAGGTCTTCGGTGGTCGCCCGGCGCTGGCCGTCGCGGCCGGGCGCCTCGGCGCCATGCTGCAGGAGAACCAGTTGCTGCCCCGGGTCCGGGTGGCCGAACTGCTGGGCTTCGCCCGGGGGTTGTACCCGGATCCGATGCCGTTGGACGAGGTGCTCGACCTGGCGCACCTGACCGGCGTCGCCGGCCGGATGACCGAGGCGCTCTCCGGCGGCCAGCAGCAGCGCGTGCGGTTCGCCCTGGCCGTGATCGGTCAGCCCGACCTGCTGGTGCTGGACGAGCCGACGGCGGCGCTGGACGTGGCGGCCCGGCGGGACCTGTGGGCGGCCATGCGCCGGTACGTGGCGCGGGGCAGGACCCTGGTCTTCTCCACCCACTACCTGGCCGAGGCGGACGAGAACGCCGATCGGATCGTCGTGCTCGCCGGTGGGCGCAAGATCGCTGACGGCTCCCCCGCGGAAATCAAGCGCCGGGTGCCCGGCCGGGCGATCACCATCCGCCTGCCCGGTGCCGCTGTGTCGCCGGCGGCGCTGCTCGCGCTGCCGGGGGTGGTCGCCGTCGACCTGGCCGGCGACCGGGCCCAGCTGTCCTCGACCGACTCGGACGCGACGGTCCTGGCACTGGCCCGGCAGGGGCTCGTGCGCGGCCTGGAGGTCGTCGGCGCCAACCTCGAAGACGCCTTCCTGGCACTCACCGGCAACGCGAAGGGGAGCCCCCCGGCATGATGGGCTATCTGCGACTGGAACTACGGCGCACCCTCCGCGCCCCGGGGTTTCTGATCTTCACCATCGTCATGCCGCTGGTGATGTACCTGATCTTCACGAATCTGGGCGCGGTGACCGGTCAGGGGGACGCCGGGGACGCCGCGCTCTACGCGATGATCAGCATCGGCGGTTTCGGGGCGATCGGCGCCCTGCTCAACTACGGGTCGAGCATCGTCGCCGACCGCTCCAGCGGCTGGCTGCGGCACCTGCGGCTGACGCCCCTGTCGCCACTGCGGGTGGTGCTGGGCAAGGCGCTCACCGGGATGCTGCTGGCGCTGCCGCCGGTGGTCGCGCTCTGTGTCGCCGCGGCGACGGTCAACGGGGTACGCCTGCACCCGGCGCAGTGGTTCGCCATCGTCCCGATGCTGTGGCTCGGCTCGGCGCCGTTCGTGCTGCTCGGGCTCGGCATCGGCTACCTGTGCACCGCGCAGACCGTGCAGCCGGCGAACTTCCTGGCCTACTTCGGCTTCTCCCTGCTGGGTGGGCTGTGGCTGCCGCTGCCGACGTTTCCGGACTGGCTGCGCGTGATCGGGCGGCTCACCCCCACCCACGGCTACGCGGACCTCCCACTGCGGGTGGTGGACTTCAACGACAGCCCGACCACTGTCGACGTCCTGGTGCTGGGCGGGTGGTTCGCCGTCTTCGCCGTGTTCGCCGTCTACGCCTACCGCCGCTCGGCGGCCCGCCGGGACGCGTGATCGCCGACGCCACCGGGCACGCCCCGCACCGCGGAACGCCCCTCCGCAGGCCGCGAAGGCGGGCACACCGGGAGCCTCAGTCGGGCTCGCCGACGGCGGACCAGGTCCACCCTTCTCGAGCCACCCAGTGTCGGTAGGCGGGCACCCGCTGACCGTGACTGTGGTAGAGAGCCGAGGTGGCCGCGGCGACCGTCGGCGCGACGGCGTGGGCCCGGTCGTCGGCGTGTCGCCACGCCAGGTACAGGTGTCGGCGCGTGGGCAGCCCCAGGTCCAGCGCGGTGATCCCGTCACGGCTGCGCACCAGGGGCGAACAGAGGGTCACCGCCTTGAGGTCGCGAAGCGCGGGCACGACCTCGTCGGCGCTCACCGCCAGCACGTGGGGTTCGAAACCACCGACGCGGCGGCACGTCCGGATCACGAAATCGGCGAGATCCGCCGGGTCGGTCAGGACGAGCCACACCTCGGCACTGAAGTCCGCCAGGGTCACCGTCGCCCGGTTGAGCGGGTGCCGGGCGTCCAGCGCGACGAAGGCGGGCTCGGCGAAGAGTGGGCGACGAGTGACGCCCGGCTGGGCACTGTCGGTCGACCGCCGGCAGTCGTAGCCGACCAGCAGGTCCAACTGGCCGGCGGAGAGCTGGATCAGTCCGGGTTCCGGAGCGACGGTTCGCACCTGGCTGCAGACCCGGCCGTCACTCGCCTCCGCGATGGCGTCGGCCAGCTCCCACGTGGTCCAGGCGCTTCGCAGGCAACCCACCCGCACCACCCCGCCTTCGCGGGCCGCGGTGAGGGCCCGCTCCGCGGCCGCCAGCGCCGCCCGGGCCTCGGGCAGGAACGCCTCGCCTGCCGTGGTCAGCCGCACACCGTCGGGCAGCCGCCGGAACAGATCATGCCCCACCAGCTTCTCCAGCTTCCTGATCTGGACGCTGAGGGTGGGTTGACTGACGTGCAGTCGCTGGGCGGCCCGACCGAACCCGCCTTCCTCGGCGAGCGCGACGGCGTAGCGAAGATGCCGGAGCTCCATAGCCGACAACTATGGCACACATAGTAGAACGTCATTGGACTGGCCAGTTGCCCTCTGCTGTACTCGACACGGGAGCAGTGGCGATTATTGCGCGGCAATTCTGCGCCTCGTCCGGCGGACTCTCCCGACACTCATCCCACCCCAAAGGAGTTGAGGTCCGTGAACCCCACAGGTCGATGGAAGAGGCGCACATCGCGGTGCGCTGCGCTGCTCGTGACACTGATCGCTTTTGGTCTGCTTCCGGGCAACCCGGCCAGCGCCGGCCCCCAGCACTCGACGTTGTTTCAGCCCAGCTGCAGCTTCGACAGCTACAGCAAATACAACTGCAGCCGGAGAGCGGAGGCCTGGAATTCGAACAGCACCGACCCGAACTCGGTCGGGCCGGTCGGCGCCTTCCAGTCGATGACCGTTTACTACTCCCCCAACCGCTCGAATCCCCAGCACATGACCTACGTGGACACCTACGCGTACGTCCGGAGTTCGGGCACCACCAACCCTTACCAGAGACTACGGATGGAACAGACCATCAAGGCTCTCGACACGTTCGGAGTCCGGGTCAACGTCTCCTGGCAGGGAATCAGCGTGAACACGACGGATCCGGTCTATGTCTCGAATCAAGCTGTGTTCATGTCGATGACCCGGCAGAACTCCGGCGGCGGCAGCGGCTACATGTCACGGTACGGGGATTTCGCGTTCACTGAGAACGTCCTCGTCTATGCCATCGAAATGGCCACTACCGCGACCATCGAATATCCCTCGGGCAACACCACCTACCGGTTGCTGAGCCAGGTGCCGCTGACCGACCACTAAGGCGTGACGGCTTGGCCGAACGGTCGGCCGGCGGCGCTCCGGATCCGATTCCGCCCGGGTCGGAGGGCAGGACCGATCGGCAGGAGCGGGAACGTCGGATGCCGGGAGGCCGACCGGGCCTCCCGGCACCACCGCCTCCCCCGCGACGCCGGAGAGCGGGCAGGTTCCCCCACCGCCTGCTTGCCCGCACCATCCTCGAACGATTGGGAGGGGTCATGCCCGCTCGCCGTTTCCGCCTGCTGCTGGCGGCCGGAGTCATTTTGATCATTCTCGCCGGCTGCACCTCGCCGCCCTCGCCTGCGGTCCGGGTCGGTGTTCCGGTCATGACCACGAGGGAGCTGGATCAAATTGCGGTACGCGCCACCGACCTGATCTATCCGGGCCGCGCCTATCCGCTGGTCGCTGCTCCGGTCGACGCCGATCCCGTCCTGTACGCCGACGCGGTCCGCGTGCTCGCGCACGCCGGTGAGCTGTCGCCCGCCGACCGTGACCGGGCGTCGCAGCTGCTCGGCCGGTGGTGGCCGAAGCACGCGGACGGGTTCCGCTGGCTTGCGCTCACCCGAGCGCTGACCTCGGTCGACGGGCTTGATCAGATAGGCGCCGACCGGGTCACCCCCGCGCTCGCCTGGGTTCGCGCCACGCTCGCGACCTCCGACGCGGGCAGACTTCGCGAGGTGACCGTAGCCGCACAACTCGCCGACGAGCTGCTGCGGGCACGACCAGACGTCTCCGGGACAGCGGATCTCGGCGCCTCCGTGGCGGACGCGGCGCACCGGTTCAGCTGTGCGAAGGTCACGTCCGCCCTGGACGCGGCAGCCGCCGCGATGCTCGCGACCACCGCACACCAACCGTGCCAGGTGCCGGCGACCGTACGGGACCCCCTCGAAGACCTGCTCCGGCATCCGGAGCGGACCACCGGTCTGCAGCAACGGATCGGCGTGGTCGCCACCGCGTCTGCGCTGGTCACGGTCGGAGCGGCAAACCGCGCGGACTTCCTCGCGATGGGTGGTGACCTGCTCTCCGCACTGGGACGACCCGAGCACCGACGGGGCTCGGATGCCGGACAGGCCGCGGTCATCACGGTCGCCGATGCGATAGCGGCGGTCGGTGCCGGCTACGCGCTGCCTGCGGCCCAGACGGAGAACTTACGCCGGATCATACGCTCGGAGTCCCGCCTGCCCGATGCGGTCGGCCAGGCCGACCCGACAGACACCGCGCTCGCCGCGGATCTGCTGCGCCGCCTGGGACGCCCGGCACCCGGGCCGGTCGACTGGGGTGCGCCGCTCACCCTGCCGGAGCGCACGGTGCTGGCCCTGGCACTGGACAGACGTGAACTGCCCTCCCGGCAGGCGACGACCCTCGGGGCGCAGGCCACACCCCTACCGCTCACGGCACTGGGATACGTCGCCACCGCCTACCCGGGGCTCTGCCTGCCACAGGCACGTGACCTGCGCCGGAGCATCGGAGCCGGGGAGGACGTCGCGGCCTGGTCCAGCGTCCGGTTGTTCCACGCGGCCCTGCTCGTCTCGGCCACCGCCCGCTGCGGAGCCGCCGGTCAGCGACGTCTGACTGACGCCCTGACCGCAGCCGCCGACGGCATGCTCGCACGTTCAGGGACCGAGCAGCTGGGACCGGTCGCCCCGTCGACCGTTCCCACCATCGTCAACCTCTGGTATCTGGCCGAGACGCAGTGCCTACTCGGCCGGACCTCCCCGCAGCTACCGACCGTCGACGAGCTACGACAACTCGTGCATCGCGAGATCGGCACCGACCGGATCAACCCGGACACCACGGTGCGGCATCTCTACGCCGCCCTTCGCCTCACCGAACTGGTCTCTCGGCCCGGATCCTGTTCCCGGGTCTGGTGGCGGGCGGATCAGTGAGACATCGGTGGACCACAGTCCGCCCGCCTTGGCACAGCCCCCGCCCGCGCATCGCGCCGTTTGCCGGAATGTCGCCGCCTGCTCATCCGCCGTAGGTGGTCTGCGGCGCGACGAGGGCGTGGGGTGGTGGAGATCCCGCGTCCGTCGAGATCCGACCGACGCCACCCCCCGACTTGGGAGTGTCACGTGCAGTTCTCTCGTGCCCGCCGCGCCGCGGCGGTGACCGCGGTCGCGCTGATGGCGGTCGCCGCGCCGGCCGCCGCCGTTGCGACGAGCAAGTACCAGGACCACACCCGCGACGCACGTCAGGCCATCCAGGGCGGCCAGGCCCGCAACGTCATCCTGCTGATCGGCGACGGGATGGGCGACTCCGAGATCACCATCGCCCGCAACTACCTCAAGGGCGCGGCCGGGACCCTCAACCTGGACCGGTTGCCGCTGACCGGCGCCATGACCACCTACTCGGTGGAGAAGGACAACCCGAAGCTGCCGGACTACGTGCCGGACTCGGCGGCGACCGGGACCGCCTGGGCGACCGGCCGCAAGAGCTACGACGGGGCGATCTCCGTCCTGCCGAACGGTAAGCCCGTGCCGACGATCCTCGAACTGGCCAAGCGGGCCGGCTACCGCACCGGCGACGTCTCCACCGCCGAGGTGCAGGACGCCACCCCGGCCGTGCTCGGCGCGCACGTGACCGAGCGCGACTGCAAGGGCCCGGTCGAGACGTTGGCGAAGTGCCCGGCCAACGCGAAGGAGAACGGCGGCGCCGGCTCGATCGCGGAGCAGCTCGTGCAGACCCGCCCCGACGTGCTGCTGGGCGGCGGCAAGAAGTACTTCGACCAGACCGTGGGCGCCGGCCGGTTCCAGGGGCTGACCGTGCTGCAACAGGCGCAGGTCGCCGGCTACCAGGTGGTGACCGACGCGGCCGGGCTCGCCGCCGCCGACCACCGCCGGCCGATCCTGGGCGCCTTCGCCGCCGGCAACATGGACCTGGAGTACGTCGGCCCGACGCCGACGGCCGACAACACCGACCCGAGCCGGTGCGAGGTCAACCCGGCGCGCTCGGCCGCCCAGCCGCACCTCGCCGACATGGCCAAGACCGCCATCCAGGCGCTGGACCGGCAGTCGCGGGGCGACCGTAAGGGTTTCTTCCTGCAGATCGAGGGCGCCTCCATCGACAAGCAGGACCACGCCGCCAACCCCTGCGGCCAGATCGGCGAGACGGCGGGCTTCGACGCCGCGGTCGGTGAGGCCCTGCGGTACCAGCGTTCGCACCCCGACACCCTGGTGGTCGTCACGGCCGACCACGCGCACACCAGCCAGATCGTCGAGGCCGGCTCGACCACCCCCGGCGTCACCGCCACGCTGGTGACCGCGGACGGCGCCGACATGACCGTCAGCTACGCCACCACCGCGCTGCCGGGCTCGCAGCAGCACACCGGCAGCGAGGTCCGGATCGCGGCCGGCGGCCCCCAGGCGGCGAACGTCCTCGGCGTCACCGATCAGACCGACCTGTTCCACACCATGGCCCGCGCGCTCGGCGTCGAGCGGTAACCGGACCGGAGGTGAGCGGCGTGGGACGAACTCCGGTTCGTCCCACGCCGCCGTGCCCCGCCCGCGTGCCTCAGAAGCCGGTCAGCCCGGCGCCGTACGGGTAGAGCGGGTTGCCGTACGTCGTCGCCGGTGGCTGGTCGGCGTCGATCGCGGCCCGGATCCGCGACCGTTCGGCCGCGGTCGCGCCCAGGTCGTACGGCAGGTCCCACGCCTCGACGGCGTCGGCCGGGGTGTCGGTGCCGCCCGGACGCAGCACGTCGGACAGGTTGCGGGGCAACTGCCAGGGCAGCCTGCCGCGCGGCTGGTAGTCACCGAAGAGCAGGCCGGCCAGGGCCGGACCCATCTCCTCACCACCGCGGTAGGTGACCACGATCGCGCTGGCCAGGTCCCGCCACTCGGTGATGACGTAGGGCCGCGGCAGGACCAGCGCCACCACCACCGGGATGCCCCGGGCGCGGAACCTCTGGATCACCGCGAGCTGGTCCGGCGGCAGGTAGGGCTGTTCCTTCGGCCAGTTCGTCGCGTGGGTGTAGGACGCCTCGCCGACCGCGACGACCGCCAGCTTGGGGTTCGGGCTGTCGTCCTGGTGGACGGTCACCCCGGCCTGCGCGGCCCGGGCGCGGACCGCGTCCAGGATCGTCTGCGACCCGTACTCGGCGTGGAAGAAGCTCGTCCACACGCAGCAGGAGCCGCCGTCGGCCGCGCGGGGACCGGCGACCACGATGTCGTCACCGGCGGTGAGCCGCACCGGTAGCGTGCCGGCGTCGTTCTTCAGCAGCGTCATCGACTCCCGCGCGGCCTGGTTGGCCAACGCCGCGTACACCGGCTGGTGGAAGCGGTACGGGCCGTTGACCGGATCGCCGTACGGGGCCTCGAAGATGCCGAGTTGGAACTTCACCCGCAGCACCCGCCGGACCGCGTCGTCGATCCGCGACGCCGGCACGTTCGCCACGAAGTCGGCGATCGAGAAGCCGGCCGCGCCCGGGTCGGCGCCACCCATTACGTCGGAGCCGGCCTTCGCCGCGCCGATCCAGGACCCGGAGGGCAGCCAGTCGGTGGTGATCAGGCCCTGGTAGCCGAGATTCTGCCGCAGGTAGGCGAGAATCTTGGCGCTGTCCCCGGCGCCGGGGCCGCCCGGGTCGAGCAGCGAACTGCCCGCGTAGCCGGGCATGATGTTGACCGCGCCCGCCTCCATCGCCGCCCGGAACGGGATCATGTGGTATTTGATCGTCACGTTGTCGTAGACGATCAGCGCCTCGCCGCCCGCGCCCTCGCCCGGCCAGTGCTTGACCGTCGCCAGCACGGAGTGCGGGTTCAGCTCCGGGCCGCCCTGCAGGCCGGCCACCAGGGCGCGGACTTGGGCCGCGGCGACCTGCGCGTTCTCCCCGTTGCCCTCCTGGATACGCGGGTAGATCACCTTGGTGCCGACCTCGGCCAGCGGACCGAGCACGCCGCGGGTGCCGACCTCCAACTGTTCCCGCCGCTGCACGTCGCCGAGCTGGTAGTCCAGCGGGTAGTTCTTCGCGGCGGCGAGCGCGCTCTGCATCGGGTAGGTCGTCTGGTAGCCGTGGATGGTGTCGCCCGCGGAGACGAACGGGATGCCCAGCCGGGTGCCGGCCGAGGCGAGCAGTTGCTGGTGCAGGTCCGCCGCCTGCGCGGGGCCGAAGTGCCACCCCGACCGGGGGTACGCCTGGGCGTTGTAGAAGAGCTGGTACGCCTTCTCCTCGGGCGTCATCCGCGCCAACAGGTCGTCCACCCGGGTCTGGACCGGCAGCCGCCAGTTCTCGTACGGCTCGATGGTCCCGTTGCGGTTGAGGTCGCGGGCGCCGGCGACGACACCGATCCCGTCGGCGACGCTTTCCAGGGTGGGCAGGTAGACGCTGAAGCGGCGGATGGTCGAGGTGACCGGGGTACCGCCGACAGTGGTGACGTACCACCGGTAGGTCCACCGGTCCGGCAGGTCCCAGGTGGGCGTGTAGGACGTGCCGGTCGGCTCGGCGACCTTGGTGTAGAGGTCGAGCAGGTTGCCGGCGGCGGTGAAGTCGTAGTCGGTGCGGCTGATGTTGATCCACACCTGGTAGCGGGTCGCGCCGGGGACCGCCGTCCAGCTCAGCGTGGGTCGGCGGGTGGTGGTGACCATCGCCGCGTCGGCCGGCGCGGTCAGGGTGAACTGGTCGCGGGCCGCCGGCGGGCGGGTGGGGCCGGAGAGCAGCGGCGCGGTGGTGGCGGTGTCGTCGACGCTGCCGTACGCCTGCAACTCCCACAACGAGTATCCGTAGCCGGTGGCCCGGGCCGTGCCGAACAGGCGCAGGTAGCGGCCGGTGCCGCTGACGGTGAGCTGTTCGGTGCCACCGCGACCGGTGGTGGTGGCGTGGATCGTCGTCCAGCTCGACCCGTCGGTCGACGTCTCCAGCCGGTAGCCGGTGGCGTAGGCGGCCTCCCAGACGAGCACCACCCGGTTGATCGTGGCGACGCCGCCGAAGTCGACGCGGAGCCACTGCGGGTCGCTGCCGAACTGGCTCGACCAGCGGGTGGTGCTGCGGCCGTCGAGCGCGGCGGCGGGCGCGTTGCCGCCCTCCCACGAGGACGCCGCGACCGTGCGGAACTCGGAGATCGGCCGGCCGGTGGGCGGCGGGGTGGTGCCGGTGCTGCCGAACACCTTGAACTCCCAGAGCGAGTAGCCGTAGCCGGTGGCCCGTCCCGTCCCGTACATCCGCACGTACCGGCCGGAGCCGGTCACCGCGAGGGTCTGCGTGCCGCCGGCCCCGGCGGTGGTCGAGTAGACGGCGGTCCACGGCCCGGACGCCGCGGGCGCCACCTGGATCTGGAACGCGGTCGCGTAGGCCGCCTCCCAGACGAGCTGCACCTGGTCGATGGTGGCGGTCGCGCCGAGGTCGATCTGGAGCCACTGCGGGTCGGCGAAGGCGCTGGACCACCGGGTGCCGGCGTCGCCGTCGGTGGCCGCGGCGGCCGGCGTCGCCGCGCCCTCGGTCGACGAGGCGGTGGTCGGGCGGCCCTGCGAGATCAGCGGCCCGGCCGCGCCGGCGGCCGGGCCGGGCACGACGAGGTAGGTGGCGAGGAGGGCGAGCAGCGCCAGCGCCACGGCGGCCGGGCGGTGCCGGCGGCGCACGGGGGCGGGCAGCGGTGGGATCGTGGGCATGCGTGGCTCCCGGGTGGTGGTGGCGGGATCGTGCGGAGAGAGCGCCCTCGAATCCAGCGTCATCGACGTTCTTCGTTGAAGTCAACGATGCACGGAAAGTCCGGAAAAGATCATGGGGAGGGGTTTCTCCTTGACAGCGACCGCGGTGCGGGTCCACCCTCGGTGACCGAGAGAGCGCCCTCCGTCGGATCCACCGAAGGAGGCGTCCATGTCCCCCACCCCACCCGTCCCGCGCCGGCTCGCGCCGGACCGCCCCGTCCGTCACCGCCGTCCCGGGCGTCGGTTGCTCGCCGCCGCCGCGACCGCCCTCACCCTGCTCGCCGGCGGCATGCTCGCCGACGCCGCCTCGGCCGACGCCGGCCCGGCGGTCGCCGCCTGCGGCGGCAACGTGGCCGCCGGCCGGCCCGCGGTCGCCTCGTCCGTCGAGAGTGCCGCCTTCCCGGCGTCGGCCGCCGTCGACGGCAACACCGGCACCCGCTGGTCGAGCGCCTTCGCCGACCCGCAGTGGCTGCGCATCGATCTCGGCGCCGCCCAGGACATCTGCCAGGTCACCCTCCGGTGGGAGGCCGCCTACGCCGTCGCCTTCCAACTCCAGACGGCCGCCGCGCCGGACGGGCCCTGGACCACCGTCCACTCCACCACCACCGGCACCGGCGGCACGCAGACCGTCGCGGTCACCGGCACCGGGCGGTACGTGCGGATGTACGGCACCAGGCGGGCCACGCCCTACGGCTACTCGCTCTGGGAGATGGCGGTCGCCACCACCGGCGGCTCGACGCCACCGCCGACCACCCCACCGCCGACCGGCGGCTTCTGGGGCGACACGACGAGCATCCCGCCGGCCCGCAACGTGCTCACCGTCAAGGTGCTCAACCGGACCAACGGCCGCTACCCCGACAGCCAGGTCTACTGGAGCTTCAACGGCCAGACGCACTCCATCGCCGAGCAGCCCTACCTGGACATGCCGGTGAACTCGGCGGGCCGGATGTACTTCCGTCTCGGCTCGCCGAGCAGCCAGTACAGCGACTTCATCGAGTTCACTGTCGGAGCGAACCAGTTCAACGGCAACACCACCCGGGTCGACGGGTTCGCCCTCAAACTGGCGATGCGGCTGCACGCCCGCGACGGCTACGACGTCGCGGTCGGCGAGAACGAGACGACCTTCGCCGAGGACCGCTCGGTGACCTTCCAGCGTTTCGCCGACGCGGTGCCGGCGGAATTCACGCACCTGGCCAGCATCGAGGCGCCCTACCGGATCCCGGCGCCGGGAAGCTCACCGCAGTTCCGGGCCGGCGGCCGGTACGCCGGCTACTTCACCGCGTACGCCAACTCCGTCGGGCTGCCCGCGGCCACGTCGGACATCTTCGGCTGCGCCGGCCGGTTCGCCGGTGACCCGGCCGGCTGCGCGGCGCTGAACCGGCACACCGCGCAGTTGCCCCGGGCGCAGTGGGCGGACCCGAGCCGCTTCTACCAGCAGTCGCCGGCCAACTGGTACGCGAAGTTCTGGCACGATCGCGCCATCGACGGCCGCGCCTACGGCTTCCCGTACGACGACGTCGCCGACCAGTCGTCGTTCGTCTCGCACGGCGACCCGCAGTGGTTGCTCGTCGCCGTGGGCTGGTGAGCCGGTGACGGTTCCGGAACCGGCCGGCCGGTTCCGGAACCGCCGGGTCAGGGCAACGCCTCGAGGAAGGGGCCGCTGCGCGGGGTGTATCCGCCGCAGCTCTGGCCGCGCCGGCGTCGCGGTCCCGTCCGGATGCCGGTGTGGTGTCCGGACGGGACCGCGCCTGGAACAGTCCTAGAAGCCGGCGGAGATCCGGCTGAACTCCCAGTCGTTCTGGGCGATGCCGCTGCAGTTGGAGACCACGCCGCCGCCGGGGCAGCCGCGATCCCGGTTCACCGCCCAGAACGTGAACCGGGCGAGTCCGCTGCTCCTGGCGTAGTCACGGATCCGCGTCCAGGTCGCCGGGCTGGTGACCTCCTGCTGGTCGGACAGGCCGTTCATGCCGGAGATGCCCATGTGCGCGTACGCCGTCTGGTCGTTCCAGCCGAACGTGGACTTCAGCTGGTTCTTCAGGCCCTCGGCGGCGTTGCGGGTGCTGGTGTACATGTCGCTGCCGCCGCCGAAGTCGAACGGCATGATGGTGAAGATGTCCACGTTGGCGTTCAGCGCCCGGGCCTGGTTGATCAGCCGGACGCCGTGCGCGTTGGGTCCGCTCGTGGTCGTGCCGAAGGTCAGGATCGTGGTGACGCCCGGGTTGTTGCGCTTGATGATGCCCAGGGCCCGCACGATGCGGTCGGCGACCGTGTAGTTCTCGAACTCGTCGTAGTTCTCGATGTCGATGTCGATGGCCTTGAGCCCGAAGGTGTTGATGACCTTCTGGTACGCGCCGGCGAGGGCCTCCGGGGTGGAGCAGTTCGGGCCGAGCTTGTTGCCCTGCCAGCCGCCGATCGACGGGACGATGCTCGCGCCGGCCGCCTTGGCCTGGTTGATCCAGGACTCGTGGACGCCGCCGGTCAGGCCGCCCTCACCGTCCCAGACCGGGTTGCAGCCGTTGGCCAGCACGAACGCGATGGTGAACGCGCGTACACCCTGACCGGTGATCGTCGAGGGCGCCGGCGGGTTGCCCCAACCGGGATAGACGTACGGCGCCGCCGCCATCCGACCGGCCGGCGGCGGGTTGGTCGGGCCGGTGGGCGGCGGGGTGGTCGGGGTGGTGCCGCCGCAGGTGCCCTGGTTGGCCCAGACGTCCCACTGGCCGCTGTGCGTGGCCGGGTTCTCGTTCTGGGTCCACCACTTGGCCTGGTAGTTCACGCCCTGGTACGACGCCTGACCGCCGCCGACGTACACCTGAGACGCGGACCAGGCCGGGTAGCAGGCCGTAGCCGCGCTGGAGGTGGACATCGGGACGACGGTGATCGCGGTGGCGGTCACCGTGACGGCGGCCAGGGCCAGGATCTTCTGCCTGAGTTTCATGACGCTCTCCTGCGGGGGTTCAGGGAAGGGTGTTGAGGTGGGGGCGGACGGTGTTGGCGAATCCGTTGCCGTTGGTGACGTCCCAGTTGACCGACCACGTCATGGCGCCACGGATTCCGGGGTAGGTGCGCGGCGGCTTGACGGAGCCGCAGTTGATGCCCTTGGCGAGGCAGTCGAGGGCCTGGTTGACCACCGAGGGGTTGACGTAGCCGCCACCGGCGGCGCTCGGCGCGGCCGGCAGTCCCAGGGACACCTGGTCCGGCCGGAGCCCGTTCTCGAGCTGGATGCAGGCGAGCGCCACCAGGAAGTTGACCGATCCCTGGCCGTACGCGGCGTTGTTGTCGCAGCCGAGCATCGCACCGGAGTTGTAGAACTGGGTGTGCACGACGGTCAGGATGTCCTTGATGCCCAGCGCCAGTTGGAAGTACTGGCTGCCGGTGCTCTGCATGTCGATGGTCTGCGGCGCCATCGTGATGATCAGGTTCGGGTTCGTCCGGTTGCGGATGTCGCGCAGCGCCTGGCCCAGGTACGTCGCGTTGACGCCGTTCTCCAGGTCGATGTCGACGCCGTCGAACCCGTAGGTGGCGATGAGGCCGACGACCGAGTTGGCGAAGTTGGTGGCGGCGGCGGAACTGGCGACCGAGATGGTGCCACGCTCGCCGCCGACCGAGATGACGACCTTCTTGCCCCGCGAGTGCAGGGTGGCGACGTCGTTTCTGAAGTCGGCGTCGGTGTAGCCGCCGAGCGAGGCGCTCAGGCCCGCGTCGATGCTGAAGGAGACCGCGCCGGGCGTGCTCGTCGCGTCGGCGAACGCGACCGCGACCAGGTCGTAGGTGGCCGGGACGTCACGGAGCCGGATCTCCCGGGCCGGGTTGTCGAAGTTCTGCCAGTAGCCGGTGAGGAAGTGCTTCGGTAGCTGACCGTTGCCGGTCGGCGGTGGCGTGGTGGGCGGCGGGGTGGTCGTCGGTGGCGGGGTGGTCGGGGGTCGGGTGGTCGGCGGCGTCGTGGGCGCCGGTGGCGTGGTCGGCGGGATGGTGCCGCCGCAGGCGCCCTGGTTGGCCCAGACGTCCCACTGGCCGCTGTGCGTGGCCGGGTTCTCGTTCTGGGTCCACCACTTGGCCTGGTAGTTCACGCCCTGGTAGGAAGCCTGGCCGCCGCCGACGTACACGGCGGACGACGACCAGGTGGGATGGCAGGCGACGGCCGCGGAGGCGGCGGACGCCAGGTGGACGGTGGTGGCGCCGGCGGCCAGGACGGCGGCCAGGGCAAGGATGGCGGGGCGACGCATGGGGTGGGCCTTCCGGGTCGGGTCGGGACCGGGGCCCTAATTATTAGGACTGTTAACAGTAAAGGTCCAGAGTTTGACCATCCTGAATTTCTCGGCCACGGGTGCCGGACGTCGCGGCGGGCGCCGTCCGGCGCCGGCGGTTCGCGGTATGGCCCGCCTCCGCCGCGCCGGCCTGTCAGCCTGATCGGGTGGACACAGCGAGCCCGGGCGACGCGGTCGAGTTGAGAGTGCACGGGGTGTCCGGGGGGACCGCGGAGCGGATGCTCGACCACCCCATGGTGGTGCGGGTCGCCGGGGACGAGCACGCCGGGTTCTACCGGCCCCGCCCGGGCGCCGGCGCCGCGGGTGGCGCCACCGCGGGAGTCGCGGTCGAGGCGTACCGCTGGGGTGCCCTCACCGCCGGCGCGGCGGTGCGGACGGCCTCGATGCTGCTGCTGTTGCCGTTCCTGCTGATCAACCTGGCGATCTGGCTACGCCCCAGACCGCCGGGCCGGTTCGATCTTCTCGCCGCGCTCTGCCGGGTGCTCGCCGGGACCATCACCGCCGCCTTCATGCTCTCGACGATCGGCATCAGCCTGGACCTGATCGGCTGGCAGTGCGTGCCGTACCAGTGGTGCCGCGAGGGTCGCCCGTACCTGTCCTGGCTGAGCGCACTCCCGACGGGGCCGCGACTCGCCCTGCTGTCGCTCGTCCCGCTGCTCGGACTGCACCTCGTCTGGCGGATCGGCGCACGATCCGCGCGGGCGCTCGAAGGTTTCGGCCATCCACCACCGCCTCGGGGCACGGCGGCCCGGGAGAAGCTCACCACGCCGGGTTTCTGGGACGACGTACGCACCCCGGCCTGGCTTCGGGGGATCCACGTGGCGATCGGCGTCGGCACGCTGGACGTCAGCCTGCTCGCCGGGCTCAGCCGGCCCGACGGTTCGGTGGCTCGGCTGCTGCTGGTGCCCGCCGCGGGCCTGCTGGTGTGCTGCGCGGTGCTGCTCTGCCTGCCCGTGCCGACCCGCGGCGCGACGGTTCGCCGCATCCTGCTTCCGCTGCGGGCGGCCACGGCCGCGGTGACGCTGCTGAGCCTCGGCTACGCCGACCGCGCCGGCGACGGGTCAGCGGTGGCCGGGCAACTGCCCGGCTACGAGGGAAGCGTCGGCGGCCTCAAGACGCTGCAGGGTGTCCTGCTGGTGCTGCTCGCGGTCACGGCGGTGCGATCCCGGGTGGCCGACGCTCGGGACCGCCCGTTCCTGGGCGGACTCGGCACACCGATCGTCGCGGCGACATCGATGACGATCGCGGGCGCCTTCGCCGGCGCGCTGGTCTTCCGGGTCGCCGATCAACTCGATCGTGGTTATCTCCCCGGTCCGGTCCGGCCGGATCCACCTGGCGTCGCCCCGCTGGAACCACCGGTGGCCTACTGGTGGGCCGCGCTTGCCGGACTCGCCACGCTGGCCATCCTCGCGGGGGCGGCCTCGATCACGTACCTGCTCACCGCCCGGCGGCGCCGCCGACTCGCCGAACGCGTCGTCGCGCGGGACTACCGGGACGCGCCACCGGCGGCGGCGCCCCGGCTCGACGCCGTCCGGAAGGCCATCGCCCGATCCCACGTGGCCGAGGAACTGGGACCGATACTCGTCGCGTTCTTCGTCATCGCCGCGCTGGGTCTGATCGCCATCGCGTTCGACGCGATCGGGCTCGGCCCCGCCCAGCTCGTGACCCGGCTCACCGCGCGGCCGACGAAATCGGCGCTGCTCACCACCTACGTCACCGACGCAGGGGTCTGGCTCATCAGCCTGCTGGTGATCGGTTTCGTCGTCCTCGCCTACCGCGCCTACCGCTCCGAGCAGACGCGACGCACCGTGGCGGCCCTGTTCGACCTGGGTGACTTCTGGCCGCGTACGGTCCACCCGTTCGCGCCACCCTGCTACGCCGCCCGAGCGGTCCCCGAACTCGCCAAGCGGGTCACCGCCCTCGCCGCCACCGGCAAAGTGATCATCTCCGGACACAGCCACGGATCGGTCCTGGCGGCGGCCACGATCCTGCAACTGCCACCGGACGTCCTGGCCCGGGTGGCGCTGCTGACCCACGGCTCCCCGCTGGGCCGCGTCTACGCCCGCCTCTACCCCGCATACCTCGGCCGCCGGGTGTTGTGCGAGACGGGCGAACGGCTCCACTGGCGGTGGCGAAACCTGTGGCGCGACACCGACCCGGTGAGCGGACCCGTCTTCACCCCCCACCGGCAGAGCGGAGACACCTGCGGCGCCGCCGAGGCGACGGCTGTCGACGTCCGGCTCCGCGACCCTCGCGGCGTCACGGTCGACCCGACCGACACCGTGCCGCCACCGCTGGAGCGGCACTGGCCCTACCACACGCGCACGGCATATCGGCAATGCGTCCGAGAACTGGCCGAACGGGTCGAGTCCGACCGTCGCGGAGAGAGTGACCTGCCTACCGGACGACCTCGAACCGTCGATGATCGAGGGCACCCGCACCCGAACGTACCTGGTGGCGGAAAAGCGTCCACCTCTCGCCCGGCGACCGATGACGACAGGGCATAGCATATTGTCTCCCGTCGTTGCATAATGGCCGCTGCGCGCATGATCGCACCGTCGGTCTCCGATGCCGCGACGCCGACCGGAGGGAATCAATTCCGTGAAGCAGGACCACTCACCTGTGCTGCCCGGCGACGGCGCCACGGACTATGCGCGCTACATGCGACTCGACACGCTGCTCGACCTGCAACGGCGGCCGGCCGAGATGCTCCACCGCGACGAGTTGCTCTTCCAGGTGGTGCACCAGTCCACCGAGTTGTGGCTGAAGCTCGCCGCCGCCGAGTTGACCGAGGCGGTCGCCCGGCTGCGCGCCGGCGAGCTGGCGGCGACCGAGTCGCTGCTGGCCCGGGCGACGCTCGGGATCCGGCTGGTCACCGATCAACTGGAGATGTTCCGGCACCTGTCCCCGGCCGACTTCCAGGCCATGCAACCGGCGCTGGGCAGGGGATCCGGGGCGGAGTCGCCCGGCTGGCGGCAGGTCCAGGGCACCAGCCGACAGCTCGCTCGGGCGTTCACCGAACACCTGGCGGCCCAGGGCATCGAGCCGGCCACGTTGGGCCGGCCGGATCCCGCCGACCCCGTCCAGCGGCTCGCCGAGGCGTTGATCGAGTGGGACGAGCGGGTGTCGCTGTGGCGGACGCGGCACCACCGGGTCGCGCTGCGCGTCGGCGGCCACGACCCCGGCGGCCCCGAGGCGACGATGCTCGCCAAACTCGCCGGACACCGCTTCTTCCCGGAACTGTGGCGAGCCCGCCGGAAACCCTCCGGCGCACCCGGCGACGAATTCCCGGCCGGCCACCCCTGACAATCCTCGTTCACCAGTAATTTTCAATTCCCCCGCGTGGCGACCGAAATGCCGAGGTGCGGCTTCGTGCGTGAACTGACGAGTTGGCTGTCCGGCGACGGCAGGGCCGCCGGTTTCCCGTACTCCGCCGTGCTGGCGGAGTTTCATCGAGTCGGTAAACACTTCGTCGAAAAGGAAGCGCTCGCCCTGCTCGACCAGGCCCGTGCGCGGTTGACCGCACCGGCGCCCACGCCGGAGCCGGCCACCCGCCTGCTGGGTGACTTCCTCGACGTCGCGCTCGACAAGTGGGACGGCCGGTACGACTACCGCAGCTACCTGGCGCTGCCACTGCTCCGGCTGCCCGGTGGGGACGACGTCACCATCGGGTCCGACGCCGACCGGTCCGCCGCCCGCCGGGACACCGACCGGCTCCTCGTCCGCCTGGTCACCGACGCGCTGGCCTTCGAGCTGACCGCCGCCGCCGGCGCCACCGACCTGCTGCCCGAGCGGCGCCCGAGCCGGGACGTGGTGGCCAAGCGCCACCGGCTCGGCGTACGGGCCGTGGCGCCCGCGCTCGCCCGGCTGGGCATCGCCGCGACGGCCCCCGGCCGGGCGGCGGTGGCGACCCCGGACGGGCTGCGGGCCGTCGCCGCCGACGCCGAACCGAACGCGGAGCTGATCCTGCGGCTGAGCCTGCTGCCGGTGCACGTGTCGCACGACGAGTACCTGTTCATCCGGGTGCTCCAGTCGTACGAGTGTCTCTTCGCGCAGATCGCCGGGGAACTGCGCGCCACCGTCGCCGCGCTGACCGCCGGCCACGCGCCGCGGGCGGCCGACCGGCTGGCGTACGCCCGGGAGCAGCTCACCGCCGCCGGGCCGCTCTTCTCGCTGTTGGCCACCATGCAGCCGGAGGCGTTCCGGACGTTCCGGGAGTACACCTCGGGCGCCAGCGCCATCCAGTCCCGCTCCTACAAGCTGATGGAGTCGCTGTGTCGCGCCCCCGAGGGGGCGCGGCTGGACTCGGCCGCGTACCGCCAGGTGCCGGAGGTGCGCGACCTGGTGCGCGCCGGGCAGCCGTCGATCGACGACGCCTACCGCACGGCGGTGCGCGACGGCCTGCTCGCCGCGCCCGACGGCGGGCGGGTCGAGCGGGAGATGCGGTCGTTCGCCGCCGCGGTGCTCCAGTGGCGGCGCACGCACCACCGGCTCGCCACCCGGATGCTCGGACCCCGGCCCGGCACCGGCTACACGGAGGGCACGCCCTATCTGGCCGCCGTCCGGTCCATCCCGGTCTTCACCTCCGTCGCCGGCGAGACCCGGCCCCCGTCCCCCACCGAGTCGACCGGAGGCAGCACCGCGTGAGTTCACCGCATCCGAACCCCGACCGGCCCGAGTGCCTCGACGCCGCCGCGCACGCCGCGCTGCGCGCCGAGTACCCCGTGCTGAACACCGGCGTCTACCTGAACAACAACTCGACGGGCGCGGTGCCGCGGGGCGCCCAGCGGGTGCTCACCGGCTACTGGCGGACGCTGAGCAACTGGCGCGACGAGGTCTGGCCGGACTGGCACGTCGGCCTCGACCGGTACGCCGACTCCGTCGCCGCGTTCATCGGCGCGCCGGCGGGCAGCGTGGTCACCGACGCGAACCTGAGCACACTGCTCGCCCGGGTGGCGTCCTGTTTCGACTACCGTCCGCCGCGCAACCGGATCGTCAGCACCGACCTGGAGTATCCGACGGTGCCGTTCATCTGGACCGCGTTCCGCCGCTACGGCGCCCGGCTCGACGTGGTCGGCTCCGGCGGCCCCCGGTTCGACGAGGACGCCGTCGAGGCACGGATCGACGAGCGGACGCTGCTGGTGTGCGTCCCGCACGCCAGCTTCTCCTCGGGCGCCACCATCGACCTGCCCCGGCTGGTGCGGCGTGCCCACGACGTCGGCGCGCTGGTGGTCGTCGACGCCTTCCAGAGCGTCGGGATCATGCCGCTGGACGTGACGGCGCTCGGCGTCGACGTGGTCCTCGGCGGCGCGCACAAGTGGCTCTGCGGCGTCGGGACCGCCTTCTGCTACGTACGCCCGGATCTGGTGCCGGCGCTGGAGCCGGCGGCGACCGGCTGGCAGGCCGGGGACCGGGCCTTCACGTTCCAGCCGTCGGCCGGCTGGGCCGACCGGGCCCGACGGTTCGCCGGTGGGACGCCGTTCCCGCTGACCTCGCTGATCTCCCAGGTCGGCCTGGACCTGCTGGCGGGGGTGGGCGTCGGCGCGATCCGGCGGCACTCGCTGGCCTGCACCGACCGGATCCTGGAGCGGGCCGCGGCGGCCGGCATCGACGTGGTCAGCCCGACCGAGCCGCACCGGCGCGGCGGCGTCGTGTGCCTGGACGTCGCCGACGGCGAGGCCGTCAAACGGCGACTGGTGGCGCGCGACATGGTCTGTAGCTGGCGGGGCTACCTGCGGGTCGGCCCGCACGTCTACAACACCCTCGACGAGATCGACACGTTCATGGACGCCCTGGAAGAGGAGCTGAGACGGTGACTGTCACGCTGTCCCCCCGCGCGCTGATGAGTCTGCTCGCCAACGGGCCGAAGGCCATCGACGTGCTGGAGACCGCGCTCGGCACGGGCCTGCTCGACGCGCTCGAGCCCGGGCCGGCGCGCCTCGGTGAGCTGGCCGACCGGTTCGAGCTGCGACCCCTGCGGCTCTACAAGTTCCTCGACTGCCTGGAGAGCCTCGGCGTCGTCGAGCGCAGCGAGCCGGGCGACGACATCACCACGGCCACGTACCGCGCGGTGCCCGGTCTCCGGGACGCCGTCACGGCGGTCGTCGGCCCCGGCGCGGTCGAACGGGACCGGGACCGCTACCCCTGGCGGCTGCTGCACGGTCGGCTGGCCGAGAGCCTGCGCGGCGACGTGAGCATGGGCGACGACGACTTCGCCTGGCCCCCGAAGACCGACGGGCAGACCGCCGACTTCGAGCGCAGCATGGCCGTCGGTCTCGGCCCGGTGATCGAGACGACGCACCGCCACGCCGGCCGGCTGTGGTCGGACCGGCGGCGTCTGCTGGACGTCGGCGGCGGCGACGGCACGCTCGCCGCCCACCTCCTCGACGACGCGCCGGGGCTGCGGGTCGACGTCTACAACCTGCCGGCGGTGGCGCCGCTGGTGCAGGCCACCCGGGCCCGCACCGGGCACGGCGGCCGGCTGGGCTTCGTCGGCGGGGACTTCCTCGCCGAGCCGCTGCCCACCGGCTACGACGCCATGGCGTTCGTCCGGGTGCTGCACGACTGGCCGAACGACGTCGCCCGCCGGCTGGTCGAGAAGGCGTACGCGGCCCTCGAACCGGGTGGGTTGCTGGTGATCTGCGAGGAGTTCCGCACCCCGGATCGCCTGGCGATGCAGTTCTTCTGGAGCTACTTCCTGATCGGGGTCGACAGTTGCGTCAGCCGGCTGCGGGAGGTCGAGTTCTACACCAGCCTGCTCAAGGAGGTCGGTTTCGACCGGGTGGCCGTGCTGCCCGGCGGCTGGGAGCTGGTCTGCGGCTACAAGCCGGCGGCCGGCGCGTGAGCGGCCGGATTGACTGATCGGGACAGCTCCCGCAGAATTGCCAAAAATCCAGCGCCGTCGATCGACGAAGGGCAGTTGCCGCGATGCGCCACCGCACCCTGACCGGCCTGGCCGCGGCCCTCCTGCTCATCTGCGCGTCCGCCGCGGCGCCCGCGCTCGCGGCCGGTCCGGTGCTGACCGCCAGCGTCGTGCAGACCTCCGTCTGGAACACCGGATACGGTGCCGAGGTCGTCGTCACGAACACCGGCGACGCCCCGTCGACCGGCTGGACCGTGCGGTTCGACCTGCCGCCGGGCACCGTGCTGAGCAACTCGTGGAACGCGGTGCGCACCAGCGACGGTCAACACCACACGTTCGTCAACGCCTCCTACAACGGCGTCATCGCCGCGGGCGGGCACCAGAGCTTCGGCTTCAACGCCGGCGGCTCGGGGCTGCCGTTCGGCTGCACCGTCGACGGGCTGCCGTGCGCCGGCGGTCCCGCGCCCACGAGCCCCGTCCCGCCGAGCCCGACGCCGTCGCCCAGCCGGTCGCCGGGCCCGAGCCCGTCACCCACCGAGCCGACCGGGACGGTCGTGGACGTCTCGACCGCCGACGAACTCGACGCCGCCCTGGCCGACGCCCTGCCCGGGCAGACGATCCGGCTCGCGGCGGGCGAATACCACGGGCCGTTCCTCATCCGGCGCCCCGGCGCCGCCGGCCGGCCGATCACGCTGACCGGGCCACGCACGGCGGTGCTCGTCAACGACGGGCCGTCCGGCACCGCACCCCCGTGCCCCGTGCCGACGACCGGCTGGGATCCGGGGTACGGCCTGTGGGTGTTCGCCGCGCCGTACTGGAACCTGACCGGCTTCACCGTCCGGGACGCCAAGAAGGGCGTGGTGATCGACGACTCCCCGCACGTCGTCGTCGACGGCCTGCACGTGCACCACACCGACGAGGAGGGCGTGCACTTCCGCCGCTCCTCGGCCGACGGGGTCATCCGCGACTCGATCGTCGAGTACACCGGCCTGACGCAACCCGGATACGGCGAAGGCGTCTACCTCGGCTCCGCCGGATCGAACTGGGGATGTCACGGCAACTCCGACGGCGTCGACCGCTCGGACCGGGTCCAGGTCATCGGCAACCGGATCGGTCCGTACGTCGCCGCCGAGCACATCGACGTCAAGGAGGGCACGTTCGACGGCGTCATCCGCGCCAACACGTTCGACGGGCGCGGCATCTCCGGCCAGAACTCCGCCGACTCCTGGGTCGACGTCAAGGGCATCGGCTACACCATCGCCGACAACACCGGCACGTTCGCCACCCCGGGCACGTTCGCCAACGGGTACGAGACCCACAATCCGACCAGCACGCCCGCGTTCGCGAACGGGTGCGGCAACGTGTGGCGGGCCAACACCGCCGACCTCGGCGGGGTGGGCGCCTACGCGATCCGGGTCACGTCGACGTCGAAGTGCGCCGCCAACCCCAACGTCGTGTACGCCTCGAACACGGTCCGCAACGCCACCGCGGGGCTGACCAACATCGCCGTGACCTACTGAGCCGGAGTCGCAGCGCGGGCGCGAGCCGACCGCCGGCACCCCGCACGCCGGCCGGCCGGAGCCCGGGGCGTCCATGGTGCACCAGCCCGGCGGCGGCGTCCCCGCCCGCGGGCGATGCCGGCGAGAACACGCCATCGTCCTTGTTCCGCCGTCGACCCGATACCTACCGTGACGGCCATGGGCATCACGGACCTGCTTACCGGAAACCACGTCGTCGTCACCGGTGGCGGTAGCGGCATCGGTGCCGGCGTCGCCCGGCTCTTCGCCGCGCAGGGCGCGCGGGTCAGCGTCACGGACCTGCGAGCCGAGGCGGCCGCGAAGACCGCCGCGGCGATCGGGGCCGACGGCGGCACGGCCACCGCGATCCCCCTCGACGTCACCGACGAGGACGGCGTCACGGCCGGCCTGACCGCCGCCCGCGCCGCCCACGGGCCGGTCGACGCGGTCGTCTGCTCGGCCGGCGCCTGGATCGGCGGGAGCGTCACCGAGGTCTCGGTGTCCGACTGGGACACGGTGATGTCGGTGAACGTGCGCGGCGCGTTCCTCGTCGCGCGCGGCGTCCTGCCCGAGATGGTGGGCCGGGGCGGGGGCCGGCTTGTCATGATCAGCTCCGTGGCCGGGCTCAAGGCCACCCGCCGGGCCGGCGCCTACAACCCGTCCAAGTCGGCCCTGCTGGCGCTCACCCGCAACATCGCGATCGACTACGCCGGCTCCGGGATCCGCGCCAACGCCATCTGTCCCGGCGTGATCGACGGCACCGGCATGGACCACACCGTGCGGACGTTCCGCGACGGATACACCGAGGAGTACCAGCGCTGGGTCACCGACCTGCACCCCCTCGGCCGGCTGGGCGCCCCGGAGGACGTCGCCCGTTGCGCCCTGTTCCTCGCCAGCGACCAGTCCTCCTGGATGACCGGCGCCTCCGTCGTGGTCGACGGCGGCTGCATGACCGGCTACTGACGCGGGAGGACCGCATGCGCACCGCACGCTTCACCGACCGGGTCGCCCTCGTGACCGGCTCCACCATGGGCATCGGCCTCGCCATCGCCGAGGCGCTGCACCGCGAGGGCGCCCGCGTGGTGCTCAACGGCCGCACCGCCGAACGCACCGCGCGCGCCGCCGAGGAACTCGCCGGCGACCGCACCGACCGGGTGCTCGCCTGCGCCGGCGACGTCGCCGACGAGGACGCGGTCGGCCGGGTGGTCGACACCGTGCTCGATCGCTGGGGCCCGCCCGACATCCTGGTCAACAACGCCGGCATCCCGACCGTGGGACACAGCGAGCGGTTGAGCCTCGCCCGGTGGCAACGCTGCCTCGACGTCAACCTCACCGGCACGTTCCTGTTCTCCCGCGCGGTCGGCGCCGCCATGGTGGCCCGGGGCACCGGCGGCGCCATCGTCAACATCTCCTCCGTCGCCGGGATCGGTGGGCTGCCCTACCGGGCCGCCTACGGCGCCACGAAGAGCGCCCAGATCGGCCTGACGAGCACGCTCGCCGCCGAGTGGGGCCAGCACGGGATCCGGGTCAACGCGGTCGCGCCGGCGTTCATCCGTACCCCGATGACCGAGTTCATCGTCACCGAGGCCGCCGCGGCCGACGCCCCGACCGGTGACTGGACGCTGGCCGGGATCGAGGGCCGCACCCCGCTGGGCCGGATGGGTGAGCCGGGCGAGGTCGCGGACGCGGTGCTGTTCCTCGCCTCCGACGAGGCCACCTTCATCAGCGGCGCCACCCTGCCGGTCGACGGCGGGTGGACCGCGTTCGGCGCGTGGCACCAGGCAAGCAGACCGATGCCGCCGGCTCACCTCGACTGACCGACGGCGCATCGGCCGCGCCGACGACCGGCGCGGCCAGGGAGGATCGTGGATGAGCAGCGAGTTGAGTGCGGTCCCCACCACCACCGCCGCGGACCGGGAGCGGCTGCGGTCGCTGCTGCTGCGCCGCGCCCCGCGTCGTCGGGAGGGCGACGACGGGCCGGTGCCGCTCTCGCCGGGACAGCGCCGGTTGTGGTTCCTCGACCGTCTCCTACCGGACTCCGCGTTGTACAACGCGCCCCTCGGCTTCCGGGTGCGCGGACCGCTGGACGCCGACGCGCTGCGCGCGGCGCTGGCGACGGTCGTGGACCGGCACGAGGCGCTGCGCACCACCTTCACCGAGCGCGACGGCCGCGCCGTGCAGGTCGTGCACGACCGGGTCGAGGTGCCGTGGCGGGCGGCGGACCTCACCGGGCTGCCGGACGGGCACCGCGACGACGAGGCGCGGCGGTTGAGCGTCGCCTCGGCCCGGGAACCGTTCGACCTCTCGGCCGGGCCGCTGCTGCGGCTGCTGCTGCTGCGCCTGAGCGAGGACGACCACGTGGTCGTGGTGACCGTGCACCACGCCGTGGTGGACGGCTGGTCGCTCGCGGTGCTCTTCACCGAGCTCGGCGCGGCGTACCAGGCGCACCGGGCGGGGCGGGCCGCGCACCCGGCGCCGCCGCCGACCACCTACCGCGCGTACGCGCGGGCCCAGGACGCCGCGCTGGCCGGCGAGGCCGCGGACGCGTTGGCGGCGCACTGGCGTGGCGTGCTGGCCGGCGCGCCGCAGGAGGTGACCTTCCCGCCGGACCGTCCCCGTCGGGACGAGCCGTCGTACCGGGGCGGCCTGTGCGGGTTCTCGGTCTCGCCGCCGACGACGGCCGGGCTGCGGGCGCTGGCCCGGGCCCACGACGCGACGCTGTTCATGGTGCTGCTGGCCGGGTTCGCGGTGCTGCTCGGCCGGTTCACCCGGAACCGGGAGGTGGTGGTCGGCTCACCGGTCGCCGGGCGCAACCATCCCGACCTCGAAGGTCTGGTCGGCTTCTTCGTCAACTCGGTGGTGCTGCGCACCGACCTGTCCGGGACGCCGACCGTGGCCGAGATGATCGCCCGGGTCCGGTCCACGGCGCTCGACGCCTACCAGCACCAGGACCTGCCCTTCGAACGGTTGGTCGACGAGCTGCGGCCGGAGCGGCGGCTGAGCATGCAGCCGCTGTTCCAGACCAGCTTCCAGGTCTTCGAGACCTCGGCGCCGACCCGGCCCGACCTCGCCGGCTGCGTCACCGAGGACTTCCCCGTCGACACCGGCACCGCGAAGTTCGACACGTCCTGGCTGCTGACCCCCGCCGGGGACGGGCTCACCGGGCAGGTCGAGTTCGCCCGGGACAGCTACGACGAGGCGACCGTGTCGGCGTTCACCCGCGCGTACGTGCGGGTGCTCGACCAGCTCGCCGCGGACCCGGACCGGCCGGTCGCCGACCTCGACCTGCTGACCGCCGAGGACCGGGACCGGCTGCTGCGCACGGGCAACGACGACCGGGGGCACCGGCCGCCCGACGGGCGGCCCTTCGTCCACCAGGCGGTCCACACGCGGGCGGCCGACGACCCGGACGCGATCGCGGTACGCGACGCCGACGGCACCGACCTGACCTACGGCGGGCTGGCGTCGGCGGTCGACGGGTTGGCCCGGGCGCTGCGTGGCGCCGGCGTGGGACGGGGTGACCGGGTGGGCGTCTGCCTGCCCCGGTCCGCGGAGCTCGTGGTGGCGTTCCTCGCCGTGCTGCGCGCCGGGGCGGCCTACGTGCCGGTGGACCCGGCGCAGCCGGCCCACCGGGTGCGGCAGTTGCTGACCGACGCCGGGACGCGACTGGTGGTCTCGGCCGGCGCCGCCGCCCCGCTGACCGGGCTGGGCGTTGCGGTGCTCGGCCCGCGCGCCACCCTCGACGGTCCGCCGGTCGACGTCCCGCTGCTGCCGGAGGACGCCGCCTACGTGATCTACACGTCGGGGTCCACCGGTCGGCCGAAGGGGGTGGTGGTCACGCACGGCGGCCTGGCCAACTACCTGCACTGGTGTGTGCGGCGATACCTCGCCGCCCCCGGCGGGTCGGCGCTGCTCACCTCCTGCGCGTACGACCTGGTGGTGCCGGCGCTCTACGCGCCGCTGCTGGTCGGGCAGCCGGTCGCGGTGCTCGACCCCGACCTGGACCTGACCCGGCTGGGCGAGACGCTCGCGGCGGCGGCGCCCTACTCGTTCCTGAAGCTGACCCCGGGGCACCTGGATCTGCTGATCGACCAGCTCGGGGCGGCACGCGCCCGGGCGCTCGCGCGGGTGCTGGTCGTCGGCGGGGAGGACCTGTCGACCGCCACCGCCGCGCCGTGGCTCGGCGAGGACGGACCGGAGCTGCTCAACGAGTACGGGCCGACCGAGGCGACGGTCGCCAACTGCACCCACCTGGCCACGTCGTCGGACCGGGGGGCGTCGGTCCCGATCGGTGTGCCGATCCCGCACACCAGCCAGTACGTGCTGGACGAGCGGCTCCGACCGCTGCCGCCGGGCGCGGTGGGTGAACTCTGCATCGGCGGCGTCGGGGTGGCGCGGGGCTATCTCGACCAGCCCGGCCCGACGGCGGCGGCGTTCCCGCCCGACCCGTTCTCCGGCCGGCCCGGCGCGCGGTTGTACCGCACCGGGGACCTGGTGCGGCAGCGGCCCGACGGCGTGGTGGAGTACCTGGGTCGGCGCGACGACCAGGTGAAGATCAACGGACACCGGGTGGAGCCCCGTGAGGTCGCCGCCCAGCTGCGGGAGCACCCGGCGGTGCGGGACGCGGTGGTCACCGTCCGGCGGGACCGGGACACCCCGGCGCTCGTGGCCTACCTGGTGCCGGAGACCGGCGCCGGCGGGACGACCGCCGTCGCGGCGCAGCAGCAGCGCACCTGGCGCGAGGTGTTCGACACCTCCTACTCGGGTACGGGCGGCGCCGCCGACGACGCCTCCGACCTGGCCGGTTGGACGAGCAGCTTCACCGGCGAGCCGGTGGACGAGGCGGCCATGCGGGAGTGGGTCGACGCCAGCGTCGACCGGATCCGGGCGCTGCGACCGCGGCGGATCCTGGAGATCGGCTGCGGCACCGGGCTGCTGCTGCGTGCCCTGGCCCCGACCGCGGAACGCTACGTGGGGCTCGACTTCTCCGCCGAGGCGTTGGCGCACGTGCACGACCGGATGACCCGAGCCGGTGAACGGACCGACCACGTCGTGCTGCGGCAGCTCGCCGCGGACGAACTCGACCGGGTCGAGGAACGGTTCGACGTGGTGGTGGTCAACTCGGTGGCACAGTACTTCCCGTCCGGGGACTACCTGCGGGACGTGTTGACCGCGGCGGTGACGCGCACCGTCGACGGCGGCGCGGTGTTCGTCGGCGACGTGCGCGACCTGAGCGTGGCCGGCGCGGAGGCGACCGCGATCGAGCTGTTCCGCGCCGCCGACGGCGTCCCCGCCGACGAGGTGCTGCACCGGGTCCGCGCCCGGCTCGCCCGGGAGAGCGAGCTGCTTGTCGACCCGCGGTTCTTCTCCCGGCTCGCGGCGGACCTGCCCCGGTTGCGCGACGCCACCGCCACGCCCCGCCGCGGCCGGCTCGACTCGGAGATGACCCGGTTCCGCTACGACGTGGTGCTGCGGGTCGGCGCGGCGGCCGACGGCGACCGACCCGGCGACGGTCCACGGTGGACCGACTGGACCCGCGACGGCTGGACGCCACGCCGGCTGGCCGCCGCCCTGGCCGCCGGCCCGCCCGCGCTGGCCGTCGCCGACGTGCCGAACGCCCGCACGGCCGACGCGGCGCAGGCGCTGGCCGCGCTGGAGTCCGGCGCGGCGGCCCGCGCCGGCGACCTGCGGCATCCCGCCACCGGCGTGTCCCCGCAGGACGTGTACGACCTGGCCGCCGCGCACGGCGTCGAGGTGGAGCTGCGCTGCTCCCCGGGCACCGGTGGCCGGTTCCACCTCGTGGTCGGATGCCCCGGGCTGGCCCCGCCGCCCGCCGGTGCCCCGGTCGGCGCGCTGACCAACGACCCGTTGCGCGGGGCCGTGTCCCGCCGCTACGCCGAACTGGTACGCCCCTACCTTGCCGACCGGCTGCCGCCGGCGATGGTCCCGGCCACCTACGTGGTGCTGGACCGGATCCCGCTGACCGCCAACGGCAAGCTCGACCGCGCGGCCCTGCCGGCCCCGGCCGACTCGGGGCCGGGCCGGCGCTCGGTGCTCGCCCCGCGCACCTCGGTCGAGGCCGCGCTGGCGCAGATCTGGTGCGAGGTCCTCGACCTGGCCGTGGTCGGGGTGCACGACAACTTCTTCGAACTGGGCGGGGATTCCATCCAGGGCATCCGGGTGGTGTCCCGGGCGGTCGCCGCCGGTCACCAGATCACCCCGAAGATGATCTTCCAGTATCCGACGGTCGCCGAGCTGGCGCAGGCGGTCGGCTCCACCGCGCAGGTCGACGCCGAGCAGGGCCGCGTGGTCGGGCCGGTGCCGCCGACCCCGATCACCGACTGGTTCCTCGGCCACGGCGACCCGCGCGCCGACCTGGTCGTGCAGCACGTCACCGTGCCGCTGCCCGCCGGCGCCGACACCGCGACCGTGGCGGACGCGGTCGCCCGGCTGCTCGACCGGCACGACGCCCTGCGGATGCGACTGACCCCGCACGGCCTCGACATCCCCGACGACAACCCGGTCACCGTGACCACGACCCCGGCGGGCCCGGACAGCCCGGGATGGTCCGACGTGGTGGCCGCCGCCTGCGCCGGGATCGACGTGTCCACCGGCCCGCTGCTCGCCGCCGTGCACGGTGACGGCGCGGTGCTGCTGGCCGCGCACCACCTGGCCGTCGACGCGGTGTCCTGGTCGGTGCTGGTGGAGGACTTCGCGCACGCCTACCGGGGCGCGCGACCGCCCGCGGCGAAGACGGTGTCGGTGCGGCAGTGGGCGGCGCACCTCGCCGACGCGGTCACCGGGGGCGACTTCGACGCCGAGATCCCGCACTGGCGGGCGGTGGCCGGCGCGGCGGCGACCTCGCTGACCGGCGACGCCGGCACCTACGGCAGCGCCGCCGTGCACCGGTCGACGCTGCCCGCCACCGAGACCGCCGACCTGATCGAGAAGGTGCCCCGCGCCTACCGCACCCGGATCACCGAGGTGCTGCTGGCCACCCTGGCCCGCGTGCTGCGCGGGTGGGCCGGCGGCGACGTGCTCGTCGACGCCGAGGGCCACGGCCGCGACGCCACCGACCTCGACCTGTCCCGCACGGTCGGCTGGTTCACCACGCTCTATCCGGTGCTGATCCCCCTCGACGACCCCGACGACCTGCGCGCCGCGCTGCTGGCGGCGAAGGAACACCTGCGCTCCAGCCCGTCGCGGGGACTCGCGTACGGGGTCCTGCACCGGCTGGCCGGCGTCGACGGGCTCACCGCGACGCCCCGGGTGCGGTTCAACTACCTGGGCCGGCTGGGGTCGGCCTCGGCGGTCGACGCCGACCCGTTCACCGTGACCGCGCCCGGCACCTGGGTCTCCCCCACCCGGCCGCGACCGCACCTGCTGGAGGTCGACGCGGCGGTCATCGACGGCGAGTTGCTGATCGACTGGAGGCACCACCCGCGGGCCCAGCCGAGCGCCGAGGTCGCCGCGCTCGCCGCGCGCTTCGTCACCGAACTGCGGGCCACCGTCGCGCACTGCCTCGACCCGGCCAACCACGGCCGGACGCCCTCGGACTTCCCGCTCGCGGGCCTCGACCAGGCCACCATCGACCGCTACTTCCGCGACCGCGACATCGAGGACGTCTACCCGCTCACCCCGACCCAGGAGGGCATGGTCTTCGAGTCGGTCACCGCCACCGAGCCCGGCATGTACCTGGAGCAGGTCGGCTGGCGCATGCGTGACCTCGACGAGGCGCGTTTCGTCCGGGCCTGGGAGCAGACCGCCGCCCGGCACGAGGTGCTGCGCACCGGCCTGGTCACCACCGGCGAGCGCACCCTCCAGGTGGTCCGCCGGCGCGCGACGGTGCCGGTCACCGTGGTCGACCTCACCGATGAGGCCGACCCGGGGCGGGCGCTTACCGACCTGCTCGAGCGCGACCGCGCCCGGGGGATCGACCTGGCCGGCGCCGGCCCGCTGCTGCGGCTCACCCTGGTCCGGCTCGGCGGCGAGCACCACGTCCTCGTGACCAACCACCACGTCGTGCTCGACGGGTGGAGTTCCGCGCTGGTGTTCACCGAGGTGCTGCGCCGCTACGGCGGCACCTGGTCCGAGCCGGGCCAGCCGCCGCCCTACCGGCGTTACGTGGCCGACGTCCTCGCCCAGGCGGCCCGGCCGTCCCCCGCCGACGTCGACCACTGGCGCACCGAACTCGGCGACGTCCGACGCCGGTCGCTGGACCTGGGGGAACCCGACCCGGGCGCGACCGGCACCGGGGCGGTCGACGTCGACCTGCCGGCCGGGCTCACCGACCGGATCGCCGACCTGGCCGGGCGGCTGCGGCTGACCGCCGGCACCGTCGTGTGCGGCGCCTGGGCGCTGCTGCTCTCCCGCTACCTGGCCAGCACCGACGTGGTCTGCGGGGTGACCGTCTCGGGCCGGGCCGGGCTGCCCGACCCGGAGGGCATGGTCGGACTGTTCATCAACACCGTGCCCGCGCGGATCGCGGTGCCGGGCGGGGCGCGCGTCGACAGGTGGCTCGCCGACCTGCACGCCGCGTCGGGCCGACGGCCCGAGGTCCACTCCGTCACCGACATCCGCTCCTGGGTGGGCCTGGACCCCACCGTCGCGCTGTTCGACACGGTGCTGGTGGTGGAGAACTATCCGATGGACGCCGGCCTGCGCGACACCCTCGCCGGGCCGGACGGCGCCGTGGCGGTCACCGACCGCACCAACTACCCGCTCACCGTGGCGGTGGAGCTGGGGCGCACCGCCGCGGTGCGCCTGCTGTTCGACCGCGCCCGGCACCCGGAGGCGGCGGTGGCCACCCTGGCCGCGCGGCTGGTGCGTACCCTCGCCACGCTGGTCGAGCAGCCGCACCTGCCGCTGTGGCGGATCGCCGTGGACGAGCCCGCCGACGCGCCGGGCCACCGGGCCGCGCCCGCGCCCGACCGGCGGGCCGGCACGGCCGCGCGGGACTGCGCGGCGGCGGTGCGGGAGCATGCCCACCGGGCGCCGACGCGCCCGGCGGTGGTGGCCGGCGACACCACTGTCGACTACGCCACCCTGGTGTCCCGGGCGGCGGCGCTGGCCGGCGACCTCGCCCGCGCCGGCGCCGGCCCGGAGGTGCCGATCGCGGTGCTGGTGCCGAAGTCCGTCGACCTGGTGGTGGCGCAACTGGCGGTGTGGTGGGCCGGTGCGGTCTACCTGCCGTTGGACCCGGACCAGCCGGACCGGCTCCGCCACCAGGTCCTGGCCCGCGCCGGCTGCACGCTGGGGGTGGGCGCGGTCGACACGCCCACCGAGCGCGACGGCGTGACGTGGCTGCCGGCGGCCACCGCCGGGTCCGCGTTCCCCGACGCGCCGGCCGTGCCGCACCCCGAGGCGACGGCGTACGTGCTGCACACCTCCGGCTCCACCGGCGTGCCCAAGGGCGTCGCCGTGCCCCGGGGGGTGCTCGGCGCCCACCTCGCGGTGATCGCCGACCGGCTCGGCCTGCGCCCGGACGACCGGGTGCTGCACCTGTCCCCGCCGACCTTCGACATCGCCGTCGAGCAGGTTCTCGGCACCCTGGTCGCCGGCGCCACCGTGGTGCTCGGCGACCCGCGCTCGTGGACGCCCCGGGAGTTCCTGACCCGCGCGGCCGACGACGGGGTGACCGTGGCGAACCTCGCCGCGCCGTACTGGCATCAGGTGGTCGAGGATCTCGACGCGGACGGCCGGACGCCCGACGAGCTGCCCCTGCGCGCGTTGCTCCTCGGCGCCGACAAGGTGCACGGGGACGCGGTGGCCCGCTGGAGCAGACGATTCGGCGACCGGGTGGCCCTCTGGCACGGCTACGGCGTGACCGAGGCGGTGATCACCTCGACGCTCGGCCGGATCGACCCGGGCCGGACCGGGACCCGGGCGGGCATCGGCGAACCCCTGCCGCTGCGCTCGCTGGACGTGCGGGACGCGCACGGCAACCTCGCTCCGGTCGGCGTACCCGGGGAGGTGTTCCTGTCGGGTCCGGCGCTGGCCCGCGGCTACCTGGCCGCGCCCGCCGCGACGGCCGCCGCGTTCGTGCCGGACCCCGACGGCGGGCCCGGTGCCCGCGCCTACCGCACCGGGGACCTGGGCCGGCGGCGGCCCGACGGCACCGTCGACCTGCTCGGCCGGATGGACGACCAGGTCAAGGTACGCGGCCTGCGGGTCGAGCCGGGCCAGGTGGAGTACGCGCTGCGCGACCACCCGGACGTCACCGGCGCCGCCGTGGTGGTGCACGCCGACCGGCTCGTCGCGTTCGTCACCGGCGTCGCCGACACCGCACCGGTGCGGGAGCAGTGCGCGCGGGTGCTGCCCGGCGCGCTGGTGCCGGACGTGGTGCTGGCCGTGGACGCGATGCCGCTGACCGCCAACGGCAAGATCGACCGGGACGCGCTGCGCCGGCGGGCCGCGCGGGCGGGCACGCCGCGCGACGACAGCGCACCGGTGGGGGTCATCGAGAACCTGGTCGCCGACGTGTGGCGGGAGGTTCTGAAGGTGGACCGGATCGTCCGCCGCGACGACTTCTTCCGGCTCGGCGGTCACTCCCTGCGGGCCATGTCCGTCGCGGCCCGCCTCCGCGAGGCGCTGGGGGTGGAGATACCGGTGCGGTCCGTGCTGCGGCATCCCGCGCTTGTGGACTTCGCCGCCGCGCTGACCGCCCACGTGTGCGCGGAGACCGGCATCACCGACCTGGAGTCCGCCCTGTCCGGCGGGTGACCGGCGCAGGCGGCCGCGCAGACCGGCACGCACGAGCGACGACGCCGCCGGCGTCAGGCCGGCGGCGTCGGAGGTGGCGCCCGGATCAGTGGCGCGCGAGCGTCCCCCGGATCGTGGCGGCCAGCGACGCCGCGCTGACGCCCACCCGGGACAGGAGTTCCTCGTGGCCGCCCACCCCACCGGCCGGCGGGCTGGCCACGCCCGCGCGCACCACCCGGCACGGCGCCAGCTCGGCCACCGTCTCGGCGACGGCGGAGCCGAGGCCACCGACGGTGGAGTGGTCCTCGACGGTGACCAGCAACCGGCTGCGCCGCGCCGCGTCGATGACCGCCGCGGTGTCCAGGGGCGCCACCGTGTGCACGTCCAGCACGCCCGCGCCGACCCCGTCGGCGGCGAGTGCCCGGTGCGCGGCGAGGGCGACCTGCACCGGCACCGGCCCGGAGGCCAGCACCGTGACGTCGTCGCCGGGCGCCAGCCGCACCGCCTCGCCGATGCGCAGGACCGCGTCCGGCGGATACACCGGCGGCACGGCCTTGCGTCCCAACCGCAGGTACGCCGGCCCGGGATGGTCGGCCAGCGCGGCGACCAGCAGGCCGGTGGACACCGCGTCGGCGGGGGTCAGCACGGTGAGCCCGGGCAGCGCGCGCAGCGCCGCCACGTCCTCGCACACGTGGTGGCTGCTGCCGTAGTGCCCGGCGGACAGGCCGCTGTGGGTGGCGACCACCCGCACCGGCAGGCCCGGCGCCACCACGTCGAGCTTCAACTGCTCGAACGCGCGGACCGCCGCGAACCCGGCGAGGGAGTGCGCGAACGGCATCTGCCCGGTGGCGGCCAGCCCGCCCGCCGCGCCGATCATCGTCGCCTCGGCGATGCCGAAGTCCCGGTAGCGGTCGGGGAACCGGCCGCCCAGCGTCGTCCGGTAGCCCCCCACGTCGGAGTCCAGACACCACACGTCGTCGCGGTCGGCCATCACCGCGCCGAGCGCCGCGATGTGCGCGTCCTTCTGCGACGGTGCGTCGCTCATCGGTCGGCCGTCAGTTGCCGCAGGGCCCGCGAGTGCAGCGCCTCGGTGAGCCGGACATGGTGGCTGCGCGCCTGCCCCTGCATGAACCGGACCCCCTTGCCCTTGACCGTCCGCGCCACCACCGCCCGCGGCCCGGCGTCCGGGCCGCGCAGCGCCGGGAGCAGCGCGGCGTGGTCGTGACCGTCCACGATCTCGGTCCGCCAGCCGCACGCCGCCCACCGGGCGGCGACCCGGTCGGCGTCGCCGTCGGGCACCGTGCCGTTGATCTGGAGGCCGTTGCAGTCGGTGATCGCGAGCAGGCCGGGGGTGGCCATCCGGCCGGCCGCCGCGGCCGCCTCCCAGACGGAGCCCTCCTGCTGCTCGCCGTCGCCGAGCAGCACCACCGTCCGCTGGTCGGTGCCCGCCCGCTGCGCCGCCAGGGCGAACCCCAGGCCGACGGCGAGCCCGTGCCCGAGCGACCCGGTGGCGAAATCCACCCCGGGCAGTTCCCACGGCGGATGGCCGGTGAGCCGGCTGCCGTCGCGACCGAAGCCGGCCAGCTCCGCCACCGGGAAGAAACCACGCAGCGCCAGCACCGCGTACAGGCCGACCGCCGCGTGTCCCTTGCTGAGCACGAACCGGTCGCGATCGGGGGCCGCCGGGGCGCGCGGGTCGACCCGCAGGATCCCGCCGTAGAGGCAGGCGAGGATGTCGGCGCTGGACAGCGCGCCGCCGACGTGCGCGCCCTCGGGGCCGCGCGCCATCTGGAGCACCTGCTCACGGATCCCCGCCGCCAGGGCGGCCGTGTCGGGGCAGGTGGGTGGTGCGAGGTGTGACCTGGACATGGTGCCCTCCACCCGTCGATGCCCCCCTTCCTATCACGGGATTCGTCGCGTTCCCGCTTCGTGCGTCACATGCTGACAATGCCGGCGACTGTTCGCGATCAGCGCCGAGACGTCCACAGTCGTCGATCGCGTCCTACCGTGGAGACACGCCGACCGGGCCGTCCGGCAAACCGCTCGTCGGCGCGAGGAGGACCACATGACGAGCCCGCCCCCACCGGCCGAACGCGCCGCCGGACCCGTGGTCGTCAGCGGGGTGTCGTCGGACGCGCACACCTGGAACCTGGTGTTCCTGCACCTGCTCATCGAGGAGTGCGGGCACGCCGTACGCAACCTGGGGCCCTGCGTGCCGCCGGACCTGCTGGTGTCGGCCTGCCTCGACGCCGCGCCGTCGCTGATCGTGCTGAGCAGCGTCAACGGGCACGGCCACCGCGACGGGCTCGACTCGATCCGGGCCGTGCGCGCCGAGCCGCGCCTGGCCGGCGTGCCCGTGGTGATCGGCGGCAAGCTCGACGTCACCGGCGAGCTGGCGCCCGAGCGTGCGCGCCGACTGCTCGACGCCGGCGCACACGCGGTCTGCACCGACGACACCGGGGTGCACGAGCTGCGCGCGATCCTCGCGAGCCGGCCGGCGCGAACCCCGCTGGCAGCGTGACGGCGCACCCGCCCGCCACCCCGGCGCCGGACTTCGGCCCCCACGTGCGGGCCGTCGCCCGCACCGGACGGACGGTCGTGCAGCCCCGCATGGGGTTCACCGACCCGGCCCGGATGCGGGCCGGCCTGCGGGCGGTACGGGCCGCCCGGGCGGCCACCGTCGGCACCATCACGGTGGACAGCTACACCCGCGTCGGTGACCTCGCCGCGGCGGCGGCGGCGGTCGGCGACGGCACCGAACTCAACGGCTACCCGCTGCTCACCCACCCGGTGCCGGTGACCCGGGCGGTCCTGGCCGACGTGGCGGGCATGCCGGTGCAGGTGCGGCACGGATGCGCCACACCGGAGGCGATCGTCGCCGGGTTGGTGGCCGCCGGGCTGAGCGCCACCGAGGGCGGGCCGGTCTCCTACTGCCTGCCGTACGGGCGGACGCCGCTGACCGAGTCGGTCGAGGCGTGGCGGCGCTCCTGCGCGCGGCTGGCCCGGCTGCGCGACGACGGGGTGCGCCCGCACCTGGAGACGTTCGGCGGCTGCCTGCTCGGGCAGCTGTGCCCGCCGTCGCTGCTGGTGGCGATGAGCGTGCTGGAGGCGTTGTTCTTCTGCCAGCACGGCGTCGACAGCGTGTCGGTGAGCTACGCGCAGCAGGTGGACCACGCCCAGGACGTCGCCGCGGTCCGGGCGCTGCGGCGGTTGGCGGACGACCTGCTGCCGACCGAGGACCAGCACGTGGTGGTGTACGCCTACATGGGGGTGTTCCCCACCACCCGCCGCGGCGCCCGCCGGGTGCTCGCCGACGCGGCCCGGCTGGCCACCGCCGCCCGCGCCGAACGGCTGATCGTCAAGACCGAGGCGGAGGCCTTCCGGATACCCACGATCGCCGAGAACGTCGCGGCTCTGGAGGCCGCCGCCGACGAGGCGGCCGGGCCGGGCGACCCGGTCCTCGACGTCGACGAGGAGCGCCGGATCCACGGTGAGGCCGCGACCATCGTGGCCGCCGTGCGGGATCTCGCCGACGACGTCGGCACGGCGCTGCTGCGCGCCTTCCGGCGCGGCTACCTCGACATCCCGTACTGCCTGCACCCGGACAACGCCGGCGGCACCCGGGCCTACGTCGACGACCGGGGCCGGCTCGCCTGGGACCGGATCGGCCGGCTGCCCCTGGGTGGGCTGGTGCGGCCACGGCGGGGCCGGCGGCCGACGGCGGCGAGCCTGCTGCGCGACCTCAACCGGGTCCGCGACCGGGCCGACGCGCCCGAGCTTCCCGCCGCCCGCCCCGGCGACGCGCTCGGCGGCTGACCGGGCCGGAACCGTCCGGCGACGATCCGGCCGCGCCCGGGGGCGCGGCCGGATCGCGCCCGGTCAGGTGTAGGCGCCGGCGAGCAGCAGGTGCAGGACCGCCTGCGCGGTCGGGAGCCGGTTGGCCGCCTGCTGCCAGACCACCGAGCGGGGCCCGTCCAGGGTCCGCGCCGACACCTCCCGGCCCCGGTAGGCCGGCAGGCAGTGCAGCAGCACCGCGTCCGGGCCGGCGAGCGCCATCTCGGCGTCACCCACCCGGTAGCGCCGCAGGTCGGCCTCCCGCTCGGCGCGCAGGTGCTCCTTGTCCATCGGCACCCAGATCTCCGGGTAGACGGCGTGGGCGCCGTGCAGCGCCTCCGCCGGGTCCTCCACCACGGTCACAGTGCCGTCCCCGCCGGTGACCCGGGCGCCGGCCAGCACGGCGGGGTCCGGATGGTAGGCGGCGGGCGCCGCGATCGTCAGTTGCATGCCGGCCATCACCGCCACCTCGATCAAAGAATGGCAGATGTTGCCGTGGGCGTCGCCCACGTAGGCGACGCGCAGCCCGGCCAACCGTCCGAAGTGTTCGCGCAGGGTCAGCGCGTCGGCGAGCGCCTGGCACGGGTGGTGGTCGTCGGAGAGCGCGTTGACCACCGGCACGCTCGCGGCGCCGGCCAGCCGGGACAGCGTCTCGTGCGCGTGGGTGCGGATGACGATGGCGTCGGCGTAGGCGGACAGCACCCGGCCGGTGTCCTCGATCGTCTCGCCCCGGGACAGCTGGCTGTCCTCCCGGCTGACCAGCACCGGCAGCAGCCCGAGCCGGTGCGCGGCGACCGCGGTGGAGACCCGGGTGCGCGTGGACGGCTTGTCGAACAGGCACACCACCGTCCCGCCGGTGTGCCGGCCGCGCCACGCCTCGGGCCGCGCCTTCACGTCCGCCGCGGCGTCGAGCACGGCGTGCAGCCCGTCCCGGCCCAGGTCGATCACCTGGAGGAAGTCCTCCGGGGTGGCCCGGTCCGCCGCCCGCGCGGACTGCGCGACCACAGTCGTCGGCGCGCTCACCGCGCCGCCTCCATCGCCCGCCGCAGACTCAGCGGCCGCATGTCCGTCCACACCCTGTCGATGTGGTCCAGGCACTCCTGCCGGGTGCCCTCGGTGCCGTCGGGCGTCCACCCGGCCGGCAGCTCCCGGTCCGCCGGCCAGATCGAGTACTGCTCCTCGTGATTGCGTACGACCCGGAACACGGTCTCGTCCATGATCCCTCCTGGTTCGCTTGGTGGATGGTCAGTTGGTGGCGTCGGTGCCGCTGTCCTGCCGGCTCAGCAGCTCCCCCACCTCGTCGGGCGACAACGCGTCGACCATGAGGTGGATCCGGGCGATCTCGGTGAGCTCGTCGGGTGCCGGGTGGCGCTGGCGGACCAGCTCGGCGAGGTCGGCGACGGTCTGCGCGTCGAACATCGCGCGCCCGGGGATGTCCAGGTCGAACGCGCTGCCGATCCGGCCGGTGACCTGACCGGCGACCAGCGAGTGACCGCCCAGGTCGAAGAAGTTGTCGTGCCGTGACGGCTCGACTGCGAGCACGGACGCCCACACCCCGGCGATGAACTCCTCCAGCGCGTCGGCGGGGGCCGCGCCCCCGACGTCGGGCAGCGGCAGCGCCGCCACGTCGACCTTGCCGTTCGCGGTCAACGGCACCGAGTCCACCAGCAGCCAGCTCGCCGGCACCATGTAGGCGGGCAGCTCGGCGCGGACCACGTCGGCGACCCGGTCGGTGAGCCCGTCCCGGTCGGCGTCCGCGGCGGGCACGACGTAGCCGATGAGCACCTGCTCACCGGAGGCCGCCGTGCGCACCGCCGCCACCGCGTTCGCGACGCCGGGCGCGCGCAGCATCCCGACCTCGACCTCGGAGAGTTCGACCCGGTTGCCCCGGATCTGCACCTGCCGGTCGGCCCGACCGACGAAGGCGTGCTCGCCGTGCGCGTCGCGGCGCATCAGGTCGCCGGTGCGGTAGACCCGGCCGCCCACGACGCCCGGGTCCGGGTCGGGCAGGAACGCCGCGGCGGTGAGCGCCGGCCGGTTGAGGTAGCCGCGGGCCACCGGCGCCCCGCCGATGAGCAGCTCACCGACCTCGCCGGGCCCGACCGGCTCGCCGTCGGCGTCGACGAGGGACAGCCGCGCCTCGGCCAGCGGGTGGCCCACCGGCGGGGGAAGCGGCCCGGCCGGCGTCACCTCGCCCATGGTCACCGCGACGGTGGCCTCCGTCGGCCCGTACGCGTTCCAGACGGTGTACGGGTGCCCCGGCAGCGGTCGCGACCGCAGCCGGTCACCGCCGGTCACCAGCACCCGCAACGCCAGCTCGGCCGGATCGGGCAACGCCATGATCCGCTCCGACACCGGCGTCGGGACGAACGCCACCGTGATGCCGCTGGCGGCGAACCACTCCAGCAGGGCCGGCGCGTCGGTGCGTACCGGTTCCGGGGCCAGGTGCAGGGCCGCGCCGGCGGCCAGCGCCGGCCAGATCTCCCAGACGGTGGCGTCGAAGGCCGGCCCGGCGAGGTGGCTGGTCCGCTCGCCCGGGCCCAGCTTGGTGACGGCGAGGTAGGCGTCGGCCAGCCCGGCGAGGCTGCCGTGCTCCACGGCGACCCCCTTGGGCCGGCCGGTCGAGCCGGAGGTGTAGATGACGTAGGCCAGGTCCCGGGCGTGCGGGCGGTGCCGGGCGGGCGGGGGCGACGCGGCCCCCACGCCGGTGAGGTCGACCACCGCGACGCCGTCGGGCAGGTCCGCGGCGAGCGGGACGGCCGCCGGGTCGGTGAGTACGGCGGCCACGGCGGCGTCGTCGAGCATGAAGCGCAGCCGCTGGGGCGGGCACGCCGGGTCCACCGGCAGATAGCAGGCGCCCACCCACCAGGCCGCGAGAGCACCGGCGACCAGGTCCGGCACGCGCGGCAGCAGGATCGCCACCACGTCGCCCCGGCCGACGCCCGCGGCCCGCAGGACGGCGGCGACGGCGGCGGCCCGCTCGCGCAGGTCGCCGTGCCGCCACGGCGCGTCGCCCGGGTCGGCCGGGCGCACCGCCTCCTCGGTCTCGGGGCGGGCGGCGATCAGGTCCGGCAGCAGGGTCGGCTGCGCGGTGTCCGGTTGCACGTGCACGGTCACTCCTCGGGGTCGTCTCGCCCGACGACGCGGGCGTGCAGCAGGTCGGCCAGCCGGTCGACCGTGGGCGGACGCAGCAGCGAGTAGTGCGTCCCGGGAAGCACCACCCGCTCGTGGCGCGGCGGCAGGTACGGCGCCCAACCGGGCGCCTTGTCGCCGGAGCGGTCCGCCTGCACCAGCAGCGTCGGCCGCCGGTGCCGGGACGGGGTGTAGGTGACGATGGCGGTGACGTGGTCGGCGAACACCGCGCGGCGGCGGGCCAGGTCGGCCAGCTCGAAGCCGGCCGGCAGCGCACCGGCGTCGAGCAGGAACCGGTGCAGCGCGGCGTCGTGCTGCCCCGGATCGATCCGGGCGAACTCCTCGACGGTGGGCGTCGGCACGTCCAGTCCGAGGGAGGCCACCACGTCACCGGCGAACATGGCGCTGATCTCGCCGGGGGCCGGGTCCGCCGAGCGGGCCGGGCGCACGCCGGAGTCGATCAGCACGACGCCGCGTACCCGCGGGTCGTCCGGCCGGGCGACGGCGGCCATCTCGTGCGCCACCAGGCCCCCCATCGACCAGCCGACCAGCAGCAGCGGACCGGTGTGCCCGGCGGCGCCCAGCACGTTCAGGTAGTGCCGGGCGAGCCGGCCGATGCCGCGCATCGGCGGGCCGCCGTCGTCGATCCCGGGTGCGACGAGCGCGGCCAGGCGTGCGTCCACGCGGGCCCGCAGTGCCCGAGCCAGATCGGTGTAGCAGCCGGCGGTGCCCGCGACGGCCGGCAGCAGCACCAGGTCCGCCGGCCCGGCCCGGCCGAACGTGATGATCGACCGGGTGGCGGTACGCGCCCGCCCGGCGGCGGCCGAGTCGACCATGCCGGCCAGCCCGGCGAGGGTCGAGTGGGTGAACACGTCCCGCAGCGACACCCGCAGCCCGAGGGTGTCGCTGATCCGGTTGACCAGGCGGGTGGCGAGCAGGGAGTGGCCACCGAGGGCGAAGAAGTCGTCCCGGCGGCCGACCCGGTCCCGGCCCAGCAGGTCGCGCCAGATGCCGGCGAGGACGCGTTCGGTCTGCCCGGCCGGCTCCTCGAACACCGCCACGGTCACGTCGTCGCCGGCCGGGGCGGGCAGGCGACGCCGGTCGAGTTTGCCCTGGGCGGTGCGCGGCAGCGCGTCCAGCACCACGACGGCGGCGGGCACCATGTGCGCGGGCAGCCGGGCGGCGGTGTGCGCGATCAGGTCGGCGCGACCGACCGGCTCGGCGAGCACCACGTAACCGGTGAGCGTCGCGTCACCGCCCGCCCCGGTGGTGTGCACGACCGCCTCGCGCACCGCCGGGTGGTCGCCGAGCACTGCCGCGACCTCGTGCAGCTCGACCCGGTTGCCCCGGATCCGCACCTGGTGGTCGACCCGGCCGAGGAAGTCCACGCTGCCGTCGGGCATCCGGCGGGCCCGGTCCCCGGTGCGGTAGAGGCGGGCGCCCGGCGGACCGTACGGGTCGGGCCGGAAGCGGTCCGCGGTCGCCGCCGGCGCCCGCACGTAGCCGAGCGAGACCTGCGGGCCGCCGATGTAGATCTGCCCGGGGGCCAGCGGCGGCACCGGTCGCAGCGCGTCGTCCAGCACGTGCACGACGCAGTTCGCGAGCACCGTGGACAGCGGCACGACCGAACGGTGCGCCAGCGGGTCGGCCGGGTCGACGCGGTGCACGAGCACCCCGACCGTCGTCTCGGTGGGGCCGTAGTTGTTGTAGACGGCCACGTCCCGGTGCGCCGCGGCCAGTTCCCGCGCCCACTGCGGCGAGAACGCCTCGCCGCCGAGGATCAGCACCCGGGCGGGCACCGGGGCGTCCGACAGGTCGCCGCCGGTCAGCGCCGCCAGGTGGGAGGGGGCGAGCTTGAACTGCTCGGGCCGGGCGGCGGCGAACCGGGCGGCGAGTTCGGGGCCGTCCAGCGCGGTGTCCTTGTCCAGCACCAGGAGCGTGCCGCCGGTCGCCAGCCCGCCGTAGAGGAAGGTGACCGAGGAGTCGACGGAGAACGGCTGCACCGCGGCGTAGCGGTGGCCGGGGGCGAAACCCCACAGGTCCGCGGTGGCGGCGACGTGGTGGCGCAGCGCGCCGTGCCCGACGGCCACCCCCTTCGGCGTGCCTGTCGATCCGGAGGTGTAGATGACGTAGGCCCGGTCGTGGTCGGTGAGCGGGACCACCGGCAGCGGCCCCGGGTCCGGGCCGCCCAGCACCGCCGACTCCGGCAGCACCAGCGCCTCGACGGCGGGCAGCGCGCTGTCCGGATCGGTGACCAGCAGCGCGGCGCCGGCGTCGGCGAGGATGAGCCGCACCCGCTCCTCGGGCAGGTCCGCCTCCAGCGGGATCGGCGCGGCGCCCACGCGCCCGACGGCCAGCAGCACCGCCACCACCGGCGCCCCGCGGCGCATCCGCACCGCGACCAGATCACCTCGACCGACGCCCCGCCGCCGCAGGGCGTGGCCCACCCGGCGGACCGCCCGGTCCAGCGCGGCGTGGTCGAGCCGGTGCCGGTCGTCGACCACGGCCGGCTCGTCGCGGCGCGCGGCGTGCTGGGCCACGATCCGGGCCGGCACCGGTTCCGCCGGTACGGCGAGGTGCGGGCCCCGGCCCAGCGCGAGCGTCGCGGCGGCCTCCGCCGGGTCGAGCAGCGGCAGGTCACCGATGCGGGTGGTCGGATCGGCGACCACGGCGTCGAGCAGCGTCAGCAGGTGCCGGGTGAACCGGAGCACGTCGTCGGTGTCGAGCAGCTCGTCCCGGTACGCCCAGACGGCGGCCGGCCGGTCGTCGGCGTCGGTGCCGATGGACAGTTGCAGGTCCAGCTTGGTGGTGCCCACGTCGATGTCGAGCCACCGGGCGCGCAGCCCGGCGAAGTCGATGTCCGGCTCCGGGGTGTTGTGCATGCTGAACATGAACTGGGTGAACGGTTGCCGGCCGGGCGAGCGGGGCGGCCGAAGCTCCTCCACCACCCGCTCGTAGGGGACGTCCTGGTGCGAGTAGGCGGCCAGCGCGGTGGCGCGGACCTGGGCGAGCAGGTCGACGAAGCGCTGGCCGCCGTCGACGTCGGCCCGGATGACCAGGGTGTGCGCGAACAGCCCGATCGTGTCCTCCGACTCGGTGCTGGTGCGCCCGGCGACCGGGGTCAGCACCGCGAGATCGGTGGCGCCGGTGTAGCGGTGCAGGAACGCGAAGTAGACCGTCAGGAACGCGATGAACGGGGTGGACCGCTGCGCGCGGGCGATCTCCGTCATCCGCTCCGCCAGCCGCGGTGGCAGCGCGAACACGTACCGGGAGCCGCGCCAGGACGGCTCCGCGGACCGGCGCCGCGAGCTGGGCACGTCGGGGTCGGCGAGCCCGGCGAGCTGCGCCCGCCAGTACTCGATCTGGTCGTGCAGCCGGGCCCGCGGCTCCGCGTCGTCGTCGGCCGCGCTGACCGCCGCGTACTGCGGCGGGTCCGGGGGAAGACCGGAGGGTACGCCGGCCCGGTGCGCCGCGTACGCGGTGACGAGTTCCCGGAAGAAGACCGCCCGGGACCACGCGTCGAACACCGTGTGGTGCACGGTCACCTGGAACACGTGCACCTGCTCGGCCAGCCGCAGCACGCCGGCCCGGAAGATCGGCCCGTGGTTCAGGTCGGCGGGCACGTCGCTCTCGGCGCGCATCGCGCGGGCCAGGGCGGCCTCGCGCGCTTCGGCGTCTCCCGCGCCGGACAGGTCGGTCAACGGCACCGGAACCTCGGCCGGCGGCGCGACCTGTTGCACCAGCTCGTCGCCGAGCATGGCGAACGTGGTGCGCAGGGCGTCGTGGCGGCCGACCACCTCGGTGACCGCCGCGCGCAGCGCGGCCAGGTCCAGCGGGCCCTCCAGCCGCAGGGCGAAGTAGATGTTGAACACCGGGGACCCGGGCACGAGTTGGTCGGCCAGCCAGAGCGTCCGTTGGGTCGGGGTGGCGGGCGGGTGGACGACGCGGCCGGCGCGTTCGCGCAGCAGGCGCACCAGTAGCGCCCGCTTCTGCTCGGCCGACAGGGTGGGGTTCGGGACCGTGGTCATCCCCTCTCCTCCAGCATCCGGGCCAGCAGGGCGTCGACCTCGTCGTCGGGCAGGTCGGCGATCCGGTCGAGCAGGTCGCCCTCCTCGCCACGGGTGGCGGCCTCCTCCCGCCGTACCGCGTCGGCGGCCTGCCGTCGCGCGGCGGCCCGGGCGACGATCTCGGCCAGGCCCGCCGGCGTGGGGTTCTCGAACAGCGCCTGCAACGGGATGTCGATGCCGAGGCGGCTGCGCAGCCGCGAGATCAGCTGGGTGGCCTGCAGGGAGTTGCCGCCGAGGGCGAAGAAGTCGTCCGTCGGGGCGACCGAGCCGAGGCCCAGCACCTCGGCGAAGATCTCTCCCGCCGGGCCCGTCGCGGCCGGGTCGCCGCGCTCCTCGCCGGGCTCCGGTGGGGCGGGCAGCGCGGCGTGGTCGACCTTGCCGCTCGGCGACAGCGGCAGCGCGTCGAGCGCCACGAGCTGCGCGGGCACCATGGTCCGCGGCAGGAACCGCGCGAGCCCAGCGCGGACCTCCGCCAGGTCGACGGTGCCGCCGCCGGCCGGCACCAGGTAGCCGACGAGCCGGCGGGCGTCCCCCTCGCCCCGGGTGGTGACGACCGCGGCGCGGACCCGGGGGTCGCGACGCAGCGCCGCCTCGATCTCCCCCGGCTCGATCCGCAGGCCCCGCAGTTGGATCTGGGCGTCGACCCGACCCACGAACACCAGTTCGCCGTCCGACCGCACCCGCACCAGGTCGCCGGTGCGGTAGAGCCGCGCCCCGGGCCGGTCGCCGACGTGGTCGGGCACGAACCGGTCGGCGGTGAGGCCGGGCCGGCGCAGGTAGCCGCGGGCCAGGCCGAGACCACCGAGGTACAGCTCGCCGACCCCGCCGACGGGGGTGAGCGCGCCCTGCGGGTCGAGCACGTAGGCGCGCTGGTCGGGCATCGGCCGCCCGATCGGCGGGGACACCGGCTGGGGACCCGCGCAGTCGTGCATCAGGCTCGCGCAGGTGGCCTCCGTCGGGCCGTACCCGTTGACGAAGCGCCGGCCGCCGGTGAGCCACCGCTCCACCAGGGAACCCGGGTACGCCTCCCCGCCGACGAACAGCAGCCGCAGGTCCGGCAGCGCGTCGGCGTCCATCACCGACAACACGGCCGGCGGCAGGTCGGCGACGGTGACCCGCTCGGCGCGCATGAGGTCGGTCAGCGCGCCCGGGTCGAGCAGGGTGCCCTGGTCGGCGAGGCACAGCGTGGCGCCCGCGGTGAGGGTGGTGAAGATGTCGAACACGGAGACGTCGAAGTTCAGTGAGGAGAACTGGACCAGCACGTCGTCGGGGCGGAACGCGAAGCACCGGGCGCAACTCGTGACGAACGCGGTCGCGCTGCGGTGCGAGACCAGCACCCCCTTGGGGGCGCCGGTGGACCCCGAGGTGTAGAGCAGGTAGGCCGGGTTGTCGGGGTGCACGACCGGCAGGTCGCCGGCGTCGGTGTCCGCCGGGGCGAGCAACTCCTGCGGGCTCAGCAGACGTACGCCCGGCGGCACCGGGGCGCTCGCGCCGATCACGAGCCGGGTGCCGGAGTCGGCGACCATGAACGCGAGCCGGTCGGCCGGGTAGGCCGGGTCCAGCGGCAGGTACGCCGCGCCGGCGCGCAGGATGCCCAGCACCAGCGCCACCTGGTCGGGGCCGCGGGGCACCCCGATCGCGACGACGTCCTCGGGTGCGACGCCGAGGGTCCGGAGCCGGCGGGCCGCCCGGTCGGCGCGCTCGCCGAGGTCGCGGTAGGTGTGCGAGCTGCCGCGCCAGCGCAGGGCCACCGCGTCGGGTTGCCGGGCGGTGGTCTCGGCGACCAGGTCGGCGAGTCCGACCTCGGGGCGGTCACCGGGCGGCCACGGTGAGCCGGCGGTGAGCAGCGCGTGTTCGGCGGGGCCGATCATCCGCAACTCCGACAGGCGGGTGTCGGGCGCCTCGGCGGCATGGTCGAGCAGCCGGGTGAGGTGATCGAGGACCCGGCGCACCGTCACCTCGTCGAACAGGTCCGTGTCGTAGTCCGAGGCGAGTCGCAGACCGTTCTCGTCGTCGGCGGCGAGCACGCTCAGGTCGAACCGCGATGTCCGGACGTCCAGGTCGACGGCAACGGCGTCCAGACCGGGGAACGAGGGGGCGACGGCGGGGGCGTTCTGAAATGTCAAGCTCACGGAGAAAACCGGATTTCGGCTCGTGTCACGCGGCAGTCGCAGACTCTCGACGACCCGTTCGAAAGGGACGTCGAGATGATCCTGCGCCGCCAGCGCCTTGCCCCGCAAGGAGTGCAGCAAATCTTTATAGGTCGGGTTTCCCGAACAATCGGAACGATAGACGACGGTATTCAGAAATAGACCTACCAGTGGCTCCAACTCGGCCCGGCTACGAATGGCCGACGGGGAGCCGGTGAGAATGTCGGTGTGCCCGGTGTGCCGGTGCAGCACCGCGTGCAGGCCGGCGAGCACGACCATGAACATGGTCGCCCCCTCCCCGGCCGCCAGGCTCCGCAGCCGGGCCGCGGTCGCCGCCGGCACCGGGTGCTGCACCACCGCGCCCCGGCCACCCGGCACGGGCGGCCGGGGCCGGTCGGTGGGGAACTCGACGCGCGGCAGCTCGCCGGCCAGCTCGCGCAGCCAGTGGCTCAGGTGCGGGTCGTCGCTGCCCTGCGGCAGGCGTGCCCGCTGCCAGGCGGCGTAGTCGCCGTAGCGGCAGGGCAGCGGCGCGAGCGTGGACGGCCGGTCGTCGAGCAGATCCCGGTAGGCGGTGGCGAGTTCGTCCAGGAGCAGGCCGCAGGACCAGCCGTCGGCCGCGATGTGCTGCACGAGCAGCACGAACAGGTGCTCGTCCGGGCCGTAGCCGATCAGGTGGGCCCGCACGGGGATCTCCCGGTCGAGCGCGAACGGGCGGTGCGCGAGGGTGACCGCCAGGTCGGCGGCCGACTCGGCGTCGGCGGTGTCGTGGCGGGACAGCCGGCCGGCGACGGCGGTGGTCAGCCGGGACCGGGGACCGTCGGCGTCGGAGTCGACAAGGGTGCGCAGCGGCTCGTGGCGGGAGATCACCAGGCTCAGCGCCCGGTCGAGCCCTGCCACGTCGACCGGGCCGCGCAGCCGCACGGCGACCGGGATGGTGTAGGCCGCGGTGCCCGGGCGCATCCGGTCCATCACCCACATGCGCTCCTGGGCGAACGACAGCGGCAGCACCCCGGCGGGCCGGGGCGGGATTGGCGAGAATTCGCCAGGATCTGCCGAACCGACCGTTGCCGTCGAGGTTTTCGGGTGCCCGGCTGCCGCCCGTAGCGAGTCCATGCGTTCCCGCAGTTCAGCTCGCGCGACCGGCGTCCGCGGACGCGGGTCAATTGTTTTCCTGCCGTCCTCAGCCACATTGTCTCCAGACTGGTGCGAGGGGTTGACAGCACTTCCCACGGACCTAGATAGTCATTCCCGTCGCCATGTTGTCAAGCCCATCGCAAATCAGTGGGTGAAGCATTCGGTGAGCGAGGAGTCCATGGAATTCCGAATAGACGCGGCCCAGCGGAACTTCCGCGACGAGGTGTGCCGGCTGCTGGGCTCGGAACGGTCGACGAAGATCATCGGCAGTACCGGCCGGTTCGCCGACGGCGGTGACGCGCTGGCCTGGGAGCTGTACCAGGACCTGGGCGAGCGGGGATGGCTCGCCGCCAACTGGCCGGAGCACCTCGGCGGCGTCGACCGGAGCGTGCTCGACGCGGCGGCGGTCACCGAGGAGCTGCACTGGCACGGCGTGCACGACACCCTGCACGTGGTCACCGTGGACTTCGTCGGCTACTTCCTGCTGCTCGCCGGCACGCCGGAGCAGCGCGAGCGCTACCTGCCGGCGATGGCGTCCGGCCGGTCCTTCGCCTGCACCCTGCACAGCGAGCCGGAGGCGGGCTCCGACCTGGCCGCCCTGCGCACCACTGCGGTGCCGCAGCCCGACGGCAGCTTCCGGCTGACCGGCACCAAGCTGTGGAGCCTCTGGACCGACCGCTGCGACGTGGCCCTGTGCTCGGCCCGCGTGCCCACGTCCGGCACGGAGCCGACCGGCGCCGACGGCATCACGCTGTTCCTGGTGTCGATGTCCGCCCCGGGCGTGGCGGTCGACACCATCGCGACCACCGCCGACGAGCAGTTCGCCGAGGTGCGGCTGCGCGACGTGCACGTCGACGCCGCCGACGTGGTCGGGCAGGTCGGGCGCGGCTGGGCGCTGCTGACCTCCGTGCTGGCCATCGAACGCACCGGCCTGGAGCAGTCCGCCAAGATCCGCCACTGGCTCGACGTGGTGCTCGCGCACGCCCGCGCCACCGGCGCGCTGGCCGATCCCGCCGTCGCCGACACCGTCGCCGCCCTCGACGCGGAGGTGGAGGCGGCCCGGCTGATGAGCTGGCGCTGCCTGAGCGACCTGCACCACGGCGCCCTCGACCCGGCCTACTCGGCCATGGCCAAGTACGTCGCCGGCGAACTGGCCGAACGCATCGCCGACCTGGCCGCCGACCTCGCCGGCGCGGACGTGGCCGTGCCCCGCTCGGCAGGCGCCACCGACGGCGGCTTCGCCGAGTGGATCCGCCGGGAGGCGCCCGGGGTGAGCATCTCCGCCGGCACCTCGGAGATGATGTTGCAGATCGTCGCGGCGTCGCGCGGCACGGGCACGGTGGCGTGATGGACCTGGCCGACACCGAGCGGGAGCGCCGGCGGGTCCGCGCCCGCACGGCGGTGCTGGCCCGGGCGGGCCGCGAACCCGACACCTCCGCCCGCTATGCCGCGAGCGCGCGGTGGCGGCTGCTCGCCGCCGCGGGCCTGCTCGACCCGACGGACCCGACCCCGGTCGACGCGCCCGGCGCGGAGGCGGTCGGTGCGGCCCTGCCGGGCTCGCCGTACCTGGACGTGCTGTTCGCCGTGGACCTGCTGTCCGCGGCCGGGGACGAGCGGGCGGCGGCCCGGGCGCGGGCCGGCGTCGCCGGAGCGGCGGTGGCCGTCGACGAACGGCTCGCCGCCGCACCGGGCACCCGCACGGGCGCCGTCACCGGCGACGCCACCCTGACGGGGCGGCTGCGCCACGTGCGCCACGCCGACCGGGCCGACCTGCTGGTCGTGGTCACGCCCGGCCCGGACGGCGCGGCGCGGATCGCGGCGGTGCCCACCGGCGCCGCCGGGCTCACCGTGCCCGGCGGCCCGGCCGCCGAGGTGCGCCTGACCGCCGTGGCGGCCCGGCAACGTGCCCTCGCCCCGTCCGCCTGGTTGCGGCTGCTCGCCGCCGCCCGGGTCCGGCTCGCCGCGTACCTCGTCGGCATCGCCGAGACGGCCGTCGTCACCGCCGAGCGGCACGCCGCCCGCCGGCGCCAGTTCGGCGCCCCGCTGGCCGCCTTCCAGGCGGTGTCCTTCCCCCTCGCCGCGGCGGCCGCGCGCATCGAGGGCGCCCGGATGCTCAGCCGGTACGCCGCCTCGACGGTGCACCGGGACCTGCCCGGGCACGAGGTGCAGCGGATCGCCGCCCAGGCGCTCGCCACCGCCGGGCGGGTGGCCCGGACCGCGACCGCGACCGCGCTGCACGTCCACGGCTCGGTCGGCCTCACCGACCGGGCGGACGCCGCCGACCTGCACCGCCACGCCCACGTGGACGCGCTGCGGCTGGGCACCCCGCGCGGCCTCGACCGGCTCGCCGGCGCGGCGCTGGCCGCGCACGACCGGCTCCCGCACCGCTTCTTCGGGGCGGACGACCGATGACCTGGGAGGGATGGCGGCGACTGCGCCGGCCGCTACGGCGCCCCGAGTTCCGGGTGCTGTGGTTCGGCGAGGTCAGCGCCGTACTCGCCGGGGCCGCGCAACTGGCCGTGCTGTCCTGGCTCACCCTGGAACTGACCGGTTCGGGTCTCGCCCTCGGCGTCACGCTGCTCGTCGGCGGGCTCCCCCGGCTGGTGCTGATCCTGTTCGGCGGCGCCCTGACCGACCGGTTCGACCCGCGCGGGGTGATGGTGGCGTCCTACGGCGTCCGCGCCTGCGCCACCGCGTTGCTCGCCGTGCCGGTGGCGCTGGGCACGGTGCAGCTGTGGCACATCCTGCTGGTCCGGGTGATGTCCGGCGCGGTCGACGCGCTGTTCCTGCCCGCCGTCTCGACGATGGTGCCGTTGAGCGTGGAGGCCGACGAGGTCACCGCCGCCAACAGCGCCCACCGCACCGTCCTCAGCCTCGGCACCATCGTCGGTCCGGCCGCCGCCGGCTTGCTCATCGGCGGGGCGGGCAACCTGCCGCCGCTGCTGCTGTGCGCGGCGCTGTTCGCGGCGGCGACGCTGCTGGCGCTACGGGTGCGCCCCCGCCGGGCGCGGGAGGTCCCACCGGCTCGCACCGGCCTGCTGCGGGCCGTCGCGGTCGGCAGCGGCTACGTCTGGCGCACCGGGGAGATCCGGGTGCTGGTCGTCCTGCTGCTGGTGCTCAACCTGGCGCTGACCGGGCCGCTGAACGTGGGGGTGCCGGGCCTGGCCCGGGAGGTCTACGACAGCCCGCAGATGATGGGGTGGCTGTTCGCCGCGTTCGGTGTCGGCACCCTGATCGGCAGCATGGCCGCCGGTGTCCTGCCGGCCGCGCCCCGCCCGGGGGTGCGCCTCGCGCTGCTCGGCGGGCTCAACGGCGCCGGGGTGATCGGCATCGGGGTCGCCCCGAGCGCCCTCACCGGGCTCGCCTTCGCCACCGCCGTCGGCGTCACCGGCGGCCTGGCCGCCGTGCTCACCGCGGCCGCCCTTCAGTCTGCCGCCGCGCCGGAGTACCTCGGCCGGGTCATGTCCTGGTACGCGCTCACCGGGTACGGCATGGCGCCCCTGTCCGCCCTGCTCACCGGCTTCCTGCTCGACCTGTCGGCGGCCACCGCGTTCGTGGCCTGCGGTCTGCTCGCGCTCACCGTCGCGGTCGCGAGCGCCGCCACGCCGGCACTGCGCGGCGTGCGCGTACGCGAGGAAGCCCCGACGCCGACCGCCCGTCGGTCGATCGCACCCTGACCCGACCCACCCTGGAGGAGAGATGTCCACAGTCGCCTGCCCGGACTGCGCGGCCGACGTGCCGGTGCCGGGGGAAGCCCTGGTCAGCGAGATTCTCGTCTGCCGCGAGTGCGACAGCGAACTGGAGGTGGTCGGCGTCGACCCGCCGTTGCTGGCGCGGGCGCCCGAGGTGGAGGAGGACTGGGGTGAGTGACGTCGACGTCGCGCTGGTCGCCTCGCGGATCCGGGCCGAGGAGCGGGCGCTGCTGGAGGCCCTGCGCGCCCGGGGCGTGCGCCACCACGTCCTGGACCCCCGCGAGCTGATCATCGAACCGAACCGGTCGCCTATCGTCGACGGCGTCGCCCTGATCCGGGAGATCTCGCTGACCTCGGCCCGCTACACCGCCCGCGCCCTGGAGGCGACCGGCACCGTCACCGTGAACAACTCGTCGGTCATCGAGATGTGCGGCGACAAGGCGCTCACCGCGCTGGCCTTCGCACGGCACGGCGTCGCCACCCCCCGCACCCTGGTGACCCTCTCCCAGCCCGCCGCCGTGCAGGCGTGCGATGAGATCGGCTACCCGGCCGTGATCAAACCGGTGGTCGGCTCGTGGGGCCGGCTCGTGGCCCGGGTGCCCGACCAGGAGACCGCGACGGACCTCCTGGAGCACCGCAGCCAACTGCCCGGACCGCAGCACCGGGTGACCTGTGTGCAGGACTGGGTCGACAAGCCCGGCCGCGACATCCGGGTCCTGATCGTCGGGGACCAGCCGGTGGCCGCCATGTACCGCCGGTCGGAGCACTGGCGCACCAACGCCGCGCTCGGCGCCGAACCCGCGCCGTGCCGGCTCACCTCGGATCTCGCCAAGCTCGCCACCGACGCCGCCCGCGCGGTCGGCAGCGGGGTGCTCGGCGTGGACGTCGTGGAGGACAACGACGGTCGTCTCATGGCGCTGGAGGTCAACCACGGCACCGAGTTCCGGGCCCTGCAGTCGGTGACCGACGTCGACCTCGCCGACGCGATCGTCGCGCACGTGCTGGGGCTGGTCGAGTGATGCGGGCGACGGTGCTCGGGGCGGGCGGCTTCATCGGCGGTGAACTCCTGCGCCTGATCCTCGGCCACCCCCACCTCGAACTCGCCCAGGTGACCTCCAGCCGGTTCGCCGGCCGGCCGGTCACCCGCACCAATCCGAACCTGCGCGGGCTGACCGACCTGACCTTCGTCGCGCACGACGAGATCGACGACTGCGACGTGCTGTTCTGCGCCGCCCCGCACCGCACCGCGATGGCGGTGCTGCCCGACCTGCTCGGCCGGGCCAAGCAGGTGGTCGACCTCAGCGGGGACTTCCGGCTGCGCGACGGGAACCGCTACCGGGACCACTACGGGGTGGCGCACGGCGCGCCGGAGCTGCTGGACACGTTCACCCCGGCGGTGCCGGAGCTGTACCGGGACCGGCTGCGCACCGCCGACCGCATGAGCGTGCCCGGCTGCATGGCGACCGCGGCGGTCCTGGGGCTCGCCCCGCTGGCCGAGGCGGGGCTGATCGACGGCACGGTGCTCGTCGACGCGCGTACCGGCTCGTCCGGCTCCGGGGCGGGCGCGTCGGACGCCGGCCAGCATCCGGTGCGCAGCGGCGCCATGCGGGTCTTCGCGCCGGCCGGGCACCGGCACGAGGCGGAGATCGCCCAGGTGGTGGGCGCACCGGTGGAGATGACCGCCACCGGTGTCGAGGCGGTGCGCGGCGTGCAGGTGGTGTGCCGGGTGCCGCTGGCCGGCCGGCCCGACGAGCGGGCCGTGCGCGCGGTCTACCGGGACTTCTACCGGGACAGCCCGTTCGTCCGGGTGGTCGCCCAGCGCACCGGCGCGGTCCGCCTCCCGGAGCCGAAGATCCTCACCGGCACCAACCGCTGCGACGTCGGTTTCGCGCTGCGCCCCGACGGCGGCCGGGCGACCGTCGTGGCGGCGTTGGACAACCTGGTCAAGGGCGGCGCCGGCGCCGCGGTGCAGGCGGTCAACGTCCGGCACGGTTGGCCCGAGACGACCGGGTTGAACTTCCCCGGCCTGTTCCCGGTATGACCGCCCGGCGTCCGCTCGTCGTCGTCAAGTCCGGGGGCAACGCCGGGGTGGATCCGGCCGGCGTCTGCGCCGACGTCGCGGTCCTCACCGCCACCCACCGGGTGGTGCTCGTGCACGGCGGATCCGCCGCGACCGAGGCGCTGGCGGCGCGACTCGGCGTCCCGCAGCGCTTCCACACCTCGGCGTCCGGGGTGCGGTTCCGGCACACCGACGCCGCCACTCTGGACGTACTCACCATGGCCATGGTCGGGCGGGTCAAGCCGACGCTGGTGACCGAACTCGACCGGCACGGTGTGCCCGCGGTCGGCCTGACCGGACTCGACGGCGGGCTGCTGCGCGCCGCGCTCAAACGCGACCAGGTCGCGGTCGTCGCCGGCCGCCGGATGCTGCTGCGTGGCGGGCGCGGCGGGCGGATCACCGAGGTCCGCGCCGACCTGCTGCACCGCCTGCTCGCCGGCGGCTACCTGCCGGTGGTCTCACCCCCGGCGCTCGGCGCGGACGGCGCGCCGGTGAACGTCAACGCCGACCGGGTGGCCGGCGCCCTCGCGACCGCCCTGCGCGCCACCGCGCTCGTGCTGCTGACCGGCGCCGCCGGCGTGCTCGCCCGCCCGGAGGCCACCGAACCGCTGCCCGAGGTCCGGCTGCCGCGGGGCGAGGGCGCGGTCACCCTGCCCGGCGTACGCCTGGCGGGCGGCATGGGCCTGAAGCTGATCGCGGCGCGTGAGGCGCTGCGCGGCGGGGTCGACACCGTGCTGGTTGCCGACGGCGGCGTCGACCGCCCGGTGCGGCGGGCGCTCGACGGCGCCGGCACCCGGATCCGCCTCGCCCACCCGGAGGTGCCCGCGTGATCCCCGCCATCGATCCGGTCGGCCTGCTGCACGGCATGCTCGCCATCGCGTCCCCCTCCGGCGCGGAGAGCACCCTGGCCTGGTTCCTGCGCGACCAGTTGCACGCCGCCGGCCTGCCCGCGCGGGTGGACGACGTGGGCAACCTGGTCCTGCGCACCGGCACCGGCGAGGGTCCCACCGTCCTGCTGCTCGGGCACCTGGACACGGTCCGCGACGAGATCGCCGGCCCGGTGCCGGTACGACGCCAGCACGGCGTGCTGCACGGCCGGGGGGCGGTGGACGCCAAGTCGCCGCTGGCCGCGATGCTCTGCGCGGCCGCCGCCCGGCGCGCGTTCCCGGGCACGCTGCTGGTGGTCGGCGCGGTCGGCGAGGAGACCGAGGAGTCGCCCGGCGCGTGGCACCTGACCCGCACGCTCGCGGCGCCGCAGGTGGTCGTCATCGGTGAGCCCAGCGGCTGGTCCGGCATCACCCTGGGCTACAAGGGACAGTTGGTGGTCGAGTACGAGGTGACCTGCCCGTCGGCGCACGCGGCCCACCCCGGGGCCAAGGCGGCGCACCTGGCGGGCGAGTTCTGGCAGGCGGTGGCGGAGAGGTTCCCCACCGTCGACTCCGGCGAGGGCCTGTTCCACCACACCACCGCGACGCTGCTGCGGGCCGACGGCACCACCACCCACGCCCGGCTGCGGGTGGACCTGCGCACCGCCCCGGGGACCGACCCGGACGCCCTGCTCGCGTGGCTGGCCGAGCGGGCCCACCCCGGCAAGGTCCGCGCCACCAGCAGCGTGCCCGCCGTGGTGGGTCGGCGGTCCACCCCGCCGGCGCGGGCGTTCGCGCGGGCCGTCCGGAAACACGGCGGCACCCCGACGTTCAAGGTGAAGACCGGCACCTCGGACATGAACGTGGTGGCCGGGACCTGGCCGGTGCCGATGGTGGCGTACGGGCCCGGCGACAGCTCCCTCGACCACGCCCGGAACGAGCAGGTCTCCGAGCGCGAGTACCTGCGCGGGATCCAGGTGCTCGGCACTGCGCTGGACGCGCTGCCGGGCCTGCTCGACACCGGCGGCAGCCGATGACCGTCACCCTCACCCCCGTCCCGGGCACCGAGGCGTGCGTGGCGCAGGTCGCGGAGCTGACCCGGGCCGCGTACGCCGGCTCCGACCCGGTCGACGGGCTGCCGGTCCCCGACGGCGCGCGGGACACCGCCGCGTCGGTGGCGGCGCAGGTCGACGCCGGTTGCCGGCTGTGGCTGGCCTGCCTCGACGGGCGGCCGGTCGGCGCGTTGCGCAGCAGACCCGTCCCCCACGCACCGTCGCCGACGCACCTCGTCGAGCGGATCAGCGTCCTGCCGGCCTGGCGTGGCCGGGCGGTCGCCGCCCGGGCGGTCGCCCTGTTGGAGGACGCGCTGGCCGCCGAGGGGGTCCACCGCACCGAGGTGCACGCGGTGGTCGAGCGGGGCCTGGCCCCGGTCTATCCCCCGCTGGGCTACCTGCCGGTCGCGCACTGGCCCAGCCCGGACAAGCCGCTGAGTGAGGTCACCCTGCGCCGTGAGCTACGGCACCCGCGCACCCCGGCGGTCGCCCGGCCGGCCCGGGAGCCGGCAATCGGCTGGCCGGTCTCCTGGTTCGCCGGCCCGGCGGGCTTCCCGACGCTGGCGGTCTGCACCGGACGGGGATCGGTGGCGACGCGGACGGCGGCGCACCGGCGGCTCGCCCGGACGGTGACGGGCGGCGCCGTCTGGCTCGGGGTGGACGTCTGGCCGGTGGACCCGGCCCCACTGCTGACCGCTCCCGTCCGGGCCGCCGCGGTGGCGCTCTGGCCCGCCGCGCCGGCCACCGTCCGGGCCCATCTGGTGCCCCGGGAGCTGCATCCCGACGCGCTCGCACTGTGGCGCAGGATCAGGAAGGAGACGACCGGATGACCGTGGCCGCCGGCACCGGACGGCATCGCGTGCTCGACCTCACCGACCACCTCGACTCCACCGGTTTCACCCGACCCGACGCGACCGACGCCGGGGCGCTCAACATCTGGGGCAACACCTTCGCCGCCGGGGACCTGCCCGCCGGGCATCCCCGCTGGCTGGTCGACGGCGTCCCGTTCCGCACCGCGGAAGCCGGCGGCCCGGACCACCTGCGCTGCCGCGGGCAGTACCTGGAGGTGCCGATCGGCCGCTACGACTGGCTGCACCTGCTCGCCACCGCGGAGCGGCGCACCGAGGACCCGGTGATGCTGCACTTCGCCGACGGCGCGGTCGACCCGGAGTGGCTGCGGGTGTCCGACCTGTGGCCAGGCGGGCAGGCGCACTTCGGTGAGGCCCCGGCCCTGCGCGGCTCGCGGCTGCACTACCCGCGGCACGTGCAGGCGAACATGCGCCCGACGCTGTGGGCCCAGCGGGTAGCGGTGCCCCGGCGGACGCCGCTGGTGGGCCTGCGCCTGCCGGAGAACCCGGCCCTGCACGTGTTCGCCGTCACCTGCGAACGTCCGCCCGAGTCACCGGAGGCGTCATGCGCGTAACGCTGGACGGGTACGAACCCTGGTGGTTCGAGCTGGGAAACTGCCTGCACTCGTCCGTGGCCGCGGTGCTGCGGGCCCGGGGCGTCGCACCGCTGCCGGCGCTCGGCGCCCACTGGGGCTTCCGCTACCGGCCGGGCGACGCCCGGCGGGAGGAGTACTACCTTCCGCTGCCGCGCTGCCGATCGCTGGTCGGCGCCCTGCTGCCCTACCATCCGGTCCGCTCCACCTGGCACGAGCCCGGTGACGAGCAGCAGGCGTGGGAGCAGGTCCGCGAGCAGATCCGCGACGGCGGCGCGGCGGTGGTGGCGGTGGACAACTTCCACCTGCCGTTCCGGCCCGCCTACCACGACGTGCACTCCAACCACCTGGTGGTGGTGCACGGCTTCGACGACCGGACCAACCAGGCGCTCGTCCTCGACGCCGTGCCGCCGGTGTTCCACGACTGGCTGGACCTCAAGCACCTCGACGCCGCCCGCGGCTCGACGAACGTCGGCGCGCACCGGCGGGACATGTTCTTCGCCGACGTCCCGGTCGGCCGTCGCTGGTTCGACGTCGCCGTCGACGGCCCGGTCCGCGACGACCCGGCCCGGGACGTCCCGGAGGCGTTGCGGCGCAACGTGGCCGGCTTCGCCGCCGACGACCCGTTCGGTGAGCAGGTCGGCATCGCCGGGCTGTCGGCGTTCCTGACCGACTCGGCCGACCGGCACGAGGCCGGGGTCGCCGGGGTGGTGGACGAACTCTTCACCGTCGCCGGTCCGCACCTGGCGTCCACCGCGCTGCACGCCGCCCACCTGCGCCGCGCCGGCCGGGCGCGGGAGGAGCCGCGCTGGCGGGAACTCGCCCGGCACGTCGACCGGGTGGCCCACCACTGGTCCGCGCTGCGGATCACCGCCGCGGCGGCGCGGGGCGAACCCCGGCAGGCGCCGCTGCTGCGCAGACGCGCCCGAGCCCTCGTGTCCGACCTGACGATCGCCGTGGAGGAGTGCGCCGATGTCGCCGACCGCGCCCAGTGACCTGGCCATGTTGGGCGGAGCACCGGCGGTCCCGCGCGGGCTGCCGGCGCCCCGCTGGCCGGTGGTGACCGACGCCGACGAGACCGCGGTCCTGGCCGTCCTGCGCAGCGGCGCGTTGACGTCGGTGGGCCGGGGCGACAACGAGGTGGCCCGCCTGGAACGGGAGTGGGCGGCGTACTGCGAGGTCGGGCACGCGGTGGCGACCAGCAACGGCACCACCGCGCTCGCGCTCGCGCTGGCGGCCCTGGGCGTGGGGCCGGGCGACGAGGTCGTCGTCCCCGCGTTGAGTTTCGTCGCGTCCGCGCTCGCCCCGACGCACGTCGGCGCGGTGCCGGTCTTCGCCGACATCGACCCGGAGCACTACCTGGTCGACCCGGCGGCGGTGCGGGCCGCGGTGACCCCCCGCACCGCGGCGATCATGCCGGTCCACCTGCACGGCCTGCCCGCCGACATGGCCGAACTGGCGGCGGTGGCCGGCGGGCACGGGCTCGCCGTGGTCGAGGACGCCGCCCAGGCGCACGGCGCCCGCTACCGGGGCGCCCCCGTCGGCGGCCTGGGTGACCTGGGGGTGTTCAGCCTGAACGCCAGCAAGAACCTGCCCACCTGCGGCGAGGGCGGCCTGATCACCACCGACCGGCCGGAGCTGGGCCGGCGGGCGCTGTTGCTGCGACAGTTCGGTGAGGACCTGGGCACCGACGAGCGCGCCTACGTGTCGGCGACCGCCGGGTTCAACGCGAAGCTCAGCGCCGTGCAGGCGGCCTTCACCCGCTCCCAACTGGCGCGGTTCGAGGCGACGGCGGCCGGACGCGACCGGGCGGTGCGCCGGTTCCTCGACCGGCTCGGCGCGCTGCCCGGACTCCTGCCGCCCCGCGCGCCCGCCGGCCGCACGCACGCCTGGCACCTGCTCCGGTTCCGGATCGACCCGGCCGCCGCCGGTCTGGACGTGCCGGCGCCGCGACTGCGGGCCGCGCTGCAGCGGGCCCTGCGGGCCGAGGGCGTGCCGGTGGGCCCCTATCAGGTCGCGCCGCTGCCGGCGCAGCCCCTGTTCGCCGCCGCCGGTGGATGGCGTCCCGCGTTTCCCCCGGTGCCGGTGCTGGACCCGGCCGCCACGCCGGTGGCGGCCCGAACGATCGAGGAGACGTTCGTGTTGCAGAAGGCGCATCTCGACCCGGCCAACGAGGGGTTGCTCGACCGCTACGCCACCGCGGCCGAGAAGGTGTGGGAGCACCTGACCGTGCTCGCCGACTACGCCGCCCGGATGGACTACCGGCCGCCGTGGGCGCGGCCGGTGGGCCGGCGCGTCCGGCCGGCCGTGGAGGGGGCCCGATGACCGCCGCGACGACCGCGCCCGGACCGGACACGTCCACCGCCCCGTACGTGGTGCGCCTGTCGGCGCGGGACGTCACCGCCGTCGACGCGCTACTCGACGAGGTGACCCGCCGCCACGACTCGGTGGATCGCGACGAGGTGCTGGACACCGCCGCCGTGTGGGCCGCCGAGCTGCCCCGGGACCTGCGCGCCGGGCTGCGGGAGTTCCGGCTCGCCGAGCCGGCGGGCGTGTGCCTGGTGCGCGGCCGTCCGGTCGACCAGGCGGCCCTCGGCCCCACCCCGCGGCACTGGCGCGACCTGCCCGAGGTGCGCAGCACCCGGCGCGAGGAACTGTTCCTGCTGCTGTGCGCCAGCCTGCTCGGGGAGCCGTTCGGGTGGGCCAGCACCCAGCGGGCCCGGGTGGTGCAGGACGTGCTGCCGATCGCCGGCAACGAGCACGCGCAGCTCGGCTCCTCCAGCGAGGCGGAGCTGACCTGGCACGTCGAGGACGGGTTCCACCCCTACCGGCCGGACTACGTCGGGCTGATGTGCCTGCGCAATCCCGACGCGGTGCCGACCACCTACGCCGGGGTGCGGGACCTGCCACTGCACGAACTGCCGGTACGGGTGCTGCGCGAGCCCCGGTTCGTCATCCGGCCCGACGAGTCGCACGTGCTCGACCCGGACGACCCGGACCTGCGGGACCGGGCGCCCCGGTCACTGCTCGAACGCTCCCGGGACCGGCTCGCCCGGCTGCGCACCGCACCCACCCCGGTGCCGGTGTTGTTCGGCGACCCCGACGAGCCGTACCTGCTGATCAACTCCTACTACATGCGGGCGGTGCCGGGCGACGAGGAGGCGGCGGCGGCCCTGGCCAAGGTCGTCGCCCTGCTGGACCGGCGGATGGTCGGGGTCGCCCTCGCCCCCGGCGACGTCTGCTTCCTGGACAACTACCAGGTGGTGCACGGCCGGGCGGCCTTCACCGCCCGGTTCGACGGCACCGACCGCTGGCTCAAGCGGGTCAACGTCACAGGCGATCTGCGCAAGTCCCGGGACAGCCGCACCAGCGCGCGGTCCCGGATCGTGTACTGAGAGGAGAGATTGCTGTGCGGACCGCGACCACGCCCGTCCCGGCCGGCACCGGGCCGGGATACCCGCGCGGCGACACGCTGACCGCGCTCGTCGACCGCTGGGTGCGCGACACCCCGACGGCGCTCGCGCTCGTCGACGGCGACGTGCGGCTCGGCTACGCCGACCTCGACCGCGCCGCCGAGGTGACCGCCGGGCTGCTGCACCGGCACGGCGTCCGTCCCGGGGACCGGGTGCCGGTGCTGCTGCCCCGCAGCGCGGCCTTCGTGGTGACCGCGCTCGCGGTGATGCGCCTGGGCGCGGCGTACGCCGGCGCGGACCGGCGCTGGCCGGCGCCGCGACTGCGCCGGGTGCTCGACGTGCTCGACTGCCCGGTCGTGGTGGGTGACGAGGTGCCCGCCGGGGTCGTCGGGTCGCACCGGCGGCTGGTGCCGGTCCCGCAGCCGCCGGTCGCGGCCGGGTCCACGCCCGACCCGCGACCGCCGGTGCGCGTGCGGGGCACACACGCGTGCGCGGTCACGTTCACGTCGGGGAGCACCGGAGAGCCCAAGTGCATCCCGCAACCGCACCGGGGCATCGTGCGGATGGTCGACGTCACCCCGCTGCCGCCCGGCCCGGCGCCGGTCAGCCTGCACAGTTGCGCGTTGCCCTGGGACCCGTCGCTGCTGGAGATCTGGAGCGCCCTCACCCGGGGCGGCACCTGCGTGGTGCTGCGCGACCCCTACCTGACGCCGGACGGGCTGCGCGCCGTCACGCGGGCGTACGGGGTGGACACCATCGTCGCGCCGACGTCGGTGTTCCACCTGCTCGTCGACGAGGCGGTGGACTGCTTCGCCGGCCTGCGCACCGTGCAGGTCGGTGGTGAGGCGATGTCGCCGCTGCGCGCGGGGCGGTTCCTCGCCGCGCATCCCGGCACCACGCTGTTCAACCTCTACGGCCCGACCGAGTCGTCGGTGGTCACCACCGCCCGGCGGGTGACGCCGGAGGACTGCGCCGACGCCGACGGGGTGCCGATCGGCGTCCCGATCGCGCACACCGGGGCGCACGTGCGCGCCGACGACCACTGGTGCGGGCCGGACGAACCGGGTGAGCTGCTGATCAGCGGCGACGGGCTGACACCGGGTTATCTCGGCGCGGCGGCGGCGGAATCGGCCGCGTTCGTCGAGCTGGACCTGCCCGACGGGCGGCGTCGCCGCGTCTACCGCACCGGCGACCTGGTGCGCAGGTCCGCCGACGGGGTCCTGCGCTACCTGGGCCGGCTCGACCGTCAGGTGAAGATCCGCGGCTTCCGGGTCGAGCCGACCGAGATCGAGCGGGCCGCGGCCACGCTCGACGGCGTCACCTCCAGCGTGGTGGTGCCGCGACCGCACCCCGCCGGCGGCTACCGGGACACCGTGCTCTGCTACGTCCCGCACGCCGACGGCGGACCGCAGCCCGACGCGGTCCGCGCGCACCTCGCCGCGCACCTGCCCGCGCACCTGGTGCCGGGCGCGGTGGTCGCGGTCGAGCGCTATCCGCTGACCCCGATCGGCAAGGTCGACGAAGCGGCGGTGCTGGCCCTCGCCGCCGCCCTCGTCCGCCCCGACGACGGTCCCCCGCTGGACGAGACCGGTGAGCTGGTCGGCCGCATCGTCGCCGAGGTGCTCGACCTGCCCGCCGCGCCGGCCGGCGAGAGCCTGTTCGCACTCGGCGCCACGTCCCTGGACGTGGCGCGGATCTGCGCCCGGCTCACCGACCGCACCGGGGTCACGCTCGCGCCGGCGCAGGCGATGCGCGCCCCGACCGTACGCGGGCTGGCGGCTTGGCTCGCCGACCCGGCACGGCGGACACCGCCGCCAGCCGTCCCGGCGCCACCGCGGCAGCGGGCCTCCGAGGTCGCGCTGACCGGCGCCCAGACCGGGTTCGTCCTGCTGCACGACTGGGACCCGACCGACCCCGGGCCGCTGTGTCCGACGGTGTGGACGCTTACCGGCCCGCTCGACGCCGACGCCCTCCGCGACGCCGTGGCCGACCTGCACCACCGGCACGACGCGCTGCGCCACGCGTACCGTCTGGTGGCCGGGCGCGGCGTCGCGGAGCCGGTCGACGCGCCGGCCCCCGAGCCGCGGCACCTGCCCCCGGCGGCGGACCACGACGGCGCGCTCGCGGCCCTCACGCCGGCGCTCACCGCGCCGCTGGACCCGCCGCGGGGGGTGCTGTGGCGGGTGGTCGTGGCCCCGTGCGTGGACGGGACCGCGCTGCTCGGCGTGTGCGTGCACCACGTCGCCTACGACGGCTGGTCGCACAGCGTCCTGGTCGACGAGCTGGGCGTCGCGTACGCGGCGCGCCGACGTGGCGCGGCGCCCGACTTCGACCGGCCGGTGCTGGACCTGCCCGGGCAGCTCGCCGCCGTCACCGCCCGCTCCGACGGGGCGGACCTGGACCGGCAACGCGCCGACGCCGCCCGGGCCCTGCGGGACCTGCCGGAGCTGCCGCTGCCCCGACCGCCGGCCGGTCGACGCGGTGACGTGCGGGCCGCGGTGTGCGAGCTGCCGCCGGCGGTGCCGACCGCGGTGCTCCGGGCCGCACGGGACGCCGGGGTGGCGCCGCTGGCCGTCTGGCTCTCGGCGTACGCGCGGACGCTGGCCGCGCTCACCGGCGCCACCGACTTCGGGGTCGGGATCCCGGTGGTGCGGCGGACCGGGGACGCCCTGGAGAACTGTGTCGGCTGCGCGATCGGGACGGTGTGCGTGCGGGTGCGGGGTGGTTCGGGCGCGTCGCTGCGGCACACCGGCGATGCCGTGCGGGCCGCGTTGTCCTGCCAGGACGTGCCGTTCGACGAGGTGGTGCGGTTGGTCAACCCGCGACGGACGAGCCGCCCACCGCTCTACCAGACGGTGTTCGCGTTGCAGAACGTGCCGTACCGGGACCTTCGCCTGCCCGGCGTCACCGTCGACCCGCACCTGGTCCCCCTGGTCCCACCGATGATGGAGGTCGAGACCGAGGTGCGGATCGCCGGGCACCGGGCGCACGTGGTGGTCAACGGCCGTCCCGACGCGGTGACCGGCGAATTCGTCACCGAACTGGCCGAGCGGTTCGCGGCCGACCTGACCGCCGCCCGCCGCTGAGCGGGCCCGCCGGGCCGCCCGGAACCGGGCGCGGCGGGTCAGCGGCGGGCGGCCTCGGGGGCGTCCAACGCGGACCGGTCCACCTTGCCGCTGGCGGTCACCGGGAACGCCTCGTGGGCGACGAACCGGGACGGAACCAGATGGGCCGGAAGCACCGCCGCGGTGTGGGCGCGCAGGTCCGCCGCCGAGGCGGGCATCCCCGCCGCGAGCTGCACGTGCGCCACGAGGATCCGGGCCTCGCCGCGGGTCGGTGCGGTCACCACGCAGGCGTTGACCGCGGGATGGCCGCGCACCGCCGCCGCCACCTCGCCGAGTTCCACCCGGTAGCCGCGCACCTGCACCTGGTCGTCGCGTCGCCCGAGGTGGTACAGCGTGCCGTCGGTGGCCCGGACGGCCCAGTCACCGCTGCGGTAGCGGTCCCCGCCGGGGAAACGCGCCGCGGTCAGCGCCGCGTTGCCGAGGTAGCCGTGGGCGACGCCGGCGCCGTGGACCACCATCTCGCCCGGCGTGCCGTCCGGCACCGGCCGCCGGTCCTCGTTGACGAGTTCGACGGCCAGGTGGGGCAACGGCCTGCCGATCGGGGTGGCCCCGGGCAGCGGGGGCGCCTCGTCGCCGGTGAGGAACGTGTGCGTGACGTGCACGGTGGTCTCGGTGATGCCGTACATGTTGGACACCCGGCAGCGCGGGGCGTGGCCCTGCCGCCGCCAGTCCGCGACGACGGCCAGGTCGGCGGGTTCCCCGCCGAGCACCAGGTGCCGCAGCGCCGGCAGGACGGTCCCCTGCCGGCGGGCCGCGTCGACCAGATAGCGGAACGGCGTGGGCACCTGGCTGCACACGGTGACCCGTTCCCGGGCCAGCAACGCGAGCAGCCGCCCCGGGTCGTAGGCGGCGGACTCGGGGACGATCACGGCCCGGCCGCCGTGCAGCAGCGCGCCCCAGATCTCCCAGACGCTGAAGTCGAAGCTCGTCGAGTGGAAGACGCTCCACACGTCCCGGTCGTCCACCTCGAAGAGAGGTACGCAGGCGGCGAACAGCGCGAGCACCTGCCGGTGCCCGACCATCACCCCCTTGGGCTGGCCGGTGGACCCGGAGGTGTGGATGACGTACGCGGTGCCCGGCGGCAGGGCGCGCGGGGGCGGACCGCCGTCCCGCGTCACCACGCGCAGGCCGGTCCCGTCCCGGATCACCGAGTGGCGCGCGGCGGTGTCGGCGAGCAGGAACGCCTGACGGGCCTCGGGGTAGGCGGGGTCGACGGGCACGTAGGCGCCGCCGGCGCCGAGGATGCCGAGGATGCCGACGACGGCGTCCGGCCCACGACCGACGCGCAGGGCCACCGGTTCCCCGGCGGCCACCCCTGCGGCCCGTAGCCGCGCGGTCAGCGGCGCGGCGCGCGCGGCCAGCTCGGCGTAGGTCGTCGTGGCCCCGTCGCCGCTGAGGGCGACCGCGTCCGGGTGCCGGCGGGCGGCGGCGGTGAACGTGTCGTGCAGGGTGTCCGCGTAACGAGGGTGCACGGTTGCATCCCACCAGCGCGGGCGCCGGCACGGCAGGTTCCGCGGTGAGGTTGGCGACATGTCGTCAGCCGACGGCAATCGGCCGCGCCGGGACCGCACACTGAACCCCACCACAGGGAGGGGAGTCCACGATGGAGGCCGCGCCCGAGGACGGGCTCATCGCGTTGTGGAGCGCGCCGCGCTGCCGGTCGACCGCGTTCTACCGGATGGTGGCCGAGCGGGGTGACCTGCGCGTCGTGCACGAGCCGTTCTCCTACCGGGCCGAGTTCGGCGCGGTGGAGATCGGCGGGCGCGACGCGCGTACCGAACCCGAGGTGCTGGCCGCGCTGCGCGTGCTGGCCGCCGACGGGCGGGTGTTCTTCAAGGACACCACGGACGAGCGTTACCCTGCCGTGCTCGACGACCGGGCGTTCCTCGCCGGCGCCACGCACGTCTTCCTGATCCGGCACCCCGCCCGCACCATCGCCTCCTACCACGCGGTGAACCCGGACGTGACCCTGGAGCAGGTCGGCTTCGGGCACCTGCGGGAGCTGTACGACGCCGTGGCCGCCGCCGGCGACCGGCCGCCGCTGGTCATCGACGCCGACGAGATGGTCGCCGACCCGGTGGCGGCCAGCGAGGTGTTCTGCGCCCGGGCCGGCCTGCCGGCCCGGCCGGACGCGTTGCGCTGGTCGGCGGGGCACCGCGCCGACTGGGCGCCGACCGAACGGTGGCACGCCGGGGTGGCGTCGAGCACCGGCTTTCACCGGCGCGACGGTGACTACGGCGACGTGGTGCGCACCGATCCGCGCCTGCGCGCCTACCTCGACCACCACGAGCCCCACTACCGGGCGCTGTACGAGCGACGCGCGCGTCTGGCCCGGCAGCGGTGACCGCGTCCCGGCCGCACCGTCGCGCGACCGGTCCCGGCGGTGTGCCGTTCAGGCGTTGACGCGGTCGACGAGTTGGTCGGCGAGGGCCTCGCACCGGGCGGCGGCGGCGCCGTCGCGCTGCCACCGCAGGTAGGTCCGCAGGCTGAGGTCGTCCTCCAGGGCACGCCGGACCGTGCCGGTGGCCGTCGGGGCCCCGGCGACGGTGAGGCCGACGGCGGTGCCGAACCGTTGCAGTGCGGCCGCCTCGTCGTAGGTGGCGAGCTGGTGCAGGAAGCGGGGGGTGTAGCCGGCGGTGGCGGCGACCGCGGCGGTGGCGCTGTCCGCCTCGTTCCGCGACGGCGGGATGATCCACCGCTCGCCGGCGAGTTCCCGTAGCGCGAGCGCGCCCCGGCGGGCGAGCCGGTGCTGGGAGCCCATGCTCACCTGGGCGGCGGTGGTGGTCATCGGCAGGGCGCGGACCGACGGGTCGGTGCTCGGGCCGGGGTCGGCGGCGCCCTCCCAGCGCGAGTGCACGAGCAGGTCGATCTCACCGGTGCGCAGTGCCTCGGCGGCGGTGGCGGAGTCCGCCGTCCAGCGCACCGAGAGCAGGGCGGTGTCGACGCGGTCGAGCAGTGTCACCGTGGCGGGGGTGACGGTCCCCACCAGTCCGACCCGCACGGTGGGCCGGTCGGCGGGCTCGACGGCCGCGGAGATCTCCTGGCAGGCCGATTCGAGCGACTCGGTGAGGTTGTCGACGCGCAGCAGGAACCGGCGTCCCAGTTCGGTGAGGGTGACGTTGCGGGTGTCCCGGCGCAGCAACTGGACGCCGAGGCCACGCTCCAACCTCTTCACCCGCGCCGACACCACGGGCTTGCTGATGTGCAGGCGTTGCGCTGCCCGGGTGAAGGACAGGTCGGTCGCCACCGCCCGAAACGTGACCAGGTCTTCCCACTGCATCCAAGACTCCTTCGCCGGCCCTACGTCTGCCGGTCGCGCGGGCAGGCCCTCCGCCGTGCCCCCTTTCGGAGGGGTCCCACTGACCGATCGGCCGACCCAGTATCAGCCGATCCAGCAATTAGCATCCATCCGCAGATTGTTGGCTCCGGCGCGACACCTCTCGGCACTTGCTCAACGACCGCGTCCGCCCGGCACGCCCAGAGTCCGGTCGAGGTGCAGCGCCGCCGAGAGCAGACGGATCCCGAGCACACTGGTCGGCGCGACGCCGGTGAACTCGTTGATCCGTTTCAACCGGTCGGTGAGCGTGCCGCGGTGGATGTGCAGCACGGCGGCCGTGCGCCCACGGTCCAGGTCGTTGTCGAAGAGCACGACCAGCGTGCGCAGCAACTGCGGTTCCGCGCGCAGCGGGGCGAGCCGGGCCCGCAACTGCGCGACGAGGTCCTGGTCGTCCTCGTAGGCGAGGGCGAGCAGCAGTTCACCGCTGCGCCGTATCGGTCCGAGGTAGCGGCCCGACCGGGGCTTGCGGGCGCGTTCCGCCTCCAGCAGCGCCGACGGTATCTCCTCGACCCGGCGGGCGTGGGCGCAGCCGGCGGTCCGACCGACGATCAGCCCACCGATCTCGGAGACCAGGCCGACCACCGACTGCTCCGCGCCGCGTCGGGCCGCGGCGGTGCCGTCCGCCAGCGGCAGCACCACCACCACGTAGTTGCCCGACGGCTCGTGCCGGGCGTAGGCGGCGCCCTGGTCGACCACGGCCGTCAGGCGCTCGACGACCTGCGGTCCGGCACCGGCGCCGACCAGGCCCACCGACGCGACCAGGTACCCGCCGGGCGCTTCCCGCCGGCCCGCGGGCAGCCGGCCGGCCAGCAGATCCAGCGCCCGGGCCCGATGGTCCACGATGGCTCGCCGCCGGTTCCCCGGGTGGTAGACCTCGGCGAAGACGGCGCCGACGCGCCGGTGGATCCCGAGGATCCGGAGGGTGAGGCGCTGCGCCGCGTCCGCGTGCCCGGGCGGGCACCGCGTCCACACCTCGGCGAGCAGCGACTCGACGAAGATCCGGCTCGCCTCGACCAGACTTGTCAGCGGCACCCGCGCCCGCACGCAGTGCACCGCCGCCCTCGTCGCGCGACGGCGCAGGTGCGCCGTGACCGGCTCGATCGCGGCGGCGGCCAGCAGCAGGACCGCGCGGAGCAGATCCGGATCCGTGCCGGACAGGTCGGCCAGGAGCGGCACCCGCTCGCCGGCCCGCCGCAGCGCGACGTGGTGGGCACGGTCGCCGCCGTGCCGCACCAGGCGGCGAAGGTCGGTCACGACCGGGAAGCTTCCGCCTCGGCCGCCAGCGCGGCGGCGAGCACGGCGACGCCGCGTACCGAGAGCGGGTCCACGCCGGTCAGGTCCCGGATCCGGTTCAACCGGTACGTCAGCGTCTGCCGGTGGACCCCGAGCAGCTCCGCCGCACGGGCCCGGTGCAGGTCGACCCGGTACAACGTCCGCAGCGTCCGCCGCAGTTCCCTACCGGACCCGAGCGGGGCGAGGACCGCGCACAAGCCGGCGGCGACCTCCGGCAGCCGCGCCACGCCCCGGTCGACCGCGAGGTCCTCCGGCGCGTGCAAGAGCTCCGCCAGGTCGGCGGCGACGGCGAACGGCCGCAGCCGCCGGGATTCCCGCACCGCGTCGCCCACCTGCCGCTGGGGACGGCACACCCCGACGGCGGGCACCCCGACCGTCGGCAGCAGCAGGCGCAGGGCTTCGCTGATCCGGTTACGGGCCGCGTCCACCCCCGCCGCCGCGCCGGTCACCGGGGTGAGCAGGACCAGTTCGCCGCGATCGTGATGCCAGAGCAGGTCGCACCGGCCGTGCTCGGCGAGCGGGCCCACCACATCGGCTTCGCACGGCAGCGCGGCCACGAGATAGCCGTCGACCGGCTGGGGCAGGCCGCAGGCGGCGGTGAGGTCCGGCGTCAGCGATCCGTCCAGCAACGCCCGGGCGACCTGCGCGGCGGCCGGAACACCGGACCGGGCGGCCGACTCCTCGAGAAAGACACCCAACAGTTCCGGGGACAGGTCACGCCACCGCCGGGCGGCGCGATGGAGCGTTTTCACGAACTCGTCCGGTCTCGTCAGACCGGCATCGCGGCAGCGGGTCGCCACCGCGCGACTGGCGCACAGTTCCTGGCAACGGACGAAGTCGGCCAGGGACAGACCGGCGGCGGCCACGGCGCGGACCCCGGCGCGGATGCGTTCGACATCGACGACCGCCAGCGGGGTCCGGTCCTCGGTGAGCAGGCGCATCCCCGCCTCGACGGCGACCAGCAGATCGTGCCGCGCGGGCCCGGGGAGCTGGGCGATCGCCCCGATCTCACCGGCGACGGCCGCGGCGACCCGCTCACTCGGATCGAAGACGGAAGGCGACACCTTTGATTGCGACCCTCGGCCCGGCGACCATTCCGACACGACACACTCCCGCATGTCCGCGTGACACCTGGCGACAGCGGGTCACGAGTCCGGTTTCAGTTAACCCGGCACGCGCGGCGGACGAAGGCACAACGGTGCCAGTGGCAGAGACCTGCCGGAAACCGGACCGGTCCGAAGGTTGTCGACACAGCTCGATCACGTACCGCGCACGACCCCTTGCACCGGGTGAGAGCGGCACTCATAGTTGGTGCGTGAGGGGTGACGAGGGAGCCGGACCGGCGCCCGCCTTCGACGTCTCGCCGTCCGCCGGGGTCTGGTACGAGTTCCTCCTGGGCAACGCGGTCCACCTCGACGTCGACCCGGTCGACGCGGGGCTGATCGACGCGGCGATCGGGCGGCCCCGGGACCCCGGCCGGGCGGTGGCCGCGGCCCGGATGCGCGCGGTGACCGCCGTCCACGATGCGCAGACGACGGTGCTGGCGGCGTTCGCGCGGTCGGCGCGGCCGGCGGCCGAGGAACCCGTGCTCGTCCGGCGGGTCCATCCCTCCTATGCGGTACGCGTCGCCGTCGCCGGCAGCCACCACACCCGGCGGCAGGTGCGGCTGATGGACGGCCCGCCCAGCGCGCCGCCGACCGCGGCGCGGATCCGCATGATCACCCGGCTGCCGGCCGGGCGTTTCCGCATCCTGCACCGGGGGCGCCACCCGCTTTCGGCCGCCCGGCCGTCGTCGGGCCTGGCGGCGCACGCCCGGTTCGACAGCCCTTCCCCGATCCGCTTCCTGCTCCTCGACGACCCCGATCCGACCGCCTGGCTGTGGCACGAGCCGCCGGTCGGGCCCGGCCCCGCGCGGCCGTCCACCGGGCCGGAACCCTCGCCGGACATGCTCTGCACCACCTCCGCGCCGGTCCTGCGGATGCTGCGGACACTGTTCGACAAGCGCTGGGAGGAGGCCGCCGACTCCCCGGCCCAGCGGGGCCGGACGACCGACGAGGACGTCCTGGCCGCGCTCGCCGCGCATCCGAGCGACGGTGACGCCGCCCGGGCCCTGGGTGTCTCGGTGCGCTCGTTCGCCCGGCGGGTCCACGACCTGATGCGCGCGCACGGCTGCGCGACCCGGTTCCAGCTCGCGCTGACGGTGAGCGGGCCCCGGTGACCCACTCGGTGGAGCACGCCCTGCGGGTGCTCGGCGTCTCCGGCGCGGCGGCGCGTAGCTATCCCGCACTGCTCGACCGGCACCGGATCCCGCTCGACGAGGTCGACCCGGAGCAGCGGGGCGCCCTGACGGAGCTGGTGGACGCCGGCCTGGCGGTCGAGTCCGGGGGCGTCGTCACCCCGCGCAATCCCACCGCGTCGGTGCAGGTGCTGGTCGACGAACGGCTCGCCGGCATCGACCGGGCCGCGCGACGCCTCACCGACCTCTACGAGCGGTTCGGGCGGGCCCTCGGGCCCGGCGAGCACGGCGTGGAACTGGTCGACACCGTGACGGCGTCGACCCGCCTGCGTGCCGCCGTCCGCCGCGCCGGCCGGCACGTCCGGGTCCTCGACAACGAGCCCTTCGTGGACCTCGAACCGGTCCCCGTGCCGATCTCCGTGGTGCACACCGCCCAGTCGTTCGGTCGGCGGTACCGGGCGTTCGCGCCGTGGCAGGCCGGCGACGCGCACGACGGCCGGGCCGGTCGGTTCGAGGGCCGGCTGTTGGACACGCTGCCGGTCCGGCTGCATCTGGTGGACGACGAGACGGGCTTCGTGGCCGGCCCGGCGGGGGCGTTCGTCGTCACCGGGCGCACCCCGGTGCTGGACGCCCTGGCGAACGTGTTCCTGGTCTGTTGGAGCCTGGCCGCGCCGGTGTCGGCGAACGCGCCGGAGGATCCGCGGGCCCCGCTGCGCGCCACCGACCGGCGGTTGCTGCTGATGCTCAACGGCGGCCTGTCCGACGACGCGATCTGCGACGCGCTCGGCATGGGCCGGCGGACGCTGTACCGACGCCTCGGTGTGTTGCGGGCGAAGACCGGCGCCCGCAACCGCTTCCAACTGGCCACCCGGGCGGTGCGCGAGGGGTGGATCTGATGTCGCCGCGGGCCTCCCCGCCGGGGCCGGGGCACGACCCGTCCCGCCGGACGAGCCACCGGTGACCGTGACCGCCGGCCGGGACGCGCCGGAGCCGCCCGCCGTCGACGCGACGGCGCCCGAACCGGCGCGACACCAAGGGGCGGTCGCCGCGGTGCGTCTGGCGCACCTGCGGGCCGCCGACGCGGTCACCGTGGCGGGCCGCACGATACTCGACGCCTTCGCCGCCAGCGAGGAGCGGGATCGGCAACCCACCACACCGGTCACGCCGACCGAGATGCTCGGCATGCTCTCCTCCGGCAGAGGCCACCATCTGCGGGTGCTGGAGGCCACCCCCGACGACCCGACGTGGGGCGACCACCGGCTCGCGATGAAGCTGGACCTGCTGGCCGGCGGCGCCCGGGTCGACGCCCTCTACGCCGGCACGGCGCTCGACGACCAGCGGCTGCGCGCCGAGATCCGACCCTTGCGCGCCGCCGGCGCACGGGTCCGTACGCTGCCCACGCTGCCGGCCACGGTGCTGATCTCCGACGAGGTCGCCTTCCTGGTCCACCCGGACGACCACTGTGGCGGCGAACCGACGCGCCGGGTGCAGGCCCTGTGGCCGGGGCCGCTGCACTCCGCCGTCGACGACCTCTTCCAGGCGCTCTGGCGCAGCTCCGCCGTCGTGCTCGATCCGCACCTCGGGCCGGAGGAGCCGGCCCCGGAGACCGTCCTGCTGCTGCGCCTGCTCGCCGAGGGGATGTCCGACCGGAAGGTGGCGGCACGGCTGGGCATCTCGCCGCGTACCCTGCACCGGCGCCTGCACCGGCTCATGGCGGTGACCGGCACCACCACCCGGTTCCAGCTCGGTCTCCAGGTGGCCCGCCTCGGGTGGCTCACCACCGCCTGACCGCCCGGCGACGGTCGGGCCGACCGATCGCGAACAGTGGGATCGTACTGTTCGCCAATCCCGGCCGCCGATCATCCGAGCGACGACTACCGTCGATGGCAGGAACGGTTCGGCCGATCCGGGGAGGGATCGCATGGATCTGGTCTTGTCACAACGCGTCGGCCACCCGGGCGGCGTCTCGCCGCACCCGGTGTCGCCCCGACGCGCGCCGGTGCCCGAGCACCTGGTGCCGGTGCTGGCCCAGCTGCTGACCGGCGCCCCCGACACCGCGGCGTGCCGCAGGCTGAACATGTCCCCGCGCACGTTCAGCCGTCGGGTCGCGGAGCTGCTGGATCACATCGGTGTGGAGAGCCGCTTCCAGGCCGGGGTCGAGGCGGTGCGCCGCGGCTGGGTCTCACAGGTCCTCGACCATCCGCAGCGGACGACCGCGCCCGGCGTGCGGCGCACGCCGACCCTGCGTTGAGGGCCGGGCACGCCGTCGGCGGCGGCGCGCGGACCCGCGTCGGTGCGGTCTCAGCCCTATGGGATGACGGCGTCCGGAGAGCTGTCCCGATCTCTCGAGGTGGCGGCACGACCGTCCCGGACGGCCCGGCGCAGAGTCGCGTCGAGGGCGGCGGGCAGGTCCCGCCGCCAGGCGAGCGCCAGGGTCGCGGCCGGCACACCGCGTAGCGGCACGAAGGCCACACCGGGCAGCGCGGCGGTGCGGGCCAGCAGCGCGGGCACGACGGCGCAGCCGCCCCCGGCGGCGACCGTCCGCAGCAGGGCGGCGACATCGGCGGCCGGTGCCGCGCGGCTCACCGGCGCGTGCGGCAGCAGACGCCAGGTGCGGACGAACACGGGGTCGACCCCGTCCGGCAGGGCCACCTGGGACTCGCGAGCCAGGTCGTCGACGCCGAGGTCACGCCGGTCGGCCAGCGGATGGCCGGCCGCGACGGCCAACAGCCGGGGGTACGCACGCAGGGGTTCCACGTGCAGGCCGGCGGTCGCCGCGCGCGTGTAGGGCGGCCAGAGGTAGCCGGCCTGGGCCACGCCCCGGCGAACGGTCGACACGTGGTCGACGAACGGCACCGCGGTGAGGCTCACGCGCGCCGCCGGCAGTTCCCGGTCGAGCGACACCACAAGGCCGGCCTTGAGTTCGTCGATCCCGGCGGCGAGGGTGGTGATCGTCAGCCGTTGCGGGTCGGCCGACCCGGCCGCCCGCCGGGTGTCCCGCACGGCCCGCTCGGTAAGCGCCAGCATCGTACGCGCGTGCCGGAGGAACTCCCGACCGGCCTGGGTGAGTTCGACCTGACGCCGGCGGCGGGAGAACAGCTCGACGCCGAGGTCGTTCTCCAGGGCACGGATGCGGGCGGACACCGACGGCTGAGCCAGGCCGAGCTCCTCGGCAGCCACGGTGAAGCTCATCCGATCGGCCGCGGCGACGAACGCGGTCACCCGGTCCAGGTCCACCCCATGACTGTAACGATTCGGCACCCCGCCGTCCGCTCACCGTCGACCACCCCACCGTCGAGCAGCTCACATAGGAGACTCGTACCGGTCCGCGGCAGCCGTCTCTTGGACGTGGACGCCGTGGTTGGTCCACCGTCGGGGCATGCCCTATCCCGTCATCTACGGCGCCACCGGTTACGTCGGCCGGCTCGTCGCGCGACTCGCGGTGGAGCGTGGGCTCCGCCCGACGCTGGCCGGCCGCCACGCCGGGCGACTGGCCGCACTCGACCTGGACGCGCCGAGGTGCGTCGCGGAGCTGGACGATCCGGCCGTCCTGGACCGCCTGCTGGCCGATGCGGACGTGTTGCTCAACGCCGCCGGTCCGTTCGGGCGGACCCAGCGTCCGCTGTTGGACGCCTGTGTCCGCACGCGGACGCACTACCTGGATCTCAGCGGTGAGGTGGACGAGTTCCTGACCGTGCGCCGGCGGCAGGGCGAGCTGGAGCGGGCCGGCATCATGGCGATGCCCGGTGTCGGCTTCGGTGTGGCGCCGAGCGACGCGATGGCGGTGCACCTCGCCGGGCGCCTGCCCTCCGCCCGCCGGCTGGAGTTGTCGTTCGTGACCTCCGGGCAGGTGTCCCGGGGCACGCTCGGCACGCTGCTGGACGGGCTGGCCACGCCCGGGCGCCAACGGGTCGGCGGCCGTCTGGTGCCGGCCCGGGCCGCCGCCGAACGTCGGAAGATCACGTACGGCGGCGTCACCACCCTGGTCGTCACGAACCCGTGGCGGGCCGACGTCGTCTCCGCCGGACAGTCCACCGACGTGCCGGACGTGGCGACGTTCTTCGCCGTGCCGGCACCCGTGCGGCTGGCCATGGGCGTCGCCCCCGCCGCTGCGCGGCTCGTCCCCGCCGGCCCGGCGCGGCGCCTGCGGGCCGCGCTCCTGCGCCGGGTGCCCGAAGGTCCGAGCCCCGCCCAGCTCGACGCCGGAAGCAGTCTGGTGCACGGAGTCGCCGTCGACGACGCGGGGACGGTGGCCGAGTCCGTGCTGCTCGGGCCGGACCCGTACCGCTACAGCGCGCACACCGCCGTGGAGCTGCTGGCGCGCACCGCGGCCGGTGACGCCGTTCCCGGTTACCGCACACCGGCCGAGGTGCACGGCCCGGCGGTGGCGCTCACCACCCCCGGCACGGCGCTGCGGGATCTGCGGTGAGCGCGCCGCTGTGGCCGGCCGGTCTCGAACCGCACCGGGCGTCGGTCTCGGTGCGCAACGAGGCCCGGGTGGCGCTCGCGCCGGAGGCGGTCTGGGAGCGCCTCGTCGACGCCACCGCGTGGCCGTCCTGGTATGCCAACGCGCAGCGCGTCGTCCTGGACGGGCAGGCGCGGCTCGGTCCCGGCGTGCGGTTCCGCTGGACGACGCTGCACGTGCGGGTCACGTGTGTGGTGGACCGCTGGGAACCTCATCGGGTGCTCGGCTGGACCGGTCACGCCCTGGGCTCGTCGGGGCACCACCGGTGGATTCTCACAGCCGTGCCGGGCGGCACGCGGGTGGTCACCGAGGAGACCCAGACCGGGCTGTTGCCTCGGCTGAGCAGCCGATGGCTGAGCCGGTCACTGCGGCACTGGCACCAGCGGTGGATCGAGGGAATCGCGCCGTGACGCCGGCCCGCCGCCGGGCGACCGCACCCGGGGGCGGCTGGGATAGCGTGGCCGGATGACCTCTCAGGCTGCGCAGGCACGGGGCCTGGAGACCCGGCAGCGGGTGGTCCGGGCGGCGATGGCGGAGTTCGCCCGGCACGGCGTGGACGGGGCTCGGATCAACCGGATCGCCGTGCAGGCCAGAGCCAGCAAGGAACGCATCTACGCGTGGTTCGGCGACAAGGACGCGCTCTTCGACGAGGTGATGCAGGTCGGCCTGGAAGAGCTGTCCCGGGTCGTGCCGATCACCACCGACCTGGTCGACTACGCGGTGCGCCTGCACGACACCTTCGCCGCCCGCCCCGATCTGCAACGGATCGCGGTGTGGGCGTGGCTGCACGAGCACGGACGGGCGGCCCGGTTGCCGGATCGGCGCCTGACCGGATACCGCCACAAGATCGAGGTGGTACGTCGGGCGCAGGAGTCCGGCCGGGCCGACCCGGGGTGGCCGCCGCACCACCTCCTCGCGGCGCTGATCGCGGTGTCCACCTCCTGGCTGATGGCCCCCGCCGACCTGCACCAGGTCGCCGCGGACGAGGACGGCCCGGCGGTGGATCACCGGGCGGAGGTCCGGCGGGCCGCCGAGCGCCTGGTCCGTCCCGGGCCGGTCGCCCGGGAGCCGGCGGGCTGAGCGGCGTCTCGGGCGCCGCCAAACCGAACCGCACGGTTTGTTTTCGGCGTGCGGGGATGGTAGACCTGAGGACCGAACCGCCTGGTTCGGATCTGGGGGTGCGACGATGCGTACGGTGCTGATGGTCGTGTCGGCCGCCGACCACTGGACGCTGCGCGACGGCACGCGACATCCCACCGGCTTCTGGGCCGAGGAGGTCGTCGAGCCGCACCGGCTCTTCACCGAGGCCGGCTGGCAGGTCACCGTGGCGACCCCGGGCGGCGTCGCACCCACCGTCGACCGGCTGAGTCTCGGCCCGCTCGCCGGCAGCCCGTGGCGCACCCGACGCCACCGCCGGTACCTGGCGGCGCACGCCGACACGTTCGCCCACCCCCGCGTCCTGGCCGAGATGGACCCCGACGACTTCGACGTGGTCTTCTATCCCGGCGGGCACGGCCCGATGGAGGATCTCGCCGCGGACCCCGTCTCCGGCGCCCTGCTCACCCGCCGGCTCCGCTCCGCCCGACCACTGGCGTTGCTCTGCCACGCCCCCGCGGCGCTGCTGGCCGCGGCGGACGAGGACGGCTCATGGCCGTTCGCCGGCTACACCCTGACCGCCCTGTCCAACCGGGAGGAACTGCTCAACCGGTTCGCCCGCAAGGCGCCGTGGCTCCTGGAGGACCGGCTCGTCGAGCGCGGCGCCCGCTACGTCAGGGGCCGGCTCCCGCTCCGGCCCCACGTCACGGTGGACCGCAGTCTCTACACCGGGCAGAATCCCGCGTCGTCGGTGCGGCTGGCCCGCCGGCTGATCGCCGACCTCACCGAGCACCCCGCGCTCGCGGTCACCGTCACCCACACCGTCCCCGCCGCCCCCGAGCGCGTCTACGCTCTGATCAGCGACATCACCAGGATGGGCGAGTGGAGTCCGGAGACCTACGCCGCCAGGTGGATCGAGCACGGCCGACGGTTCACCGGACGCAACCGGATCGGCCGGCTCTACCGGTGGCGCATGGGCGCCACCGTCACCGAGGCCACGCCGGGGCGGGCGTTCGCCTTCACCACCGACTGGCCGTCCTCGTCGTCGTGGCGCTACCAGCTTGAGGAGGTCGACGGCGGCACCCGGATCACCGAGTCGATGACCCGGACGACACCGCAGATGGCGATCGTCCGCAGGATCCAGGACGCCGTCGGCGTACCCGACCGGGCCGCCCACCTCCGTGCGGGCATGACCACCACCCTGCACCGGATCGACGCCGCCCTGCGCCAGGACACGGCCGACCCGCGCTGACCGCCGGGGTGGCACGTCCGCCGTCTGGAGACGCGCGTCGGGCTCGGGGTCAGCGCTTGCAGCCACCCTGCCGGTCGGGTCGCACCTGCGGCACCGAGATCTCCTGGTAGCCCCGGTACGCGTAGGGATCGGTGCCGGCGACCTGCACGACGTCCCGGAAGTCGGTCTTTCCCATGTAGACCTCGGGCTGGTGGAACCAGGGCAGCAGCGACTGCGCGCTCATGTAGTGGTGCACCAGGGCGCGTCGCATCCGCGTGCTGGTGTTGGGCAGGGACTTGTGCAGCAGGTAGCCGTTGAAGAGCACCACGTCGCCCGCGTCGACCTCCAGCGGCACCGCGTCGTCCTGCGTGTAGGGGAAGTCGTAGGCCTCCCAGGTGCAGTCGTAGTTGGGGTCGTCGTGCTCCCGCTCCGGGTAGAGCACCCCCGGACGGTGCGAGCCGGGCAGCGCCCAGAGGCAGCCGTTGTCGACGCGCGCGTCGTCCAGCGCGATCCAGGCCGCGGTGAGCGAACGGTCCCGGGTCGGGATGAACAGTTCGTCCTGGTGCCATGCCTGCCCCGGCTTGCCCTCGGCCTTGAGGAAGAGCATCGACTGCATCGCCTTCACGTCGGGGCCGATGATCTGGGTCAGCGCGTCGACGATCCGGGGATGCCGCAGCGCCTCCGCCATCAGCCCGGAGAGCTTGTGCGGGAAGTGCACGCACAGGTACCGGCGCAGCACCTCGGCGTCGGAGTCGCCGGTGGCCGACGACAGGGCCGCCGGCGGCGCGGCGCTGCCGTCGGGGGCGGTGCCGTCTCCCACCTGGTGGTGGAAGTCCAACCGGCACAGGCGCAGTGCCTCGGCGTTGATCGCGTCGACCTCGGCCCGGCTCAGCGCACCCCGCAGCACGGTGAAGCCGTCGCGCAGATACTCGTCGAGTCGCAGCGGGGTGTCCGTGGCCGTTACCGTCGCACTCATCGATAGCCTCTCTTCCGTTTGTTTATTCATGTCAGTCTGCTGGTCGGAAAAGACCTCTGGCCATGTCGGATTAGACTTGAGACATGTCTGATCGTGATGTGGCCACCGGTGCGCCCCCGTCTGGCGACCGAGACCTCGGGTGGGATCCGCCCGTGGTGCTGCGACGCGATCCGGCGCTTCTGGCCGTCTCGCCGGCGGGCGCCACCATCGCCGAACGGGTGCTCGACGACCACGAGCTTCTCGTGGTGCTGGCCGGCGACGGCACCTGGACTTCCGACGACGTGCCGGCCGACCTGGGGCCCGGGACCGTGCTGCTGGCGCCCGCCGGCAGCCGGGACGCCTACCGGTGGCATCCGCGCCTGCCCACCCGCCACGCGTACCTGCACTTCTCGGTGGCCGATGGGCTGACCCTGCCGCGGCTGGCGCGGCCCGGGTCGACCACCGGGATCACCGCCCGCCTGTTCCGTTACCTGGTCTGGCTCGACGCCCGGACCGATCCGGCCGCGGCACCGCTCGCCGACGCCACCTTCGACCTGTTGCTCCGGGCCGCGCTGACCGGGCTGACGCCCGACGCCGTGCGGCCGGGCGACATCCCGGTGCCCCTGTGGCAGGCGGTGCGCCACGTGCGGCAACGCTGGGCCGACGGGGTGTTGCGACCGGTGAGCCAGGCCGAGCTGGCGCAGGCCGCCGGGATCTCGGTCGGCGCGTTCAGCCGGCTGTTCCGGCAGCATCTCGGCCTGCCACCGGCTCGCGCCGTCGAGGGGGTCCGGTTGGCCCGGGCCGCCGCGCTGGTGCGCTCCGCCGGCCAGCCGCTCGCCGTGGTGGCGGCCGGCTGCGGCTTCGCCGACGCCTACCATCTCTCGCACCGGTTCCGGGCCGCCTACGGTGTCACCCCCAGCCGGGTACGGTCCGGTCACCCGGTGCGGGTGCCGCCGGACGTCCGCCGGTTGCAGGAGCTGCTGCTCGGTGTGGACCAGGACGGGGAGGCCCCGGACCTGCTCGCGGGGTGAGCGCCGGCGCGGGCCGCACGGCGTCCGGTCCGCTGCCGCCGGATCAGCCGGGGCCGCCGAGCAGCCACCAGGAGGTCACGTCGGTGGTCGTCGCACCACCGGCCAGCGGGGCGCTGGCCAGCAGCGGACGGCCACCGGCAGGGGCCGGCACCGGATCGGGCCCGAGATTGGTCACGCAGAGCGCACGGCCCCGGCGCAGCACGAGCGCGTCGCCGCCGTCGTCGAGCTCGGCCAGCTCGTCGGCGCCGGTCAGGTGCGCGGCCCGCAGCCGCAGGCCGCTGCGGTAGAGGCGCAGGGTGGAGGTCGGGTCGTTCCGCTGCCGGTCGACGGCCAGTTCGGCCCAGTCGGCCGGCAGCGGCAACCAGGGCGTCGCGTCCGCCGGGGCAAAGCCGAGGCCGGCCGCCTCCGGGCGCCACGGCATCGGCACCCGGCAGCCGTCCCGGCCCGGACGGGCGCCCCCGGAGCGGAACCAGGCCGGGTCCTGTCGCACCTCGTCGGGCAGGTCGAGCACCTCTGGCAGGCCGAGCTCCTCGCCCTGATAGAGGTAGACCGAGCCGGGCAGGAAGAGCATCAGCAGGGCGGCGGCGCGCGCCCGCCGCAGGCCGGTGGGTCCGTCGCCGTAGCGGGTGACGGGCCGGACGACGTCGTGGTTGCCGAGCACCCAGCTCGCCGGCGCGCCCGCCCGCCGGACCGCGTCCAAGGAGTCCCGCACCGCGATGCGCAGCGCGCCGGCGTCCCACGGGGCCTGCAGGAAGTGGAAGTTGAAGGCCTGGTGCAGCTCGTCGGGTCGGACGTAGCGGGCCAGTGCCTCCGGCTCGGTCACCCACGCCTCGCCGATCGCCATCCGGTCCCCCGGGTAGGCGTCCAGGATCCGCCGCCACCGCCGGTAGATCTCGTGCACGCCGGGCTGGTCCCACTCGTGGCCCTCGGGCCGGTAGACCCCGGGCGGCGGGGCCGGCCGGGGCGGGTTGTCCGGCAGCCCGTCCCGCTTGACCAGGCCGTGCGCGACGTCGATGCGGAATCCGTCCACCCCCCGGTCGAGCCAGAAGCGCAGGATGTCGTCGAACTCGTCGGCCACCTCCGGGGAGGACCAGTCGAAGTCCGGCTGTTCCGGGGCGAACAAGTGCAGGTACCACTCCCCCGGACGGCCGTCCGGGCCGACGGTGCGGGTCCAGGCCGGGCCGCCGAAGTCGCTCTGCCAGTTGTTCGGGGGCAGTTCGCCGTCCGGGCCCCGACCGGGCCGGAAGACGAAGCGGCGGCGGGCTGCCGAGCCGGGCGGCGCGGCGAGCGCCTCGACGAACCAGGGATGTGCGGTGGAGCAGTGGTTCGGCACCACGTCGACCATCACCCGCAGCCCCAGCCGGTGCGCCCGCTCCACGAAGGCGTCGAAGTCCGCGAGGTCGCCGAAGAGCGGGTCGACGTCGCGGTGGTCGGCGACGTCGTAGCCGCCGTCGGCCATCGGGGACGGGTAGAACGGGGTGAGCCAGACCGCGTCCACGCCGAGCGACGCCAGGTGGGGCAGGTGCGCCGCGGCACCGGGCAGGTCGCCGACGCCGTCACCGGTGCCGTCGGCGAAACTGCGGACGTAGACCTGATAGCAGACGGCGTCCCGCCACCAGGGGCGGGACGCCGTCTGCTCGGCGGCGGCACCGGCAGACTGCTGGGAAATCATTTATAAAAGATACTAGGATGCCGCCTCATGGGGAACCCCCACCGGCGGACGGGCCGGCCAGAGCATCGGCGAGATCCGCGAGTCGGCGTAGTCCGGATGTCCGTCGACGGAGCGGACCAGCTCGTCGTTGCGGTGGAACGCCGGCGCACCGGCCGGATCGGTCGCCGGCACCCAGTGGTTGTCGGCAGGCTGGAGATGGATCGCCATCGACCGGCGCGGCCGATCGGCCAGGTTCGGCCCGCTGCCGTGCACGGTGCCGCAGTGGTGAAACGTCACGTCCCCGCGCCGCAGCACTGGCACCACCTTGCGGGCCGCCGCGCCGGCCGGGCGGAAGGACGCCTCCTGCGCGGTGAGGTCCCCGGCGAAGAAGTCCAGCCCCCGCTGCGGCGGCCAGCGATGGCTGCCGGCCACGAACGAGACCCCGCCGACACTCTCGTCGCAGTCGTGGAACGGCACCCAACAGGTGAGCATCTCCGTGCTGGAGCAGGAGAGCCAGTACTGCCGGTCGGTGTGCCAGCCCACGTTGCCGCGCGCGTCGTCCAGCCCCGCCGGCTTGTAGAGCAACTGGTCGTGCCAGAGCCGGATGCCCGCCGCGCCGGCCAGCGCGGCGGCGTACGCGCCGATGGCGGGGAACTCCACCAGGTGCGCCAGCTCGACGACCATCCGCGAGGTGTAGTCGTTCTTGCGCAGACCACCGCCGTGCGCGGGCGTCCAGTCGTAGTCGTCGTGGCGGGTGCGGCCCGGGAAGGGCGCGTCCAGGTCACCGGCGTAGAAGCGGGCCATGCCGCGTTCGGCGGCGTCCAGCACGCCCGGCGGGATCAGGCCACGCACCACCAGGAAACCGTCCCGGCGGTAGGCGGCGATGTCGTCGGGCGTGGGCAACACCGGCACGTCGACCGGGAAGGGATTCGTCATGGCTGAGACGCTAGGTCGGCAGCAGCCGGCGCAGGAGGCGGATCGTCCGGGGTCGGCGGCGGATCCGACGCCCGGCTGGCGACTCTGGCTGCCGCCCGGCGTGGAGTCCGGCGTGCACGCCGAGACCCCCGGCGACCCGAGCGGGCTGCTGCACGTCGGCGAGAACTGGGCCGTCCCCCGGCACCGGGTCGTGGAGCACCGGCACCCGGGCTGGGAGTTTTACCTGCAACTGCACGGGGGCTCGTCCTGGCGCTTCGCCGGACGGCACCTGCGGCTGGCCCCCGGCTGGCTGGTCGCCGTGCCGCCGGGGCTGCCGCACCGCACCGTGCCACGCCCCGAGGGCGGCGTCCGGCAGCATTTCGCGTATGCGGCGGTGGACCTGCGGGTGCTCCGCGCCCGCCGCCCGGAACTCGCCGCCGCCTGGACCGGCGCCGGGGTGCGGGTCTGCGCCGACGCCCGCGCCGCGGCGCCCGCGCTGCGCGCGGTGGTCCGGGAGGTGGTGGGGGATCTCCCGTTCGGGGCGGTGGCCCGCGCCGCCGCCGTCGAACTGCTGGTGGTCGAGGTGACCCGGCTGCTGGGTCCCCGGGCCACGGCACGCCGCCGACTGCCAGGTCATCCCGCGGTCGCCCACGCCCGGCGGCTGCTCGACGAGCAGTACGCCGCCGCCTGGCGACTCGCCGACCTCGCGGCGGCGTGCGCACTGTCGCGGACCCGGCTGGCCGAGCTGTTCGTCGCGGAGGTCGGGCAACCGCCGTACGCGTACCTGCTGGAGCGCCGGGTGGAACGGGCGGCGGAACTGCTCGCCACCACCGGTGCGAGCGTGGCCCGGATCGCCGCCGAGGTGGGCTTCTCCTCGCACACCCAGCTCGCCCGCGCGTTCCGCCGGCGCCACGGCTGCCCGCCCACCCGGTGGCGCCACGACGCGGCCCGCCGCTGACCGCGCACCCGGGCACGACTCAGCCGAGCGTACGGCGGAACTCGCCCGCGGTCAGGCCGGTGAGCCGCCGGAACTGCTTGGCCAGGTGGTGCTCGTCGGTGAAGCCGAGGCTCGCGGCGATGTCCCGGTTGGTCAGCGAGGTGCGGCGCAGCAGCTCCCCGGCCGCCTCGACCCGCCGTCGCTGGCGGTACCGGGCCGGTGGCTCCCCGGTCGCGGCCTGGAAGCGCTTGCGCCACGTCTCGTAGGACATGCCCACCGCGAGCGCCACCGCGCGCAGGTCCAGCGGGCCGCCCAGGTCGTCGCCGAGGCGTACCCGGGACTCGACCAGCCAGCCCGGGGGGCCTGCCGGAGCGCCGTCGTGCTCGGGGACGGCATCCCGGGCGGCGATCTCGACCAGCAGCCGCAGCACCTCGCAGACCTCGTCGTCCGCGCCGGCCGGGCCGCGCGGCGGGCGGACGGTGCGAAAGCGGTCCAGCCGGTCCCGCCAGTGCTCGACCGGGGTCAACCGGCGGACCGGGCGGACCGGATCGACAAGGCCCTGCCGCGCGGCCAGGTCGAAGGCCGGACCGGAGAAGACCAGGTGCACCTCGTTCCAGGTGCCGGCGCCGGTGACGCCGTACCAGTGGGCGTGCCCGGGCAACACGTGCACCAGGTGCCCGGGACCGAGCGGCAAATCGTGGCGGGCGTCGCGGTAGCGCCCGTGCCCGCCCCAGACGTACATCAGGGCGTGGCTGTGGAACCGGCGCGGCGGCCCGGTCGGCACCCCGCGCCCGCCCTGCACCCGGCCCACGGAGTGCACCCGGCCGAGCCGCCCGGGCGGTCCGGTCCGGTAGGCCACCAGGGCCGGCGGGGTTGTGCTCACCCACGCGATTCAACCAGCCGATACCCGAAAGGCCAACGGATACCCCGGGCCCGGCACTGCTCGCACCTACCGTCGGCACGGTCCAGATCCCAACCGGTACCAGGAGGGCCGCATGACGACCACCGCGCAGACGCCCGCGCTCGATGCCCCGCACCCGCTCGACGACGCCCTGGTCGACACCTACCGCGCCGAGGGTCACGTGGTGGTGCCCGGGCTGGCCACCGCGGCGGAGGTCACCGCCTACCGACCGGTGATCTCCGCGGCCACCATGCGGTACACCACGGAGAAGCGGGCGCTCGCCGACCGGGACACCTACGGGCGGGCTTTCCTCCAGGTCACCAACCTGTGGCGGCGTGACCCCGAGGTGGCCCGGTTCGTGCTGGCCCGGCGGTTCGCCGGGGTGGCCGCCCGGCTGCTCGGGGTCGAGCGGGTGCGGCTCTATCACGACCAGGCGCTCTACAAGGAGGCCGGCGGCGGCCGGACGCCCTGGCACCAGGACTCGCTCTACTGGCCCTTCGACACCGACCTGACCGTGACCATGTGGATGCCGCTCGTCGACGTCACGCCGGAGACGGGTGGGTTGGAGTTCGCCGACGGGTCGCACACCTCCCGGGCGCTGAGTGACGTGGCCATCTCCGACGCCGCCGACGAGCACTTCGATCGGGTGATCGCCGCACGCGGGTTCCGGGTCACCGGGACCGGACCGATGGTCGCCGGGGACGCCAGTTTCCACGCCGGCTGGACGGTGCACCGCGCGCTGCCCAACCGGGGCGCGGCGGTCCGCGAGGTGATGACGGTGATCTGGGTGGCCGACGGCGTGCCGGTGGCCGAGCCACGCAACGCCCACCAGGCCGCCGACCTGGCCTGCTGGCTGCCGGGGCACACGCCCGGCGACCCGGTCGACGGCGAGTTCAACCCGCTGCTGCCCTGAGCCGGTCGGCCCAGGGGCCGGCCCGCGGGCCGGCCCCTGGGCCCGGGGCGCTACTTCACCGCGCCGAGGGTCACCCCGTCGCGGAGCCGGCGCTGGGCGGCCAGCACCACCAGCAGCACCGGCAGGCTGGCCAGCACCGCGACGCTCATCAGCAGGTTCCAGGTGTTGTTGAACCGGCCGACCGACTGGGCGATGTAGACGCTGAGCGGATACTTGTCCTGCTCCAGCAGGAAGGTCAGCGAGTAGACCAGCTCGCCCCAGGAGGAGACCAGCACGATCGCGGCGGTCACCAGCACCGTGTTGCGCAGCAGAGGCAGCGCGATACGCAGCAGGAACCGCGCCCGCCCGGCCCCGTCGATGCTGGCCGCCTCCTCCAGCGCCGGCGGCAGCGCGTTGAAGGCGGGTCGCAGGATCAGCACCGCGAACGGCACGAAGAGCGTGGCCTGGGCCAGCGAGACCCCGAACTGGCTGTTCACCAGCCCGAGCTGGGCGAGCAGCCGGAACAGCGGGATGAAGGTCGCCGAGGTCGGGATGAGCTGCACCACCAGCAGCAGCACCAGCCCCGGCACGATCAGCCGGGAGCGGGTGCGCGACAGCCCGTACGCCGCCGGCACCGCGAGGCCCAGCGACAGCAGCGTGGTGGTCGTGCTGATCACCACGGAGTTGCGCAATGCCGGCAGGAAGTCGGTGGCGAAGAAGGACCGGTACGCCGCCGTGGTCGGGTGCGACGGCAGCCAGCCGTCGGTGGCCAGGTCACCGGCCTCCTTGAGCGAGGTGCCCAGCATCCACAGCAGCGGCAGCCCGTAGGCGAGGGTGAGCAGCACCAGGAAGACGAGTCCCACCCGGCGCCAGCCGCGCCCCTCGGAGTTGATGCCGCGGCCGGGCGGGGCGGACTGGGCGATGCTCACGACTGTTCCTCCTTGCGCACCTGAAGCAGGTAGGGGACGGCGAACACCAGTGCCGTGACCACGGAGACCACCCCGATGGCGGAGCCGAGCCCGAAGTCGAACTGGGCGAACGAGTAGAGGTACGCCAGGTAGGGCACCGTGCTGGTGGAGGTGCCCGGGCCCCCCTGGGTCAGCACGAAGATGTAGTCGAACGCCTTGAAGCTGTAGATCAGCAGCAGCGTGCCGAGGATGCTCAGCGTCGGTGTGACCGAGGGCAACGTCACCCACCGGAACCGGTGCCACGAACCGCATCCGTCCACCCGGGCGGCCTCGTAGAGTTCTCCGGGCACGTCCTTGAGGGCAGCGGTCAGCACGATGGCCACGAACGGCACCCCGGCCCAGGCGGTCACCAGCGTGATCGCGGCCAACGCCACCGCCGGCCGGGTCAGGAACAGCACCGGCGAGTCGACCACCCCGAGGGCGAGCAGGGCGTCGTTGACCGCCCCCTGCTCGGTGCCATCCAGGGCGTACTTCCAGACCGCGCCGCTGACCACCGGGGGCAGCAGCCAGACGAAGTAGATCAGGAACCGGGGTATGGCGACGCCCCGGAACCGTTCGTTGAGCACCAGCGCCACGCAGAGCCCCAGGACCAGTTGCAGCGCCACCGAACCGATCAGGAAGATCAGGGTTCGCGGCACCGCCTCGCGGAAGGCCGTCTCGGCCAGCACGGTCCGGTAGTTCTCCGCGCCGACCAGCGGGTTGCCGGGGGTGGCGGCGCTGCCCAGCGACACCTCGCGCACCGACGTGTCGAACAGCAGCCCCAGCGGGTAGACGAAGAAGACGATCAGGAACGCGAACGCGGGCAGGGCGAAGAGCAGCCGGCCGGACGGGCCGCGCCGCCGCGCGGCGGGGCGGCCGGCGACGCGTCGCGCGTCGCCGGCCGCCAGCGACCCGCTCCTTTCCGCGAGGGGAACGGTCATGTCCGTTGCCTCCAGAGATGGTCAGTACCGGACGTGCACGGGAACGTCGGTCAGTCGGCCAGCAGCGGAGGAACCTGCTCGGCGATCCGGTCGGCCGCCGCGTCGGCGTCGATCCGGCCGGCGATCAACTCGTTCCAGGCACCGCCGATCGCGTCGGAGACCTTGCCGGTGTTCGGCACCATCGGGGCGGCGATCGACGCGGCGGCGATCTTCGTGAACGCGCTGAGGTTGACGTCCTTGGTGACCACGTCCTGGTCGGCCACGTCGCTGCGCAACGGCACCGAGCCGGCCTCGGCGGCGTCGATGCCGCCCTGCTCGGACAGGAAGGTGTCCGCGATGAACTTCCAGGCCAGTGCGGGTTTCTCCGTCCTGCCACCGACGGTCAGCGACTCACCGCCGATGAGGGCCTTGTCGTGCCCGGCGAGCGGGGTGACGCCCCACTCGAACGTCAGATCCTTCTTGAACGTGCCGAGCATCCAGTTGCCTTCCTGGGCGAAGGCGTACCGGCCGGTGGTGAAGTTCTTGCCGGCGTTGAAGCCGCTGGCGTCGTTGGGCGAGAGCCATTTGCGGTCCCGCCAGGTCTGGATCCGCTGGAGGGTCTGCTTGGCGCTGGCCGCTCCCGCGTCGGTGTAGCTCCACCCGTTGCTGGCCAGCCACGGCACGGCGTTGAACTCGCCGCCGGCGCCGGTCGGCGCGGCGGTGGTGAACGGGGTGTATCCCGCTTCGGCCGCCTTCGCCATGGCGGCTTCCAACTCGTCGAGGTTGGTGGGCACGGCGGCGCCGATCTTGTCGAGGATCGTCTTGTTGTAGTAGACGCCCTCGATGTTGGCGAACGCCTGGACGGCGTACCGCTTGCCCTGGAGGATTCCGCCCTCCTCCACCTTCTCGGGGAAGAGCCCCTTGTCCGGGAACTTGTCCCACCTGTCGCCGATCTCCCGCACGGCGCCGGCCTTGACCATCTCGGGCACCCAGGGGGCCGCGGTCAGGATGACGTCGGCGGTCTTGCCCGCGGCGGCGGCGGAGATCACCTTGCTGGCCATCTGGTCGTAGGGCACGTACTCGAACTTGACGTCGACCTCGGGGTTCGCCTTCTCGAAGCGCTCCTCCCAGGTCTTGACGAACGGCTGAAGGCCGCCGGAACCCTCGTCGTAGTAGTGCCAGACGACGAGCTCACCGGTCATCTCGCCGTCGTCGCCGCCGACCTGCACACCACCACCACCACCACCGCATCCGGCCAGCGCGAGGGACAGGGACAGGACGGCGGCGAGCGTGGCGGGTCCGGCTGTGCGGGGGCGGAGCATGGGACCTCCCGGGAGGGGAAAAACTGATTTTATATACAAGATATCTTCTACAGTGATCCAGGCCACGTCAATGACCTGGCCGAATCGAGACCTCGTCGAAATCTCCGACCGCCACGGCCAGCCCCGCGGGCACCCGATCCACCGCCAGGTCCGTCTCGCCGGCGACGGCCCGGGGCGCGGCGCCGAGCTCGACTCCCAGCAGGACGAGTTCGAGGCGCACCGGGGCGCCCTCGCGTCGCAGCCGGACCGTCCCGTCGGCGACCGACCAGCGCAACCGCAGCGACGAATCGTCGGAGAGCCGGATCTCGTAGTCGCCCGGCTCCTCGACCGCCGCGAGGACCACCGTCAACCGGTCCGCCGGCACCGCCCCGACGTGCTGGGCGGCCGGGGCGAGCGGCAGCGCCGTGCCGCCGCGCAGGAACAGCGGAATCCGTTCCAGCGGGGCGTCGGCCACCACCCAGCGACCCCCCTCGTGGCGCTGCCCGGTCCACCAGTCGATCCAGTGGCCGGCCGGCAGGTAGACCCGGCGGGAGACCGCCCCCTGCTCCAGCACCGGCGCCACCAGCAGCCGGTCGCCGAGCAGGTACGCGTCGTCCACCCGGTGGGCCACCGGGTCGTCGGGCCACTCCACGAACAGTGCGCGCACCATCGGCAGGCTGGTCCGCCCGCACCGCTCGGCCTCGGTCCACAGGTACGGCAGCAGCCGGTAGCGCAACTCCAGCAGGTCCCGGACGATCCCCTCGGCACGCTCGCCGAACGCCCAGGGTTCGCGCGGCGGGACGCCGTGCGCCCGGGCGTGCGAGGAGAAGAGCCCGAGTTGGCTCCACCGAACGTAGAGCTCGGCGTCGGGCAGCCCGGAGAAGCCCCCGATGTCGTGCGAGTAGAACGGGAAGCCGGAGAGCCCGATCGACAGCGCCGCCCGCAGCACGCAGGCCAGGTCCTCGAAGCGGGCCACCCCGTCACCCGACCAGTGGATCGGGTAGCGCTGCGATCCGGCCCAGCCGGCCCGGGCCCAGAGCACGGCCTCGCCCCGCGAGCGCTCGGCCACCTCCCACACGGCCTTCTGATAGAGCAGCGGATAGAGGTTGTGCATGGCCGCGCCGGGCACCGAGGCGTACACCGCGTCCGGCGGCGCGCCCTCGCCGTAGTCCACCTTGATCGCCGCGACGCCGAGGTCGAACAGCGCGGCGAGCTTCTCCTGGTACCACCGCACCGCCTCCGGGCTGGAGAAGTCGACTAAGCCGGCGTCCTCGCCGTACCCGCCGGCGTAGGTGAAGGTGTGCCCGCTGGGTCGGCGGGCCAGGTGGCCCCCGGCGACCCCCTCGTCGAACAGCGGGGATGTCACGTTGTAGTTGGGCCACTGCCACAGCGACACCCGGAAGCCCTGCTCGGCCAGGCGGGCGCACATGCCCGCCGGGTCCGGGAACCGCTCGGTGGAGAAGGTCAGGTCGCAGGTGTAGTCGCGGGCGAACCAGCCGGTGTCGATGTGCAGCACGTCGCAGGGAATCCGGTGCGAGCGCAGGTCGGCCGCGACCCGCTCCACCTCGTCCTGGCTGGTGTAGCTGATCCGGGACATCCACAGGCCGAACGTCCACTTCGGCGGCACGGCCGGGCGTCCGGTCAGCGCGGTGTAGCGGGGCAGGATCTCCTTCGGGCCGTGGCCGGCGACGAGGAAGAGATCCAGGCTGTCGGTCTCCTCGACGGTGACCGACAACGCCGAGTGTTCCAGGTCCCCGACGTGGTAGCCGGTGGCGTTCGCGGTGTGCACGAACATGCCGTAACCGCGGCTGCTCAGGTGCCACGGCACCTGCTTGTAGGCGGCCGGACTGGCGTTGGAGAACGCCTCCTGCAACCACATCCGCTGGAACGTGCCGGCCTTGTCCAGTCGGCCGAAGCTCTCCCCGAAACCGTAGATGTGCTCGTCGTGCCGCAGCGAGAAGGAGCCGAAGGCGGCCCGGCGCCCACCGACGGTGCTGCCCAGCGGGTAGGCGTAGCGATGCAGGAAGATCCAGCGTTGCTCCGCCGGGTTCCACTGCCGCTCGGGCCGGCGGAACGACGGCAGGTCGACCGGCGTGGTCGCCCAGAGCACCCGGCCCGACCGGTCGCGCAGCACCAGCCGCCACGGCTCGGCGACGATCTCCAGCTCCACCTCCGCGGTTTGCGCGAGGTAGCCGTCGGCGGTGCGCGCCAGCTCGACCCGCACGTCCGGATCCGGTCGGCCGACCAGCATCTCCCCCGGATCCTCCGCCGACGCACCGGCGGGCGAGTAGCGCAGCCGCACCACGCCCGGTTGCCAGAAGTCCAGCCGGATGGTGGCGTCCCGGCCCGGAGCCGGAGCGCCGAACACGGTCTCCACCGTGGTGCCGTAGTAGTCCTGCAACAGCGGTTCGTAGCGGTCGGTGCCGCAGGTGAGCACCAGCGAGGCGTCGTCGCGGCGCACCTCGTGCAGCCGACTGACGATCTCCACCGGCAGCGGTTCACCGAGGAACGGGGCGAGTTCGTACGTGCGTGGCATGGCGCCTCCGCCGGGCCGATCCGCGAGGCTCGCGAGATTGGATAAGATATACACTAGCCGGGCGGTTGGTGGCTAGCCGGAACGATACGTCGGTATCCGCGATCCGCCCAGCTCAGAGCGCTTGCGGCGGGGGCCGGTACGCCGCCGAGGGTTCAGCCGGTCTCGGCGCCGGTCAGCAGCCGGGCGACCGCCTCGCCGGTCTCCTCGATGTGCCGGCGGGACTCCGCGGCGGCGCCGGCGACGTCCTGCGCGCGAACCAGCGCGGCCAGCTTCTCCTGCTTCGACGCCCAGTCACCGCCCAGATCCGCGGCGACCATGGAGAAGTAGAACCGCGCCCGCTTCTCCAACTCCGCCGAGACCCCGGCCATCACCTCGTTGTGCGCGGCCTGGCGCAGCGCGGCGTAGAACTCCGAGCTGAGCGCCAGCAGCCGGGCGGAGTCCTGGCCGTCGGCGGCCTGCCGCTCCGCCTCGATCACCTGGTCGAGTCGGGCGAGGTCGTCGGCGCAGCGCCGCTCGGCCGCCCAGCCGGCGATCGCGGACTCGATCACGGCCCGGGTCTCGAAGAGCTCGCGCAGCTCGCGCTCGGAGCGGTCCCGGACGTAGACGCCGTAGCGGGGCCGGATGTCGACCCAGCCCGCCTCGTGCAGCGAGCGCAGCGCCTCCCGGACCGGGATCCGGCTGACGCCGTACTGCGCGGCGAGCTTGTCGGCGTGCATCCGGGTGCCGGGCGCGAAGACCCCCTCGATGATGGCCCGCTCCAGCAGCTCGTGGATGCGAGCCGGCAGGGAGCCGCCGAACCCGTCGGGCAACCCGTGGTCAGCGGCGCCGGTCCTCGGCTGCACTGCGGCCATCAACTTCCCTCCGACGGATGAGCACGGTGATCGACGGATCGACACCTCCCGGGCCACACCATAGTTGATATCTTATTCGGCAGCACCCCTCCCCGATACATCGGGTCGCGTTTCCGGCACTCAGCGCGCGGCCCCGGCCAGGAAATGCAGGGCGGCCAGCGCGTACAGCGAGACGCACCGCACCACCTCATCCTCCTCGGCGTAGTCGTCGATCCCGGCCGACAGGGTCGGCTGGGGGCCGTAGCAGAGCGCCGGAACCCCGGCACGCCGCCAGCGACTCGCGTCGCTGGCCGGCAGCCGGATGGCGTACCGGGGCTCTCCGGCGCCGATCTCGTGCGCGGCGGCCCGCCAGGCCCGGACCAGGTCGGTGTCCGGAGCGGTCCAGTTCGCGTCCCAGCCCTTGAGGCGACGCACCTCGACCGTCGGAATGTCGGCCACCACGCGCCGGACCGCCTCCTCGGCCCCAGTCAGGTCGATCCCCGGCGGCAGCCGCAGGTCCACCTCGGCCCGGGCGGTGGTCGCGATCTGGCCGACGAAGGAGCCGGCGGTCATGGTGCCGACGTTGGCGGTCAGCTCGAGACCGGTGTCCAGCCCGGCCGAGCCCGACACCTCGGCCAGTTCCGCCGGCAGCCGGCCCACCGAGCCGGTGAGCGCGTCGATCCGCTGCACCGCCGCGGCCAGGCGGGCCGAGGCCGACGCGCCGGCCCGGACCGCCGAGGAGTGCCCCGGCTCGCCGGTCGCGGTCACCGCCAACCACAGCACGCCCTTCTCTCCCAGCGCCAACCGTCGGAAGCCCGGCCCCTCCCCGCACAACAACCCGTCGGCGACCAGCTCGGGATGGGTACGGAGCAGGAACGCCGCCCCGTTGTCACCGAACACGACCTCGTCGCTGACCGCCGTGAAGGTGACCCGCCCGGACCAGCGTGCACGCTCCTCGGCCAGCAACCGGACGGCATGCACCATGGCGGCGACCGCGCCCTTCATGTTGCCCATGCCGAGTCCGTGGAGGCGGCCCTCCCGCGAGGTCAGCCTCCACACCGGCACGGACCAGGCCGACTCGTCGCCGGGCGGCATGGTGTCGAGATGCACGTTGAGCACCAGGTGCCGACCCGGCCGGCCCGAGTCGACCTCGGCCAGCACCGAGGGCATGGTGTCGACGCGCCGTTCGAGGCGGGGACGCAACCCGGCAGCGCGCAGCGCGCCGGCGACCACCTCGGCGACCTCGCGGGTGTCCCCGGGCGGGTTGACGCTCGGCGCGGCGACCAGGTCGGCGCAGAGGTCGACCAGTTCGGCGCGCCGCCCCTGCGCCCGGGCGCACAGCGCCGCGGCCTCGTCGTGATCCGGAAAGCCTGTCATCACACCACTCCTGACCGGACGAGACGCCGCCAGTCGGCGGCCGCGAAGGGGCCGGTAGCACCGGCGCCGGCGGCGACCACGGCACCGAACAGCTCGTCACCGGCGGGGACGTCCCGCACGGCGTGGCCCCGGTCGACCAGCCCGGCCCGCCCGGGGTGGTCGTGCTCGATGAGCAGCTCGCCGCCCTGACTGCGCCACCGGGGCGCGGCCAGGGCCGTGGCCAGGTCGGCGTCGTCGTACCGCATCCGGGCCAGGATCTGCAGCAGCGTCTGCACCTGGCCGTCCGCGCCCGGGGTGGCCAGCGCGAGCGCCCGGCCCGGCAGTTCGACCATCGCGGGGGCGAGGGTGTGCACGGGAAGCGCTCCGGGGGTGGCCGCGTTCGGGCCGCCGGTGAAGCCGCCGGCCCGGTTGTTGAGCACCAGCCCGACCTCCGGCACGTACACCCCCGAGCCAAAGTCGTCGAAGACGCTGACCAGGGAGGACACCACCAGGCCGGCGGCGTCCGCGGTGGCCACGCCGGCCGTGTGCAGGTAGGCCCGGGGGCCGCCTCGCCGGCGTGCCCGCCGCCGGTCCACCGCCAGCGGCTCGGCCAGCAGCGCCGCGCCGCGGGCGCAGTCGTCACGGTGCCGGAACGCGGCCTCGGTCGCCTCGACCAGCAGGTGGTCCAGATCGTCCCCGGCGGCCGGCGGGTGCCGGTGCAGCCAGCGAGCGGCCAGCGCCAGCAGGATCCCCTGCGAGGAGGGCGGCTGCACGTGCAGCAGCCCGCCGGCCCAGTCGACGGTCACCGGCGCCCCGACCGCGGTGTGGTGCCCGGCCAGATCGGCCTCGCTCAGCTCGCCGCCGTGCCGGCGGGCGGCGGCCACGATCGCGGCAGCGGCCGGACCGGCGTGCAACGCGTCGCGACCCCGCTCGGCGACGCCCCGCAGCAGGACCGCCAGCTCCGGTTGCCGCCACCGGTCGCCGGCGGCGCGGGCGAGCAACGGCCAGTCGGCCGCTCCGCCGCGCACCAGGCGGGAGCGTTGCGCCTCGACGGACCGGACCACCGCGGCGTCGACCGGAACGCCGCGCTCCGCGAGCTGCACGGCGGGACGCAGCACCCGGGTCAGCGGCAGACGGCCCCAGTGCCGGTGCGCGACCGCCCAGCCGTCGACCAGGCCGGGAACGGTCACCGACGCCCCGCCGTCGGTGTCGACGTGTCGCAGCGCCCGCGGCGCCCGACCGGCGCCGTTGACCGCGACGACCCGACCGTCGGGCTCCCGGACGAGCGTCATGAGATCACCGCCGAGCCCGCCGGCCTGCGGCATCACCACACAGATCACCGCCTGGGCGGCGACGGCCGCGTCGAGGGCGGAGCCGCCGTCGGCGAGCACACCGGTCGCGGCGGAGACCGCGAGCGGGTGGGCCGCGCTCACCGCTCCCCCTACGCCGGTGACGACCCGGCCGTGCGCCTGCGCTGCCGTCATCGGCCGCCTCCTTCGGGAGATGAACCGCCGCTCGGCTCTTGACCCCGACCATATTATGTATGAAGTATAAGGAATATCAAGGCCGCCTGGACCCGCTCGACCGCACCGACCCCTGGAGCTGACCGTGACCCTCATCCAGCAACCCGACATGTCCCACGAGCTGGCCCGGCGACTCGTCGACGAGGTGCACGCCGAAGCCGCCCGGCAGGGCGTCCGGCTGGCCGCCGCCGTGGTCGACCGGGGCGGCAACCTGGTCGCCGCGGGCCGGATGGACGGCGCCCAGCTCGGCGCCCTCACCCTCGGCCTCGACAAGGCCTTCACCGCGGCGAGCTTCGGCCATCCCACCTCGGCCTGGATCGCCAGCTCCGCCCCGGGCGGCGGCGACTGGGGCCTGGCCGGCACCCTCGGCGGCCGCGCCGTCGTGTTCCCGGGCGGCATCCCCCTCTACGCCGCGGGCCAGCTCGTCGGCGGCCTCGGAGTCAGCGGCGCCGCCTCCCCGGTCGACGAGGCCTGCGCGGAGAAGGCCGCCGGGAACTGCGCGCTGGAGACCCGACCGTGAGCGTGGTCCTGGTCGCCGGCGGCGCCACCGGGATCGGCGCGGCCGCGGTCCGGGCCTGGCGGGACCGGGGCGACACCGTGCTGCTCGCCGATCGCGACGCCGGCAGCGGCCGGGCGCTGGTGGCTGAGAACCGCCCCGGCCGGGCCGCGTTCCACGAGTGCGACCTGGGCACCGTCGACGGGCCGGCCGCCGCGGTGACCGCTGCCGCCGAACTCGGACACGGGCAGCTCGACGTGGTGTTCTACAACGCGGCGGTGCTCGACGCGTACCCGCTGCGAAGCTGGACCGCCCGGGACTGGGACCGGGCCAGCGCGGTCAACCTGCGCGGCCCCTTCCTCACCGTGCAGGCCGCCGAGCCCTACCTGCGCCGCTCCCCCGCCGGACGGGTGGTGTTCACCTCCTCCACGGGGGCGCTGCGCGGGCACGCCGGCATGCCCGCCTACCACGCCACCAAGGCGGGGCTGCTCGGGTTGGTCCGGGCACTGGCCGACGAGCTGGGACCGGCCGGGACCACGGTGAACGCGCTCTGCCCCGGCTGGGTGGACACCCCGTTCAACGACGGGTTCTGGGCGCACCAGAGCGACCCGGACGCGGCGCTCGCCGCGCTCACCGCCAGCATCCCGCTGCGCCGCCAGGCCCGGCCCGAGGACCTGGTCGGCACCATCCTCTTCCTGTCCTCCCCCGCCTCCGCGTACCTGACCGGCCAGGCGCTGGTGGTCGACGGCGGCTACACCGCGGTCTGAGAGGCGACCCACCGATGCGCTACGAACTCCACCTCAATCCGGCGACCGGGCCGCTCCCGGCGCTGCCCACCGGCGCGCCCCCGGGCGACGCCGGGCCGGGCGCGTTCCACCGCAGCCTGCCGGGCTACCGCTGCACCCCGCTGCGCGACAGCCCCGAGCTGGCCCGACTGCTGGGCGTGCGGGCCGTGCTGGTCAAGGACGAGGCGACCCGGCTGGGGCTACCCTCCTTCAAGATCCTCGGCGCTTCCTGGGCCACCGTCACCGCGGTGCTGCGGCACTGGATCGCGCAGCCGGTCACCCCGCTGACCCTGGACCGGGTCGCCGCCGCGATTCCCCGCCCGCGGACCCGCCGGCTGGTCGCGGCCACCGACGGCAACCACGGACGCGGCGTGGCCCGGATGGCTCGCCTGCTCGGCGTCGCCGCCACGATCCTGGTGCCCGCCGGCACCGCCGGGGCCCGCACCGACGCGATCGCCGACGAGGGCGCCGAGGTGGTGGTGGTCGACGGCAGCTACGACGACGCGATCGCCGCGTCGGCCGCGCTCGCCGGACCGGACACCCTGGTCGTCTCCGACACCTCGTGGCCGGGGTACGAGCTGATCCCCGCCGCGGTGGTGGCCGGCTACGCGACCCTCTTCGCCGAGATCGACGCCGACATCGCCGGGCGCGGGTTGCCCGCGCCGACGGTGGTGGCGCTGCAGGCCGGAGTCGGGGCGTTCGCCGCCGCCGGGATCCGCCACTTCCGCGCCCCGGACCGGCCCGGGCCGCCGCCGCGTACCGTCGTGGTGGAGCCCACCGGCGCGAACTGCCTGATGGCCTCGGCCCGCGCCGGCCGGCTCGCCGAGGTTCCCGGCCCACACCGGTCCACCATGGCCGGGCTGAACTGCGGCCTGCCCTCGGTGCTGGCCTGGCCGACGGTGCGGGCCGGCGCCGACGTCTTCCTCGCCGTTGACGACGACGCCGCGCACCGCGCGATGACGGAACTCGCCGACGCCGGAGTGGTCGCCGGCGAGTCCGGCGCCGCCGGCCTCGCCGGGCTCCTCGCGGTGGCCCGAACCGGCGATCCCGGCGACCGGACGCGCACCGGCCTGGCCCCGGACGCCTGCGTCCTGGTGGTCAACACCGAGGGCGCCACCGACCCGGTCAACTACCGCCGGGTGGTGGGCCACGCCCCCGCCCCGCTCGACGACACGCCGGCGGGTGTGGCATGACCACGCCGGCCACCACCGGCGCCCCGGCCGACCCGACCGTCCGGCCCGCGCCGCCGTGGTGGAAGCTCGCCCTGATCGGCCTGGTCGCCGGTCTGCTCTCCGGCGCCTTCGGCGTCGGTGGCGGGGTGCTCATTGTCCCGGCGGTGGTGCTCCTGCTCGGCTTCGACCAACGCCTGGCGCACGGCACCTCGCTGGCCGCCGTGGTGCCGATCTCCATCTCCGGCGTGGTCGGCTACCTCCTCTTCGACGCCGTGGACCTGCCGGTGGCCGGGCTGCTCATCCTCGGCGCGGGCGGCGGCGCGATCGTCGGCGCCCGGCTGCTCGCCCGGATCCCGCAGACGCCGCTGCGGTGGCTGTTCATCGGCTTCATGCTGCTCGCCGCGGCCCGGCTGGTGGTGGAGATCCCCGACCGGGACGCCACCCTCGATCTGACCAGCGGGGTCGCGATCGGCCTGGTGGCCCTCGGCGTCGTCACCGGCGTGCTCTCCGGGCTGCTCGGCGTCGGCGGTGGGATCTTCATGGTCCCCGTCATGATCCTGTTTCTGGAGATGAGCGACGTGGTGGCCAAGGGCACCTCGCTGCTGGCCGTCATCCCCACCGGCATCCTCGCCACCTGGACCAACCACCGCCGGGGCAACGCCGACCTGCGGGCCGCGGCCAGCATGGGGCTGGCCGGGGTGGCCACCTCGATCCTTGGCGCGGCGGTGGCGGTCTGGTTGCCACCACGGGCGGCCGCGGTGCTGTTCGCCGCGTTCCTCACCCTGGTCGCGCTCCGGATGGCCGTCCACGCCGCCGCCCAGCACCGCGCCGCCCGGCGGGAGCACCCCGATGACTGATCGCGCCCACGCCCGCCCCACCTACGCTGGGCCGATGAATCTCCTGGTCAGCGACGTGCGGCCGGCCCACCGAGAGCGGGAACCGAGATGAGCGGGCATCGTGCGGACCGGATGTACCTGCTCCAGTACGGCGCGGAGCGGGTCAGCGCGGCGCTGTCCCTGCGCGGCGGCCCGGTGGAGCGCCACTACTGGGAGTCGTTCGTCGGGGTGCTGGTCCGCGGCGGCGACGAGTGGATCCTCTTCGACACCGAGATGGCCCGGGCCGCGCTGGACTCCCCCGCCGTGCAGGCCGCGTACGCCGCCGGCGACAACGGTGACGACGACTTCCGCTGGCACCTCACCCCCACCCCGCCGGCCGACCGCCGCTGGACGTGGGGGCTCGCCGGGGACCCACTGGCCGCGGCGCTGGCCACCGTGGGACTGACTCCTGAGCAGATCTCCCGCGCGGTGGTGAGCCACCTGCACGTCGACCACGCCGGCGGCATCCCCACCCTGGCGGCACACGGGGTGCCGGTCGCCGCGCACCGCGACGAGCTGGCCTTCGCCCGCAGCGGCGCGGTCGGTGTGACCGCCGGCTTCCACCCGCCGGACTGGTCGCACCCCGGCACGCGATGGGAACTGCTCGACGGCGACACCGACCTGGCCCCCGGCGTCCGCGTGCTCAGCACCCCCGGGCACACCCCCGGCCATCTGTCGCTGCGCGTCGACCTGCCCGAGACCGGCACCTGGCTCTTCGCCGCCGACGCCGCCGACCTCGGCCAGAACTTCCTCGACCGCACCCCCTGCGGCTCCTGCGCCGCCGCACGCCCCGGCGACGAGGAGCTGGCCGACCGCTCCCTGGACCGGCTGCTGCGCGAGGCGGCCGATTCCGACGCCCGCATCGTCCCCGGGCACGACCAACTCGTGCTCAACGCCGTCCGCCACCCGCCGGGAGGCCACCGATGACCGTTCCACCCCCCGCCAGCGGCGCGCTGCTCGCCGGGCGCCGCGCCGTGGTCACCGGTGCGGTCGGCGCGATCGGCCGCAGCATCGCCGAACGGTTCGCCGCGCACGGCGCCTCGGTGGTCGTCGCCGACCTCGACGGCGCGGCCTGCGCGGAGGTCGCCGCCGCCATCGCCGCCCGCCACGGCGTGCCCAGCCACGGCATCGACGTCGACGTCACCGATCCGCAAAGCGTGCGCCGGTGCGCCGCCCGCACCGCCGAGACGGTCGGCGAGTGCGACCTGCTCGTGGTCAACGCCGGGGTCCTGGTGCTCAAGTCGGTGCTGGAGATCAGCGAGGCCGAGTGGCGCCGGGTGATCGAGGTCAACCTGACCGGCGCGTTCCACACCGCGTCGATCTTCGCCGGGCGGATGGCCGCCGCCGGCGCGCCGGCCGGGATCATCTTCTCCTCGTCGCTGTTCGGCGTGCGCGGCGGCGCCGGCAACGCCGCCTACTCGGCATCGAAGTTCGGGTTGATCGGGCTGGCCGAGAGCATGGCCGCCGACCTTGCCCCGCACGGCATCCGGGTCAACGCGGTCTGCCCCGGCCAGGTCGGCTCGCCGATGATGGCCGAACTGTTCCAGCGCCGCGCCCACGACAACGGCACCGAGGTGACGGCCGAACGAGCCGCGTTCACCCGACGCATCCCCCTCGGCCACCTGGCGGAGACCGACGAGGTCGCCGACACCTACGTCTATCTCGCCAGCGACCTGAGCCGGTACGTGACCGGGCAGCGGCTGGTCGTCGACGGCGGCTGGCAGGTCGGCTGACCACCCCGTCCCGCACCCCCTCCGAGGAGCGCCATGACCCACGACGCCGATTCCTCGTCGCCCCCGCCCGACCCGTTGCACCCCGACGCGCGGCGGCTGACGTCGGCCATGCTCGCGGACCGGACAGCGCCACTGCGGCAGACCGGGGTGGCGCCGGCCCGGACGCCTCACCGCCGCGCGCGCCGGACCTCGCCCTGCTCCCGCCGACTGCTCGACCTGGCCGGCTGTGACGTGCTGCGCGACGAAGGACTGCTCTTCGCCGACCGGCTGCGCGCCGCCGGCGTGCCCGTCACCTGCCGCGTGCGCCACGGCCAGGTGCACTGCTTCGCCACCGACGTCGGCGTCCTCTCCACCGACGCCGTGATCACCCGTCTCGCGCACGACCTGCGCGAGCTCGCCCGAGCCTGGAGACCGAAGTGCTGACATCCCCCTCACGCCCGGCAGAGCTGCGGGTCGCCGTGATCGGCGCGGGATTCGGCGGCATCGCCGCCGCGATCGAACTGCGTCGGCGTGGCTTCTCCGACGTCACCGTCTTCGAACGCTCCGACGGCCCCGGCGGCACCTGGTGGGACAACCGGTACCCGGGCGCCGAGACCGATGCCGCCTCGCACCTGTACAGCTACTCCTTCGCCCCGTACGACTGGAGCCGCACCCACGTGCGGCAGCCCGAGTTGCAGCGCTACCTGGAGCACGTCGTGGACCGCTTCGGCATCCGGCCGCTGATCCGGTTCCGCACCGAGGTGCGCCGGCTCACCTGGGACGCCGCGCGCTGCGGTTGGCGGCTGCGCACCGCCGCCGGCGAGGAGTCGTTCTTCCACGCCGTGGTGTCGGCGCTCGGCATGTTCGGCAAGCCGCGCTGGCCGGACTGGCCGGGGTTGGCGGAGTTCCCGGGCCCGGTGCTGCACACCGCGGTCTGGGACGACCGGCACGACCTGACCGGCAAGCGGGTGGCGGTGGTCGGCACCGGCTCCAGCGCCGCCCAGGTGGTGCCGACCCTGGCGCCGAGCGTGGCCGCGTTGACGCTGTTCCAGCGCCAGCCCGGCTGGCTGCTGCCCAAACGGGACCGGGACTTCACCGCGCGGGAGCGGCGGCTGTACCGGCGCAGCCACACCCTGCAGCGGCTCAACCGGCTGCGGCTCTATCTGTTGCAGGAGCGGCGGGAGTGGCGCGGCGCGTTCTTCCGCCCCGGACACCGGATCAACACCAAGGCCCGGGAACGGGCGCTGGCCTACGCGCGGGAGGTGTTCGCCGACCGGCCGGACCTGATGGCAGCGGTCACCCCGGACTACCCGTTCGCCGGCAAACGCACGATCGTCAGCAGCGACTTCTATCCCGCCCTGCGGCGCGACAACGTCACCGTGGTGCCCCGGGCGGTGCTGAGCTGCACCCCGGACGGCCTGGTCGACACCGCCGGCGTCCGGCACCGGTTCGACGCGATCGTGTTGGCGACCGGATTCGAGGCGACCGAATATCTGGCCAGCATCGAGGTCGTCGGCCGCGACGGGCGCACCCTGCGCGAGACGTGGGCCGGCGAGCCGCAGGCGTACCTGGGCGTGCTGACCCCCAACTTCCCGAACTTCTTCATGCTCTACGGGCCCAACACCAACGGCGGGTTGATCATCACCAATCTGGAGCGCCAGTCCCGCTTCATCAGCCGGGAGCTGAGTCGACTCGTTCGCACCCGGCAGCCGGCGGTGGAGGTCAGCGCGGCGGCCAACCAGCGGTACAACGACTGGCTGCAGCGGAAGATCAACGCCACCGCGTTCGTGCAGGGCAACAACTACTTCGCGGTGAAGTCGGGGCGGGTGGTCACCCAGTGGCCGGACAACGCCACCGTCTACGGGGCCCTGCTGGTGGTGCTGCGCTGGTGGGGGCGCTGGCGGACGCCGCAGCGGCGCCGGTCCTGACGTCCGTGCAGGCGAACGCCTCGTCGGGGCGGCATCCACGGTGATGCCGTCCCCACGAGGCGGCGAAGCGTGGTGCCACCTCCCGCGAGCGCGGCACTGTTCGGCGACGCGGGCTCTCACCGGTGGGTCGGATGGCGAGGCAGGCGCGCCCCGACGAGTACGCCCACCGCGATGATGGCGGCACCGACCGTCACGGCCGGGGCGAGTCCGTCCACGAACGCCTGCGGTGAGTCGTAGCCGCCGTTCTCGCTGAAGACCGAGGCGAGAACCGCCACGCCGACCGCCACGCCCAGTTCGCGCATGGTGTTGTTGGTGCCCGAGGCCACGCCGCTCCGCTCAGCCGGCACACTGCCCAGCGCCATCGTGCTGATCGGCGCGAAGGTCAGACCCATGCCCACGCCCGCCAGCACGAAGGCGACGACGAAGTCGTCGTAGGACACGGTGGTCGTGACGGCTAGCGCGATCCAGAGCACGCCGGCAGCGAGGAGGGCCTGTCCGGCGACGATCAGGTTCCGGACCCCGACCCGGTCCGCGAAGATCCCGGCCACCGGCGCGACGACCATCGGCGCCATCGTCCAGGGCAGCGTGCGGATGCCCGCCGTCAACGGACTGAAGCCCTGCACGACCTGGAAGAACTGGGAGAGCAGGAATATCGCGCCGAAGGTTCCCGCCGAGAAGGTCAGGGTGACGACCGTGGCAAGGGCGAAACCGCGCGACCGGAACAGCGTGAGGGGCAGCATCGGCGTCGGGGTGCGCCGCTGCCAGAGCAGGAACGCGCCGACCAGGACGATGCCGGCGCCCAGAAGGCCGAGCACCCGGCCGGAGGTCCATCCGCGGTCCGGCCCGTCCACGATGCCCCAGACCAGCGACAACATGCCGGCTGCGGAAAGCAGCAGGCCCAGCGGGTCGAGTCGCCGCGCGCCGCTCCGCGACTCGCGCAGCACCGTGGTGGTGAGCAGGACGGCCATGACTCCGACCGGCACGTTCAGCCAGAAGATCCACGACCAGTGCAGGCCCTCGACCACGGCACCGCCGACGACCGGGCCGACCGCGACACCCAGTCCGCTTATCCCGCCCCACACCCCGACCGCGACGTTGCGCTTGTCCGCGGGCGCGACCTGGATCAGCAGGGTCAGTGCCAGGGGTGCGACGGCCGCGCCCGCGAGGCCCTGAACCGCCCGCGCGGCGGTGAGCATCCACGGTTCGCTCGCCAGTGCCGCCGCCGCGGACGCGAGGGTGAACAGGACGATCCCGGCCACGAACATCCGCCGCCGACCGATTCGGTCGCCCAGTGCCGCGGCGGTGAGAAGGAACGCGGCGAACGGCAGCGTGTACGCGTTGACGAACCACTGCAGGTCGGTGAGGGAGGCGTCCAACTCGGTCTTGATCACGGGCAGTGCGGTGGTCACCACCAGGTTGTCGAGCGTGACCATGAAGGTCGGGACACCGACGGCGGCCAGCACCGCGGCGAGAGGGCGGGCGGCGGGGGAAGCCTCCCGGTCGAGGACGGCGGTCATCGCGCACTCCCGGTTGTAATCGAATGATAACTAACGTCGACGCCACCTTACTTATCAGCCGATGCCTTGGCAAGGTAGGGTGGCGTTCGTGGCCCGCACCCGCCTCACCGCCGAGGAGCGCCAGGAAGAGCTCCTCGACGCCGCGCTCACCGCCTTCTCCACCGGTGGCTACGCCGGCACCACCACCGACCAGGTCGCGCGGCTCGCCCGGGTCTCCCAGCCGTACGTGATCCGAATCTTCGGGACCAAGCAGCAACTCTTCGTCGCCACCGTGCAGCGCGCCTGTGACCGCATCGAGCAGCGGTTCCAGCAGGCCGCCGCCGAGTCGCCCACCCTCGAAAGCCTCGGCGCCGCCTACGACGACCTGCTCGCCCAGCACGAGTTGATCACGGTGCTGCTGCACGGCTTCACCGCCAGCGCCGACCCCGCGATCGGCCCGGTGGTCCGGGACCGCTTCGGCCGGATCTACCGCACCGTCCGCGACCTGACCGGTGCCAGCGAAACCGAGGCACGCGACTTCCTGGCCAAGGGCATGCTGCTCACCTGCCTCGGCGCCATGCGGGTCGCCGGCCCGGACCAGGTGCCCCGCGAGCCATGGATGATCGACCTGCTCGGGGACCACGAGGCCTGAAAGGCGGCTGCGCGATCCGGGTCGGCCTCCGCAACGGCCGGCCGTGGGCCGCCGCGGCGGGCCGCGGGAGCGCCGGCCAAGTCGACGCCAAGTCCGCGCCATGTGCGCCACCGCAGACTCGGAGCACGTAACCGCACCGAGCGGGCCGCCGGGCAGGCGGCCGGAGGAGAACATGGACGCGACCGAGTCCGAGACCGGACCGAACCTTCTCGGCTTCCGGATCAATCACCGCACCATGCGGGCCGACACGCGGCGGCTGGCCGACCTGCTCAACCGCGTGGCGACCGGCCAGATCACCTACGACCGTCGCCGGGCGGGCGCCCTGCGGACGTACGTGTCGTTGTTGTGCGACGGCGTCCACCATCACCACCGGATGGAGGACGAGGTGCTCTGGCCGGTGTTGGCGCGCTCCGCCTCGGGCGAGATCGATCTGCGGGAGCTCAGCGACGATCACGCGGCACTGGAGCCGGTGCTGACCGAGACGCGGGCAGCCGTGGACGACCTGCTCGCCGTGGTCACCTCGGGCGATGAGGCGGGTGAGCGGACGAGGGTCGCCGCGGGGCGCCTCGCCGCGGCCCTGGCCCACCTGCGTGACCTTCTCGACGAGCACATCGAGGAGGAGGAACGGCTGGTGTTCCCGGTGATCCGACGATACGTCAGCGTCGAGGACTGGAACGCGGTGGAACGCGCGGTGCGCAGGGGCGGCGCGCTGCGGTTCGAGCTACCCCGGATCGAGCGCTATGCCGAGCCCGACGAGTTGGCCGAGTTGACGCGGACCGCCGGGCCGGTGCTACGGCTGATGCTCGCCGCTCTGCGGCCGGGCTTCCGGCGGCGGGAGGCGCTGGTGTTCGGCGGCGGGTGAGTGCTCATGGCCGGCTCGATGCCACCGTCGGGACGTCGGCGGATTCCTCGCACCAGGGCACGGCGCCGGCCGTGCGGGCCAGGCGCAGACCGGCGTCGCGGTGCGCGGCGGCCGCGGGCCGGTCGCCGAGCGCGGCGGCGAGTTCGGCGAGGGTCTGGTCCACCGGCCCGAGCGAGATCGAACCGCACTCCAGCCCGGCGAAACGTCCGGCCCACGGCGTCAACTCCCGGTAGCAGCGCCGGGCGACCGGCGCGTCGCCGAGCCGGGCCGCGACCTGACTGCGCAGGGTCATCCAGTACAGCCACAGGTAGTCCGGGCGGATCGGCGAGTCCGGCCGCCACACCGCCCGGGCGGCCTCGTGGTCACCGGCGGAGAGCAGGGCGTGGGCCAGCACGTCGTGGGTGTCGTCCGGCACCCGCGCGTGCACCCGCCGGAGCTCGTCGATCACCTCGTGCCCGCGCCCGGCGACGCTGAGCACGGTGAAGCGGCCCATCAGCCCCATCGCCGCCGCGTTCGGGCCGCCGACACGGCCCATCCGGTCACTGACCTCGGCGTAGCGGCGGGACGCCTCGTCCAGGTCGCCCCGGAACAGGGCGCACAGACCGCCGAACCACCCCATGACGGCGAGGATCAGGCCGAGCTGCCCGGTGGTGGCCTCCTCCACGGCGCGGTCGACATGGTGGCGGGCGCGGTCGAAGTCGGCGGCGGCGAGCGCCGCCTGATAGAGGATGTGGTGGGCCTGACAGCGGTACGCGGTCAGCCCCGCCGCGTCGGCGGTGGCGAGCAACTCCCGGCCGACGACGGGCAGTTCGGCGCGGTGCGCGGGGGCTACGGTGACGAAATAGCGGGCGTTGAGCGCGCGGCAGAGCACCGAAGGATCGTCCTGGCCGCGAGCCAGCGCGAGGGCCTCCCGCGTCACCTCGTCGGCACGGTCCAGGTCGGCGCCCTCGATCTCGAACGCGAGCGTGCTCAACAGTCGTGCGCGCAGCGCCGGACGGTCCGGACCGACCCTGGGCAGCTCTCGCTCCAGTCGCCGCACCAGGGGTTCGTCGACCATGCGGTCGGGCCTGATGGTCCAGGTCACCGGGGCGTCGATGCAGGTCAGCGCGGCGTGCACGGCCGCCGGCTCGCCGAGGCCGTCGGCGAGCCGGAGCGCGTGGGCGCGCGCCGTGCGGGCGGTGAGCACGTCACCGGCGAGCGCGCTGGCGGCGGCCAGCTCGCGGTGCAGGTCCAGCCGGGTCCGATCGGCGGTGGCCGGGGCCAGGTCGACGGCGCGCAGCGCGCCGGCCCACAGCGCCGCGGCTTCGCGCGGCGCGCCGAGCTCACCGGCGCGACGCGCGGCCATGACGAGGTGACCGACCGCGTCGGCGGCGGTCGACCGGGTGAGGGCCGCGAGCGCGTGCCGGCCCAGCGCCGCCACGTCCTCAGGGTGTTGATCGCGCAGGACGGTGAGGATCCGGTGGTGCAGGCGGGTGCGGCGCAGCAGCGGAACGCTGTGCCGGAGCGCGTCACGCATCAGCGCGTGGGCGAACCGCACGCGCCCGGGCGCGGGCTCGACGAGAAGACCCGCGGTCACGCCGGCCTCCAGGCCGTCGAGGATCGGCTCCTCCGGGCCGCCCTCGATCGCGAGCAGCGTGTCGACGTCGGCCTCCATGCCGAACACCGCGGCGTGCCGCAGCACGGTGCGGGCACCGGCCGGCAGCCGGGCCAGGCGGCGGGCGAGCACGTGACCGAGGCCGGCGGGAACGCCGTCGAGCGCCGCCGCCGGCCCCTCGGCCGCGACCAGTTTGGCCAGCTCCACGGTGAACAGGGGATTACCCCCCGAACGGTCCCTGACCAGCTGGGGCAGCTGCGGGTCGCCGCTGTCCACACCGTGGCGGCGCAGCAACTCGGCGACGTCCTCCGGTTCCAGGCCGTGCAGGTCGAGGTCGAGCGCCGGCACCCCGGCCAACGCCGCCCGCGCCCCCACCAGGTCGTCGGTGACCTCGTCCGGGCGGTACGTCGCCACGACGAGCACCGGCGCCCCGGCCAGGGCGGTGGCGACGTGCCGGAGGATCCGCAGGGTTTCGGTGTCCGCGCGGTGCACGTCCTCGACCACCAACAGCAGGGGGGCTCGGTCGGCCGCACGGGCCAGGTAGGCGGCGAGCGCCCGGCGCAGGTGGAACTCGTCGTACTCGCCCCGGGCACCGCCCGGCGGGTCGGGGTCGAGCAGCAGGCGCAGGCCGCGCGTCTCGGCGTCGTCAAGAGGGAGGAACTGCCGGGCGGCGGTGACCACCTCGCGCCAGGCCCAGCCCGGCGGGGTGCCCTCCACCTGCTGACAGCCACCGACGAGCGACTGCCAACCGTCGGCGACGAGTGAGCCGGCGAGCTGCTGTGCCAGCGTCGACTTCCCCGCTCCCGCCTCGGCGCCGACCCAGCACATGCCGAGGCCGTGGCCGAGGGCACGGGTGGCCGCGGCCCGGAGCCGGGCCAGTTCCGTCTCGCGGCCCAACGGCTGCGCCGGGCGTGCCGCGGCGGTGGGGACGGGCGGGGAGGTGACCGCCGGTGCGAGCGGCGCGGGCGCGGTGGCCTCCAGGCGGGGGCTCTGGCGCAGCAGGTCCGTCTCCAGGATCCGTAGCTCGCGGCTGGGGTCGATGCCCAACTGCTCGGCCAGCGTGGCACGGACGTCGCGTAGCACGCCGAGCGCGTCAGCCTGCCGCCCGAGCCGGTACAGCGCGACCGCCAGCAGCATGGCGGCCCGCTCCCGCAGGGGGTGCTCCCGGGCGTGCGGGTCGAGGTCACGCACGACCTCGTCCGGCCGATTCGCATCGAGCAGGAGTTTCGCGCGCTGCTCGACGGCGGCCAGCCGTAGCTGGGCCAGCCGCTCGCCCTCCCGATCCGCCCACGACTCCCCGGCGAACTCGGCGTACGGGGTGCCGTCGGGCCAGCAGGCAAGCGCCTCGTCCAAGCCGGTGAGCGTCGCGGCGGCTCCCCGCCGGGCGTCCGGCGTGACCGCCCGCAGCGCCGCCTCGAAGCGCCAGGCGTCGACGTCCACCAGGGACGCTTCGAGCGCGTACCCGGGGGCGGCGGTGACGAGGATCCGGGCCGGCGCGCGCGACGGACGGTCCGGCTCCAGCGCGCGGCGCAGGTTCGACACGTACACCTGGAGCGCTGCCTGGGCGCGCGGGGGCGGGTCTCCCGCCCAGAGGTCCTCGACGAGCCGGTCGACCGACACGGCGCGGCCACCGCCGGCAACCAGCCGGGCCAGCACCGCGCGTTGTCGAGGCGCGCCGAGGTTGATCGTGGCGCCGCCGCGGGTGGCCCGGACCGGGCCGAACACGCCGATCGTCGTCACCCCGTGACCCTAGCCGGGCGTACCGGCCCCGCAGATCCCGCGTTCGACGCGGCGGGCCGGTACGGTCGGGTTCCGGTATCTGGCCGGGCGTCCTGCCGGCCCGTCGCTCGGCACGTCGCGGCAGCTCGGCGCCCGAAAGCGGGCGAGCTGCCGCGACGTCGGCGGCGGTGCGGCCGGTCCGCTGCGGGTCAGCGGGTGGAGATCCCTCCGCTGAGCGCGTCGGAGGTCAGGCCGGCCTCGGTCGAGACCACCACCACGTGGACGAACGCCGCGGGCAGGTCGGTGAAGTGCCAGGTACGCCGTCCGGTCTCCGGCGTGCCGTAGATGATCGCCCGGGCGACGCCGACCTCGGTGGTCGGGATCGGCGCGCCCCAGGTGGGCTGCGGGGTCGGCAGCGCGGGTCCGCCGGGCGGCGTGGTCGGCAGCCCCGGATCGGTCGGGGTGTCGTCCGGTGTGGTCCGCAGCCAACCCAGGTCGATCCGGTAGCTGTCCTCCCGGACCGAGTTGTCGGTGAAGGTGACGTCCAGGCTGCGCTTGCCGGCGTGATACGTGGTGGACAACGTCAGGTCGCTGGGCGGCGTCGGCGCGACCGTGTACTGCGGGCAGGACAGCGGGGCGACCTCGGGCACGGGCAGGCTGCCGTCCGGCACGTTGTTCGCGGTGACGCAGAACCGGTGCACCCCGGCCACCGGAGAGCTCGGCACCGTGAAGGAGAAGCCGACGAAGGCGCCACGGGCGACGTGCCACAGGTTCGCCGGCCGGGTCACCGCGGGCGGCGCATCGGTGCCCACCGTCACCTGGACGGGGCCCCCGTTGGGGTCGCTGGCCCATCCGCTGACCCGGACCGCGCCACCGACGTACTCCCAGGACTCCAACGCGCCCATCGGATACTTGTCACTGCCGACCGGCGGCGGAGGCGGCTCGGTCGGGCCGTCGTCGCAGGCCGACGGCGGGTTCGGTACGTCGCAGTAGGGGCGGGCGAGCGCGGCGCCGGCCGCGACCAGGGTCAGCCCGGCGCCGAGCGTGACCGCCAGGCCGTAGGCGAGGAATCTCTTCACCTGGCGAGCACACCAACCACCACTTGGGCCCGGCTTGGCGCGCCGGTCGCGCAGCGCGTTTAGACACCACCAAGCGGCGCGGGTTTGCCTCGATCACGAATCGGCACACCAGGGTGCGGCGGCACCACGATGGAAGGATCGGTATGGGCACCGTACTCGTCACCGGCTCGGTGCAGGGCATCGGCCGACGAACCGCGGCGCAACTCGTCGACCAGGGGCACCGGGTGGTCGTGCACGCCCGCGACGAGGAGCGGGCGGCGGTCGCCGGGGCGGCGCTGCCGGCCGCCGCCGGGATCGTGGTCGGGGATCTGCGCTCCATCGAGCAGACCAGGACGCTCGCCCGGTCACTGTCCGCGTTCGGCCGGCTCGACGCCGTCGTGCACAACGCGGGCATCGCCCGGCTGGACGCCGCGGACCGGGAGTTGACCGGCGACGGACTGGAGTCCACCTTCCAGGTGAACGTGCTCGCGCCGTACCTGCTGACGGCCTTGCTGCCACCGCCCGGGCGGCTCGTGTTCGTGTCGTCGGCGATGGCCGCCGACGGGGTGCCCGACCTGACCGACCTGCGCTACGACCTGCGGCCCTGGGACGGCGTGCAGGCGTACGCCAGCTCGAAACTCCTGGACCTGGCGCTCGCGGTCGCCGTGGCCCGCCGCTGGCCCGGCACGCTGAGCAACGCGGTGGACCCCGGCTGGGTGCGAACCAGGATGGGGGGTGACGCCGCGCCCACGAGCCCGGACGAGGCGGCTCGGGCGCAGGTGCGTCTCGCCGTGGGCACCGACCCCGACGCCCTGGTCACCGGCCGCTATGTCAGCGGACGCGACTGGCGACCGACACGGGCGCGCATCGATGCGTTGGTAGACGAGTTGCTCGACAGGTGCGCGGAACTCACCGGCGTCGAACTGGCCGGCGAGACGACCGCCGGGCCGGTCGAAGGTGATTCCTAGCCGACTCGGCCGGGTCGGTGCCGTCGTCGGCGGCGACGCGGCAGCAGCCGGGCAGGAACCACGCGAATCACAGATGCAGCTCGGCGAACGACACCCCGCTTGCGACGGTCACGCCGGACCACATCTCGGTGCGCTCGCCGGCGAGGACGCCGTCGAGACGGTCCAGGTGATCGGACACGTCGGAGTCGAACCACAGCCGCACGTGCCTGCCGTTCGTGTCGGGCAGGAGGAATACCCGGTCGGGGCGTGCGCTCAGGAACTTGAGGCACCGGGGCCGTTGCGACGCCGGCGGGCCGGCAACCCGCCGTCGTTGCCAGCGGCGAGGAATCGTTGGCGTGGGGCGGCACGCGACCGAGGCGCCTCACACCAACCTGGCCAGGGGCGGTTCTGACCGCCCGTGGCAAGGGTTGGGATGGCCCCCAACCCGAGAGGGGCGCCAGCAGGATCGAACGCGGTCGAGAAGCCGCGCTCGCAGCTGAACCGCGCCGACTCCGAACTCGTCCGCCCCGGGAACTGGCCAGATTTGTGGGGTTGGGCACACCCGACGAGCGGCCCATGCGGCTGACAACGGAACTCTGCACACTACGCGCATACAGCTGCCGGGGCGCCCACGGCGCTGATCACCGGGCCTGGGGCGCGTGTGTGCTCGGGCGGCTGCTCTGGACCCGCCGATCAGAAATCCTCCGCCAGGTCGTCAGTTCTGTTAGCTTCTCGCATCGGTGGAAGGACTACTGACGATGACCGACGCTGGACCGTTGGGCGCCGACGAAACCACGTTCATCGCGGCGGTCCGCTCCGGAGACCCGGCGCGGTTCGCACGAATGACGGAGCGTCACCGGCGTGAGCTGCAGGTGCACTGCTATCGGATGCTCGCGAACTACCAGGACGCCCAAGACCTGACACAGGAGACGTTCCTGCGGGCGTGGCACAAGCGGGAGTCGTTCCAGGGTCACGCGGCGCTGCGAACCTGGCTGTACCGGATCGCGACGAACGCCTGCCTCGACTTCCTGGAGAAGCGCAACGACCGCACCCCGGTGCCGGCCGGGCTGACGGAGTTCGGCTCCGAAGTGCTGTACCTGCAGCCGTACCCCGACCAGATGCTGCCGGCGGACCCGCAGGAGTCGGTGGTGGCGCGGGAGACGATCGAGCTGGCGTTCATCGTCGCGGTCCAGCACCTGCCGCCGCGGCAGCGGGCGGTGTTCATCCTGCGTGACGTCCTCGGCTGGCCGGCGGCGAAGGCCGCCGACACCCTCGAACTGACCGTCGCATCGGTGACCAGCGCGCTGCAGCGGGCCCGCGTGACGATGCGTGGGCAGCTGCCCGGCCGCCGCCTCGACTGGCGGAGCCCCGCCGCCCACGAGTTGTCGGCCGACGAACGCGCCATGGTGAGGTCGTACATCGACGCCCACGAGCGCAACGATCTCGACAAACTGATGTCCCTGCTGCGCGACGACCTGCGCTTCGTGATGCTGCCCCAGGCGGGCACCTCGGTCGTCACGGCCAGGGACGCCGTGGACGGCTGGGTCTCCGGTGGGCTCTTCCAGCCCGGCCACGACGACTGGCGCGGTGTCACCACGATGGTCAACCGCACGCCAGCCGCCGCGCTCTACCTGCGCACCCCCGACGACCCGGACCACCGGCTGTCCGCCATCGCGGTCCTGCACATCGTCGACGGGACGATCGCCGAACTCACCGGGTTCGACGCCACCGGCATACCGTGGCTGGGCCTGCCCCCGACGCTGTGATCATCGCCGTGTCTCGTACCGGGTCAGCAGCACGCCGCCCCGAAACGTCCGGGTCTCCACCAGGGTCAGCTTCACCCAGTTGTCCAGCGCGGTAAAGAACGGCGTGCCGCCGCCCACCAGGACCGGGTAGGTGACCAGCAGGTACTCGTCGATCAGCCCGGCCCGCATCGCCGCACCAGCGAGCGTCGCGCCGACGACATCCATCGCGCCCGCGTCCTCTGTCTTGAGCCGGGTGATCTCGGCGACCGCGTCGCCGGCGACCAGGCGCGTGTTCCAGTCGACCGTGTCGACCGTCGAGGAGAACACCACCTTCGGCATGTCCCGCCAGCGGCGGGCGAACTGAATCTCCGCCGGTGTGGCGCCGGCCCTCTGGTCGGCGGTAGGCCAGTGGGCGCTCATCCCCTCCCACACCTTGCGCCCGTACAGCGCCAGGTCCGTCGCCGCCACCCGATCGGACCACCACTGGAACAGTTCGTCGCCCGCCGACGAGTCCGGTCCGTCACCCCCGCTCCAGCCGAGGTCGTCGCCGGGCGCGGCGATGTAGCCGTCCAGCGTGACGTTCATGGCGAAGGTCAGTCTGCGCATCGTGCCAGCCTCTCGTAGGTCGGTCTCCCACGTACCGACGGGCTCGACGCGGAAACCTCATCGGTGCGCGCCTGCGGTGATGGTGCCCCGCTGTCCACGGCGAACCGGGTGGCGGGACAGGGGCACGGACGAGTGCACCAAGCGGTTGAGCCGCGCCGATACCGCCCCGCCGATGCCGCCACCTGAACGAGTACGCCTTGGCCAACCACGTCCAGCACCCCCGCAACGTCTACGTCGCGGAACGAGACATCGTCCCCGCGCTCGACAACTGGCTGCTGAAGGTGTTCGCCTCGCACCGGCTCACCGAAACGATCCGCCGACTCCACGCCACCCAACACGCCGCCGCCCTCGCCCGACGCGACGCGGCAACGGCAGCACAGGCGCAGGCTTCCCATCGCCTCACCGAAGACGACATCCGACGCCTCGTCGGCAGCTTCGACGACCTCCGCACCACCCTGCGCGACGCCCGCAGCGAGGACAAGAGCACTGAGCCTTTTCCAACCTGATCTTGCAGGTCGGCGCGGGGTGGTCGGGGGCGGCGATCGATGAGGGCGAGGCTCCAGGTAGGACAGTAAATCGACCAAACCCGATGCCCCGACCGGGAGCCTCGCCATGCTGTCCTACCCGTCCACGATCTCGTTGTCCAGCCGGACCCTGAACCACCTCGCCGAGCGCATCCGCGTGCACCGCCAGCAGCGCGAATCCCGATGGCGGCGGCTGGCTCCGGGCCGTCAGGCGCTGCTTGCCCTGGCCCACCTGCGTAACGGCGACACTTATACGCGCCTTGCCGCCGGCTTCGAGATCGGCGTGAGCACCGCCTGGCGCTACGTCCAAGAAGCAATCGCCCTGCTCAGCGCAGCCGCCGACGACCTGAACACCGCCATGCGGCGCATCCGGCGGCTGGCATACGCGATCCTCGACGGCACGCTGATCCCGATCGACCGGGTCGCCGACCAGAAGCCGTACTACTCCGGAAAACACAAGCGTCACGGCGTCAACGTGCAGGTCATCGCCGACGCGGTCGGGCGCCTCGTGAGGGCTTCAGGCGCGCTGCCCGGCGCGACGCACGACCTGACCGCCGCCCGCACTCACGGCATCATCGACGCGCTGACCAGCGCCGAGGTGATGACCTTTGCCGATAAGGGGTATCAAGGAGCCCGCGGCGGCGTGCGGACGCCGTTCAAGCGGCGCCGGTTCCGGCCGAAGCTGTCACGCCGGCAGAAGGCGGTCAACCGGGCCCACGCGAAGATCCGCGCGCGCGGCGAGCGGGCGATCGCCACGCTCAAGACCTGGAAAATCCTGGCCAAGCTGCGCTGCTGCCCGCGCCGAGCGACCGCGATCGTGCAGGCCATCCTCGTTCTGCACCACGTCGAAGCCAACCGCTACGCAGGATGAAAAACGGTCACTGTATGCCATGCACGCGTATTTATGGTGCCTGCGGCGATTGAGCCGTGCCGGGCAATGGCCGTCACCGGGCAGGGTGCTCTGCCTGCCGGCTCGCCCAAAATGGGCAAGCGCACTCAACTCGGCAGATCCGGATGCCGACGCTACGTGGCCCCGCTTTGGCTACGGCCTCGTTGCAAATAGGCCCCCGCGAGTAGGCCTGGACGTAACGACCAGGCCCACCCCGCGATAGTTCCAGCTCAAGCGAGAGGATGAGACTCGTTGGCCAGGGCCGCCAGAGCAGCCGCGACCTCCTGGAGACTCGCTCGGACGTAAGTGCTGGTGACACCGGCGTCGCTGCCGCTGTCGGTATGACCGGCGTACGCGCGCGCCACGGCGTAGCCGAAGTTCCGCTCCACCCAAGTCAACGTCGTATGCCGCAGCCAGTGCGTACTGATCTGCTGCACGTACACCCACGGCAGGTGCTCACCGAGACGCACCCACAGATGGTCGTAGCGCCGGTAGGTGATCGGCTGCCCGTTGCGGTAACGCAGCAGCTGCCCCGTTCCCACCGCCTGGCGCTCCTCGGCATGCTGCTGCAGATGCCTCATCAGCGTCGGTGACACCGGTTGCCACCGCACCGTGTCACCCTTCTCCCGCAGCAGAATGAGGCACTGATCCGGATCCAGGTCGACCGGCCGCAACGCCAGCGCACCACCCCGGCGGCACGCCGTCTCGGTGTGCAACCGCAACAACAGGCTGTCCAGCGCCGGATCATCGCCCGTGCTCGCGGCGACGGCGTTGATCTCCGCCAGCCTGCTGTCCGCTACGGCTCTTCTGGTGCTCGGAAGGCGCCGCGGCTTGGCCACCTTGAGAGCGGGGTTGTCCGCCGCGGCAACGTACCCGTCAGCGACGGCCCGCTTGTACAGGCACCGCAGCGCGGCGATCAGGTGCTCCGCCGCGCTTCGCCCGCCCCGCGCGTTGCGCCGGGCCACCACGTGCGTCTTGGTGTACTCGGCGAGCTGCTCGATCTCCGACGGAGTCGGCTCGTCGAGCCGCCGCTGTCCCCACTGCTCCAGGACTCGCTTCCAGTACGAGCCGTACGCCCGCCGGGTACCGTCGCTGACCGCCGCCGCTACCACCGGCACGTACTCGGCGAACGTCGGTGCCGGTGGACGGTCCGACGCCGCCTCGACGAGGTCGGCCGGCGAGATGCCCATCCGCGCCAGCAGCAACCGCGCGGCATCCAGCTCCGCCCGGCCCACGGTGGTGTCGCTCATGCCTGGCCACCGCCCAGCGCCTCGGCGTGCGCCGCGACGACCATCGCGTCCAGTGCGGCGGGCGGATGCACCACGAGCAGGCCTTCAGATGGGCTGGCGGCCAGGAACACCCGGTCGCCGACGGTCAGGCCGCACCAGTGCCGCACGGCCGCCGGCAAATGGAGATGGCCTTGACCGCTGACGGTGAAGACGCCCTGCCGATCCAGTCGGACGACGATGACTCCGCCACCTTCGCGGATGTGCAGACGCGAGCCCGACGCCCAGCCGAGGGCCCGGATGACCGCGCGGTCGGCGATCCTGCCGCTGTTGTCGATGGCAGCCAGGCCGTACACCATCGTGCCGGCGCGTGGCGACGGCAGCACCGGCAGCGGCAACGGGGGACGGCGCGCTCCACCACGGGGACGACGGGACTCCGACCCTCGGTCGGCCAGCAACACCGGCGGGATGACAGGAGCTACAGAACGATCAGCCACGACAATCGCCCCCGATCGAGACAAGGTCGATCGAGGGGGTCGCTGCGCTGAGAGTTGCGTGGTCAAGCGCGCTTGACCACCAGTACGCGAAACACAGCATGGATGCTGCAAATTGGTGTCCGAGGGGGGACTTGAACCCCCACGCCCTATACGGGCACTAGCACCTCAAGCTAGCGCGTCTGCCATTCCGCCACCCGGACCTGCTCGTTCAGCCTACCCAATCGACCGAGGTGATCGGCTCACCGCATCGGCCGGCCCGGCGGGCCGCACGGGAGATTACTGTACACGGCCCGGAACGATCATGCACATCACCACTGACGCACCATATTTGACCAGCTCAGAACCGCTGCGATCCGGGCGGGTAGCGCAGAACCGGCGAGTCCGGGCAGCATTGCCCACGTGTCCCACCCCGCCCCGCTGACCACCGCGCAACACCAGGCCCTGGCGCTTCGCGCCGCGGGCGACCTGACCGGTGCCCGCCGCCTGCTCGCCGACGCGATCACCACGGCGCGACCGGCGTACGGCGAGGACCACCAGGACGTCCTGACCAGCGGCCACCTGCTCGCCCGGCTGCACCGCGAGGCCGACGACCCGGCCGCCGCCCGCCGCGTTCTCGAGGAGGCGTACGCGGCGGGCGAGCGTCGCCGCGGCGAAGCCGACCCGTTGATGCTGGCCCTCAGTTTCGACCTCGCCGGTGTGGCGGAGGAGTTGGGCAACCGGCACGAGGCCCGCCGCAACTACGGTCGGGTGGCGACCGCCGGGCCCGCCGTGCTCGGTCCGGACCACCCCGCGGTACGCGCAGCCCGCCACTACCTCGGCGGCTCCGCCGCCGCTCCCGGCGGTTACGGCCTGCCCGTCGGCGGCTCCGCCGCCGCTGCCGGCGGTGCTTCCGATCCGGCGTTGGCCGGGCCCACCGTATCGCTGCCGGCGGTCGCGTCCGCACATCCTCCCCAGCCCGTCCCGCCGCCGCTCCCCGCCCCCACGGCGGCGCCGGTGCCCGGGGCCGAGTGGGCGCCACCGCCGCAGGAGACGCCTCGGCCGTCCTGGCCAGGGTCCGCGTCGCCGTCCCCGAGCACCCGGACGCCGCTGCCACCCGACGACGCCACCGCCCGCGTCCCAGCCCCGCCCGGCCGGGGCACGGTCCGATTCTCCGCGCCGCCCGGCAACGGCGCCGCACCCTTCTCCGCGCCGCCCGACCGGGCTTCGCCCCGGTCCTCGGGTCAGCCCGTTCAGGCCACCTTCCACTCCGCGGCGTCGCCCGCCGTCGGTGCCGACGGCCCGCCGCCCCCGACGGTCCCGCCACCTGCTGCCCCGCCGGGCCACGGGGTGACGCCGGTCGGGCCGGCCCCCGGAGTGACACCGGTGCCAGGCCCTGCGGCGACACCGGTGCCAGGCGCCGGGATGGCGCCGTCCGTTCCGGGCCCAGGGGTGACGCCCGTCCCGTCCCACACGCCGGTCGATCCGCCGCCGCGCCCCGGGCGGTCGGCGCCGACCGCCGCCGCTGCTTCCCCACCCCCGGCACCGGTGATTCCGCCGCCTCGCCGGCCGTCGCCGCCGCCACCCGGCACCGGGGCGGACCCGGAGGCCGACGAGCCCGCGGCGGCTGCGTCGGCGTCCGGTCCGGGCTGGGACAGACCCACGATCCAGGTGCGGCAGATCGGCCCGCTGCTGCGCGAGGAGGCGGAACGGCAGGCCGCCGCCGCGCCGTCGGCCGCCGCGCCGGCCCCGATCACCGAACCATCCCCGGACCCACGAGCCGGCAGCGAACCTCCCGTCAGCGCACCGCCGGCAACCGCGCTCCCCGTCAACGAACCGCCGACGAGCAGGCCTCCGACGAGCGGGCCACCGACGAGCGGACCAATGGCGAGCAGGCCACCGACGAGCGGACCAATGGCGAGCAGGCCACCGACGAGCGGACCAATGGCGAGCGGACCACCGACGAGCGGACCAATGGCGAGCGGACCGATGGCGAGCGGCGGGCGACCGGCGAGCGGGCCGGCGACCCAGCCGATCAGCGGTCCGCCGGCCGGTCCGCCGAGCGGGCCGTCTGGTTATCCGGCACGCGCCTCGCACACGTACCCGGTCGATGGCCACCCGGGACACCCGGCCGGCGGACCGCCCGGGCATCCCGTGAGCGGCCCTCCCGGACACCCGGCCAGCGGTCCCGGCGCGTATCCGGTCAGCGGGGCACCGGTCGGCGGCCACCCGCTGCCGGCTGCGCCGGTCAGTGGTCCGGCCGTACCGCCGTGGGGGTTGACCGCGCCACCGTGGAGCAGCGTGGCGCCGCCGCAGCCGGTGGACGGTGCGACCGGCCCCGAGCCGCAGCAGGCGGCGGAGACCCAGGTCGCCGGCGGAGGTGCCGCGCGTCCGGTGGAGGGGCCCCGGGCGGGCCACGGCATCGCCGGGGCGGACCGGAGCGCCGCCGGGGACATGCCGGTCGAGGGCCGGCCGCTGCCGGTCTACGACGGCTTGCTGGACTGTCCCGAGGAGACCCGGCCGGAACCGGCGGCGTACCCGGAGCGGGGTTCCTGGGCGGCGGTGCCGTCGGCCTTCCACCGACCCGCCGCGTACCCGGCGGCGGAGGAGCCGGAGCCGCGCGGCCGCAACCGGAGGGTGCTGGCCCTGGTGGTCGTGGGCGCGGTGCTGGCGGCGGCGGTCGCCGGGGGCGTGGTGTGGGGCACCCGCGACGCCGCACCGCCGGCGCCGGCACCCGGCGCGGTGAAGCCGAAGGTGACCGGGCCACCCCCGGGCGACCTGCGGTTGCGCGACGACACCACGACGATCACGGTGACCTGGACCGACCCGACGAACGGTGGGGTGCCGTTCGTGGTGGCCGGTGGCCGCGCCGGGCAGAAGCTCGGGGTGATGGCCACCGTGGACGCCGGGCAGACCCGCTACACGGTGAACGGACTGAGCGCGAAGCTGGACTACTGCTTCACGGTGCTGGCGGTCTACTCGACCGACGCGTACGCCACCTCGGGTCAGGTGTGCACCGACCGGGAGGGCAGCGGCCCGCCGAACTGACCGGTCACCGAGGACACGCTCGGTGTCCACAGGGAGACGGTGCGGGTTCCACCGGTCCCGGCCGGCACCTATGATGGCTCCCGGCTCTGGGGAGGGTCGGCCGTGTGCGGCGCCTCCTCCACCGACGCGGGAAGGCAGCCGGCTGTGACCACCATCGAGGACGTCACGAGCACCGCCGGGCCGCAGACGGCCCGCCCCCGGAAGCGGTTGCGGGGCGGGCTGGTGACCGTCGGCACCGTGGCCGCGCTGCTGGCCGCGATGGGGTTGACGGTGCTCGGGCTGGGCGCCGCCGACAACGCGGTGGCCAACTTCGACTCCTCGTCCTGGCTGTGGAGCACCACGCGCAGCGAGCTGGCCCGGGTCAACGGCATCACCGCACGGGTGGACACCCGGATGGAGGTGCCCGGCGGGCGGCGCCACCAGATGCAGGTGGCCCAGACCGACCGGCTGCTGATCCTGCGCGACCTCAACACCGGCCAGGTCAGCTCGCTTGACCTGGCGACGTTGCAGATCACCGCGTCCACACCGACCGCGCCGGGGCTGGGGGTCAGCGTCGCCCTGCACGACGGCGCGGCGTTCGTGGTGGACGCGGTGCAGGGCATCGTCCGGCAGCTCGACCCGCGGGCCTTGACGCCGGTGGGCGAGCCGGTGCGCTACCCGCCGGGCATCACCGGCGGTGCCTTCGACGGCGCGGGCAAGCTGTGGGTGGCGGTGCCGAGCGAGGGCACCGTCTCGGCGGTCACCGCCGCCGAACTGCCGGCCACGCCGGGCGACGCGCCGCCCGCCGGGCTCAGCCCGAAACGCGTCGAGACGTACGACGTGGCGGAGCCGGCGCACGAACTGGTGGTGTCCACGTTGGACGAGGGCGTGGCGGTGCTGGACCGCACGTCGGCGTCACTGGTGACGGTCACCGGCGGCGAGACGCGGCGGGCCGACCTGACCATGACCGCGCCCGGCAACCTGCCGACGCGCACCAGCGGGCCGCAGGTGCCGGTGACCGTCGGGGGTGACCGGTCGGTGCACGTGGTCCGCGACGGCGTCGAGGTGAGGCGGTTCACGGTCCCCGGGTCGGGCTCCCGGCTCAGCCCGGCGGTGGCCTGGGCGGGCCGGTTCTACTGCGCCGACGAGGACACCGGCACGGTCTACTCGTTCGACGCCGCCGGGCAGCTCGTGGAGACGATCAAGGGCACCGGCCGGCCCGGGCCGGTGGAGCTGGAGGTTCGCGAGAACCACCTGTTCATCAACCCGCCGGACTCGTCCACGGCCCAGGTGGTCGACGACCGGAACCGGGTCCGTGAGGTCAACAAGTACGCCAACGACGTGCTCGGCGGCGACCCGCCGCCCGCTCCCCCGCCGCCGCCCCCGCCGAAGAAGCCGAAGGTGAGCGAGCCGGGCGCGCCGAAGTCGGTGCGCGCCGCCGCCGGCAACGCCTCGGCGCGGGTGAGCTGGCAGCCGGCCGCGTCGAACGGCGCCGAGATCACCCGGTACGTGGTGGAGGGTGGCGGCCAGACCCACCAGGTGGGCGCGAACCAGCGCGCGCTGGAGGTCACCGGTCTGACCAACGGTGAGACGTACACGTTCGCGGTGCACGCGGTGAACGCCGAGGGCGACGGCCCGGCGCGTCGCAGCAACCCGGTCGTGCCGACCGCCGAGGTGCCGGACCCGCCGGCCTCGGTGACCGCCGAGGCGCGGCCCGACGGCACCGTCCGGGTGAGCTGGCCCGAGGCCGACGGTCAGGGCAACAAGGTCACGAGGTACGCGGTGACCGCGACCTCGGCCGGCGCGAGCGCCCCGGCCGGCGAGTCCCCGAAGACGGAGCTGGTGGTGCCGGCCGGCCAGTTGGAGTACGGCACCCAGTACGCGTTCACGGTGACCGCGGTCAGCGACCGGGGCGCCGGGTCGAAGGCGTCGCCGGTGAGCAACACGGTGGTGCCGTTCGCGGCGCCGGGCGCGCCGACCGGGCTGCGCGCGTCCACGGTGGCCGACCGGCCCGGCACCGTCGCCGTGCAGTGGTCGCCGGCGGTGGAGAACGGCCGCCCGGTGACGACGTACGTGGTGCAGGCCGGTGGGAAGACGGTCGAGGTGACCGACGTGCGGGCGACGGTGGGCGGGCTGGGCGACGGGCAGAACGTCACGGTGACGGTGAAGGCGGTGAACGAGGCCGGCGCCGGCGCGGAGGCCGGCACCACCGCCCGCACGGTGGCCGCGCCGCGGATCACGGTGACCGGCTCGTCGGCGGACGCCACCTCGGTGACTGTGGCGTTCACCGTCGACGCCGGCGGCGGGCGGGCCACCTGCACGGCCGCCACCGGCGGCAGGACGGTGAGCGGGAGCTGCGCCAGCCTGCGGGTGACCGGGTTGACGCCGGGCACCGCCTACACGGTGACGCTGACCGCGAGCAACGCGGCCGGGAAGAACACCGCGACCCGTGCCCAGACCACCGGTGCGCTCTACGGGATCGCGACCTGCCGCAACGGCTCCTCCGGCGCGGAGGCGACCTACTGCTCGCGGGACGTGCCCGGCGAGCGCAACGGCAACGAGATCTTCTCGGTCACCCAGCAGGACAACGACAGGCAGGCGGGCTGGGAGCGCAACGGCGCGCGGCTGAAGGCGTACTGCAAGAAGAAGGGCGAGGAGGTCTACGCCTACATCTACAACAACGACAAGCGCAGCACGTGGTGGGTGCGCGTGGACCACAGCAAGGGCCGGGACTACATCCCGTGGGCCTGGCTCAACCTGGAGGGCGGCGACGACATCAACCTGCTGCCCACCTGCTGACCGCGACATGTCGAAGGGCGCCCCGTGAACACGCACGAACCGCTGAGCCAGCCGGAGGTGCAGGGCTTCGCCGCCCTGGCCGCCCGGCTCGCCGACAACGTCAACGCGGTCGTGCTGGGCAAGCCGCAGGTGGTCCGGCTGGCGCTGACCGCGCTGTTCGCCCAGGGGCACGTGCTGCTGGAGGACGTGCCGGGTGTCGGCAAGACCACCCTCGCCCGGGCGGTCGCGGCGACCGTCAAGGGTGAGTGGCGGCGAATCCAGTTCACCCCGGACCTGTTGCCCTCGGACGTGTCCGGGGTGACCATCTTCAACCAGGCCAGCCGCGGGTTCGAGTTCCACCCGGGGCCGGTGTTCGCGAACATCGTGATCGCCGACGAGATCAACCGGGCGTCGCCGAAGACCCAGTCGGCGCTGCTGGAGGTGATGGAGGAGCGGACCGTCACCGTGGACGGCGTACGCCACCCGGTGCCGCAGCCGTTCCTGGTGGTGGCCACGCAGAACCCGGTGGAGATGGACGGCACCTACCGGCTGCCGGAGGCCCAGCTCGACCGGTTCCTGGTGAAGCTCTCCGTCGGCTACCCGGACGAGGCGGTCGAGGTGGAGGTGCTGCGCGGCGCAACGGTCCGCTCCCCCGACTCGTTGACCGCGGTCACCGACACCGCCACGGTCGGCGAGATGGTGCAGATGGCCCGGCGGGTGCACATCGCCGAGCCGCTGTACGCGTACGCGGTGCGGCTGGCCGCGGCGACTCGCACCCACCCGCAGGTGCGGGTCGGGGTGAGCCCGCGCGGGGTGATCGCGCTGACCCGGGCGGCGTGCGCGTACGCGCTGATCGACGGCCGGGGCTGGATCATGCCGGAGGACCTGAAGGCGCTCGTCGAGCCGGTCTTCGCGCACCGGCTGATGCTCACCCCGGACGCGCAGGTGCGCGGCGTCACGCCGGCCGAGGTGCTGCGCCAGGCGGTCGCCTCGGTGCCGGTGCCGTTGCCGTCGGGACAGCCCGCGCCGGTGCACGGCTGAGCGTGGGGATCACCGCCCGGGGGCTCGGGCTGCTCGTCGCCGCGGTGCTGCTGCTCGGGGTCGGCTTCCGGTACGCGTACCCGGAGCTGACCGTGCTCGGCGCGGCGGCCGGCGTGGCGGTCGGCTATGCCGTGGTGACCGCCGCCTGGCGGCCCCGGTTGGCCGTCGAGCGTCGACCCGACCCGGACCGGGTGGCCCGGGGCGAGCCGGCGGTGATGGAGCTGGCCGTGCGCAACACGGGCCGGCTGCGGGCGGCGAACCTGGTGGCCGAGGACCGCTGCGGCGGTGAGCCGGTGCCGGTGCCGCTGCTGCGGCTGCGCCCGGGCCGGGACACCCGGGTCCGTTACCCGGTGCCGACGCAGCGGCGCGGGGTGGTGCCGGTCGGCCCGCTGCGGGTGGTCCGCCGTGACCCGCTCGGGCTGGTGGCGCTGGCCCGGAGCTACGGCGGCACCGCGCCGGTGTGGGTGCACCCGCGGATCCATCCGCTGTCCGCGGTGCCCACCGGCGCCGGGCGCAGCCTGGACGGGCGCGTCGACAGTGTGCCGCACGGGTCGATCACGTTCGACGCGTTGCGCGAGTACGTGGTCGGTGACGAGCTGCGCCGGGTGCACTGGCGGACCAGTGCCCGGGTGGGTGAGCTGATGGTGCGGGAGAACGTGGACACCAGCCTGCCGCGTCTGGTGGTGGTGCTGGACAATCGGGCCGCCGCACACCCGGCGCGCTCGGCGGGGGTGGCGGAGTCGTTCGAGGCGGCGTGCGAGGCGGCGGCGTCGGTGGTGGCCGCGGCGGTGCGGGAGGACCTGCCGGCGCGCCTGCTGCTGGTCGCGCCGGCCGAGGTCGAGCCGGTGGGGGCGGCCGGGCCGTTGGACCGCCTCGCCGCGGTCGAGCTGACCGGCGGCGGGTCGGAGGTGTTGTCGGCGGCGACGAGCCGGCTGCGTCAGGAGCGGCTCGGCGACACGCTGGTGTTCCTCACCGGGCCGGGCGCCGGCGAGGAGCTGGGGCATGTCGGCGCGCTGCGCGGCGCGTACCCGTCGGTGGTGGTGGGGATGTTCGGCGCGGGCGCGCCGACGGGGGCCGCCGCGACCGGCCTGGTGGTGCTGGAGGCGGCGGACGGCGCGGCGTTCGCCGCCGAGTGGGACGGGATCCGCCGGTGGTGACGGTGACGCCGCCGCGGCCGGCCGCCGGGGCGCCGGCGCGCGGCCGGCTGGCGGGGGCGTTGTGGGCGGTGCTGCTGCCGGGGGCGTTGGTGGTGCTGGTCGCGCTCTCCGGCGTGGTGCTGGGCCGGGTGTACGCGGACCCGCTGCTGAGCCGGCTGATGGTCGGCGCGGCGGCCGGTTCGGTGCTGGTGAGCGTGGCCGCCCGGCGGTTGCCGTCATGGCTGGTGGCGCCGGTGTCGGTGGCCGCCCTGGCCGGTTGGACGTTGCTGTCGCTGCGGCTGGCGGCGAGCCACGCGGCGCTGCCGGGCGGGCTCGGCGAGGTGGCCGGCGACGCCGCCCGCAACGCGATTCCCCGACTGCTCACCGCGATGATCCCGGTGCAGCCGGCGCCGGACACCGTGCTGGTTCCGGTGGTGGCGGCCTGGCTGGCCGGGCTGACCGCCGCCGAGGTGGCGCTACGGGCCGGTCGGGTGCTGCTGGGTTACCTGCCGCCGGCGCTGCTCTTCGCGGGCGCGCTCTACGTGGTGGGGCCGAACGCGGAGCCGGCGGTCGGCCCGACCGTGCTGTTCGCGGCCGTCGCGGCCGTCGGCCTGGCCGCGCCGGGCCGACGGTCCGACCCGGCGGCGGACCCGGCGGCGGACCCGGCGGCGGGGCTCGCCCCGGCGGTACGGGCGGCGGTGCGGTTGCGGCTGGCCGTGGCGAGCGCGGTCGGGTTGGCGGTGGTGGTGGCGCTGGCCGCGCTGCTGGCCCCGGTGGTCGCCGGCCAGGTCGACGAACGTCCGGTCGATCCGCGCCGTTACGTCGCGCCGCCGCAGGTGGAGTCGCTGGACGAGAACCCGCTGATCCGGATCTCCGGCTGGGCGTTGAACGCGGATCAGCGACTGCTCGACGTACGCACGGTCGCCGGCTCGACCGGGGGTGGGCCGCCGCGGATCCGGCTGGCGGTGCTCGGTGACTACGACGGGGTGACGTGGCGGGTGGGCGCCACCTACCGCAACGCGGGGCGGATCCTGCCCGCCGTCGACCCGGCGCCGGGCGCGACCACCGACGTGGTGCGCCAGGAGATCACGGTGGCCGACCTGACCGGGCGGCTGCTGCCGGCCGTGCCCACGCCGCGCGAGGTGAGCGGCGCGCGGGTGGCGTACGACCCGGCGAGCGGGACGCTGATCCGGCCGGAGGGGCTCGTCCCGGGGCTGCGGTACGACGTGTCCTCGATCCGGGAGACGCCGGACCCGAATCTGGTCACCGTCGCGGACGTGCCCGCCGGTGACGCGGTGTCGCGGGTGCTGCGGGTGCCCGACGGCGCACCGGAGCAGCTGCGCCGGCTCGCCACCCAGCTCGCCGAGTCCAACGGCGCGCCGTACGCGCGGGCCGACGCGATCGCCTCGTTCCTCGGCGAGCACTACCGGGTGACCGCGGACGCGCCGAGTGGGCACGCCTACCCGAACCTGACGTTCTTCCTGTTCGGCCCGCGTAACGGCGGTGGGCAGCGGGGCACCTCGGAGCAGTTCGCCGCCGCGTTCGCGGTGCTCGGCCGGCTCGCCGGGCTGCCCACCCGGGTGGTGGTGGGGTTCCGGCCGAAGTCCGACGGGCCGGTGCGGGCCGCCGACGCGTACGCCTGGCCGGAGGTGCTGTTCGAGGGCGTGGGCTGGGTGCCGTTCGATCCGATGCCGCGTCCGGACTCCGAGCCCCGGCCGGTGGAGGAGGACTTCCGGCCGCAGCCGGAGGAGCCGCCGCCGTCGGAGGTGCCGGCGCCGACCGCGGACCCCTCGGCCACGCCCCCGGCCGCCGCGCCGGCGTCGGGCCCGGCTGGGGGCGGCGTGGGTACGCCGGTGCTGGTCGGCGGCGGCGCCGGCGGCCTGCTGCTGGTGGTGGGGGCGGTGCTGGCGACCCTTGCCGCGATGCGCCGCCGGTTGACGCGCGCCCGGCTGGAGCGGGGTGATCCCGGCGCACGGATCGCCGGCGCCTGGCGGGAGCTGGCCGACGCGCTGCGCCTGGCCGGGCGCCCGGTGGGCGACGACCTGGCGGCGGCGGAGGTGGCCGAGCGGGCGCGGGTGGCGCTCGCCGAGGCCCGCGCCGCCCCGGGTGGGGGTGACCTCGATCCGTCCGGCGGTGACGTCGACGAACTCGCCGATCTGATCAACCAGGTGGCCTTTGCCCCCGGCACCACGACTCCCGCTCAAGCCGTCCGGGCGGCGGCCCTGGCCGCGACGTACGGCGATGCCCTGCGCGACGCCCGACCCCGGTGGCGGCGGTTGTGGTGGCGAGTGCGCCCGGGCCCGCTGCGCTGGCGCTGATCACCGGACGCTTCCCGAAGGCCCGGCCTGTCGCTCGCCGGGGATGGGCCAGGCTCTGCTCAGGGGCGCGGAGAGCCTCGGTCAGAGAGCCTTTCGAGCTGATATCAGAAACGACTCGACGGCCGGCCGGCTCGGTGCGCGGGACATCGGCATCGCACCGAAGGGGATGTTGCCGCGCGCTCGCCGGTGGCACGGCCGGCGCACATCAGCGACGGCGGCGAGCGGCGCCTGCCGCCAGGACCGGCGCGATATCACCGACGACTCAGCTCCAAAGGCCCGCGAAGAAGAGTCCCCGGCGCGGCGTCCGGGACGGACCGGCCGAACACGGGACCCCGGAAGGAGAGTCCCCGGCGCGGCGTCCGGGACGGACCGGCCGAACACGGGACCCCGGAAGGAGAGTCCCCGGCGCGGCGTCCGGGACGGGCCGGCCGAACAC